>JAXMGO010000006.1:0-175528 GCA_046347255.1 Steroidobacteraceae bacterium
CCTAGCCGCCCGCTTTCCGCGAACGGTTGTCATCACGGCGCACGGCCGCCGGCGCCAACCCCGCGCAGCAATTCACCTGTGACGCGCGTCACACGCGCACCGCAGCATGGCGGCTCCAGGTCCGAAAGCCGGCGCGCCACCTGCCGATAATCCCTGCCTGGATTCCAACTGCTGACGGACGCGCCGGCCCTTCGGGCCCGGCGCGCCCTCCGCGCACTTTGAAGGGCTGATGATCCGGTGAAGATGCGACCCCGTGTCCTGCTGCTGGTCGGCGGGCTCTTTCTCCTGCTGGGTGCGGCGCAGCTGCTGGTGCTGCGTGGCGTCCTCTACCCGGGCTTCGTCGAACTGGAAGGCAACGCGGCCCGCACCGACATGCAGCGCGTCGCGCACACCGTCGCGCGCGAGCTCGAGCTGCTGCAGTCCATGACCGACGACTGGGGCAACTGGGACGCGACCTACGGCTACATGCAGGATCACGACCCGGCCTTCATCACGCAGAACATGACGTTGAGCGCGATCCAGGGCTACCGGGCGAACGCCGTGGCGCTGGTGGATCGCTCCGGCAAGTACCTCTGGTCCACGGCCATCGCGCCGGGTTCGGGCGAGCCGCTCGACCTCGACCTGATCGCCGCCGGGCGCCTGCCCGATGGCGCCTTCTGGCAGCGCGCCCTGCGCGAGGGCAGCTCCGTCCACGGGCTGGTCGGCACCAGCCAGGGCCCGATGCTGGTCGCGCTCGCGCCGGTCCTCAACGGCGACGGCAAGGGGCCGTTCCGCGGCCTCGTCCTGCTCGGCCGCCTGCTGACCGCCGCGGAGATCGCCCGCATCGGCACGCAGGCCCAGGTCACGCTGGCGATGCCGGTGGTACGGCCCGCGGGCGTGGCCGTGCCCGCCGCCTTGCGCACCCCGCCCGCGGGCGAGCCCGCGCTGGAAGTCCACGCCAGCGCCACGCAGGTCCGCCAGGCGTTCAGCGACGTCGGCGGCGCGCCGTTGCTGCTGCTGCAGATCGACGTGCCGCGCACCATCAGCGCGCACGGTCGCCGCGTCATCGGCTACGTCGCGCTCTTCCTGCTGGGCACGGGAGCGATCCTGGTCGCGCTCCTGCTGTGGCTGCTCAACCGCTCGATACTGGACCCGCTGGCGCGCATGACGCGCCACGTCGTCGCGATCGGCCGCAGCGACGACCTCGACGCCCGGCTGGCCCTGGCGCGGCGCGACGAACTCGGCGAGCTCGCGCGCGAATTCGACCACATGCTCGGGCAGCTCGCCCAGGCGCGCCGCCAGCTCATCGACCAGTCCTTCGATGCCGGCATCGCCGAGAATGCCAGCGGCGTGCTGCACAACCTCGGCAACGCGATGACACCGCTGGCGGTGAGGGCCGCCGCGCTGCAGGAGCGGCTGCGCGCCGCGCCGGCGGGCGACGTCGAGCTGGTGCTGGCCGAGCTGGCGCGCTGCACGCCGGATCCGGCCCGCCGGGCCGATCTCGACCACTTCCTGCAGCTCGCGAGCCGCGACCTCGCGCTGGCGACCACCGAGGCTCGGCACGACGCCGGGCAGCTCGCACGGCAGGTGCAGGAGATCCAGCAGGTGCTCGCCGCGCAGCACGACCAGGCCCGCGCGCAGCGCGTGATGGAAACCGTGCGACTCGAGGAGCTGCTGCACGCGGCCGCGGCGCTGGTGCCGCCCGCGCTCGGCCGGCGGCTGGCCATCGAGGCCGACGCATCGCTCGCGGCCCTGGCTCCGGTGCGCGTGGCCCGGACGCTCCTGCTGCAAGTGTTCCAGAACCTGATCGTCAACGCCGCCGAGGCCGTGCGCGACTCCGGCCGCGAGCGCGGGCTGCTGCGCGTCAGCGCGCGGATCGATGCGACCGCCGACGGCGAGCGGCTCGAGCTGCGCTTCGCCGACGACGGCGTCGGCATCGGCAGCGCCGACCTGGCCCGGATCTTCGACAAGGGCTACACCACCAAGCCGGCGCACGGCAACAGCGGCATCGGCCTGCACTGGTGCGCCAATACCGTCACCGCGCTCGGCGGCCGCATGCGCGCCGAGAGCGCCGGGGCGCAGCACGGCGCGAGCCTGTACGTCGTGCTGCCCGTGCCGCACCCGGTCGCCACCCCACTTTCCCGCGTTGCCTGAACCCACCGCCATGCCCACTGCACACCGCCAGCCCATCCGCGTCCTCGTGGTCGACGACGAAGAACCCGTTCGCGACGCCTACCGGCAGATCCTCTGCCCCGTCGCTCCGACCACCCAGTCGGCGGCCCGCGACGAACTGCGCTCGCGCCTGTTCCAGCGCGGCCCCGCCGCGCCGGCTGCGGCGGGCGCCCCGGCTGCGCCGCCGGCACCCGGCCCGTCGCCGACCGCGCGCGCCACCCGTTTCGACGTCGACTTCTGCAACGACGCCAGCTCGGCCGTGCAGGCCGTGCGGCACGCGCGTGCCCAGCGCCAGCCCTACGCCGTGGTGTTCCTCGACATGCGCATGCCCCCCGGCCCCGACGGCGTGTGGGCCGCCGAGCAGATACGCCAGGGCGACGCGGAGATCGAGATCGTCATCTGCACGGCCTTCTCCGACGCCGACCCCGCGGGCATCGGCGCGCGCGTGCCGCCCGAAGACAAGCTCTTCTACCTGCAGAAGCCCTTCCACCCGCACGAGGTGCGGCAGCTGGCGCTGGCCCTGGGTCGCAGGTGGGAGGCCGAGCGCCGCACCTGGAAGCTCGCCTATCTCGACAGCCTCACCGGCCTGCCCAACCGGAGCCTGTTCCGCGAGGAACTGGCCACCGCGATCGACACCGCCAGCGAACGCCGGCAGCGCTTCGGCCTGCTGTACCTGGACCTCGACAACTTCAAGCGCATCAACGACACGCTCGGCCACGGCATCGGCGACCAGCTGCTGCAGCAGATGGCCGAGCGGCTGCGCACGCTGGTGCGGCGCGGGGATTTCGTCGGGCCGCTGAACGTCTGCGAGACCGAGCCGCCGAGCGTCGCACGCCTCGGGGGCGATGAGTTCGTGCTGCTGGTGCGCGACGTCACCGGCGCGGCCGACGTCGCCGGCGTGGCCGAGCGCCTGCTGCGCCTGATGCGCCAGCCGCTGCAGCTCGCCGACCACCAGGTGCTGGTCTCGCCGAGCATCGGCATCGCCATGTACCCCGACAACGGCGCGGACGTCGAGGCGCTGTTCCGCAACGCCGACCTCGCCATGTACTTCGCCAAGCGCCAGGGCCCGGGCCAGGTCGCCTTCTTCGACGAGACCATGAGCGCCGGCGCACTGCAGCGCCTGACGCTCGAGAGCCGGCTGCGCGAGGCGCTCGAGCGCGAGGAATTCACGCTGCATTACCAGCCGCAGATCGACCTGCGCACGGGCCAGGTCTCGGGGCTGGAGGCGCTGCTGCGCTGGACCAACACCGAGCTGGGCTCGATCCCGCCCGCCGACTTCGTGCCGATCGCCGAGGACACCGGTTTGATCGTGCCGATCGGCGAGTGGGTGCTGCGCACCGCCTGCACGCAGATGCAGGCCTGGCGCGGCGAGGGGCTGCAGGTCGACCACCTCTGCGTGAACGTCTCCTCGGTGCAGTTCAACCGGCGCGACTTCCCGGCGCTGGTCGCGCGCGTGCTGCGCGAGACCGGCCTGCCGCCCGGCAGCCTGGAGCTCGAGATCACCGAATCGCTCGTCATGCGCGACGAGGACTGGGCGCGCGAGGCGCTGGCGCAGCTCAAGGAGATCGGCGTGACGCTGGCGATCGACGACTTCGGCACCGGCTATTCGAGCCTGAGCCGGCTGCGCGAGCTGGCCTTCGACCGCCTGAAGATCGACCGCGCCTTCGTCAGCGACCTGCACACCAACATGGACGACCGCGTGCTGGTGACCGCCATCATCAACATGGCGCAGTCGCTCGGCCTCGCCGTCGTGGCCGAGGGCGTCGAGGAGTTCTCCCAGCTCCTGCACCTGCAGGACGAACAGTGCAACGAGGCGCAGGGCTTCCTGCTCGGGCGGCCGCTGCCCGCCGCCGAGGCGCGCGCGCTGCTGCTGCGCCTGGCGGCCGGCCAGGCCGACAGCCGCACCGGGCGCCTGCGCCAGCTGAGCGGCGCCGCGCAGCCCGCCGTCTGATGCGGGTGGGCACCCGCTGACTTTCGCCGGCCGCGGCGCGACCGGGTTGCGGCACAGCATCGTGCGGCGCGCGGCTCGCGCGTGCTGCACTGCGCGCCGACCGATGGAGTGGATCGCGCGCGTATACTCGCCTCCTCCACCTTGTCACGGGACCGCGCAGCGCGGCGCTGGTGGCTGGATCTGCCGATGGCGAAGGTGCCGGATTCCAGCTGGCCGTCGGATCTCGACGTGCATGTCGCGATGCTGGACACCCAGCACCGCAAGCTGGACCTGTTGTGCCGCAAGCTGGCCATCGCGTTCCGCGAGGGCCTGGCGCACGAAGTCATCGTGGGCATCTGCCTCGAGGTCAAGAAGTACTCGGACTTCCACTTCCTGTGCGAGGAGAACCTGATGCGCTCCATCGGCTATCCGGGCTCGGATGGCCACGCGCGCCGGCACGCGCAGCTGATCTTCGAACTCGACCTGTGGGTGCAGCGCGTGCACGCCCGCCGGGACACGCCCGGCGCGCTGATCGTCGTGCTGCGCGACTGGATCGTGGAGCACGTGGCGCACGACGACCGCGCCCTCGCCGACTACGTGCTGCGGTCCGAGGCCAGGCTGGTCGCCACTCCCGAATTCGGCCTCTATCGACGCTGATGCGCCGGTGGTTTTCGCCGGCCCGCTGCCCCGGCACCCACGGGATGGAGGTCGCCGCCCCGAAGGACGCCGGCGCCGCGACGGGCTACACTGGCTGGCGACCGCCCAACCCAGACCACTAGAGAAGGGACTCCGTGCCCGCCCGACCCTCCGATGCGCCGGCATTGCCTGCGCACCTGACCCCGGCCCGACTCGAGCGCGCCATCGCCGCCTTCCGCGGCGTCGTCGGCCGCGAGTGGACCTTCGACGCACCCGACACGCTCGAACCCTGGCGCGACGTCTACCAGGCGGCCGGCCAGCCGCGGCACCTGGCGGGCGCGGTGGTCGCGCCGGCCAGCACCGCGGAGGTGCAGGCGCTGGTGCGCCTCGCGAACGAGCACCGCGTGCCGCTCTGGCCCGTCTCGCGCGGCAAGAACTTCGGCTACGGCGCCGCCGCCCCGCGCCTCGCGGGCAGCGTGGTCGTGGACCTCGGCCGCATGAACCGCATCCTCGACGTCGACGTGGCGCGCGCCTACTGCGTGCTCGAACCGGGCGTTGGCTTCTACGACCTGCATGCCTTCCTGCAGAAGGAGAAGCTGCCGCTGTGGATGTCGATCCCGGGCAATGCCTGGGGGAGCGTCATCGGCAACGCGCTCGAGCGCGGCATGGGCATGTCGCCCTACGGCGATCACTGCGAGCGGCTCTGCGGCATGGAGGTGGTGCTGCCGGACGGCGAACTGGTCCGCACCGGCAACGGCGCCATGGCCAACGGCGCGCTCTGGCACCTCGCGCACCACGGCTTCGGCCCCTCCTGGGACCCGATGTTCATGCAGTCGAGCCTCGGCATCGTCTGCAAGGCCGGCATGTGGCTGATCCCCGAGCCCGAGGCGACCGCGCAGGCCATGCTGCACCTCGAGGGCATCGACGACCTGGCCTGGGCGGTGGACGTGCTCGGTGCGCTGCGCCTGCAGCGTGTGATCGAGCACGTGGTCGTGGTCTTCAACTACCTCGAGCAGGCCTTCCTCGTCAGCCAGCGCGCCGACTGGTACCAGGGCAAGGGCCCGATGCCCGACGACGTGATCGCGCAGGTGATCGCCAAGCTCGGCATCGGCTACTGGTCGATCCCGCTGCGCCTTTACGGCTACGAGGAGACCGTCGACGCCAACATTCGCGTCATCCAGAAGGCCCTCGCGCCGCACCTCGCGAAGCCGGTCGAGTTCCAGAAGTGGCGGCGCGGCGAGCCCATCGAGAACTCCGCCGCCAACATCCCCTCGGTGCTCTCGCTGCAGGCGATCAACTGGTACGGCGGCCGCGGCGGGCACATCGGCTTCTCCCCGCTGCTGCCGCTCGACGGCCGGCGCGCGCTCGAGCAGTTCCGCGCCAACAAGGCGCGCTACGCCGAGGCCGGGCTCGACTACAACACCACCTTCGGCATCGCCGAGCGCTTCCTCGTCAACATCAACATGCTGCTCTACGACCGCGACAACGCCGACCAGTGCGCGCGCGTCACGCGGCTGTTCGACACGCTGGTCGAGGACAGCCGCCAGCGCGGCTATCCCGAGTACCGCACGCACCTGGATTTCATGGACCGGGTCGCCGGCACCTTCGACTACGGCGACCACGCGCTGCGCCGGCTCAACGAGCGCGTCAAGGACGCGCTCGACCCCAACGGCATCCTCGCGCCCGGCAAGCAGGGCGTGTGGCCGCGCGCCTGGCGCGGGCAGCGCGGCCGCTGAGGGACGTTCCCGGCCGCGCACCGGCGGCAGCCCGGCCGGCCGCCGCGCGGCGCATGACGCGCCGCGCTTGCGCCTCAGCGCATCAGCTCGAGCGGCTGCGGGAGCTTGGCCAGCAGCTCGCCGCTGAACCCGGCGTCGATGTGGAGGAAGGCCATGCGCGCCGTCGTGGCGCCGCGGTTCTCCCAGGCGTGGTTGGTACCGCGCTGCACGACCACGTCGCCCGGCTTCAGCACCACCTCGCTGTCGTCCAGCACCAGCACCGCCTCGCCTTCGATGACGACCACGTAGTCGAGCGTCTTCGTCCGGTGCATGACCGTGCGCTTGCCGCCCTGGCTCGCCGGGTAGAGGTCGATGACGCGCAGCAGGTGGCCCGCCGTCGGCATGATCGTGAAGGCGCGCTCGTTGGGCTCGCGCGCCTCGGTGGAAGTGAGCTCGGGCACCGCGCGCGCAACGCTCCACATCTCGTGGAAGTCGGCGCCGACGCCGGGGCCGCGGAACTCGTGGTGCTGCGGCGGTGGCCCGTCGGAGAGCACGACCGATTTCCCCAGGGCGTCATGGCCGGTGACGATGCGACGCGTGCTGCGCATGGTGGATTCCTGGGATGGCGTGGCGGGAGCGGCGCCCTACTGCGCCGCGCAGGTGAAGTGTGCGGCGTCGGCGCCGTCGCCCTGGCCGCTGTAGCGCGCGAGCGCGGGATAGGCGCACAGCGGCCGCGTGAAGGCCTTGCCCGGCGGTGCCGGCGGGCCCATCGGATTCGGCGGCGCCTCGGCCGGGTGGCGCGCGGCCAGTGCGCCCGGCGCGTGGCCCTGCTCGACCCAGCCCTCCATCGCGCCCAGCCAGTCGATCTCGTAGGCGCCTTCGCCCGCCGAGCAGTGATCCATCCCCGGCACGAGGTAGAAGCGCATCGCGGCGGACGTGCGCTGCTTGCCGAGCTTGCGCACGACGCTGTCGAAGTAGTCGACCGAGTTGCCGTAGGGAATGAGTCCGTCGGTGGTGCCGTGGTAGAGGATCAGCCTGCCGCCGTGCGCGAAGAACGGGCCGAGGTCGGGATCCATCGCTACCGCGGCCCCGGCATCGGCCTGCTCGGCGCGCGCCAGGTCGCGATCGACGTCGAAGCCGCGCGCGTCCCAGGTCGCATCGCGCGCGATGACGTTGCGGAAGTAGTTGCTGCCGATGGCGAACTGCGGCGTCGAGTACGCCGCCCACGCCGGCTCGCTCCCCGGGCCCGTGCCGGGAATGCGCGTGCGGCCCCGGCCGTCGACCACGCCGCGATAGATGCGCTGCGCGGCGGCGACTTCGGCGGCGCCGAGGCAGCGCTGCGGCTCGACGGCACGGTCCTCGCCAGCGTGCGGCTCGCCGGCGCGGCAGGCGAGGCTCGCCGGATCGAAGTGGCATTTGCGCGGCGCGCCGATCACGCGGTCCTCGACGCCGTCCTGCTTGTCGCAGGCGGCGATCGCGGCTTCCTTAAGCAGAGCGAGCTTGTCGAGGCCGAGCCCGTCGGGTCCGCCGAGGTTGCGCTGCGTCAGGATGCTGAGCGCCATCAGCGGCGACCAGTTGTTGGCCGGCGCGCCGGCGACGATCGCGTCGTAGTCGCTCGGATAGCGCTGCGCTTCCTTGAGGCCCTGGCGCCCGCCGGTCGAGCAGCCGTACCAGTAGGCCTTCGCCGGCGCGCGACCATAGTAGGCGGTGGTGAGCGCCTTGCCGGCGACGGTGAGCTCGTGCACGGCGCGGTGCGCGTAGTTGGTGAGCTTCTCCGGATGCCCGACAGCCCAGGCGAAATCGCCCATGCCGCCCTGGTGGCCGGTGTCGGTGTTTGCCACGGCGTAGCCACGCGCGAGCGGCTCGACCAGCGAGCTGTGGACGACGCTGCCCGCCGCGCCGCCATTGCCCGTCTGCATGAAGCGGCCATTCCAGCCGCTGGCCGGCAGCCACAGCTCGAAGCGGATGTCAGAATCCGCGCTCGGCTGTATCGAGCCGGCGACGCGGCAGAAGGCCGGCAGCTTCGAGTAGTAGACCGGGAACGGAAACCCGGACGCCGGGGCCTTGAAGGCGCCGGCCGCCACCGGCTCGGCGACATCGATGCGCGTGTGCGCGACGTTGGCCGCGCGCAGGGCTTCACAGGCCGTTGCAGCCCCAGCCGCAGTATCAGTCGCATTCGCGGCGAGTCCGCTTCCCGGTAGTGCGCCCGACGCGACGCCGAGCAGCAACGACACGACCAGCATCCGTTGCGCAGCCATGATTCCCCCTGCGTTTCATGAGCGATCCCGGGCCGGCGTATCCTAGCGCAGTTCCGCCATACGCAGCGGCCGCGGCGGCCGCGGGGAGACCGTCATGATCGGCGTCCTGGTGCAATTCCATTTCGGCGCGGACATGGGCGCCGAGCGCCTGCGCGAGATCGCTGCGGGCTCGCGCGGCAAATTCGCGGGCCTGCCGGGCCTGCGCTCCAAGGTGTACAGCTTCGATGCCGTGCGGCGCATGGCGCTGAACTTCTACGTCTGGGACTCGGAGGACGCCGCTCGCGCCTTCTTCACGCCACAGCGCATCGAGCAGGTCGCCCGTGCCTACGGCGTGCGCCCGGAAGTGCGCTTCGTCGAGATCGCCGAGCTGGTGGACAACGCCGCGAAGGCCTGAGCCCGGGCTACTTCGGCGCCTCGCAGTAGCGGCTGCGCCCGCCGCCGGCGCGCAGCAGGTCGACGTAGTAGGCCGACATCGAGCGCGCCCGTTCGAACTCCGTGTCCGGCGCCTCGAGCAGCCCGCGGACCGAAGCGGCCCACTCGGTGGCGCAGGCGTCGCGCCCGCGCGCCGAGGCGGCACAGCCGATGAAGGCATCGAAGGCCGCGCGGTACTGCGCGAACTGCGCCGGCCCCAGCGGGCCGCCGTGCCCGGGAATCGCCACGGTGAAGCGCGTGGCGGCGATGGACGCCAGCGCCGCCCGCCAGCCCTCCGGGCAGGCCGTATCGAGGAACGGCGCCGGCAGCGTGACCAGGTCGCCGAGCACGACGACACCGCTGGCGGGATCGCGCAGCCACACATCGCCGCCCGTCGCCGCATTCGCCGCCAGGTGGACCTCCAGCAGGCGGCCGGCGATGCGACGCCGGGCCGAGCGGTCGATGACCACGTCGGGCCGCAGCGCCGCGCCGTTGGCGATGGTGTCGCGGTCGGCGCGGATGTCCGCGCGCAGCGTCTCGGGCAGCTGCGGGTCGTCGAGGTAGCCCTGCGCGTCGCGCGCGCTCTGCGCGAGGAAGCCGCCCAGCGCCTCATCGATGGCGTTGCTCGCATGGACGCGCAGCCGCGGATAGCGGGCCCGGAGCGCGGGATTGCCGCTGACGTGATCGAGGTGCCAGTGGGTGTTGACGATGGCGGCGATGGGCGAACCGCGGTCGCGCGCCGAGGTCCAGCAGCGCCTCGCGGTGCCAGGCATGCCGGCCGGTATCGACGACGATCAGCCCTGCGGGCGCTTCGATGACGACGCTGTTGCCGTCCGGCTCGCGCTCGCCCGCCGTGCTCCCGCTGACCAGCCAGGTGCCGGGTGCGACCCGCTGCGGTACCGGGTATTCGGTCAGCTGCGGCGCAGCGGGCAGGACCGCGGTCCCGCTGCACCACGCCGCCAGTGCTGGAATGAGCAGACGGCTTGGGCGGCGCAGGGCCGCGCAACGCGACCGCAAGCGCACGAGGGACCACTCAGGGGAAGTGGCGCGCCCGGAGAGATTCGAACTCCCGACCTTCTGGTTCGTAGCCAGACACTCTATCCAACTGAGCTACGGGCGCGCCGAAAACGAAACCTTCATCCATCAACTGGCGGAGAGAGAGGGATTCGAACCCTCGAAGGGCTTTTGGCCCTTACACCCTTAGCAGGGGTGCGCCTTCGACCACTCGGCCATCTCTCCGATGCGCTTGATACGCTAAGGAAATCAGTCGCTTGCAGAGGCCGGGGGTCCCCGCCAGCCAGACAGGGGCGCCATGATACTCAAAGGGCTTGGGCAAAGGCAAAAGCAGCTACCGGATCCGGCGCGCTGCACCCCGTCGGCCGCACCCGCGGGTGGCGTCCGCGGCCAGGCGATTCGGCGGGCCAATGGTTCGACGACCCAACCGTTGAGATTACCCGACAGCCGATCGAGCTTTCCCTACGGTCATCCGACCGCGGTGGACTCCACCGGCTCGCTGCCGGACACGTCGTGGCCTTCGGCCTCGATCTTCATCCGGTTGAAGATTTCCTCGCGCTGGACCGAAACCGACTTCGGCGCTTCGACTCCGAGCCGTACCTGGTTGCCCTTGACGCGGAGCACCGTCACCGACACGTCGTCGCCGATCATGACTTTTTCGCCAACGCGGCGCGTGAGAATCAGCACGTCATGTACCCCCACACCACGGTGGCGACGCCCGTCGCCACCCCAGCATTCACTTACCTGATGGTTAATTATGCCAGATCAAGTGTGGGACAGTGTCACGCAGTGCTCAATCTCTCGCGAACGTAACGTACGACAGAATCCAGCGCCGCGGGCAGCGCGCTGACATCGCTGCCACCGGCCTGCGCGAAATCCGCACGACCGCCGCCCTTGCCGCCAACTTGCGACGCGACGTGCGCGGCGATCTCGCCCGCCTTCAGCCGCGCCGTCTGGTCCGGCGTCACGCCGCACACAATCAAGATTTTCCCTACACCGTCGGCCGCGGCGAGCACGATCGCGGCGGAGCCGAGCCGCCCCTTGAGCTGATCCACTGCGATGCGCAAGGCGCCCGCGTCGGCGCCTTCGACGCGCGCCGCGAGCACCTTCACGCCGCCGACGTCGACGGCACCGGCAGCGAGGTCGGTGCCCTGGCCCGAGGCGAGCTTGTCGCGCAATCCCCGCAGGTCCTTCTCCAGCGCGCGGATGCGCTCCAGCGCCTCGCGCACCTTGTCGCCGACCTCGGCGCGCGTGCCGCGCAGCAGCGCGGCGAGTTCGCGCAGCGCCGCATCGTCGGCCGCGACGCTGGCGAGCGCCGCGGCGCCGGTCAGCGCCTCGATGCGGCGCACGCCGGCGGCCACGCCGCCCTCGGAGACGATGCGGAACAGGCCGATGTCGCCGGCGCGGGCGACGTGCGTGCCGCCGCACAGCTCGGTGGAGAAGCCGCCGATCGCGAGCACGCGCACCTGCTTGTCGTACTTCTCGCCGAACAGCGCCATGGCGCCGGCGGCCACGGCGGCGTCGAAGTCCATCAGGCGCGTCTCGGCCGCGGCATTCGCGCGGATCTCCTCGTTGACGCGCCGCTCGATCGTGGCAAGTTCATCGGCGCTGACGGCGCGCGGGTGCGCGAAATCGAAGCGCAGGCGCTCGGGCGCGACCTGCGATCCCTTCTGCACCACGTGCGTGCCGAGCACCGCGCGCAGCGCCGCGTGCAGCAGGTGCGTCGCCGAGTGGTTGAGGCGGATGGCCGCGCGCCGCGCGGCATCGACGCGCGCATCGAGCACGTCGCCAAGCTTCAGGCTCCCGCCCTCGAGCCGGCCGACGTGGGCGATCGCGGCGCCGCGCTTCTGCGTGTCGGCGACGCGGAACAGCGCCGCGCGCGCACTCTCGAGCACGCCGGTGTCGCCGACCTGGCCGCCGGACTCGGCGTAGAAGGGCGTGCGCTCGAGCACCACGACGCCCTCCTCGCCCGCGGCCAGCGACTCGACGCGCTCGCCGCCGCGCAGCAGCGCGACCACGTGGCTGGTGGCGTTGAGCGTGTCGTAGCCGCAGAACTCGCTCCGTGCCTCGATCTGCGCGCCGCCGCGCAGGTCGACGCCGAAGCGGCTCGCGGCGCGGGCGCGCTCGCGCTGCGCCGCCATCTCGGTCTCGTAGCCCGCCATGTCGACCTTGAGGCCGCGCTCGCGCGCGATGTCGGCGGTCAGGTCCGGCGGAAAGCCGTAGGTGTCGTGCAGCAGGAACACCAGCGCGCCGGGCACGGTGTCGCCGCCGGCCTCGCGCATGCGCGCGTCGAACTGCGCCATGCCGCTGCTGAGCGTCTCGGCGAAGCGCTGCTCCTCGGCCTCGAGCGCCGCCTCGATGTCGGCGCCGCGCTCGACGAGTTCCGGGTAGGCATCGCCCATGGCGGCGGCCAGCGCCGGCACGAGCTTGTGGAAGAAGATGCCGCCGTGGCCGAGCTTGTGGCCGTGGCGGCAGGCGCGGCGGATGATGCGGCGGAGCACGTAGCCGCGGCCCTCGTTGGAAGGCAGCACGCCGTCGGCCACGAGGAAGCTCGCGGCGCGGATGTGGTCGGCGATGACGCGCAGCGAGGGCGAGGCCAGGTCGCGCGCGCCGGTGGCCGCGGCCGCGGCGCCGACCAGCCCCTTGAAGAGGTCGATGTCGTAGTTCGAGTGCACGCCCTGCAGCACGGCGGCGAGGCGCTCGAGGCCGGCACCGGTGTCGACCGAGGGCTTCGGCAACGGCGTCAGCGTGCCGTCGGCGGCGCGCTCGTACTGCATGAACACCAGGTTCCAGATCTCGACGTAGCGATCGCCGTCCTCGTCGGGCGAGCCGGGCGGGCCGCCGGCGATGCCGGGCCCGTGGTCGTAGAAGATCTCGGTGCAGGGGCCGCAGGGCCCGGTGTCGCCCATCGCCCAGAAGTTGGATTTCTCGCCGAGGCGCGCGAAGCGCGCGGCCGGCACGCCGATCTGCTTCAGCCAGATGTCGGCGGCCTCGTCATCGTCGCGGTACACCGTGACCCACAGCCGCTCCGGATCGAGCCCGAGCGTGCCGGTGACGAAGTCCCAGGCGAAGCGGATCGCGTCCTTCTTGAAGTAATCGCCGAAGGAGAAATTCCCCAGCATCTCGAAGAAGGTGTGGTGGCGCGCCGTGTAGCCGACGTTCTCGAGGTCGTTGTGCTTGCCGCCCGCGCGCACGCAGCGCTGCGCCGTGGTGGCGCGCGTGTAGTCGCGCTGGTCCTTGCCGAGGAACACGTCCTTGAACTGCACCATGCCGGCGTTGGTGAACAGCAGCGTCGGGTCGTTCCCCGGCACCAGCGAGGAGGAGGCGACCACGGCGTGGCCGCGCTCGCGGAAGAATTCCAGGAACGCGCGGCGCACCTGCGCCGCACTCATGAAGGGCGGGGTCTTGGCGGTCATGGAGCCTTAGTCGAGGTCGTCGGGCCCGAGGGCAGAGCGGATATGATCGGTGGAAAAGCCCCGGTATTGCAAAAATCTGGCCTGCCGGGCCTTCTCGGCCCAGGAGGCCGGCGCCCCGGCGCCGAACCTGCGGGTGCGCAGCTCGCGCGCCAGCGCGATCCAGTCGGGACCGGCCTCGAGCGCCAGGCGGATCAAAGCGGGTTCGATGCCGCGCTCGGCGAGCTCGCGCCGCAGCCGCTCGGGACCGCGGCCACGCGCGGCGTGGAAGGCGATGTAGCGCTCCGCGTAGCGGCCGTCGTCGATGACGCGCTGCTCGACGAAGCCCGCGAGCAGCTCGTCGACGGCGGCGGCATCGAAACCCTGCTCGAGCAGGCGCTCGCGCAGCTCGCCGCGCGGGTAGTCGCGGCGCGCGAGCAGGGTAGCCGCCGCGCCCCGCAGCGCGCGCGGATCGGCGAGGCCGGCGGCACCGGTCCCGGGGCCTTCGGGGGCCCCGGGACCGGCCCGATCAGGCCGTCTTTTCCTGGGCCGGCTCCGCACGCCGCACCGGCAGGAGCTTGGCGCGGACCTGCTCCTCGATCTCGGCCGCCATCTGCGGATGCGTCTGCAGGAAGACGCGGGTGTTGTCGCGGCCCTGGCCGATGCGCTCGCCCTTGTAGCTATACCAGGCGCCGGCCTTCTCGATGATGCCGTGGTTCGAGCCGAGATCGATGATCTCGCCTTCGTGCGAGATGCCGGTGCCGTACATGATCTCGAACTCGGCCTCGCGGAACGGCGGCGCCACCTTGTTCTTGACGACCTTGACGCGCGTCTGGTTGCCGACGACTTCCTCGCCGTTCTTGATCGCGCCGATGCGGCGGATGTCCAGGCGCACGGAGGCGTAGAACTTGAGCGCGTTGCCGCCGGTGGTGGTCTCGGGGCTGCCGAACATCACGCCGATCTTCATGCGGATCTGGTTGATGAAGATGACGATGGTGTTGGAGCGCTTGATGTTGCCGGTGAGCTTGCGCAGCGCCTGGCTCATCAGGCGCGCGTGCAGGCCGACCTGCAGCTCGCCCATCTCGCCCTCGATCTCGGCCTTCGGCGTGAGCGCGGCGACCGAGTCGATCACGACCACATCGACCGCGCCGGAGCGCACCAGCATGTCGGTGATCTCGAGCGCCTGCTCGCCGGTGTCCGGCTGGGATACCAGCAGCTCCTTCACGTTGACGCCGAGCTTCTCGGCGTAGGACGGGTCGAGGGCGTGCTCGGCGTCGACGAAGGCCGCCGTGCCGCCGCGCTTCTGCACCTCGGCGACGACCTGCAGCGTCAGCGTGGTCTTGCCCGAGGATTCCGGGCCGTAGATCTCGACGACGCGGCCGCGCGGCAAGCCGCCGACGCCCAGGGCGATGTCGAGCCCGAGGGAGCCCGTGGGGATCGCCTCGATGTCCCAGGTGGCCGGAGCGTCGCCCAGGCGCATGACCGACCCCTTGCCGAACTGCTTTTCGATCTGACCGAGCGCGGCGGCGAGCGCCTTCTTGCGATTGTCGTCCATGCGTGGCTCCCCTGTTCGATACTGTATATTACAACATATCCCTGCCAATGCGAGCCCCCGATATCTGGGGCGAACCTGGAGAAATTCGCCTTTCCGGACAGGGAGTTAAGTCCGGATCGGCCCTTCTTCATGCTGCTTCGCAGCATCCGGTGCACTGTCAAGGCGCCAGCGCCCCACGATCGTATACCGGCCACCGTCGGGCCGCCGCCGGCTCTCCATAAGGCAGAAGGCGCGCGACCGCCATCGCAGCGGCGGCAGCGTCGCGCCGGCGGGCCCTGCCGAGCCCGCGGGCGTCGTCGCGCCCGCTGCCAACGCCGTCCGCGGCAGCCCGCGCGCCAGCGTCACGTGCGCACGCAGCGGCCGCGCATCCACCGCGAGCCCGAGCTCGCGCGCAAGCCCCACCAGCCGCGCATGCAGCGCCTGCAGCGGCGCCGGGACCGGACCCGTCGCGCACAGCAGGCCGCCGCGCCACCGCTCCGGCGCTCGAGCCGCACCGTGCAGGGCGCCCCGCGCAGCTGCGCGGCGGCGGCGCGCAGCCGCGGCAGTTCCTCGCCCACTGCACCGAGGAATACCAGCGTCAGGTGGAGGTCGGCCGCGCCCACGAGGCGCGCGCGTCGCGGCGCATGCTGGCGCGCCAGCGCCTGGAGCGATGCACGCGCCGCGCCACCGGGCACCAGCGCGAAGAAGAGCCGCCGCGTCCGCAGCCCGCCTTGCGTCGGCAGCCCGCGCGGCGCCGGCCGCTCGCCATTCATGCGGCGCCCGCGCTCACGGCCCTGCCGCCTCCGCGATCAGGGCGAGCGCCTCCGCCACCGCCGCGCGCCGCACCGCCTCGCGATCGCCGCCGAAATGCCGTTCGAGCGTGCGCGGCGCTTGCCCGGCGCCGCGGCGCGCCACGGCGAACCACACCAGCCCCACGGGCTTGCCGACGCTGCCGCCGTCCGGTCCGGCGACGCCACTGATCGCGACCGCGACATCGGCGCCGCTCGCAGCCAGCGCCCCCGCGGCCATCTTCGCCACCACCGCCGCGCTCACGGCACCGTGCACGGCGAGCGTCGCCGCCGCGACCCCGAGCGCCTGCTGCTTGGCCTCGTTGGAATAGCTCACGTAGCCGCGCTCGAACCATTGCGAGGAGCCGGCGACGTCGGTGAGCGCCTTGGCCACCCAGCCGCCGGTGCAGGACTCGGCCAGCGCCACCTTCCGGCCCGCGCTGCGCAGGCGCTCGCCGGCGCGCCGCGCGAGCAGCGCGAGGTCGGTGTCGGAGGGAGGGGCGGCGGCGTTCATCGGCGATCTGGAGCATAGCGCGCCGGTACGCTACATTGCCTGCCCCGCCCGCCCGGGTGGGGCACTCAACGATTCGAAGCCCAAGGGGGACTGCATGATCGGCTATACGACCGTCGGAACCAACGACCTGCCGCGCGCCGTGGCGTTCTACGAGAAGGTGTTCGCGCCGCTCGGCGTGAAGCGCGCGTTCGAGAACGAGCGCGTGGTGTCCTGGACCACGGGCAGCGGCCCGAGCTTCGGCGTCATCAAGCCCTACGATGGCAAGGCGGCCACCGCCGGCAACGGCACGATGATCTCGCTCGCGGTCGACAAGCCGGCGACGGTCGACGCGCTCTACAAGAAGGCGATCGAACTCGGCGGCCGTGACGAAGGCCCGCCGGGCGAGCGCTTCAAGGGCTTCTATGCCGCCTACTTCCGCGACCTCGACGGCAACAAGCTCGCGGTGTTCTGCGCCGGCTGACCCGCGCTCGGGCGCGCCCGCGCGCCGCCCGCGCACGGCAACGCGCCCCACGTGCACCCGCGCGCGGCGGCCCCGGTACTCCGGTGGCCGCCGCGCGCGCAGCATCACACGATCTTGATGCCCTGCGCACTCAGCGGCAGCGTGCGCACCGGCTTGCCGGTCAGCGCCGCGATCGCGTTGCACAGCGCCGGGATGACCGGCGGCACGCCCGGCTCGCCCACGCCGCTCGGCTTCGCGTCCGAGGCGGCGATGTAGACCTCGATCTTCGGCGCCTCGGCCATGCGCAGGATCGGGTAGTCGTTGAAGTTCGACTGCTCGACGGCGCCGTCCTTGAACGTGATCTGCCCGCAGCAGGCGGCCGACAGGCCGAACACGATCCCCGACTCCATCTGCGCCTGCACGATGTTCGGATTGACGCTGGTGCCGCAGTCCACGGCGCAGACCACGCGCACGATCTTGATGCCATCGCCGGCGCGCGCGACCTCGACCACCTGCGCGACCGCGCTGCCGAAGGACTCGTGCACGGCGAGGCCGCGCGCGTGGCCCGCCGGCGCCGGCGTGTCCCAGCCGGCCTTCTGCACCGCCATGTTCATCACCGCGGTGAGCCGCGACTTCTCGTCGAGCAGGATGCGGCGCATCTCCACCACGTCCTTGCCGGCCGCGCGCAGCACCTCGTCGAAGAAGCACTCGGTGACGTAGGCATTGTGCGAGGAGCCGACCGAGCGCCAGTAGAGCACCGGCACCTCGGGGGGCGCGGTGTGCAGCTCGATGCGCAGGTTGCTCATCATGTACGGCAGGTTCGCCGCGCCCTCGGTCGAGGTCGCGTCGATCCCGTCCTTGACCATCCCCTTGCTGAAGATGCCCTCGCCCATGATGCTCTGGCCGACGATGCGGTGCTGCCAGGCCATGATGCTGCCGCCGCGGTCGAGGCCGGCCCTGAACACGTGCACGTAGGCCGGGCGGTAGTACCCGGCGCGCATGTCGTCCTCGCGCGTCCAGACGAGCTTCACCGGCACGCCCTGGCCGTGGGCCCGCGCGATCGCCACCGCCTCGAGCTGGTAGTCGCTGTACTGGTTGCCGCGGCGGCCGAAGCTGCCGCCGGCGAACAGCATGTTGATCCGGATCTTCGCCTCCGGGATCCCGAGGAACTTCGAGATGTTGACCAGGTCGACGCTCTGCTGCTGCACGCCGTTCCAGATCTCGCAGCCCTCGGCCGTCACCTGCGCGATGCAGTCGAGCGGCTCCATCGAGGCGTGCGCCAGGAACGGCACCTCGTAGGTCGCCTCGATGACGCGCGCGGCGCGCTTGAATGCCGCCGCGGCGTCGCCCTCGTTGCGCACCACCTTGCCCGGCGTCGCGCCGAGCTTGCGGTAGGAGTCGAACACCTCGGCGCTGCTGCGCTTGTAGGCCTTCGAATCGTCCCACTCCACCTTGAGCGCGTCGCGGCCCTTCTTCGCCGTCCAGAAGTCCTTCGCCAGCACGGCGACGCCGTTCGCCATCGGCGTCTCGAACGGCACCACGGCGACGACGCCCGCGACGGCCTGGGCCGGTGCGGCATCGAAGCTCTTCACGCGCGCGCCGAAGCGCGGCGGGCGCGCCACGCAGGCCACCAGCATCCCGGGGAGCGCGAGGTCCGAGGTGTAGATCGCCGAGCCATCGCACTTGGCGTGGGCGTCCATCCGCCCCATCGAGTGGCCGATGTAGGTGTACTGCGCGGCCTCCTTGAGCTTGACCGCGGCCGGCACCGGCTGCTGCGCGGCGGCTGCCACCAGCTCGCCGAACTTCGCCGACTTGCCGCCCGCGTGCCTGAGCACGCCCTTGGCGACGCTGATCTCGCTGGCCGGCACCTGCCACTGCGCGGCGGCGGCGGCGACCAGCATGGCGCGCGCCGCGGCACCGGCCTCGCGGTACTGCGTGAAGGAATTGGCGATCGAGGAGCTGCCGCCCGTGCCCTGCATCTTCATGAACAGGTTCTGGTAGCGGGCGTTGTCGGCCGGCGCGCCCACGACCTCGACCTGGTTCCAGTCGGCGTCGAGTTCGTCGGCGACCAGCGTCGCGAGGCCCGTGTAGATTCCCTGGCCCATCTCCAGGTGCTTGGAGATGACGGTGACCTTGTTGTCGGCGTCGATGCGCACGAAGGCATTGGCCTCGAACGGCGGTGCCTTGGGCACGTCGGCCCCCTTGGCCGCCGACTTCGACTCCCGGGCCTCGCCGGCGGGGAGCCACAGGGCCAGCGTGAGCGCGGCGCCTCCCTGCAGGAGGTCGCGGCGGCTGACGTTGCGGATGTGCTGCAGCGTGTTCATGGCGGATGCTCCCGGGGAGGTCACAGCGCGGCCGCGGCGCGGTGGATGGCCGCGCGGATGCGCTGGTAGGTGCCACAGCGACACAGGTTCCCGGCCATGGCCTCGTCGATGTCCGCATCGGTGGGCTTGGACTTGCGACTCAACAGCGCCACCGCGCTCATGATCTGCCCCGACTGGCAGTAGCCGCACTGCGGCACGCCCTCGGCGGCCCAGGCGTTCTGCACGGCCACGCCGACCTTCGAGGCCTGCATGCCCTCGATGGTCGAGATCTTCTTGCCGACGGCGGCCGAGACCGGTCGAGCAGCTGCGCACCGGCTCGCCGTCCAGGTGCACGGTGCAGGCGCCGCACAGCGCCATGCCGCAGCTGTACTTGGTGCCGGTCAGCCCGAGCTGGTCGCGCAGCACCCACAGGAGCGGCGTGTCCTCGGCCACCTCGACCGTCTGCGGCTTGCCATTGATTGTCAGCTTCAGCATGGATTGCATCCCCCGGCCTGTTCAGGCCGCCCAATATACGCCCCGGCGCCGGTGCTGCCCACGTCGGCGCGGCCCACGCCCGCCGTGCGCGCCTGTAAGATGCGCCGGCCATGTCCGCCACCGCGCCCCTGACCGACGCCGCCCTGGCCGCGCACACGCCGGTGATGCAGCAGTACCTGCGCATCAAGGCGCAGCACCCGGACGTGCTGCTGTTCTACCGCATGGGCGATTTCTACGAGCTGTTCTACGAGGACGCGCGACGCGCGGCCGGCCTGCTCGACATCGCGCTCACGCAGCGCGGCGCCTCGGCCGGCAACCCGATCCCGATGGCCGGCGTGCCGGTGCACAGCGTCGAGGGCTACCTCGCGCGGCTGGTACGCCGCGGCGAGTCGGTGGCGATCTGCGAGCAGATCGGCGATCCGGCCAAGTCCAAGGGCCCGGTCGAGCGCCAGGTGGTGCGCGTGGTCACGCCCGGAACGGTCACCGACGAGGCGCTGCTCGAACAGCGCCGCGACACGCTGCTGGCCGCGCTGGTGCGCGACGGCGCGCGCTGCGGGCTGGCGTGGCTCGACCTCGCCGCCGGCCGCTTCACGGTGCTCGAGTGCGCCGGCGCCGCGGCGCTGGCCGGCGAACTCGAGCGGCTGCAGCCGGCGGAACTGCTGGTGAGCGAGGACCAGGCGGCGCCGGCCGGCGGCGCCCTCGCCGGCAGCGACGCCCCGGCGCTGCGCCCGGGCACGCGCCTGCGGCTGCGGCCGCCCTGGCACTTCGACCTCGCCAGCGCCTCGCGCCTGCTCACCGACCAGATGGGCACGCTCGACCTCAAGGGCTTCGGCGTCGACGAGCTGCCACTGGCGATCCGCGCCGCCGGCGCGCTGCTGCAGTACGTGCGCGACACGCAGAAGTCGGCGCTGCCGCACATCCGCGCGCTCGGCGTCGAGGACCGCGAGGAGGCGCTGGTGCTCGACGCCGCCACGCGCCGCAACCTCGAGCTCGACCAGAGCCTCGCCGGCAACGAGCGCGCCACGCTGTTCGGCGTGCTCGACACCACCGCCACCGCGATGGGCTCGCGCTGGCTGCGCCGCTGGCTCGGCCGCCCGCTGCGCACGCGCGCGCCGCTGCGCGCGCGGCTGCACGCGGTCGGCGCGCTCGCCGAGACGCGCGGCTACGAGCCGGCGCAGCAGCAGCTGCGCGCCATCGGCGACCTGGAGCGGATCCTCGCGCGCGTCGCGCTGCGCTCGGCGCGGCCGCGCGACCTGGTGCAGCTGCGCGCCGCGCTCGCGGCGCTGCCGGAGCTGCGCCGCCTGCTGGATTCCTTCGATTCGCCGCTCCTCGACGCGCTGCACGCCACGAGTTCCGACCACGCCGACACGCACGCGCTGCTGGTGCGCGCCATCGCCGCCGAGCCGTCCACGTTCCTGCGCGACGGCGACGTGATTGCCGCCGGCCACGACGCCGGGCTCGACGAGCTGCGCACCATCGCCGCCAACACCGACGGGTTCCTGCTGGAGCTGGAGCAGCGCGAGCGCGCCCGCACCGGCATCGCCAATCTCAAGCTCGGCTTCAACCGCGTGCAGGGCTTCTACATCGAGGTGGGCCGCGCGCAGGCCGAGCGCGTGCCGGCCGACTACCTGCGCCGCCAGACCGTCAAGTCCGCCGAACGCTTCATCACGCCGGAGCTCAAGGGCTTCGAGGACAAGGTGCTGGGCGCCCGCGAGCGCTCCCTCGCCCGCGAGAAGCAGCTTTACGAGGAGCTGCTGACGCAGCTCACCGACCGCATCGGAGCGCTGCAGGAAACGGCCATGGCGCTCGCGAGCTTCGACGCGCTCGCCTGCCTCGCGGAGCGCGCGGTGACGCTCGGCTGGAGCGCGCCGACGCTGGTCGAGGAGCCGCGCGTGCTGATCGAGGGCGGCCGCCACCCGGTGGTCGAGGCCTGCATCGACGCGCCGTTCGTGCCCAACGACCTGGCGCTCGACGACGAGCGGCGCATGCTGATCGTCACCGGCCCGAACATGGGCGGCAAGTCGACCTACATGCGCCAGACCGCGCTGATCGCCATCCTCGCGCACATCGGCAGCTGTGTGCCGGCGAGCCGCGCCGAGCTCGGGCCGCTCGACCGCATCTTCACGCGCATCGGCGCCGCCGACGACCTCGCCGGCGGCCGCTCGACCTTCATGGTGGAGATGACCGAGACCGCCAACATCCTGCACAACGCCAGCGCGCACTCGCTGGTGCTGATGGACGAGATCGGCCGCGGCACCAGCACCTTCGACGGCCTGGCGCTCGCCTGGGCGGTGGCGCGCCACCTCGCGACGAACGTGCGCGCGTTCACGCTGTTCGCCACCCACTACTTCGAGATCACGGCGCTGGCCGGCGAGGTCGAGGGCTGCGCCAACGCGCACCTCGACGCGACCGAGCACGGCGACTCGCTGGTGTTCCTGCACGCGGTCAAGCCCGGCCCCGCGAGCCGCAGCTACGGCCTCACCGTGGCCCAGCTCGCCGGCGTGCCGCGTGGCGTGATCCTCGCCGCACGCCGCACGCTCGCGACGCTCGAGGCGCAGCGCGCCGCGCATGCCAGCAGCGGGCCGCAGGCGGAGCTGCCGCTGTTCGGCACGCCGGAGACGGATTTCGCGGCGACCGGCGGCGGAGCCGATGACGTGCGCGCACCCGCCGCGTCCCCCGCAGCCGCGGCGCTCGCGGCTCGGCTCGCGGCGCTCGACGTCGATGCGCTCACGCCGCGCGCGGCGCCTCGACTGGTCTACGAGCTGCGCGAGCTGGCGCGGAACCGGACGGCAGTCCGCGCGCGGACTAGCGAGTTCTAAGGACGTTGTTCACCCATTTTGAGCGCCAGGCGGCTGATGGGTGGCTGGTGGCCGAGGCTAGCATGCGGCCTGAAGTGGTTGTAGCGATGCATCCAGGCTGGCAGGGCAGCATTGCGTAGACCGGAGTTGGGGTAGGCCCGCTGGTAGGCCCATTGGCGTAGCAGCGTTTGGATGAAGCGCTCGGCCTTGCCGTTGGTCCTGGGCGTGTAGGGGCGTGTGTGCTTGTGTTGGATCTGCAGCCAGCGGCAAGCCTTGGCGAAGGCCCTGGATCGATAGGCCGTACCGTTATCGGTCATGACGCGCTCGACCTGCACGCCGTGCTCTCGGTAGAAGCGCAGGGCGTGGATCAGGAAGCGAGTGGCCGTATAGCGCAGCTCGTCGGGGTGGATCTCGACGTAGGCCAGGCGACTGGCGTCATCGACACAGACGTGCAGGAAGTCCCAGCCGGCTCCGTCGCTGTTTTGTTGACGGTTGCCGGTGACACGATGCCCCAAACGCTGGAATCTACCGAGCTTCTTGGTGTCGATGTGAAGCAGCTCGCCAGGCTGCTGGCGTTCGTAACGAACCACCGGCGGTGGTGGATGCAGCGGTGGGAGCTGACCCATGCCAAGCCTGCGCAGGTGCCTGGCAACGGTGGAGCGAGGCAGAAGCAGGCGCTGGGCGATCTGCGTGGCGGTCAGCCGCTGTTGGCGAAGGCTCGTGATGCGTTCTAGCTTGGCCTTGGGCAGTGCGCTGGGGCTGTGGATCGGACGACTGGATCGATCCTGCAAGCCCGCGTGACCCTCGGCGCGTGCCCTGGCTAGCCACTTCTGCACCGTCTGGCGGCTGACCCCTAGGTCCTGAGCCACTTGCCAGGCAGGCAGTCCTTGCCCGATGCGCTCGATCAGTACCTGGCGACTATGAGGCGTCGTCCGCGCGTTCTTGTGGGCCTTCATGCCTTCCCCGCTGGTGGCTGATCGGGTCCAACCCAATCAGCCTCCCAGCGTCAGAAGGTGTAAACAACGTCCTTAGAACTCACAACTAGCGGTAGAAACCCAGCACCGCCAGCAGGCTGCGCTCCACCGCGGCGAGTTCGGCGGGCTGCAGCGCGGTCAATGGGCCCTGCACGAGCCGCCGGCGGTCGATGCTGCGCGGGTGCTCGGGCATCACCTGGCTGTCGACGCGCAGCCTGTCCCGCGCCCGGATCGTGACGTGCAGCGGTTCCTTCGACTTGCGCACCTGGCTCGTCAACGGCAGCACGACCACGGTCGGCGCGCCCTGCTGCAACAGGAAATCGGCCTCGACCACCAGCACGGGTCGTGACTTGCCCACTTCCGCGCCGCGCACCGGTTCGAGGCGCGCGACCCAGATCTCGCCACGTTTCATGGGCCGCGGGTCATGTGCGGCGGGGGCGGCGGCGCCGATAGCGCCCCGGGGGCTCGTGGACGGCGTGGTTGCCGGCCAACGCGAGCGCCTCTTCGCCGAGCGGTGCCGCCTCGGCAGCCACGACCAACGGATCCTCGCCGCCCGGAGCGCGGGCCGCGCGCGCAATCGACTCCTGGAATGCCTCGCGCTCGGCGCGGCGCAGGTATTCGACGATCGCATCGCGCGCCAGCTCGGACTTGGAACGCTCGGCGGCCGCCGCGGCGCGCTCGAGCCAGGAATCGATGCTGTCGGGAAGCCGGAGGCTCAGGATGGGCATGGTTGCGTCATACGATCCGTATGACGCTGCAGCATACGCCGGAGGCGCCATGCGTTCAATCGTCACCGTGACAGCGCCGCCGGATGGCCGCGACGCGCGCCTACTCGAGCTTCAGCTCCATTCGGACGCTGCCGGCCTCGCCGCCGGCGCCCGAGGCGCGCTCGGTGAGGAACACGCGCTCGGGCGGCACCTGGCCGCCGGCTAGCACCGCGCCCTGCACCGCATCGGCGCGCGCGCGGGCGAGCTGCGCGCGTTGCTCCGCCGTCGCCGCGTACTTCGGCCGCAATTGGGCCTCGAGCCACGCGACCTGCGCCGCGGCTGGATCGGGCGGCGGCGCGGCACCGGCCGCCGGTTCCGGGAATTCCGGTTTCGCACCCATCATCTGCACGTACAGCGCCGTGAGCGCGGCCAGCCGCGGGTTGGCCGGCGGCCTGCCCTTCGGCGGCGGGACGGCGGCCACCGCGGCCTCGAAGGCCGCGTCGGCGAGCGCCGCGTCGTCGGCCGCGCCGAGCGCCTGCAGCGGGATGTCGAGCCTGAGCTGCGGCCGCTCGGCCAGCGCCTTGACGAGCTTGCCGAGCCTGTCCTGCTCGGCCGGCGCGAGCGTGGCGGAGCCGGCGGCGAACTGCACGTACTGCAGGTCGGCGCCGCCGCCGAACAGCGAGCCGAGCAGCGCGAACGGCGCGGTGACGATCCGGCGCATGAGCCCCATGACCGCCTTCCAGACGATCGGGCCGATGCGGAACTTCGGGTCGTCGAGGCTGCCGCTCACCGGCAGGTCGATGTCGATGACGCCATTGCGGTCCTTGAGCAGCGCGACCGCGAGCTTCACCGGCAGCGGCACCGCGTCCTTGCTCGCGGTCGCCGCGCCGAACTCGAGCTGGTCGAGCACGACATGGTGCTGCGCCTCGAGCCGCCGGTGCTCGACGTGGTACTTGAGCTCGGTCGTGAGCTTGCCCTTGGCGATGCTGTAGCCGGCGAACTTGCCCGAGTAGGGATTGAAGGTCGTGAGCTCCATGTTGCGGAAGCTCAACGCGATGTCGCTGTAGGCGTCGGCCGCCAGCAGGTTCACCTGCCCGCCCACGTCCACCGGCGCGTAGCGGTCGACGCTGCCCTTCAGCGCCACGGTGGCGCGCGATTGCGGATCGGAGGACAGGCCGGTGACGCTGCCGTTGAGCGCGAGGATCCCGGCGGCGAAGTCCGGCTGCACCGAGTGGTCGGCGAAGTCCACCTTGCCGTCCTCAATCAGCACGCGGCGGATGCCCAGCGGCATGCGCGCGCGCTGCGGCACCGTCGGCACCGCGGCGGGCGCGGCTGCGGGCTCGGCGACCGCCGCCGCGGCGGCCGCACCGCTCGCCGTCGCCGCCGCACCTTCGGCCCCGCCAGCACGCGCGCGATGTTGAGCGTGCGGTCGGCGCCGATGACCACGCGCCCGTAGGGCTGGCGGGCACGGATCGTGTCGATCGCGAGGTGGTCGGGGCCGCGACCGAAGTCGATGCCCCGCAGCTCGAGCTGCTCCCAGCCGATGAGATCCTCGTGCAGCGCGGCGTCGCGCGTCAGCAGCCGCGCGATCGCGACGTCGCCGCGGAAGGCGAGCCCGGACTGGCCGCGCTTCGGCTGCGGCCGCAGCGCCAGCTGTCCGTGCGCCCTGACGCTCCCGCGCTCGAGCGTGAGCGCGCTCGCGCGCCCCACCCAGGGCTGCAGCGGCGGGAGCTCGAAATCCGCCAGGTCGAGCTCCAGCTCGGCCGCGAGCGGCGCGGGCGCGAGCTGTCCCCGCGCGCTGAAGCGCCCGTGGCCGTCGAAGCCGACGCTGGCCTCGACCTGCAGCGGCGCCGCCGAACCGAGCACGTACCCCGACACCTGCGCGTCGATGGGGGCGAGGCGCAGGCCGGCCGCCGGGGCGAGCGTGCGGTCCTCGAAATCGACGCTCGCGCCGCTGAGCGCGATGCGCGCGACGCTGACGTCCCAGGCGGGCGCGGCCGCACTGCGCGGCGCGGCGGCGGCGGGCACGGCTGCTGGCGCCGTCTCTGCCGGCGCCGTGGCGGCCTCTGCCGGCGCGGCGGCGGCTGGCGCCGGCGCCCTGGCCACCAGCCGCCCGAGGTTGAACCCGGCGGCATCGCGCCACAGCGTCACGCCCGCGTCCGCGACCCGCACCGCGTCCACGTGCACGCGCCGCGCGGCGAGCGACAGCGTGGTGCCGTCGAGTTCGAGCGTCGGCACGCGGATCCAGGGTGCCGCGTCGGCGGCCGCGTCGGCGCCTGCGTCCCGCGGCGCGAGCGCGAGGTCGTGCAGGGCGATCCTCGGCAGCTCCACGTCCAGGTCGACGGTGCCATCGAGCCGCAGCTGATAGCGGCCGGCGAGGTCGATGCTCCCGGATGGCAGTGCCACCGGCAGCGCATCGCGCAGGTAGCCCGCCAGCGTCGCCACCCGCAGCGCGGCGATGCTGAATTCGCCATCGGACCCCAGCGGCTGCACGGTGAAGTGCCCCGACCAGCCGAGCTTCTCGTGGGCGAGCGTCTCGGCGTCGAAGTGGTAGGCGTTCTCGTGGGCCGGCGTCGTGCGGAAATCGTTCAGCCTGAAGTGGATCGGCGCCAGCGTCGCGGCGAACGGCCGGCCGTGCGAGCGGTCCTGGAAGCCGACGCTCCCGTCCTCCACGCTGAGCAGGCCGACGCGCACGGCCGGCAGCGGCCCGCGGCGCGCGGGCGGCGGCGGTGCGCCCGGCTGCGGCGCGGGCACGAGCGCGGCGAGGTTCAGCCGTCCCTGCCCGTCGATGCGGACGTCGACGACCGGCTTCTCGAGGCGCAGTTCGCGCAGCGTCCAGGCCCGGTGCACCAGCGAGCCGAACGCCTCGGCGTCGACGCGCAGCAGTGCGAACGACGCCACCGGCGTGCCGTCCGCCTCGGCGAGCGCGAAATCGCGCACCTCGGCGACCAGCGTGAAGGGATTGAATGCGATGTGGCCGATGGCGACGCGCCGCCCGAGGTCGTGGCGCACGTAGTCCTCGATCGCGTGGCGCGCGAGTCGCGGCACCCAGAGGAATCCGGCCAGCGCCCAGGCGAGCAGCACGAGCGCGAGTGCCGCCAGCCAGCGCCAGCGCGCGCGCAGCAGCGCCGTGGCGCGCTCAGGAACCGAAGCGTCCATGATCGAGGAAACTCCCCACTTCGCGCGCCACGCGCGCGGAGAGCAGCATCCCGGTGTGGCTCACCGGCAGCGTAAGGTGCGCGCTCGCCCCCGGCAAGCGCGTCTCGGCGACCGCCACGGTGCCGTCGTTGGGCTCGGTGAAATCGGTGACCAGGCGGCCGAGGCTCAGCTGCTGGTCGCCGGCGATGATGCCCAGGCCGCGCTCGGCGCCCCAGGAACGCTCGTGGTGGCGCAGCAGTTCCTCGGCGACCACCGGTCCCATGGCGGCCCGGCCGATGCGGAAGCGTGCCACGCGGCGCGCGGCGGCGCTGGCCACGGCGGGAGTCCCGAGGAACACGACGCGTCCCGGCGGCAGGTCCGGATAGCGCTCGACGCAGCGCAGGATCACCAGCCCGCCGAGGCTGTGGCCGACCAGGTGCACGCGCGCCGCGTCCACGCCGCAGCGCACAGGCCGCGAGGCCCTGCGTGATGTCGTCGAGCGAATGCCACACCGAGGAATAGGCGAAGTTGTGCCACTCGCAGGCGCGCTCGGACACGACGCGCCGGCGCAGCAGGAAGGCCTCCTGGCCGGAGAGCCACAGGCCGTGCACGAAGACGACGGCGTCGCCCTGCATTGGCGCGTGCGGCGCGCGCTCAGCTCGCGGGCGGCGGCGTGCGCAGGCGGATGTGCAGCTCGCGCAGCTGCCGCTCGCTCGCCTCGGTCGGCGCGTCGGTCAGCGGGCAGGCGGCGGTCTGCGTCTTCGGGAAGGCGATCACGTCGCGGATGCTCTCGGCGCCGGACATCAGCATCGCGAGCCGATCGAGCCCGAAGGCGATGCCGCCGTGCGGCGGCGCGCCGAACTTGAGCGCGTCGAGCAGGAAGCCGAACTTGCTGCGCGCCTCCTCGGCGCCGATGCCGAGCAGCTCGAACACCGTCGACTGCAGCTCCTGCTGGTGGATGCGCACCGAGCCGCCGCCGATCTCCGATCCGTTGAGCACCATGTCGTAGGCCTTGGCGAGCGTCGCGCCCGGATTGGCGCGCAGCGCCGCGGCGTCGGTCTCCTTCGGCGAGGTGAACGGATGGTGCATCGCCATCCAGCGCTTTTCCTCGGCGTCCCACTCGAACATCGGGAAGTCGACCACCCACAACGGCCGCCAGCCGTGCTGCACCAGGCCGCGGTCGTGGCCGAGCTTGAGGCGCAGCGCGCCGAGCGCGTCGTTGACCACCTTCGCGCTGTCGGCGCCGAAGAAGATGAGATCGCCGTCGGCAGCGCCGGTGCGCTCGAGGATCCCGGTAATGGCCGCATCGCTCAGGAACTTGAGGATCGGTGCGGCGAGGCCCTCGCGGCCCTTCGCGCGCTCGTTGACCTTGATGTAGGCGAGGCCCCTGGCGCCGAAGCGCGCGACGTAGGCGGTGTAGTCGTCGATCTCCTTGCGCGACAGCGTCCCGCCGCCGGGCAGGCGCAGCGCGGCGACGCGGCCCTGCGGGTCCTTGGCCGGGCCGGCGAACACCTTGAAGTCGCAGCCGGCGACCAGGTCGGCGACGTCGACCAGCTCGAGCGGGATCCTGAGGTCCGGCTTGTCGCTCGCGTAGCGGCGCATCGCCTCGGCGTAGGTCATGCGCGGGAACGGATCCGGGAGTGCCTCGTGGATGACCTCGACGAAGATGCGGCGGATCAGCGCCTCCATCAGCTGCATGATCTCCTCCTGCGCGAGGAAGGAGGTCTCGATGTCGAGCTGCGTGAAGTCGGGCTGGCGGTCGGCGCGCAGGTCCTCGTCGCGGAAGCAGCGCACGATCTGGTAGTAGCGGTCGAAGCCCGAGACCATCAGCAGCTGCTTGAAGATCTGCGGCGACTGCGGCAGCGCGAAGAACTTGCCCGGGTGCGTGCGCGAGGGCACCAGGTAGTCGCGAGCGCCCTCCGGCGTCGCCTTGGTCAGCATCGGCGTCTCGACGTCGATGAAGCCGGCGTCGTCGAGGTAGCCGCGCATCGCGCGCGTGATCGAGTGGCGCAGCCGCAGGCGCTGGCCCATCACCTCGCGACGCAGGTCGAGGTAGCGGTACTTGAGCCGCACCTCCTCGGAGACGTTCTCGTCGAGCTGGAACGGCAGCGGCTCGGAGCGGTTCAGGAGTTCCAGCTCCTGCGCCAGGATCTCGATGCGGCCGGAGGCGAGGTTGGCGTTGGCGGTGCCGGCCGGCCGCTCGCGCACCTTGCCGGTGACGCGCACCACGAACTCGTTGCGCAGCTTCTCGGCCTCGCGGAACAGCTCCGGGCGGTCCGGATCGAACACGATCTGCACCAGCCCCTCGCGGTCGCGCAGGTCGACGAAGATGACGCCGCCATGGTCGCGGCGGCGGTGGACCCAGCCGGCGACGCTGACGCTGGAACCGAGGAGCTGCTCGTTGACCTGGCCGCAGTAGTGGGTGCGCATAAGGGGGCGGGATGTTAGCAGCTACGCAGGTACCAGGCGTAGTCCAGCTCGGTCACCTGGGCGGCGAACTTGCGGCATTCCTGGGCCTTGACGGCGAGGAACATGCGCGCCGTCTCCGGGCCCAGCGCCTGCGCCAGGAACCCGGAGCGGCCGGCGCGTTCCAGCGCCTCCTGCCAGGTCGCCGGCAGCACGCGCTCGCCCGCCTGCGCGTAGCCGTTGCCGCTGACCGGCGGGCCCGGGTCGATCCGTTCGCGGATGCCCTGCTCGGCTCCGGCCAGCACGGCGGCGGCGGCCAGGTACAGATTGGCGTCGGCCCCGGCGATGCGGTGCTCGACGTGGCGCGATTCCGGCGGACCCCCGGGCACCCGCAGCGACACGCTGCGGTTGTTGATGCCCCAGATCGGGGCGGTCGGCGCGTAGCTCTGGCTCTGGAAGCGGCGGTAGGAATTGCCGTTGGGGGCGAACACCGCCAGCGCATCCGCCATGCTCGCCTTGAGGCCGCCGATCGCGTGGCGCAGCAGTTCGCTCCCGGCCGGGTCGTCGGCGGCGCACAGGTTGCGGCCGGCCTCGTCGTCGAGGCTCAGGTGCAGGTGCAGCCCGCTGCCGGCGCGCTCGCTGAAGGGCTTGGCCATGAAGGTGGCGATGCAGCCGTGCTTCGCCGCGACACCGCGCACCAGGCGCTTGAACAGGATCGCCTCGTCGACCGCGCGCAGCGCGTCGGAGCGGTGCGCCAGCGTGATCTCGAACTGCCCGGCGGCGTACTCGCTCATCAGCGTGCCGGCCGGCAGGCCCTGGGCGGCCGCACCGCGGTAGATGTCGTCGAACAGCGGCGCCAGGTCGTCGAGCCGCGTCAGGCTGTAGGCCTCGATCTTGGCGCGCTCGGAGGCGCGGCCGCCGCCGGCCGGCTGCAGCACGCCCTGTGCGTCGGAACGCAGCAGGTAGAACTCGATCTCGCAGGCCAGCACCGGCTGCAGCCCGAGCGCACGCAGGCGCTGCTCGGCGCGCGCCAGCGCGTGGCGCGGGTCCGCATCGGCGGGCGCGCCGGCCGTGGTGTACATCGAGAGCATCAGCTGCGCGCTCGGCGCGGCGAGCCAGGGCGCACGCGCCAGCGTGCCGGCGACCGGACGGCAGAGCATGTCGGCATCCCCGGTGTCCCACACGAGCCCGGTGCCGTCCACGTCCTCGCCGGTGATGTCGTGGCCGAGGATCGACCCGGCGACATTGCGCCCGCTGCGGTAGACCGCCTCGAGTTCCTCGCGCCGGATGTTCTTGCCGCGCGCCACGCCGCACAGGTCGGTGAGGAACACCTGCACCGCGCCGACGTCCGGGTTGCGGGCGAGGAACTCCTGCATTTCGCCGATCGAGGCGTCCACTCAGGCGAGCTCCGCGAGCGCCGCGTCCAGCGCCGCGAGCAGCCGGTCGACATCGGCGTCCTGCGTCGCGGGCGAGAGCAGCATCATGTTGTGGAACGGCGTGAGCAGCACGCCGCGGTTCAGCAGGTAGAGGTGCAGCGCGTGCTCGAGCTCCGGGTGCATCGCCGCCTCGGACTCGACCGCATTGCGCGGCGGCGCCGCGCCGAAGCCGAGCTCGAGCCGCGCGCCGACGCGCGCCACGTGCCAGCCGGCGGCGCGCGCGCGCAGCAGCGCCTCGAGGCCGAGCTCGAGCCGCAGCGCCAGGCGCTCCATGCGCGTGTACGCGGCCGGCGTCATCAGTTCGGACAGCGTCGCCTCGAGCGCCGCGAGCGCCAGCAGATTGGCGCTCAGCGTCGTGCCGAGCCCCGAGTGCCCGCCCTCGCGCTCGCGCCACACCCGCCGCAGCGCCGCCTCGACCTCGGCGCTGAAGCCGTAGACGGCGCAGGGCATGCCGCCGGCGACCGCCTTGCCGCAGACCAGGAAATCGGCCGCCAGGCCGTGCACGCGCGCGTAGCCGCCGAGGCCGCTGGAGAGCGTGTGCGTCTCGTCGATGGCGAGCAGCGTGCCGGCGGCGCGCGTCAGCCGGCGGAGCGCGTCGAGGAAGCCGGGTTGCGGCAGCACCATGCCGACGTTGGTCATCACCGGCTCGGCCAGCACGCAGGCGATGTCGCGCGCGGCCAGGGCCTGCTCCAGCGCCGCGACGTCGTTGAACGGCACCGCGACGCTGTGCGCGGCGAGCTCGAAGGGCGCGCCGACCTGCCCGGCGCGCGCCACCGTGCGGCCCTCGCGCAGCCGCACCATGGTCTCGTCCACCGTGCCGTGGTAGCAGCCGTCGAACACCAGGACGCGCCGCCGGCCGGTGGCCGCGCGCGCGTAGCGCAGCACGGCGCGGTTGGCCTCGGTGGCGGTCTGCACCAGCTGCCAGTACGGCAGGCCGAAGCGCTCGGCCAGCAGAGCGCCGACCGCGGCGACCCGCTCGCCGGGGAGCATCGCCGTCAGGCCGCGCGCGGCCTGCGCCGCCAGCGCGCGCGCCACCGGCTCGGGCGCGTGGCCGAACAGCGCGCCGCTGTCGCCCAGGCAGAAATCGGCGTAGGCGTGGCCGTCGGCGTCCAGCAGGCGCGCGCCGCGCGCCTCGCGCACGAACAGCGGGAAGGGCGTGCCCCAGTCCTGCATCCAGTGCAGCGGCACGCCGTGCAGCCAGTGCGCCCGCGACGCCGCCGCGAGTTCGGCCGAGCGCGGCCGCTCGCGCGCATAGCGCTCGCGCTCGCGCTGCGCCATGCCGCCGAGCCGCGCCGCGTCGATCGCCACGGCCGGGCTCAGCCGCCGCGCGCGCCGAGGGCGGCTGGCGCCGGGACCGGCGGCGGCTCGCCGGCGTGCGGCATCACCACGCCGAGCGTCACCACCATCTTCATCGCCGCGTCGACCGTCATGTCGAGCTCGATGACCTCGGCGCGCGGCACCATCATGATGAAGCCGGAGGTGGGGTTCGGCGTGGTCGGCACGAACACGCACACCTGTTCGGCGCCGGTGCGCGCCGAGATCTCGGGCAGGTCGGCGTTGGTCTGGAAGCCGACGCTCCACATGCCGGCGCGCGGGTACTGGATCAGCAGCACCTTCTTGAACGAATTGCCCTTGTTGGACAGGATCGTCTCGGAGAAGCTCTTCACGCCGCCGTAGATGGCGCGGATGAAGGGGATGCGCGCCAGCACCTCGTCCCACAGCCCGACGAGCGTGCGGCCGATGAAGTTGGTGACCAGCAGCCCGGTGAGCAGCAGCACGATCACCGCCAGCACGACGCCGAGGCCGGGGATGTGCACGCCGAACAGCGCGTCGGGCCGCAGGTCGTGCGGCAGCAGCAGCAGCAGCTGGTCCATCAGGCGCACGATGAAGCGCACCACCAGCACGGTGGCGATGATCGGCAGCCAGATCAGCAGGCCCGACATCAGGTAGCGCCGCAGGCGGCGCAACAGCAACGCGCGCACGCGGGCCGGGCTCAAGCCAGCTTCCTCACCGCTTGCCACGCGCGCGTCCCGGCGCGCGCCGCGGCGCCGCGCGTTTCGCGCCGGCGCCCCTGGCAGGCGCCGCCTTGCGCGCCGGCCGGGCTGCTGCCGCCGTGCCGGACTCGCCCTTGGCGGCCGCGGCCGGCTTGGCTTCGGTCTTCGCCTCGGCCTTGGCCGCGTCCTTGGACTCGGCCTTCGACTCGCCCGCCGCCGCGCCCTTGGTCTCCTCGCGCTCGGTGCCGGCGAGGTTGCGCTTGTTCTCCTTGTCCGACTTGAAGTCGGTCTCGTACCAGCCCGAGCCCTTGAGCCGGAACACCGGCGCGGAGATCAGGCGCTTGAAGGCGCCCTTGCCGCAGGACGGGCACTTCTTCAGCGGGGCATCCGAGATCTTCTGCAGAACCTCGGCCGCGTACTTGCACTGGCTGCACTCGTATTCGTAGAAGGGCATGGCTCTCGTCGGCGGTCGTTCGGAAAGGGTGGGCGTGATTATACGGCCGCCGGCGCGCGCACCGTCGCGTACAGGCGGACGAAGGCCGCGGCGGCGTGCTCCAGGTTCGCCTGCCAGTCGGTGGCCGCGGCATGGTCGGCGCCGTCGGTGATGTACTTGGCGCAGCCGAAGGCCGCCCCCGCGCGGCGGCAGGCCTTGGCGTAGGCATAGGCCTCCATGTCGACGACGTCGCAGGCGAGCCGCGGCGGCCCGGTCTCGAAGGAGTCGCCGGTGCCGCAGACGCCGCGCGGCAGGTCGGCGAACACCGCCGGAAAGGCCAGCTCGGCGCCATCCTCCTCGAAGGGCGTGACGCCAAGCGGGAAGCCGAGCCCGCTCACGTCCATGTCCCGCTGCACGAAGCGCTCGCAGGCCACCAGGCTCCCGGTGGCGAAGCGCCGGCTGCCGGCCGAACCGAAATTCAGCACCAGCGGCGGCGCGTGCCCCGCGGCGCGGTACTCGGCCAGGCGCGCCCCCAGCACCAGCGCCGCGTTGATCTTGCCGAGGCCGGTGTACAGCACCGGCACGCCGCCGCGCTCGAAGGCGCCCTGGCCCTCGAGCTCGAGCGCCATCACCACCAGCCGCGCCGGGAAAGCCTCAGGCATAGTCGATGACGTAGCGCAGCGCCGTGCCGCGCCAGCGGAAATCGCCGGCCAGCTTCAGGTCGATCAGCGCCCCGAAGCCGGCGACCTCGTAGCCGGCGCGCAGGCACAGCTCGGCGGCCGCGTGCAGCGTGCCGCCGGTGGCCAGCACGTCGTCGATGATCAGGATGCGGCCGCGGCCGGGCTGCATCTCCAGCACGCCGCTGCCGTACTCGAGCGCGTAGGCGAGCTCGACCACCGGCGGCGGGAGCTTGCCCTGCTTGCGGATCGGCACGAAGCCCTTGCCGCGCCGCTCGGCGAGCGCCGCCGCGAGGATGAAGCCGCGGCTCTCGATGCCGGCGACCGCATCGACCGCGTCCCACTCGGGCGCGCTGAACAGCGCCTCGATCGCGTCGATCGTCGCGCCGAAGTGACCCCGCAGGAGCGGAGCGATGTCGCGGAACAGGATGCCGGCCTTGGGGAAGTCCGGCACGTCGGCGATGTACTGCCTCAGCGCATGCATGTCGACAGCATAGCAGGGCCGCCGCGCACCGGACCGGACCGCCTCAGGCGGCGCGCTTCTCGAACAGCAGGCCGTCCTCGCCGGCATCGACCACGATGCGGTCGCCCGGGCCGAAGCCGCCGCCGAGGATGCGCTCGGCCAGCGGGTTCTCGATCTGCTGCTGGATCGCGCGCTTCAGCGGCCGCGCCCCGTACACCGGATCGAAGCCCGCCGCGCCGATGCGCTCGCGCGCGCGGTCGGTGAGCGCGAGGTCCATGTCGCGCTCGATGAGGCGCTTGCGCAGCCCGGCGAGCTGGATGTCGACGATCGCGCGGATCTGCGCCTCGCCCAGCGGGTGGAACACGACGATGTCGTCGACGCGGTTGATGAACTCCGGCCGGAAGTGCTCCTGCACGATTTCCAGCACCGCGCTCTTCATGCGCGTGTAGTTGCCCTCGCCGGCCATCTCCTGGATGACGTTCGAGCCGAGGTTCGAGGTCATGATGATGACGGTGTTGCGGAAGTCGACGGTGCGGCCCTGGCCGTCGGTCAGGCGGCCGTCGTCGAGCACCTGCAGCAGCACGTTGAACACCTCGACGTGCGCCTTCTCGATCTCGTCGAGCAGCACCACGGAGTACGGCCGGCGGCGCACCGCCTCGGTGAGGTAGCCGCCCTCCTCGTAGCCGACGTAGCCCGGCGGCGCGCCGATCAGGCGCGCGACCGAGTGCTGCTCCATGAACTCCGACATGTCGATGCGCACCAGCGATTCTTCGGTATCGAACAGGAATTCGGCCAGCGCCTTGCAGAGCTCGGTCTTGCCGACGCCGGTGGGGCCGAGGAACATGAACGAGCCGTTGGGCCGGCGCGGGTCGGAGAGCCCGGCGCGCGAGCGGCGGATCGCGTTCGCGACGATGCGCACCGCTTCGTCCTGGCCGACCACGCGCTTCTCCAGCACCTGCTCCATGCGCAGCAGCTTCTCCTTCTCGCCCTCGAGCATCTTCGCGACCGGGATGCCGGTCCACTTGGAGACCACCTCGGCGATCTCCTCCTCCGTCACCTGGTTGCGCACCAGCTGGGTCTTCTTCTGCTCGGCCGCCTGCGCCTGCTGCAGCCGCTTCTCGAGCTCCGGGATGCGGCCGTACTGGTACTCGGCCACCTTGCCGAGCTCGCCGCGGCGGCGCGCCGCCTCCATCTCGAGCTTGAGCTTCTCCATCTCCTCCTTGATGCCGGCCGCGCCCTGCGCCAGCGCCTTCTCGCTCTTCCAGATCTCCTCGAGGTCGGCGTACTCCTTCTCCAGGCCGGCGAGCGTTTCCTCGAGCGTGGCGCGCCGCTTGCGCGTCGCCTCGTCCTTCTCCTTCTTCAGCGCCTCCTGCTCGATCTTCAGCTGGATGATGCGCCGCTCGAGCTTGTCGAGCGCCTCGGGCTTGGAATCCATCTCCATGCGGATGCGCGCCGCCGCCTCGTCGATCAGGTCGATCGCCTTGTCGGGCAGCTGGCGGTCGGCGATGTAGCGGTGCGAGAGCGTCGCCGCGGCGACGATCGCCGGGTCGGTGATGTCAACGCCGTGGTGCACCTCGTAGCGCTCCTGCAGCCCGCGCAGGATCGCGATCGTGTCCTCCACCGAGGGCTCGCCGACCAGCACCTTCTGGAAGCGCCGTTCGAGCGCCGCGTCCTTCTCGACGTACTTGCGGTACTCGTCGAGCGTGGTCGCGCCGACGCAGTGCAGCTCGCCGCGCGCCAGCGCCGGCTTGAGCATGTTGCCGGCGTCCATGGCGCCCTCGGCCTTGCCGGCGCCGACCATGGTGTGCAGCTCGTCGATGAACAGGATCACGCGGCCTTCCTGCTTGGCGAGGTCGTTGAGCACGGCCTTGAGCCGCTCCTCGAACTCGCCGCGGAACTTCGCGCCGGCGATCAGCGCGCCCATGTCGAGCGCCAGGATCTTCTTGTTGCGCAGGCTCTCGGGCACCTCGCCGTTGATGATCCGCTGCGCGAGGCCCTCGACGATCGCCGTCTTGCCGACGCCGGGTTCGCCGATCAGCACCGGGTTGTTCTTGGTGCGCCGCTGCAGCACCTGGATGGTGCGGCGGATCTCGTCGTCGCGGCCGATCACCGGATCGAGCTTGCCGCTGGCGGCACGCTCGGTGAGGTCGACGGTGTACTTGGCGAGCGCCTGGCGCTGCTCCTCGGCGCCGGCGTCGCTGACCTTCTCGCCGCCACGCACCTCCTCGATGGCCTTCTCGACCGCCGCCTTGCCGAGCCGCGACTCCTTCAGGATGCGCGCCAGGTTGGCGCGGTCCTCGAAGGCCGCCAGCACGAACAGCTCGCTGGAGATGTAGGCATCGCCGCGCTGCTGCGCCAGCTTGTCGGTGACGTTGAGCAGCCGCGCCAGGTCCTGGCCGACGTGCACCTCGCCGGGCGTGCCCTCGACCGTCGGCAGGCGATCGAGCGCGTCGACCAGCTGCGCGCGCAGGCGATTGACGTCGGCGCCGGCCTTGGCGAGCAGCGGCTTGACCGTGCCGCCCTCGGCGTCCAGCAGGGCCAGCAGCACGTGCGCCGGCTCCATGTACTGGTGGTCGCGGCCCACGGCCAGCGACTGCGCGTCGGCGAGCGCGGCCTGGAAACGGCTGGTCAGCTTGTCCATTCGCACGATGACACCCTCCGGGCCCGCTTTTGCGCCCGACACTGGCCTAACTGCGGCCGGCGGGGGTGGTTTTCAAGCGCCGCGCACCGGCCGCGGGCTGCCGTCAGCCGACCCAGCCCTCCACCAGGACGATCGCGCCGACTCCGAGCCCGATCAGCAGCACCTGCGCCACGCCCGAGCGCGGATCGACGCGGCGGTGGAGCCCCGGGATCAGGTCGGCGACCGCGACGTAGATCAGCGAGGCGGCAGCGATCGCCAGCGCATACGGCAGCGCCTCGTAGGCCTCGCGCAGCGCGAAGTAGCCGAGCAGGCCGCCGGCCACCGAGGCGAGGCTCGCGATCGTGTTGAACCACAGCGCGCGCCGCGGGGCCAGGCCGGCGTGCAGCAGCACGGCCAGGTCGCCGAGCTCCTGCGGCACCTCGTGGGCGGTGATCGCGGCCGCCGTCACCAGCCCGAGGCGCGCATCGGTGAGGAAGGCCGCGGCGATCAGCACGCCGTCGAAGGCGTTGTGGACCGCGTCGCCGAACAGCACGATCCAGCCCGCCGCCTGGTGGCGGTGCGCGTCGGTCGGCACGTGCGTCTCGCAGTCGTCGGTATGGCAGTGGCGCCACAGCACCAGCTTCTCGAGCACGAAGAACAGCGCGATGCCCGCGAGCAGCGCCGCGCCGATCGCCTGCAGCCGCTCGGGGCCGGCGTTGGCCACCGCCTCGGGCAGCAGGCCGATCAGCGCCGCGGCCAGCATCGCCCCGGTGGCGAAGCTCACGAGGTGCGGCATCAGGTGGGCGCGGCGCTCCGCCGGGAACAGCAGGAACAGGCCGGCGAGCGCGGCGCTCAGCAGGCCGCCGCCCAGCGTCGCCAGCACGATCCACAGCAAGGTCACGGCACGAATCCCCAAGGTCCGGCACTGCCCCGGCGGGCGGGCGCCGACTCTAGCACGGCACCGGGGCGTGGCCGCGCGCGGGCGGATCGAGCCACACCAGCGCCGCCATGCGGCCGGTGGGCGCGCCGCGCCGGTGCGAATAGCAGCGCGCGGCATCCTCGAAGGTGCAGGTGGATTCGTCGGTGAGGGCATGCACGCCCAGCGCCGCGAGCCGCCGGCGCGCGAGCGCCGCGAGGTCGCAGAGCCAGCGGCCGCGCTCGTTGCGCTGGAACGCCGCACCGGCGCCGGCATCGGCGTCGAGGAAGGCCTGGCGCACCTCCTCCCCCACCTCGAAATGCCGCGGCCCGATCGCCGGCCCCAGCCAGGCGAGCAGTTCGCCGCCGTCCACGCCGAGCGCGCGCACCGTCGCCTCGAGCACGCCGCCGGCGAGCCCGCGCCAGCCCGCGTGCGCCGCGGCCACCGCATCGCCCCGCCGCGTGGCGAACAGCACCGGCAGGCAGTCCGCCACCAGGATGGCGCAGACGCGCCCCGGCCCGCGCGCCAGCGCGGCATCGGCCGGCGCCGGCGCGGCCTCGCGGTCCAGGTCGGCGACGCGCGTGCCGTGCTGCTGCTCGAGCCAGGCGGGCTCGGCCGGCAGGGCCAGCGCCGCGCGCACCAGGGCACGGTTGCGGGCCACGGCCCGAGCGTCGTCGCCGACGTGCGTGCCGAGATTGAGCGAGGCCCAGGCGCCCTGGCTCGCGCCGCCGCCGCGCAGCGTGAAGGCGGCGCGCACCGCCGCGGGCGCCGGCCAGCCGGGGCGCAGCCACTGCAGAACGCTCATGCCGGCCCCGCCTCGGCGGCGCGCAGCGCCGCGAGCAGCTGCTGCAGGTCGGCCGGGAGCGGCGCGCTGAAGTCGAGCGCGCGGCCGTCGAGCGGGTGCGCGAAGGCGAGGCGCGTGGCGTGCAGCGCCTGGCGCCGGAAGGCCTGCAGCGCCGCGTTGAGCGCCGGCGGCGCGCCCGCGGCCAGCCGCCGCCGGCCGCCGTAGACCGGGTCGCCGACCACGGGGTAGCCGAGGTGCGCGAGGTGCACGCGGATCTGGTGGGTGCGCCCGGTCTCCAGCCGCACGCGCAGCAGGGTGTGCGAGCGGAACCGCTCCTCGATGCGGTAGTGCGTGACCGCCGCGCGCCCGTCCGCCCGCACGCTCATGCGGGTGCGCTGCTGCCGATGGCGGCCGATCGGCTCGTCGATGGTGCCGCCGCCGGTCGGCCGGCCGGCGACCAGCGCCAGGTACTCGCGCCGGATCGCGCGCGCCTGCAGCGCCGCGACCAGGCGCGTGTGCGCCTCGGGGGTGCGCGCCACCACCATCAGCCCGCTGGTGTCCTTGTCGAGCCGGTGCACCAGCCCGGCGCGCGGCACGCGCGCGAGCCGCGCATCGTGGGCGAGCAGCGCCTGCTGCAGGGTGTGGCGCGGATTGCCGGCCCCGGGATGCACCACCAGGCCCGGCGGCTTGTCGAGCACGATCAGCGCCGCGTCCTCGTAGACGATCGCGAGCGCGCGCGCCTCGGGCTCGAGCGCCACCTCCGGGGCGAACTCGGCCACGACGGTGAGCTGCTCGCCGCCGGCGACGCGCTCGCTCGGCCGCAGCGCCCGCGGCGTCCCGGCGAGGCGCACCTGGCCGTCGCGGATCCAGCGCTGGATGCGCGCGCGCGAGTACTGCGGCAGCGCCAGCGCCAGCGCCTGGTCGAGGCGCTGGCCGGCGGCGGCGGCCGGCAGCTCGAGCGCGTGGGTGTGGAACTCGGGGGGCATGGGCGGGTCAGAAAGCCGTTCGGCCGGATTCGCTATACTGCCTGTTTCGCTGTCCCGGTCAGGTTACCACTCGTGAGCCCATCGTCCCGCCTCCATGCCGATCGCGCCCGCATTGCCGCGGCGGCCCTGCTCGCCCTGCTGGTCCTGGTCGGCGGCTGCGCCGGGCGCCGGCCGGAGAAGGACGCGCGGCGCGTCACCGCGGCGCAGCTGTACCGCAACGCGCACAAGGCGCTGGTCAACAGCGACTACGAATACGCCGTGCGCCAGTACGAGGCGCTGACCTCGCGTTTCCCTTTCAGCGACGAGGCGCGCCAGGCGCGGCTCGACCTGATCTACGTCTACTACCGCAAGGGCGAGAAGGAATCGGCGACCGATGCCGCCGAGCAGTTCCTGCGCGAATACCCGACGCACCCGCGCGTCGACTACGCCTGGTACATGAAGGGACTGATCGACTTCGAGCGCCAGCCCTACAAGGTGGAGCGCTGGCTCGGCGTCGACATGGCGCGCCGCCCGCCCTCGAGCGCGCTGCAGTCGATCAACGCCTTCCGCGTCGTCGTCGAGCGCTATCCGAAGAGCGCCTACGCGCACGACGCGCTGCGCCGCCTGGTCTACCAGCGCAACCGCCTGGCCGAGTACGAGACCAACGTGGCGCGCTACTACGTCAAGCGCGGCGCCTGGATCGCCGCCTCGCAGCGCGCCGCGCGCGTCGTCGAGCAGTACGACGGCTCGCCGTCGGTGCGCGAGGCGCTCGCCATCATGATCGACTGCGACCATCGCCTCGGCCTCGGCGAGCACGCCGGCAACCTCGAACAGGTCTACAAGCTGAACTTCCCCAACGCCGCGGCGCCGCAGCGCGGCTCGCACCACTGGTGGAAGTTCTGGCGCTGAAGACCCGGCGCCGGGCGCGGCGCCTCAGCGGCGGTAGCCGCTGGTGATCGGGTAGCGCCAGTCGCGGCCGAAGGCGCGGCGGCTGACGCGCACGCCGGGCGGGGCCTGCCGGCGCTTGTACTCGTTGCGCTGGACCATGTCGAGCACGCGCGCCACCGTGGCGCGGTCGAAGCCGCGCGCCGCGATCTCGTCGACCGACAGGTCCTCCTCGATGAAGGCCTCGAGGATCGGATCGAGCACCTCGTAGGGCGGCAGCGAATCCGAGTCCTTCTGGTCGGGCCGCAGCTCGGCGCTCGGCGCGCGCGTCAGCACGCGCTCGGGGATCACCGGCGCGATGCCGTTGCGGTAGCGCGCCAGGCGGTAGACCAGCAGCTTGCTGCAGTCCTTGATCGGCGCGAAGCCGCCGGCCATGTCGCCGTACAGCGTGGCGTAGCCGACCGCCATCTCGCTCTTGTTGCCGGTGGTGAGCACCATGCGGCCGGTCTTGTTCGAGATCGCCATCAGCAGCAGGCCGCGGCAGCGGGCCTGGATGTTCTCCTCGGTGGTGTCCGGCGGCCGGCCGGCGAAGGCCTCCTGCAGCGCGCCGAGCGCCGCGCCGAACAGGCCCTCGATCGGGATCTCGCTGTAGGCGACGCCGAGCGCGCGCGCCTCGGCGGCGGCGTCGTCGCGGCTCATCTGCGCCGTGTAGCGCGAGGGCATCATCACCGCCTGCACGCGTTCGGCGCCGAGCGCGTCCACGGCGATCGCCAGCGTCAGCGCCGAATCCACGCCGCCCGACAGGCCCATCACCACGCCGGGAAACTTGTGCTTGCCGACGTAGTCGCGCACGCCCTGCACCAGCGCGCGATAGGCGCTCGCGACGTCGCTCAGCGCCGGCGCCACGACCGCCGGCAGCGCGCAGGCGCGGCCGGCGCGGCGCTCGAACTCCACCGGCCAGGTGCCCTCGGCATGCGCCGGCGCGCGCAGCGCCAGCGTGCCGTCGGCATTCATCACGAAGGAGTTGCCGTCGAACACCAGCTCGTCCTGGCCGCCGAACAGGTTCAGGTACACCAGCGGCAGCCCGACCTCGGCGACGCGCGCGCGCGCGACGCGCTCGCGCTCCTGCTGCTTGTGCATCTCGTAGGGCGAGGCGTTGATGACCAGCAGGATCTCGGCGCCGCCGGCCGCCGCGGCGCGCGCCGGCTCGGCTTCCCAGATGTCCTCGCAGATCAGCAGGCCGAGCTTCCAGCCGCGGAAGTCGACCACGGTGGCCGCGCCGCCGGCGCGGAAGTAGCGCTTCTCGTCGAACACCTGGTAGTTCGGCAACAGGTTCTTGCGGTGCGCGGCCAGCGCGCGCCCGCCATCGAACAGCACCGCGCCGTTGTAGATGCCCGCGTCGGTGTACTCCGGGCAGCCCACCAGCACGCCGATGCCGGGCTCGGCGCCCGCGAGCTCGGCCAGCGCCGCCTCGACCTGGCGCCGGAAGCCGCGATGGAACAGCAGGTCCTCGGGCGGGTAGCCCGACAGCGTCAGCTCCGGGAACAGGATGAGGTCGGCGCCGGCGGCACGGGCGGCGGCGGCCTCGCCGCGCACGCGCGCCAGGTTGCCGCGCACGTCGCCGACCAGCAGGTTCACCTGCGCGAGCGCGAGCCGCAGGCGGCCGGGATCAGCCACCGCGTGCGCGCTCCCGGCCGGGCCGTCCGCCCATGCGGGCCGACCTAGCGATGCCGGCGCGCGCGCTTCGGCGCCGGGCGCTTGCGGGCACGGGCTTGCACGCGCGGCGCCGGGCGCCGGGCCGCGGACGCCTTCGCCCTGGGCTTCGCCTTGGCCCTGGGCTTCGCCTTGGCCTTGGGCTTCGCCTTGGCCTTGGCCTTGGCCTTGGCCTTGGCCTTCGCCTTCGCCTTCGCCTTCGACTTCGGCGCGGCCTTCGCCGCGGCCGGCCGCGGCTTGATCTCGGCGGCCTGGCGCGCGGCGGCGCGGCGCTTGCGCAGCAGGTCGGCCATCGCGCTGCCGAGTTCGGCCGGCGACTTGACGGTGCGCACGCCCGCGGCCTCGAGCGCGCGGTATTTGTCGGCGGCCGTGCCCTTGCCGCCGGCGATCACCGCGCCGGCGTGGCCCATGCGCTTGCCCGGCGGCGCCGTGACGCCGGCGATGTAGGCGACCACGGGCTTGGTCACGTACTTGCGGATGTGCTCCGCCGCCGCTTCCTCGTCCGAGCCGCCGATCTCGCCGACCATGATGATGCCCTCGGTCTGCGGGTCGCGCTCGAACAGCTCGATCACGTCGATGAAGTTCATGCCGCGCACCGGATCGCCGCCGATGCCGACGCAGGTGCTCTGGCCGAGGCCGTTGTTGGTCGTCTGGAACACCGTCTCGTAGGTCAGCGTGCCGGAACGCGAGACGATGCCGATGCAGCCCTTCTGGTGGATGAAGCCCGGCATGATGCCGATCTTGCACTCGTCGGGCGTGATGATGCCGGGGCAGTTCGGTCCGATCAGGCGCGTGCCGCTGCCGGCCAGCGTCGCCTTGACGCGCACCATGTCGTTGACCGGCACGCCCTCGGTGATGCACACCACCAGCTCGATGCCGGCGTCGCTCGCCTCGAGGATGGAATCCGCCGCGCCGGCCGCCGGCACGTAGATCATGCTGGTGGTGGCGCCGGTGGCGCGCACCGCATCGCGCACCGTGTCGAACACCGGCAGGTCGAGGTGGCGTTCGCCGCCGCGGCCCGGGGTCACGCCGCCGACCAGCCGCGTGCCGTAGGCCAGGCACTGCTGGGAGTGGAATGTGCCCTGCTTGCCGGTGAAGCCCTGGCAGATGACCTTGGTGCGCTTGTTGACGAGAATGCTCATGTTGCGTCCTGTTGACTCAGTGGCCCGCCGCGGCCACGACCTTGCGGGCGGCGTCGGTGAGGTCGGCGGCGGGCGTGATCGCCAGCCCGCTCGCCGCCAGTGTCTCGCGCGCCTTGTCGGCGTTGGTGCCCTCGAGGCGCACCACCACCGGCACCTTGACGCCGACGTTGCGCACCGCGTTGACCACGCCGTCGGCGATCAGGTCGCAGCGCACGATGCCGCCGAAGATGTTGACCAGGATGGCGCGCACGTTCGGGTTGGAGAGGATCAGCTCGAAGGCCGCGGTGACGCGCTCGGCGGTGGCGCCGCCGCCGACGTCGAGGAAGTTGGCCGGCGAGCCGCCGTGCAGCTTGATCAGGTCCATGGTGGCCATCGCCAGGCCCGCGCCGTTGACCATGCAGGCGATGTTGCCGTCGAGCGAGACGTAGTTGAGGTCGTGCTCGCTGGCGCGCCGCTCCATCGGGTCTTCCTGGCCGGCGTCGCGCAGCGCCGCCATGTCCGGCTGGCGGTAGAGCGCGTTGGCCTCGATGTCGAGCTTGCAGTCGAGCGCCACCAGCTGGCCGGCCTTGGTGACGATCAGCGGGTTGATCTCGATCAGGCTCGCGTCGCGCTCCTGGTACAGGCGGTACAGCGCCATCAGGATCGCCTGGAACTGCCTGGACTGGTCGCCCGTGAGGGCGAGCCCGAAGGCCAGCTGGCGGCACTGGTAGGGCTGGAGCCCGGCCGCCGGGTGCACCGTCAGCGACAGGATGCGATCCGGGGTCTCCTCGGCGACCTTCTCGATGTCCATGCCGCCCGAGGCCGAGGCCACGACCGCGATGCGGCCGCGCTCGCGGTTGAGCGTCAGGCTCAGGTAGAGCTCGCGCTCGATCTCCGAGCCGCTCTCGACGTAGACGCGCTCGATCGGCAGCCCCGCGGCGCCGGTCTGCTTGGTGACGAGGCGCTGGCCGAGCATGCCGGCCGCGGCCTCGCGCAGCGCCGTGCTGTCGCGCACCAGCTTGACGCCGCCGGCCTTGCCGCGGCCGCCGGCGTGCACCTGCGCCTTGACGACCCACGCCGCGCCGCCGAGCGCGGCCGCGGCGGCCACTGCTTCGTCGGGCGTGGCCGCGACGCGCCCGGCCGGGACCGGGACGCCGTAATCGGCGAGGACTTTCTTCGACTGGTACTCGTGCAGGTTCATGCGCCTTCGGACCCTCGATGTGGACGGCGAAAGACAGTGGATTCTGGCCAAAACCCGGGCGTTCGGCCAGCACTGGGCAGCAGTTCCGCCGGGCGAAGCGATTCGCAGTGCTAAATTGAGCCCGATGACGCCCCCCGAGAGCGCTCCCGCAACACCCCGGTCGGAACTGGCCTGGCGCATCGTCGGGCTGGCGAACCTGTATCGGCTGCTGGTCGTGGCGGTGCTGCTGGCCGTGCACCGCTTCACGCTTCCCGTCCCGGTCTTCGGCGCGCAGCGCCCGGCGCTGTTCCTGCTGGCCCTGGGCGTCTACGGCGCGCTCGGGGTGCTGCTGGCGGCGGCCGGCCGGCGCTACTGGCCGAGCCGCGTGGCGCTGGTCTTCGGCCACGTGCTCGTCGACAGCCTGGCGGTCGCGGTGCTGCTGTACGCGAGCGGCGGTGCGAGCAGCGGCCTCGCCATCCTGCTGGTGATCCCGGTGCTGGCGATGACCCTGCTGGCCGACGGCCGCGAGCCGCTGCTGATCGCCGCCATCGCGGCGCTGGCCATCCTCGCGCAGCAGATCGCCGCGCAGCTCGCCGGCATCGCCTCGCTCGCCGACTACCCGCTGGCCGGCGTCATGGGCGCGGTCGTGTTCCTGGTGGCGCTCGCCACCTGGCCGGTGGCGGCGCGCCTCGGCGAGAGCGAGGCGCTGGTGCGGCGCCAGGAGATCGACCTCGCCAACCTCGCGCAGCTCTCGCAGTACATCGTGCAGCACCTGCGCGAGAGCATCCTGGTGGTCGACCCGGCCGACCGCATCCGCCTGATCAACGAATCCGCCGCGCAGATGCTGGGCGAGCGCACCGCCGTGCCCGGCGCGTTGCTGGGCGAGGTCTCGCCGCGGCTGCTGTACCTGCTGTCGATGTGGCGTGGCGGCCGCGAGCCGCCGCGACCGGCGACCGCGGAGGCCGGCGGCACGCCGCGCAGCGAGCCCACCACCATCATGGCGGCCGACGGCGCCCGCGTGATCGAGCCGCATTTCGCGCCGCTCGGCACGGAACGGCCGGCGCCGGTGCTGGTGTTCCTCGAGGACATCGGCGCCATCGCCGCCAAGGTGCAGCAGTCCAAGCTCGCCGCGCTCGGGCGCCTCAGCGCCAGCATCGCCCACGAGATCCGCAACCCGGTCGGCGCCATGAGCCACGCGGCCCAGCTGCTGGCCGAGTCCGGCGCGCTGTCCGAGGAGGACCGGCGGCTCACCAGCATCATGCGCAGCAACGCCGCGCGCGTCAGCGGCATCATCGACAACATCCTGCAGCTCTCGCGCCGCGAGCCCGCGCGCCCCGAGCGGCTCGCGCTCGGCGAGTGGTGCGAGGCCTTCGGCGAGGAGTTCCGCGAGACGCTGCAGCTGCCGCCCGGGCGCCTCGCGATCGGCGGCGACGCCGGCATCGAGGTGAGCGCCGATCCCGGCCAGCTCCACCAGATCGTCTGGAACCTGTGCCAGAACGCGCTGACGCACGGCAGCGATCCGGCCCGCGGCGCGCAGCCGGTGCAGATCCGCATCGGCCGCCTCGCCGGCAGCGGCCGGCCGTTCCTCGAGGTGATCGACCGCGGCCCGGGCATCGCGCCGGCCGATGTCGAACGCATCTTCGAGCCGTTCTTCACGCGGGCCGCGCGCGGCACGGGCCTGGGGCTGTTCCTGGCGCGCGAACTCGCCGAGAGCAACGGCGCCACGCTCCTGTACGAGCCCAACGAGGGCGGCGGCAGCCGCTTCCGCATCGTGTTCTCCGATCCGCGCCGCTGGCGGGCGCTGTAGGCCGCCGCCCGCGACCCGGAAGCGCGTCACGGTCGGAAGCGCTGCGCCGCGGCTTTCCGGGGCCGAGCGGTTAAGATCGCCACCGGCGCCATGGACAAGCCGACCGTACTGATCGTCGACGACGAGCCCGACCTGGTCGAACTGGTCGCGCTGACGCTCGCGCGCATGAACCTCGCGACCGACTCGGCCGGCGACCTGGCCGGCGCGCGCCGCGCGCTCGGCGCGCGCCGCTACGACCTGTGCCTCACCGACATGCGCCTGCCGGACGGCGACGGGCTCGACCTGGTCGAATGGATGCAGGCGCAGCAGCTCGCCGTGCCAGTCGCGGTCATCACCGCGCACGGCAACGTCGAGACCGCGGTGCGCGCCCTGAAGGCCGGTGCCTTCGATTTCGTCTCCAAGCCGCTGGACCTCGGCGTGCTGCGCAAGCTGGTGGCGAGCGCCATCCGGCTCGGCGCGCCGGGCGCCGCCACGTCGCCGGCGCCCGAGCAGGCCCCGGCGCTGCTCGGCGCCTCGGCCGCGATGCAGGCGCTCAAGGCGCTGATCGCCCGCGTCGCGCGCAGCCAGGCGCCGGTGCACATCGCCGGCGAATCGGGCACCGGCAAGGAACTGGTCGCGCGGCTGATCCACGCCAACGGACCGCGGCGCGACGGCCCCTTCGTGCCGGTCAACTGCGGCGCCATCCCCTCGGAGCTGATGGAGAGCGAGCTGTTCGGGCACAAGCGCGGCAGCTTCACCGGCGCGGTCGCCGACAAGAAGGGCCTGGTGCAGAGCGCCGAGGGCGGCACGCTGTTCCTCGACGAGGTGGCCGACCTGCCGCTGCACATGCAGGTCAAGCTGCTGCGCGTGATCCAGGAGAAGGCCGTGCGCCCGGTCGGCGAGCAGCGCGAGCAGCCGGTCGACGTGCGCATCCTCTCGGCCACGCACCGCAACCTCGCCGAGCTGGTGGCCGCCGGCCGCTTCCGCGAGGACCTCTACTACCGCATCAACGTCATCGAGATGCGCGTGCCGCCGCTGCGCGAACGCGTCGAGGACATTCCCGAGCTCGCCACGCGCATCATGCACCGCATCGCCGCGCGGCTCGGCACGGCGCCACCGCGCCTGTCCGAGGCGGCGCTCGCGGCGCTGGACGCCTATGCCTTCCCGGGCAACGTGCGCGAACTCGAGAACGTGCTCGAGCGCGCGATGACGCTGTGCGCGACCGGCACGATCGAGGTGGCCGACCTGCAGCTGCGCGCCGCGCTGTCGCCGCCGCCGGCCGAGCGCGGCGCACGCCCCGCGGCGGCGCTCGAAGGGCCGGCCGCGGTCGGCGCCGGCGAGGCCCTGGGCGAGCAGCTCGAGCACATCGAGCGCGACGCGATCGTCCGCGCGCTCGAGCAGACCCGCTACAACAAGACCGCCGCCGCGCGCCTGCTCGGCATGACATTCCGGGCACTGCGCTACAAGGTGAAGAAGCTGGGGATCGAATGACGCCGGCACCCCGCCGTCCGGATTCCCAGCGGTGGCACGGCCTCGGCCTGGCGCTGCTGTGCGGCCTGGGATTGCTGCTGCTCTCCTATGCGCGGCGTTGCGGCGACCTCGACTCGGCGCTGTTCCACGACGAGGTGATCAACACGCTGGTGGAGACGCCGCTGTGGCACACGGCGCTGCTGCGCAACGTGCTGGTGTTCGCGCTGGCGCTGCTGGCGCTGCACCTGGCATTCGGCCTCGCCTGCTGGCTGCTCGCACGGGCGGCCGAGCGCGCCTGGCCGGCGGTCCCGGCGACGCGCCGCCAGTGGGTCGGCCTGTGGGCCATCGGCCTGGCGCTGGCGCTGCTGCTGCACAACGCCGCCGCGTTCCCGGCAGCTCGCTCGGCGGACCCTACGCCGGCCTCGCGCGCGCCGGGGTCGCCGGCATCAGCGTGGCCGGGCTCGCCGGCGCCCTCGCGCTGCTGGCCGCCGGCGCGACGCTGCTGCGCGCTGCGGCGCGGCCCGGCGCGCCCGCGCCTGCTGCTGGCACTCGGGTGCGCCGTGCTGGCGGTGGCGGCGTTCGCCCGCTGGCCGCAGCCCGCGGCCGGCGCGGCGCGCACCGGGCCGTCCACCGCCGCGCGGCCGAACGTGATCCTGGTCGGCGTCGACTCGCTGCGCGACGATCTCATCGCCGCCGACGGCACCTCGCGCCATGCGCCGAACGTCGCCCGCTTCCTCGCCGGGGCGACGCGCTTCAGCGACGCGATCACGCCGCTGGCGCGCACCTTCCCGTCCTGGGTCTCGATCCTCACGGGGGAGCAGCCGCACACGACCGGGGCGACGATCAACCTGCTGCCGCGCGAGCGGGTCGACGCGCGCGACGCGCTCGGCTTCCAGCTGGGCCGCGCCGGCTATCGCACGGTCTATGCGATCGACGAGACGCGCTTCTCCAACGTCGACGCCACCTACGGCTTCAACCAGACCATCACGCCGCCGATCGGCGCCACCGACTTCCTGCTGTCCTGGTTCGGCGACACGCCGCTCTCCAATGCGATCGTCAACACGGCCGCCGGTCGCTGGCTGCTGCCGAACATCCACGCCAACCGCGCCGCGGCGGTCACCTACGACCCCGACACCTTCGTGCAGCGCATCGACCGCGAACTGCGCCCCGACGGCCGGCCGCTGCTGCTGGCCGCGCACCTGACGCTCGGGCACTGGCCGTATTCCTGGCAATCCGGCACCGGGCCGACGAGCGACGACACGGCCAGCCTGCGCGCGGCCTACCTGCTCGCCATCGAGCGTGCCGACCGGCAGTTCGCCGCGCTGATGGCGGTACTGGAACGCAAGGGACTGCTGCACAACGCGATCGTGGTCGTGCTCTCCGATCACGGCGAGTCCTTCGAGCCGGGCGGCGACTCGATCGGGCCCGGCAACCCCGAGGACCTGCGCGCGCTCGAGGCCGTGCCCGGCTGGGGCCACGGCACCTCGGTGCTGGCGCCGGACCAGTACCGCGTGGTCCTCGGCCTGCGGCTGCCCGGCCAGGCGGCGGCCGGCGCGACGCTGGCGGCCCCGGTGAGCCTCGAGGACCTCAACCCGACGATCCTGGAGCTGCTGCGCCTGCCGCCGGCCGCCCGCGTCGACGGCCAGTCGCTGGCGCCGCTGCTGCGCGGGTCGGCGGACGCCGCGGCACGCTTCGCCGGGCGCATCCGCTTCACCGAATCCGAGTTCACGCCCAAGGCCTTCGCGCACGCGCAGGTGCAGGCCTCGGCCAGCGGCGTGGCGCTGGCGAGCGTCTACTACCGCATCGACCCGGTGAGCGACCGGCTGCAGATGCGCGAGGAGTACGTCGACCGGCTGACCGCCAACCGGCAGTTCGCCGCCTTCACCGACGCGGCGCTGGTCGCGGCCCTGCCCGACCCGCGCGCGAGCGGCTACGCCTACCTGCAGCTGCCGGAACCGTTCCGGCAAGGCTCGATGGCGAGCCTGCTGCCGGCGGCCGCCGCGGACCCGCCGGAGCACGCTCGCCTGCGCGGCGCGCTGCAGCGTCGGTTCCGCGACGTGCTCGACCGGGGCGCGGCGGCACGCGCCGCACCGCCTCAGTCCTGAGCCGGCGCACCCAGCTCGCCCGGATAGTGCTCGTGCAGCGCGCGCCACAGCGCGCCGAGGTCCGCATCGTCGCGCTCGCCGGGCGGCGCGAGCAGGCGGCGCGGCAGGCCGCCGGCAAGCGGCACGGCGACGTAGTGGCTGGTGCCCGGCGTCCGCCCGGGCACGGCCGCGAGCAGGAACCGGCGGTCGAAGGCAGCCCGTTCCTTGACCTGCAGCATCTCGCTCCAGCGGTCCAGGTTCACCTCGAAGCGCCCGCTGGCGCGGTTCACGCGGAAGAACACGTCGGCGTCGCCCACCAGCTCCGCCTCGCGCTGCGCACCCTCGCGCAGCCCGGCCGTGGTGAAGGCCGTCTCGGTGAACCGCACGCGCCCTGCGCCGACCGGCGGCGCCGTGGACCCCGGCTGCAGCCGCCGCGCGAAGCTCAGGCCGTCGTACTGGCCGGCCGCGACCGGCAGGCCGAGGAGCTCCGCCATGGTCGGCGCCACGTCCTCGATGCACAGCGCGTCGCCGGCATGCACGCCGGGGCGCGCGTCGGCGAGCGCGTTGCCGAAGCCGCGCACGCCGAGGACGACGTGGTACTGGAGCGGGCTGAGCACGCTGGTGCCGTGGCCGTTCATCCACACGACCAGCCGGCCGATGGCCGCCTTGGCCTCGGGCGAGTAGACCAGGTTGTCGATCGGCAGGCCGAGGGCCTCGCCGTGGTCGGAGAAGACGACGACGATGGCGTTGTCGAGCACGCCCTTGCGCTCGAGTACCGCCAGCAACTCACCGAATTGGCGGTCCGCGCCGACCACGGCGGCGAGGTAGCCCCACATGAGGTCGGCGGTGCGCGACAGCGTCGCGTCCTCGTCGGCTGCCCAGTGATATGGCCAGTGCGGCAGTGTCAGGTGGCTGGCGAGGAACAGCGGCCCGGCGCCGGCCTGCAGTTCGCGGTCCACGCGCGCGACGAAGGTCTCCGGCTCGTAGGTCACGGCCGCGGCCCGATTGGCGTAGGTATCGGGGAACAGCCACTGCGCCACGCGGGTGTTGGCGAACAGGTTCGACAGCGGCACGTCGTTGAGCGTCCCGAGCACGAAGTCGCTGGTGCCGATGCGCGGCGTGATCGTCTGGTCGAAGCCGAAGCTCGCGTCGATGTTGCTGAAGCGCACTTCGTCGGTAGCGAACACGGTGCGGTAGCCGGCGGTGCGCAGCTGGTCCGCGAGCGTCGGCCCGGTGTGCAGCGCCGCGCGTGGCAGCAGGTTCTCGCGCGCGCCGGTGCGCATCGGGTCGCGCCCGGTGAGCAGCGCCACCCACGACGGGAAGGTGCGCGCCAGCGGCGTGGTCACGTCGTCGAACTGCTGGCCCTCAGCGAGGAAGGCGGTCAGGTTCGGCGTGTAACCGGGATAACCGTTGCTGCCGACCAGGTCCGGGCGCAGCGAATCGATGCCGATGAAGACCAGGTTCGGACGACGCTGGGCCGCCGCGCCCGGCTGCGGCGGCGGCAGGTTGGCGCGCACGGCGACGACCAGGCAGGCCAGCAGGCCCCAGACGACGACGCGCAGCGCGAGCCGGCGCCAGCGCGAGCGCCAGGCGAGTACCGCGAGCTGGCCGGCGAACGCCGTCGCCAGCAGGGTCGCCAGGGTGCCGGGCAGCCAGTCGCGTCCGTGCAGCAGCTGCAGCAGCGCGCGGCTCCAGGCGCCGGCGTTCGACCACGGGTACCAGGCGGCGTTGGTGAGGCCCACCAGCAGGTACAGGGCCGCGAACCAGCCCAGCACCGCCAGGCGCGCGGCGCGCAGCCGCCAGCAGGCGATCGTGAGGCCTGCCGCGATCCACGCGACCACGCCGAGCAGCAGGTGCAGCAGCAGCTGCGCCCCGATGAAGCCGACGATGGCACGCCGCAGCACCGGCGTATGCAGCACCGACGCGATCGCGGCTTCGCGGGCGCGCTCGGGGAGCAGCCCGCCGTAGTGCGCCTGCAGGTCCGCGAGCGCCAGCACCAGTGCGGCCAGCCCGAGGACCAGGGCCAGCGGCAGCGCGCGCCAGCGCGGCAGCGCGTCGTTGGGCAGTTGCGTGGACATCCGGCTCCTCGATGCAATGGCCGCAATGTAATGGCCGCGGCACCCAAAGCCAGCACGGCATGCGCGAATGCGGCGGCGCCTCACATCTCGCCAGGCGCCTCGCCGGTAGCCAGCGCTGCCCGACCGCTCGCGTCAGCTTGTGACGCCCAGGGTCACACTTGACGTCAGGTGGCGACGGGATTATGCGAAATGGCGACGTGGTTCCCGGATGAATCCTTACCGCAATCATGGACTTGCGCAACCGGTCACGTTGCTGGCACACGCCGTGCATTAACGTGACCACGCAATTGGCGTTCACGACCACCAACGTTTTCAGTCATCCATCCGGGAGTTTCTCAATGAAGTCCATCCAGAAAGGTTTCACACTCATCGAGCTGATGATCGTCGTGGCGATCATCGGCATCCTGGCCGCGATCGCCATCCCGGCGTATCAGGATTACACGATCCGCGCCCAGGTCACGGAAGGCCTCAACCTGGCCTCCGATCTCAAGGCCGGCGTCGGCGAGGTCTTCGCGCAGACCGGCACGTTCACCGGCATCTCCACCACGGCGCTGCTCGGCTCCTCGGCCGCGGCCGCCGACAAGTCGGGCAAGTACGTGGACAACATCGACGTCACCGACGGCGTCATCACGATCACCTACGGCAAGCAGGCCAACCAGGCGATCAATGGCTCGACGCTGGTGCTGGCGCCCGCCTCCAACGTGAACGGCGACGTCGTGTGGATCTGCGGCCAGCATGCGCCGCCGAGCGGCGTCACGGGCGGCAGCGGCGCCACCGCGACGACCCTGCTGGGCAAGTACATGCCGGCCAACTGCCGCGCCTGATCCCAGGCCGGTATCGACTGGGGTGCAAACCCCGCAGAAGCCCCTCCCCTGGAGGGGCTTCTTCTTTTGGGCAATTGATCACGAAGCCACCTCGCCGGATGTGCAAACATCGACGAAGATTTGACATTGAACGACCGCCCCCGTGGGGTAGACTAGCCGCTCGCCTCTGAAGGCATTGGACCGCACGTAAGTCCATGAACGAAAACGCTTCTTTGGTCATGAACGCCGGCCGGACGGGCCTCGGGGGTTTTCCCCAGCGGCTCGTCCAGGACGGCGTCGTCGACGAGTCCGGCATGCTGGCCGCGCTCACGGCCGCGACCGAGAAGAAAGTCAGCTTCGTCAGCGAGCTGGTGAACTCCGGCGCCGCCAGCGCCCGCGACATCGCGGTCGCCGCCTCGAACGAGTACGGCGTACCGCTGTTCGACCTCAATTCGCTGGCCGTCGACCTGGACACCGTCCGCACGGTCTCCGACAAGCTGCTCGCCAAGCACCGCGTGCTGCCGCTGTTCAAGCGCGGCAAGCGGCTGTACCTCGGCGTCGCCGACCCGACCAACCTGCACGCGATCGACGAGGTCAAGTTCCAGACCAGCCTCTCGGTCGAGGCGATCGTCGTCGAGGACGACAAGCTGCAGAAGGTGCTCGACAAGGCCATCGAGCAGGTCGACACCTCGATGCCGAACCTCGGCGACGAGGAAGGCGTCGACCTCGAGTCGCTCGAGGTCAGCGGCGGCGACGAGGACCTCGAGGGCGCGGTCACCCGCGACGACGTCGAGGACGCGCCGATCGTCCGCTTCGTCAACAAGGTGATGCTGGACGCCATCCGCCGCGGCGCCTCGGACATCCACTTCGAGCCCTACGAGAAGACCTACCGCGTCCGCTACCGCATCGACGGCGTGCTGAAGGAGATCGCGCAGCCGCCGGTGCAGCTGGCGATGAAGATCTCGGCGCGCCTGAAGGTCATGTCGCGCCTCGACATCGCCGAGCGCCGGGTGCCGCAGGACGGCCGCATCAAGATGCGCCTGTCGAAGACGCGCGCCATCGACTTCCGCGTCAGCACCTGCCCGACGCTGTTCGGCGAGAAGATCGTGCTGCGTATCCTCGATCCCTCGCAGGCGATGCTCGGCATCGACGCGCTCGGCTACGAGCCGTTCCAGAAGCAGCTGTACATGGACAACCTGGCGCGGCCCCAGGGCATGATCCTGGTGACCGGCCCGACCGGCAGCGGCAAGACCGTCTCGCTGTACACCGGCCTGAACATCCTCAACCGCGAGGACACCAACATCTCCACCGCCGAGGATCCGGCGGAAATCAACCTGCCCGGCGTCAACCAGGTGAACGTCAATCCCAAGGTGGGCCTGACCTTCGCCGCGGCGCTGCGCGCCTTCCTGCGCCAGGACCCGGACGTGGTGATGGTCGGCGAGATCCGCGACCTCGAGACCGCCGAGATCGCCATCAAGGCCGCGCAGACCGGCCACCTGGTGCTCTCCACGCTCCATACCAACGACGCGCCGCAGACGCTGACGCGCCTGGTGGACATGGGCGTCAAGCCGTACGCGATCGCCACCTCGGTGAGCCTGATCATCGCGCAACGCCTGGCGCGGCGGCTGTGCAACAACTGCAAGCATCCGCTCGACGTCCCGGCCGAGGCGCTGCGCAAGGAGGGCTTCCGCGAGGAGGACATCGCCGCCGGCATCAAGGTCTACGGCCCCAAGGGCTGTGGCAGCTGCAACGAGGGCTACAAGGGCCGCGTCGGCATCTACCAGGTCCTGCCGGTCAACGAGGCGATCGGCCGGCTGATCATGCAGGGCGGCAACGCCATCGACATCGGCGAGCAGGCCGCCAAGGAAGGGGTCTGGGACCTCAGGCGCGCTGGCCTCGAGAAGGTCCGGCAGGGCCTCACCAGCCTCGAAGAAATCAACAGCGTCACCATCGAGTAAACCACCATGGCGCAAGCGACGACGGCCATCCGCACGGTGAAGAAGGACATCGCCTTCGCCTGGGAAGGCATGGACAAGAAGGGCCAGCGGGTCAAGGGCAAGAGCCTGGCCCCGAACGAGCTCGCGCTCAAGCAGGACCTGCGCCGCCAGGGCGTGGTCGCCACGCGCATCAAGAAGCAGGCGACCGCGATGAAGAGCGGCGGCAAGGTCAAGCCCGAGGACATCGCGATCTTCAGCCGCCAGCTCGCCACGATGCTGGCGGCCGGCATCCCGCTGGTGCAGGCCTTCGAGATCATCGGCGCCGGCCACGAGAAGCCCTCGATGCAGAAGCTGGTGCTCGACATCAAGGCCGACATCGAGAGCGGCACGTCGCTGCACGAGGCGCTCGGCAAGCACCCGCTGCAGTTCGACGACCTGTACGTCAACCTGGTCGAGGCCGGCGAGCAGGCCGGTGCCCTCGAGACGCTGCTCGACAAGATCGCCACCTACAAGGAGAAGAGCGAGGCGATCAAGAAGAAGGTCAAGAAGGCGCTGTTCTACCCGGCGGCGGTGCTGGCCGTGGCGGTCATCGTCACGATCATCCTGCTGCTGTTCGTGATCCCGCAGTTCGAGAGCCTGTTCAAGGGCTTCGGCGCCGACCTGCCGGCGTTCACGCAGATGGTCATCAACATGTCGAAGTTCGTGCAGAAGTTCGGCATCCTGATGGCACTGGTGGCGGGCGGCGGCGTCTACGCCTTCTTCTACTTCAAGAAGCGCTCGCGCAAGATGCGCGAGTTCCTCGACCGCATGTCGCTGAAGATGCCGATCATCGGCCCGATCCTCAACAAGGCGGCGATCGCGCGCTATGCGCGCACGCTCTCGACGATGTTCTCCGCCGGCGTGCCGCTGGTCGAGGCGCTCGAATCGGTCGCCGGCGCCACCGGCAACATCGTGTACGAGGACGCCGTGCTGCGCATGAAGGACGAGGTCGCCACCGGCCAGCGCCTGCAGCGCTCGATGGAGAACACCGGCCTGTTCCCCAACATGGTGGTGCAGATGATCGCGGTCGGCGAGGAATCCGGTTCGCTCGACACCATGTCCGGCAAGGTCGCGAGCTTCTACGAGGAGGACGTCGACAATGCCGTCGACAGCATGTCGAGCCTGCTCGAGCCGATGATCATGGCGATCCTCGGCGTGCTGGTCGGCAGCCTCGTGATCGCGATGTACCTGCCGATCTTCAAGCTCGGCGCGGTCGTCTGACGGACCGCCCGGCGTGACCGCACTGCTCGCCGCGGCGCCGGCGGCGTTCATCGCCGTGGCGCTGCTCGTCGGGCTGCTGGTCGGCAGCTTCCTCAACGTCGTCATCCACCGCCTGCCGCGCATGCTCGAGCGCGCCTGGCGCGCCGAGTGCGCGGCGCTCGGCGACGGCACGTCGCCGCCGCCCGCCGACGCCCCGCCGCCGGCGCGCTACGACCTGATCGCGCCGCGCTCGGCCTGTCCGGCCTGCCACGCGCCGATCGCGGCCTGGCACAACATCCCGGTGGTGAGCTGGCTGCTGCTGCGCGGCCGCTGCGCCCACTGCGCGGCTCCGATCTCGCCGCGCTACCCGCTGGTCGAGGCCGCCAGCGGCGTGCTGACGGCGCTGGTGGCCTGGAAGTTCGGCTTCGGGCTGCCGGCGCTGTTCGCGATGCTGATCACCTGGTACCTGATCGCCGCGGCGCTCATCGACCTCGAGCACCAGCTGCTGCCCGACGCGCTGACGCTGCCGCTGCTGTGGGGCGGGCTGCTCGCGAGCCTGCTCGCGCCGCTGGCGCCGGCGGCGAGCCTGCCGGTCGATCCGCGGGCGGCGATCCTCGGCGCGGCGGCGGGTTACCTCAGCCTGTGGTGCGTGTACCACCTGTTCCGCCTGCTGACCGGCAAGGAGGGCATGGGGTACGGGGATTTCAAGCTGCTCGGCGCGCTCGGCGCCTGGCTCGGCTGGCAGATGCTGCTGCCGATCGTCATCGCCTCGGCCGCCGTGGGCGCGCTGACCGGCATCGCCCTCATCGTCCTGCGCCGGCACGAGCGCGGCGTGCCGATCCCCTTCGGACCGTTCCTGGCGGCGGCCGGCTGGCTGGCCCTGATGTGGGGCCCCGGCTGGGTCGCCGACTACCTCGGCCTCTTCCGGCCATGATCGTCGGCCTCACCGGAGGCATCGCCAGCGGCAAGAGCGCGGTCGCCGCCCTGTTCGCGGCGCAGGGCGTGCCGGTCATCGACCTCGACCAGGTCGCACGCGAGGTGGTGGCGCCGGGCGAGCCGCTGCTGGCGCGCGTGCTCGAGCGCTTCGGGCCGGGCGTCGCGGCGCCGGACGGGAGCCTGGACCGCCGCGCCCTGCGCCGGCGCGTGTTCGCCGACCCCCGGGAACGCCGCGACCTGGAGGCGCTGCTGCACCCGGCGATGTTCCAGCGCTGCCGCGAGCGCGCCGCCGCAGCCGGCGGCCCCTACCAGCTCATCGTCAACCCGCTGCTGGCCGAGACCCGGGGCCGCGAACGCTACGACCGCGTGCTGCTGGTCGACTGCCCCGAAGCCCTGCAGCGCGCACGCCTGGCGGCGCGCGACGGTTCCGACCCGGCTGAGGTCGAGGCGATCCTGGCCGCCCAGGCGACGCGCGCACAGCGGCTCGCGATCGCCGACGACGTGATCGTGAACGACGGCGACCTCGGCGCCCTGGCCCCCCGGGTGGCCGAGCTGCACGCGCAGTACCTGCGGCTGGCCGCGGCGTCCCGCCAGGGCTGAGGCCACGCGGGCCCGCCGCGGCCACCGCCACCGCCACCGCCACCGCCTCCCGCAGCCCTACCGCGGCCGTTTACGGGCGCGGCGCGCGTCAAGCACAATAAGCGGATGTCCGGCCCACAGGAAAGCGCTCCCGCCGCCGAGCCGGCCGTGTTCGAGCAGCCGCTGAACGAGCGCATGCGCACGTTCCTGCGGCTCGATTTCCTGTACGCCCAGGCCGTGTACCACAACGAGCGCGCCACGCAGTGGGGCAGCCGCGCGGCCGTCGACAGCCTGCTCGACATCCTGGCGATCACGCTGCGCGGCGACGTGCGCAGCGACGTGCTCAAGGAACTGGAGCGGCAACTCGCGCAGCTGGGCGAGTACCAGAACCGCCCCGGCATCGACGCCACGCGCCTCGGGGCGCTGCTCGGCAACCTGACGCGGCTGCGCTCCGACCTCGCCGGTGCGGGCGCCGGCTGGCTGCAGCCCCTGCGCGACTCGGAGTTCCTCGCCGCGGTCAAGCACCGCAGCGCCATACCCGGCGGCACCTGCGAGTTCGACCTGCCCGACTACTTCTTCTGGCTCAACCAGCCGAGCGAGGCGCGCGCCGAAGCCTTCGGCCGCTGGCTGGCGCTGCTGCGGCCGCTGTGCGACGCGATCGCCGAGCTGCTGTGGCTCACGCGCCAGAACGGCCGTGCCCGCGAGGAAGTCGCCCGCGGCGGCGTGTTCAACGTGACCTTCGACCGCGACACGCCCTACCAGCTGCTGCGCATCACGCTGCGCACCGATGCACCCTTGTATCCCGAGATCAGCGGCAGCCACTACCGCTGCAGCATGCGCTTCCTCGAGTGGCAGGGCCTGGAATCCCGGCCGCGGCAGGCCGAGGCCGACGTGCCCTTCCTGCTCACCTGCTGCACATGAGCGGCGTGCGACGCGTCGCCTGCCCGACCTGCCGGCGCGAGTTCGAGTGGACCGACGCGGCGCGCTGGCGCCCGTTCTGCAGCGAGCGCTGCCGCCTGATCGACCTGGGCGAGTGGCTCGGCGAGCGGCACGCCATTCCCGGCGAGCCGCAGGGCGCACCCGCCGCGGAGGCCGGCAGCGATGACCGACATCGCTGAACTGCTCGGCGACACCGCCGGCAGCCGCGCGGTCGTCGCCGGCGTGTCCACGCTGATCGTGGTCGCGTGCGTGATCCTGCACTACGAGGCGCTCAACGTGTTCTCGCGGCTGATGCGCATCATGCACCTCGCACCGCGGCTGCGCGTCATGGTGCTGATCTTCGCGATCCTGGCGATCCACGTCTCGGAGATCTGGATCTTCGGCTTCGGCTACTGGGGCCTGAGCTCCACACCCGGCCACGGTGCGCTGATCGCCAACCACCCGATCGGCCTGCTGGACCACGTCTACTTCTCGGCGACCTGCTACACCACGCTCGGCCTCGGCGACATCGCGCCGCTCGGCGCCATCCGCTTCCTCACCGGCACCGAGGCGCTGACCGGCTTCGTGCTGGTGACCTGGTCGGCCTCGTTCACCTTCGTCGAGATGCAGCGCTTCTGGCGCGCCTGAACGGCGCGCCCTACGGGCCCGGGCGCGGCGCGGCGTCCATGCCGAGCGCGTGTGCGGCGAAGGCCCACTGGTCGGCGAGGTCCTCGACCTGCATCCACAGCGGCTTGCCGGCGCCATGGCCGGCGCGGGTCTCGATGCGGATCAGCACCGGGTTGGCGCAGCCCTGCGCCCGCTGCAACGTGGCGGCGAACTTGTAGCTGTGCCAGGGGACCACGCGGTCGTCATGGTCGGCCGTGGTGATGAGCGTGGGCGGATAGCAGGTGCCGGCGCGCACGTTGTGCAACGGGGAGTAGGCGCGCTGCGCGGCGAAGTCGGCCGCATCCTCGCTCAGGCCGTAGTCCGAGGACCACTGGCGCGCATTGGCGCTGGCGGTGTGGTAGCGCAGCATGTCGAGCACGCCGACCGCCGGCAGCGCCGCGCCGAACAGCTCCGGGTGCTGCGTCAGCGAGGCGCCGACCAGCAGCCCGCCGTTGCTGCGGCCGCTGATCGCGATGCGCTGCGGCCGCGTGTAGCCGGCGTCGACCAGGTAGCGCGCCGCGGCGGCAAAGTCGTCGAACACGTTCTGCTTGCGGTCGCGGATGCCGGCCGCGTGCCAGGCGACGCCGTATTCGCCGCCGCCGCGCAGGTTGGCGACCGCGTACATCCCGCCGAGTTCGAGCCAGGCGAGCGCGCCGGCGCTGTAGGCCGGCGTCAGCGCGACGTCGAAGCCGCCGTAGCCGTACAGCAGCACCGGCTGGTTGCCGTCGCGCGCCAGAGCGCGCCGGTGCACCAGGAACATCGGGATGCGCGTGCCGTCGCGGCTCGGGTAGAACACCTGCTCGGTCACGTAGCGCGTCGTATCGACGCTCACCGCCGGCGCGAACACCGTGCGCGACTCGCCGGCGGCGATGTCGTAGCGCAGGATGCGCAGCGGCGTGAAGTAGTCGGTGTAGGAGTAGTAGATCGCGGCAGCGTCGAGGTGGCCCTGGAAGCCCGCCACGGTGCCGAGCCCGGGGAGCGGCAGCTCGCCCGCCGGCGTGCCGTCCTCGCGATACAGGCGCGCGACGCTGTGCGCGTCCTTCAGGTAGAGGGCGAACACGCGCCCGCCGGCCAGCGTCGCCTGCACCAGCGCCTCGTCGGCCTCCGGCACGACGCTGCGCCAGCGCGCACGCTCCGGGTGCGCCAGGTCGAGCGCCAGCACGCGCCCCTTGGGCGCGCCGGCCGTGGTGGTGAAGAACAGCGTGTCGCCGCGCGCGCCGATGTAGGTGTAGAGGCCATCCCAGTCGGTGGCCAGCGGCCGGGCCGGCGCCTGCGGATCCTGCAGCGACAGCGCGACCAGGCCGCTCGTCAGCGTGCCCTCCGACTGCGTGATCACGAGCCAGCGGCCGTCCTCGGTCACCTCGCCGTAGGGATCGCGCGTCGGATGGTCGGTGATGGCGTAGACCAGGCGGTCGGCCGCCTGCGCGCTGCCGACGCGGTGGTACCAGATGCTCGCCTGGCGCTGGTCGTCACCGCTCCCGTCGGCGCGTGCCGGGTAGCGGCTGTAGTAGAAGCCGGAGCCGTCGCGCGCCCACGAGACCGAGGTGAACTTGGTGAAGTGCAGGACGTCCTCGAGGTCGCGCCCGCTGTCGACGTCGCGGATGTGCCAGCTCTTCCAGTCGCTGCCGGCATCGGAGAGCGCGTAGGCGACGCGCCGGCCCTGCGGGTCGGGCACGAAGTCGTCGATCGCGACGGTGCCGTCGCTGCGCAGCGCGGCCGGGTCGACCAGCACGCGACCCGGATCGTCGTCGCCCGTGGCCACGTACAGCACGCTCTGCGCCTGCCGGCCGTCGTGGCGCAGCCCGAAGCTGCGCCCACCCTCCACCACGGGCAGCGCGCGGCGCGCGTAGCGCATCAGGCCGTCGAGATCATGGCGGAGCGGTGCGCGCAGCGGGAGCGCTTCGAGCCGCGGAACCGCCAGGCGGTTCTCGGCCTCGACCCAGCGGCGCGTGGCCGGCGCGTCGAGCTGCTCGAGCGGCCGGTAGGGATCCGGCACCGCGACGCCGTGGTAGTGGTCGACGACCTCGGCCGTCGGCGCCGCCGGATAGGCGGGCGGCTGCGCGGCGGGCGGCGCCGCGGCGCGCTGCGTGGCGCAGCCGGCCGCAGCCAGCACCAGCAGCACGGGCCAGCGCGGCAGCGGCGACGCACGCATCGGGAGCGCCGGCCTAGAGCTTGATCTTGCCGCCGCCCGGGATGCCGCCACCGAGCCCGCCGCCCACCTCGGGCACGACGATGCGCGAGGCCGCCTCGCGGCGGTATTCCTTGGCTTCCTCGATGGCCTGCTCGAGCGCGATCTTCACCGCCGCCGGGAAGCGCTGCAGCGCGCCCTCGAGCGTGGTGGCCTCGATCGCGAAGGAGAGCGGCAGCACGCCGGCGGGCGTCAGCAGCTGCGTCTGGCCCGAGAACAGCACCGGGCGCGTCGCGTCGGGCGAGCCGTCGACGGTGACCGGCACCAGCCTGCGCACCATGCCGGCGGCGCGGTCGGTGTAGAGCTCCTCCCGGTACAGGTTCCTGGTGTCGATCTCGATGTCGGGCAAGCCCGCTTCCTGACTCATGACGCCTCGCTTCCTGTCAGCGCCTGCAGCCGGTCGACGATCGGCCGGTCCGCAGGCAACAGATCCACAGTATACAGTTCCGCCGGCCGCACCCAGCGCAGCGCCTGGCCCTCGAGGCCCGCGGGCTCGCCCTCGTAGCGCTCCACCACGAGCGTGGCGAGTTCCACGCTCAGTTCCGGGTAGTCGTGGCGCAGCGCGAGCAGCGGCCGCGCGGCACGCACGCGCACGCCGAGTTCCTCGGCCAGTTCGCGCGCCAGGCCCGCCTCCGCGCTCTCGCCCGCCTCGAGCTTGCCGCCGGGGAATTCCCACTGGCCGGCGCGCGACTTGCCGGGCGGCCGCTGCGTGACGAGCACGCGGCCGGTGGCGTCGAACATCACCGCGGCGACGACCCGCACCGGGGCGCGCGCCGCCGGCGATGCGCCGCTAGCCACCTTCGAGCGCGCCGTGGCAGTGCTTGTACTTGCGTCCCGAGCCGCAGGGGCAGGGCTCGTTGCGCCCTACCTTGCGAACCTCGCGCACGAACGGGGCGGTGGCTGCCGCGGCGGTGGCCCCGCCGCCGCCCGCCGCGCCCGCAGGCGCCGCCGCGGCACCGGCTGGCGGCGGCGCGGATTCGGACGCGCCCAGCACCGACTGCGCCTCGGCATGCTGCGTCTGCAGCGCCCGCATCAGCCGCTCGCGCCGCTCGGCCTCCTCGCGGTCGATCTGCTCCTGGGTACGCACCTCGATGCGCCCCAGCACCGAGGCGGCGTCGAACTTGACGCGCTCCAGCATCGCGGTGAAGAGCTCGAAGGCCTCGCGCTTGTACTCGTAGCGGTAGTCCTTCTGCGCGTAGCCGCGCAGGTGGATGCCCTGCCGCAGGTAGTCCATCGCCGCGAGGTGGTCGCGCCAGTGCTGGTCGAGGGTGCGCAGCACGACGTCGCGCTCCACGTGGCGCATCACCTGCGCGCCGACCCGCTCCACCTTGGCGTCGTAGGCCGCCGTGACGGCCTGCACCACGCGCTCGCGCAGCGCCGCGTGCTCGATCTCCGGCTGCTCGGCGACCCAGGCGGCGGGCTGCAGCGCGACGTTGAAGTCGCGTTGCAGCGCCTCGGCGAGGCCGGCCATGTCCCAGTCCTGCGGCATGCCCTGCTGCGGCGCGTGCGCATCGAACAGGCCGCCGACCGCCTCGGCGTACATGCCGTGCACCGCCGCCGACAGGTCCTCGGTGCCGAGGATCTCCGTGCGCTGCTGGTAGATCACCTTGCGCTGGTCGTTGGCGACGTCGTCGAACAGCAGCAGCTGCTTGCGGATGTCGAAGTTGTGCGACTCGACCTTGCGCTGCGCCTTCTCGATCTGGCGCGTCAGCATGCCGCTCTCGATCACCTCGCCGGCCTTCATGCCGGCGAACTGCAGCAGGCGCTTGGTGCGGTTCGGGTCGCCGAAGATCCGCATCAGGTTGTCTTCCATCGACAGGTAGAAGCGGCTCGAGCCCGGGTCGCCCTGGCGCCCCGAGCGCCCGCGCAGCTGGTTGTCGATGCGCCGCGACTCGTGCCGCTCGGTGCCGATGATGTGCAGGCCGCCGGCCGCGATCACCTGGTCGTGGCGCTGCTGCCAGGCGGCGCGCACCGCGGCGCGCGCCGCGTCGTCGGTCTCCGGCGGCAGCGCGTGCAGCTCGGCCTCGAGGTTGCCGCCGAGCACGATGTCGGTGCCGCGGCCCGCCATGTTGGTGGCGATGGTCACGGTGCCGGGCCGGCCGGCCTGCGCGACGACGTGCGCCTCGCGCTCGTGCTGCTTGGCGTTCAGCACCTGGTGGGCGATCTGCTCCTTCTGCAGCAGGCCGGCGAGGAACTCGGAAGTCTCGATCGAGGTGGTGCCCACCAGTACCGGCTGCTGCCGCCCGGCGCACTCGCGGATGTCGGCGATGATCGCCTCGAACTTGTCGCCCTGCGTCAGGTAGACGTAGTCGGCCATGTCCTTGCGGACCATCGGCCGGTGCGTCGGGATCACCACGACCTCCAGGCCGTAGATCTGCATGAACTCCGGCGCCTCGGTGTCGGCCGTGCCGGTCATGCCGGCGAGCTTGGCGTACAGGCGGAAGTAGTTCTGGAAGGTGATCGAGGCGACCGTCTGGTTCTCCTCGCGCACGCGCACGCCTTCCTTGGCCTCGACCGCCTGGTGCAGGCCGTCGGACCAGCGCCGGCCGATCATCGTGCGGCCGGTGAACTCGTCGACGATGATGACCTCGCCGTTGCGCACGATGTACTCGACGTCGCGGCGGTAGAGCGCGTGCGCGCGCAGCGCCGCGTTCAGGTGGTGCATCAGGCGGATGTTGCCGGCGTCGTACAGGCTCTCGCCGGCGCGCAGCAGGCCGGCCTCGAGCATCAGCTGCTCGACGCGCTCGTGGCCCTCCTCGGTGAGGTGCACCTGCTTGCCCTTCTCGTCGACGCTGAAGTCGCCGGGGCCCTCCTCCTCCTGCTGGCGCTTGAGGCGCGGCACCAGCGCATTGATGCGCTCGTAGACCTCGGTGCTCTCCTCGGCCGGCCCGGAGATGATCAACGGCGTGCGCGCCTCGTCGATCAGGATCGAGTCGACCTCGTCGACGATCGCGTAGGCGAGCTTGCGCTGCACCCGGTCGTCGAGGCGGAAGGCGAGGTTGTCGCGCAGGTAGTCGAAGCCGAACTCGTTGTTGGTGCCGTAGGTGATGTCGCAGGCGTAGGCCGCCCGCTTCTCGGCCGGGTCCTGCTGGCTCTTGATGACGCCGACCGTCAGCCCGAGGAAGCGATGGACCGGGCCCATCCAGTCGGCGTCGCGCTGCGCCAGGTACTCGTTCACCGTGACGATGTGCACGCCCTCGCCGGGCAGGGCGTTGAGGTAGGCCGGGAGCGTGGCGACCAGGGTCTTGCCCTCGCCGGTACGCATCTCGGCGATCTTGCCGTTGTGCAGCGAGATGCCACCGATCAGCTGCACGTCGAAGTGGCGCATGCCGAGCACGCGCCGCGCCGCCTCGCGCACCACCGCGAATGCCTCGGGCGCCAGCTCGTCGAGCGAGGTGCCGGCGGCGAGCCGGCCGCGGAAGTCGGCGGTCCGGGCCGCGAGCTGTTCGTCGCTCAGCGCCTTGACGGCGGCCTCGTGCGCGTTGGCCGCGCGGACCAGCCGCCCGTAGCCCTTGACGATGCGATCGTTGCGGCTCCCGAAAACTCGGGTCAGGGTCTGCAGCACGGGGAGTCCTAAATTAAAACTGCTTATTAATCAAGCGGTTACAAAGAGCCGCCTGTGCGGGAGGCGCTATTGTACGGATAGACCCGCGGCAGCGGAAATCGTGCGTCGGAGGGGGTTGGAGCGGGACTGGGGCTCGCCGCGGCACGCGGTCAAACCCCGGGGAGGCTGGACAGCGCTCAGCCGCCGACGAAGGCGGCCGGATCGATCTGGCCGCCGTTGCGCAGCACTTCGAAGTGGACGTGGGGGCCGGTGGAGCGGCCGGTGGAGCCGACCTCGGCGATCGCCTGGCCGCGCTCGACGGTGTCGCCGACCTTCACCAGCACCCGCGAGTTGTGCGCGTAGCGGGTGACGTAGCCGTTGCCGTGGCTGACCTCGACCAGGACGCCATAGCCCGAGCGCGGGCCGGCCCAGGTGACGATGCCGGTGGCCACGGCGAGCACCGCCGCACCCGCATCGGCCGCGAAGTCGACGCCCTTGTGGAAGGCTTCCTCGCCGTCGAAGGGGTCCATGCGCTCGCCGAAGCCCGAGGAGATGTAGCCCTGCGCCACCGGCCGGCCGGTCGGACGGATATCGGCCGAGAGCTGCCGCCCGAGGATGACGTTCTCGAGGGCCCCGAGCTGGGCGCCGCGCAGGTCTATGCGCTGCTCCAGGCCGTCGAGCATCGAGCCGACATCGGCGAGCCGCACCGCGCGTCCCGCGCCCTCGCCGTCCGAACCACCCTCGTTCGGGCCACCCTGGGGCGGATCGTGGTCGAAATCGAATTCGTGGCTGCTGATGTTGGCCAACTGCGCCAGGCGCTTGCCGAGCGCATTGAGGCGCAGCAGCTGGGCATTGAGCTGCCCGGTGCGCAACGCCAGGCCATCGACGCGATCCTGCAGCTGGGCCTTGAGGGCAACGACCTCGGCCCGGCCGTTCGCGCCGGTATGCCGCCGCTCACCCAGGTTCAGGCCGAGGAGGAAGGCGCTGACCAGCAGGCCGACGCCGCACGCCGCCACCAGGCCGAGCGTCACGGGATGCGCGAGGTTCAGGTGCCGCGCCTTGCCGACGCGACGCGAGAAAAAGATCACGTTCATCCGTACCGCTCCGTTCGAGCCCGTGCGCGATCGCCCGCCCTTGCCCCCGGCGCAGTGCGCCCTGTGGCGGGCAGCGCCGGCCGAAGCCGACCGCGCCGACCGCCCGCAGTTACAGTAACCTTGCTGACCGGCAACCCCGCTGTCATGGCTCTCGCTTTAGACCGGTGGCTTTGCGCCCCCGCCTTTCGGCGGGTTTGCCCTTGATCGGTGCGTTCCACTATGCCCAAGACCCCCCCCCAAGACAAGCCAAATCACCCTGCACTGGGTCCCGGATCGCGCAGCCACAGCCGGAAAATCAGTTCCATCGGCGAATTATTGTCAACGCACCGCCTGCCCCGGGCGGTCCGGGCGGCCCAGGCCGCCCTGGACGCGCAAGCGCAGTGGCTGGCGCGGCTGCGCGACATATTGCCGGCCAAGCTCGGCGCCCAGATCAGCGGCGTGGCGGAGCAGCGCGGCACGCTCGTCATCTATGCGAATTCGGCGGAGTGGTGCACGCGGCTGAAGTACGCACTCGCCGGTGCGCTGCCGCGTTGCCAGGAACACGCGCCCGGACTGCGCTCGCTGCAGGTGCGGGTCCGCCCGCCCGGCCGGCCCGGCTAGGAAGCGAGCGCCGTGAGCGGCTCGGTGCGCACGTAGGAGATCGGTGCCTGCTCGGGCTTCTCGAACACCACCTCTTCCCAGGCGCTGGCATCGGCGAGCAGCGCGCGCAGCAGGCGGTTGTTCAGGCCGTGGCCCGACTTGTGGCCGCTGAAGGCGCCGATCAGGCTGTGGCCCAGCAGGTAGAGGTCGCCGATCGCATCGAGGATCTTGTGCTTGACGAATTCGTCCTCGTAGCGGAGGCCATCCTCGTTCATCACGCCGGCGTCATCGAGCACGATGGCGTTGTCGAGCGTGCCGCCCAGCGCCAGGTTGCGGGCGCGCAGCGTCTCGATGTCGCGCATGAAGCCGAAGGTGCGGGCCCGCGCGATCTCCTTGAGGAACGAGGTGGTCGAGAAATCCATCGAGGCGCGCTGCATCCGGCGCTTGAACACCGGGTGGTCGAACTCGATCTCGAAGTCGACGCGGAAGCCCTCGAACGGGTCGAACTGCGCCCACTTGTCGCCTTCCTCCACGCGCACCGTCTTCTTGACGCGCGTGAACCGCTTGGGCGTCGCCTGCTCGGCGATGCCGGCGGACTGCAGCAGGAACACGAAGGGGCCGGCGCTGCCGTCCATGATCGGCACTTCCGGCGCGTTCAGCTCGACGCGTGCGTTGTCGATGCCGAGCCCGGCGAAGGCCGACAGCAGGTGCTCGACGGTGGAGACGCGCGCCGCGCCCGCCACCAGCGTGGTGCCGAGCGTGGTCTCGCCGACGTTGCCGGCGCGCGCCGGCACTTCGGCGCGGTCCGGCAGGTCGGTGCGGCAGAAGACGATGCCGGTGTCCGCCGGGGCGGGCTGGATCGTCATCAGGATCTTGCGGCCGGTATGGAGCCCGACGCCCGTGGCACGGATGCTGTTGCGCAGTGTGCGTTGACCGACCATGGGGTATTAACGTACCACAGGCGTACGGGCTCCAGAATGCCGAATTGCCGCTGGCGACTGTCGCACTTTGGCGTCAGTCGGCCTGGCGGCGCAGGAAGGTCGGGATGTCGAGCAGGTCCTCCGGCTCGAACTCCACCTTGAGGCCGTCGCCGACCGCCGCCTTGCGCTGGATTGTCGGACGATCCAGCACCGCGTAGTCCGGCCGCTCGGCCGGCGCCGCCCGCTTGACCACCCGCATCGGCGGCTGCTCGCGCGCCGTCACGGCGATCTCGCGCGGCGCCTCGCCGCGACCGCGCTGCGCCGCACCGCGGCCGAGCCCGGTCGCCACCACGGTGACGCGCACCTGGTTGGACATCTCCGGGTCGATGACGGTGCCGACCACGACGGTGGCGTCGTCCGAGGCGAACTCCTTGACGATCCGGCCGACCTCCTCGAACTCGCCGATCGCGAGGTCCAGGCCGGCGGTGACGTTCACCAGGATGCCGTTGGCGCCCGAGAGGTTCACGTCCTCGAGGAGCGGCGAGGAGATCGCCGCCTGCGCCGCCTCGCGCGCGCGGTTCTCGCCGCTCGCCGCGCCGGTGCCCATCATCGCCATGCCGGTCTCGCTCATGACGGTGCGCACGTCGGCGAAGTCGACGTTGATCAGGCCGGGGCGGGTGATCAGCTCGGCGATGCCCTGCACCGCGCCCTGCAGCACCTGGTTGGCCGACTTGAAGGCATCGAGCAGCGTGATCGAGGGCCCGAGCACCGTCAGCAGCTTCTGGTTCGGGATGGTGATCAGCGAGTCGACCTGCTTGGTGAGCTCGGCGATGCCATGGTCGGCGACCAGCGAGCGCTTGTTGCCCTCCATCTGGAACGGCTTGGTCACGACCGCGACGGTCAGGATGCCGAGCTCGCGCGCGATCTGCGCCACCACCGGCGCGGCGCCGGTGCCGGTGCCACCGCCCATGCCGGCGGTGATGAACAGCATGTCGCAGCCGCTGATCATCTCGACGATGCGGTCGCGGTCCTCGAGCGCCGCCTGGCGACCCACCTCCGGATCGGCGCCGGCGCCCAGGCCCTTGGTGATGTTGCAGCCGATCTGCAGCGCCGCCTTGACCTTGGAGGCCTTGAGCGCCTGCGCGTCGGTGTTGATGCAGATGAAATCCACCCCCTCGATGCCGGAGGCGACCATGTGCGAGACGGCGTTGCCGCCGCCACCGCCCACTCCGATCACCTTGATTACAGCGCTCTGGCTGTAAGCGTCCATCAGTTCAAACATGGCTGTCAGCTCCCCTTGCTTGGTCGGTCGGAATCACGAAATCAGAAATTGCCCTTGAACCAGCTCTTCATGCGCGCCAGCACGCTGTCGACGCCGGCGCCGAGCGTCGGCCCGGCCGGCGCCGCCGGCGCGTTCTCGCGCGCGTACAGCAGCAGGCCGACGGCGGTCGAGTAGATCGGGTTGCGCACCACGTCGGCGAGGCCGCGCACCTGCTGCGGCACGCCGAGGCGCACCGGCACGTGGAAGATCTCCTCGGCGAGGTCGATGGCGCCCTCCATGCGGGCGCTGCCGCCGGTCAGCACGATGCCGGCGGCGATGACCTCCTCCAGGCCGCTGCGCCGCAGCTCGTCGCGGATCAGGTTGAACAGCTCCTCGTAGCGCGGCTCGACGATCTCGGCCAGCGTCTGGCGCGCCAGCCGCCGCGGCGGCCGGTCGCCGACGCTCGGCACCTCGATGCTCTCGTCCGGGTTGGCGAGCTGCGAGAGCGCGCAGGCGTAGCGCACCTTGATGTCCTCGGCGTACTGCGTCGGCGTGCGCATCGACACCGCGATGTCGTTGGTGACCTGGTCGCCGGCGATCGGGATCACCGCCGTGTGGCGGATGGCGCCGGCCGAGAACACCGCGATGTCGGTGGTGCCGCCGCCGATGTCGACGATGCAGACGCCGAGCTCCTTCTCGTCCTCGGTCAGCACCGCGAAGCTCGAGGCGAACTGCTCGAGCACGATGTCCTCGACCTCCAGGCCGCAGCGTTGCACGCACTTGACGATGTTCTGCGCGGCGCTGTCGGCGCCGGTGACGATGTGCACGCGCGCCTCCAGGCGCACGCCCGCCATGCCGATCGGGTCGCGGATGCCCTCCTGCCCGTCGATGATGAATTCCTGCGGCAGCACGTGCAGGATGCGCTGGTCGGCCGGGATCGCCACCGCCTTGGCCGCGTCGATCACGTGCTCGACGTCGGCGTGCGTGACCTCGCGGTCGCGGATCGCGACCACGCCGTGCGAGTTCAGGCTCCGCACGTGGCTGCCGGCGATGCCGGCGTACACGGCGTTGATCTCGCAGGCCGCCATCAGCTCGGCCTCCTCGACCGCGCGCTGGATCGACTGCGTGGTCGACTCGATGTTGACCACCACGCCCTTCTTCAGCCCGCGCGAGGGCTGCGAGCCGATGCCGATCACCTCGATCGCGCCGTCCGCGGCGACCTCGCCGACCAGCGCGACCACTTTCGAGGTGCCGATGTCGAGGCCGACGATCAGATTCCTGTCGGAACGCTTAGCCATCCGGGTTCTGTGCCTCCGCCGTGCGTCCGGCCAGGCGCGTCGAGCCGGCGCGCCAGCCGATCGCGAAGCCGTTGGTGTAGCGCATGTCCACGTAGTCGATGTCGGCGGCGCGCTGCGCCACCAGCCGCAGCGCCGCGACCGCGAAGCGCTCGAAGCGCTCGTCGTAGCGCTGCCGCCCGAGGCGCACGCGCACGCCGTTGTCGAGCGTGAGCTCCCAGGCGCCGCGCGGGTCGAGGCGCAGCGCCGCGAGGCGCATCCCCGCCTCGACGATGCGCCCCTGCGCGGCGAGGTAATGCGCCACGACCTCGGCCTCGGTGCCGTCGGGCCCGGAGAGCTGCGGCAGCTCCGGCGGCACGAAGCGCGCCGCCGCGAGGAAGCGCTCGCCGCGCGCGTTGAGCAGGTCGGCGTCGTTCCAGCGCGCCACCGCCACCTGCTCGACGACCTGCACCGCGAGCCCGCGCGGCCAGCTGCGCTGCACCGTCGCGGCATCGACCCACGGCAGCCGGCGCAGCGCCCGGCTGACGCGCGCCAGGTCGACGCTCACCAGGCCGGCGCCGCGCAGCTCGGCGCGCACCGCCTTCTCCACTTCCGGCGCCGTGATGCGCTGGAAGCTGCCGGCGACCGTGACGCGCTCGATCGGCTGGTCGAGCAGCAGCACCAGCAGCCAGCCGATCACCAGCGTCGCGGCGCCGGCGCCGGCGACCAGGCCGATGCGCGGCCACGGCAGCGCCGGCAGGCGCCAGCGCGGCGCGTCCTCGACGCGCCGCCGGTTGCCGCGCTTGCGCACCAGGGCCACCGCCTCAGCCTCCCATCCGGGTGCGCGTGAAGCTGGTCTCGAGCACGCGCCACACCAGTTCGTCGAAGTCGATGCCGGCGGCGCGGGCCGCCATCGGCACCAGGCTGTGCCCGGTCATGCCCGGCACGGTGTTGATCTCCAGCAGCAGCGGCCGGCCGGTGCGGTCCATCATGAAGTCGGCGCGCCCCCAGCCCTCGGCGCCGCAGGCGTCGAAGGCCGCGAGCGCCAGGCTCGCCAGGTGCTTCTCGGCCTCGGCCGACAGGCCCGAGGGGCAGTGGTAGCGCGTGTCGTCGCGCAGGTACTTGGCCTCGTAGTCGTAGAAGGCGCGCGGCGTCTCGATGCGGATCGAGGGCAGCGCCCGCCCCTGCAGGATCGCGACCGTGTACTCCGCGCCGGTGATCCACGGCTCGGCGAAGGCCAGCGGCTCGTGCAGCGTCGCCGCGGCGTAGGCCGCCGCCATGTCGGCGGCGCGCTCGACGCGCGACATGCCGACGCTGGAGCCCTGCGTCGCCGGCTTGACGATCAGCGGCAGGCCGAGTTGTTCGACCGCCAGCTCGAGGTCGGCGGGCCCGCGCAACACGACGAAGTCGGCGGTGTCGACGCCGACCGCGCGCGCCAGGCGCTTGGTGCGCAGCTTGTCCATGCCGACGGCCGAGCCGAGCACGCCGCTGCCGGTGTAGGGGATGCCGAGGAACTCGAGCGCGCCCTGCAGCGTGCCGTCCTCGCCCCCGGGGCCGTGCAGCGCGATCCAGGCGCGCGCGCAGCGCTCCTCGGCCAGCGCGCCCAGCGGCCGCTCGGCCGGATCGAAGGCGTGCGCATCGACGCCGCGGCGCCGCAGCGCCTCGAGCACCGCGCTGCCCGTGAGCAGCGAGATCTCGCGCTCGCTCGAGGTGCCGCCGAACAGCACCGCCACGCGGCCGAACTCGGCCGCGCCGTTCGCGCGCCGCAGACCCGCGGGATCAGCCTTGAGCCGCATGTGCCTCCTCGCCGACGATGCGCACCTCGGGCACCAGCCCCACGCCGTGCACGCGCTGCACCGTCTCCTGCACGTGGCGGATCAGCGACTCGATGTCGCGGGCCGTCGCCGTGCCCTCGTTGATGATGAAGTTGGCGTGCTTCTCCGAGACCACCGCCCCGCCGCGACGGCAGCCCTTGAGGCCGGCGGCCTCGATCAGCCGCCCGGCGTGGTCGCCCGGCGGGTTGGTGAACACCGAGCCGCAGCTCCACGCGCCGAGCGGCTGGGTCTGCTTGCGCCGCTCGGCGAGCTCGCGCACGCGCTGCTCCTCGCCCGGCTGGCGCGGACCGAAGCGCAGCTCGGCCGACAGGAACCACTCGCCGGCCACCGGCAGCCCGACGTGGCGGTAGCCGACCTGGAATTCCTCGCGCGCGCGCCGGTGCACGCGCCCGCCGCGATCGACCGTCTCGACGCTCGCCACCAGCGCCCAGGTCTCGCCGCCGTAGGCGCCGGCGTTCATCGCCAGCGCGCCGCCGAAGGTGCCGGGGATGCCGGCGAAGAACTCCGCCTGGCCGAGGCCCCAGCCGGCGCACTGGCGCGCGATGCGCGCGCACGGCACGCCGGCGTCGCAGAGCACCTGCGTGGCGCTGAGCCGCTCGAGGCGCGTGAACGCCCCCTGGGTGCAGATGACCGCGCCGCGGATGCCGCCGTCGCGCACCAGCAGGTTGCTGCCGAGCCCGATCCAGGTGAGCGGCGTCTCGCGCGGCAGCGCGCGCAGGAACGCCGCCAGGTCGTCGCGGTCGCGCGGCGTGAAGAACACGTCGGCCGGGCCGCCGACGCGCCAGGACGTGTGCTTGGACATCGGCTCGTCGCGCCGCACGCGCAGCTGGAAGCCGTTGGCGATGGCGACGCTCATGCCTCGCCCCCGCGGCCGGCGGCCACCGCCGCGGCGAGCTTGCGCGGCAGCTCCTGCGCGATCGCGCCGATGTGCCCGGCGCCCATCGTCACGATGAGGTCGTTGGCGCGCATCACGTCGCGCAGCGCGGTGGCGATCTTCTCCGGCTTGCCGACGAAGATCGGCTCGACCTTGCCGCGGCTGCGGATCGCGCGGCAGATGGCGCGGCCGTCGGCACCCTTGATCGGCGCCTCGCCGGCCGGATAGACCTCGGTGACCAGCAGCACGTCGACGGTCGAGAGCACCTCGGCGAAGTCGTCGAGCAGGTCGCGGGTGCGCGTGTAGCGGTGCGGCTGGAATGCCAGCACCACGCGCCGCCCGGGATAGGCCTGGCGCAGCGCCTCGAGCGTCGCCGCGAGCTCGGTCGGATGGTGGCCGTAGTCGTCGACGATCACGGCATTGCCGTCGCCGAGCGCCACCTCGCCGATGAGCTGCATGCGCCGGTCGATCCCCTGGAAGCCGGCGAGCGCGCGTGCGATCGCGGCATCGTCGATGCCGAGCTCGGTCCCCACGGCGATCGCCGCGAGCGCGTTGCGTACGCTGTGCAGCCCGGGCAGGTTCAGCGTGACCTCGAGCGGCGCCCGCTGGCCGCGCCGCAGCACGCGGAAGCGCGTGCGGCCGCGCTCGCGCACGATGTCGGTGGCGCGCACGTCGGCGCCCTCGCCGAGCCCGTAGGTCACGACCGGCCGCTCGACCTCCGGCAGGATGCGCTGCACCTGCTCGTCGTCGAGGCACAGCACCGCGAGGCCCCAGAACGGCAGGTTGTGCAGGAACTCGACGAAGCTGTGGCGCAGCCTGTCGAAGTCGCCGCCGTGGGTCGCCAGGTGGTCGTTGTCGATGTTGGTGACGATCGCGACGGTCGGCAGCAGGTGCATGAACGAGGCGTCGCTCTCGTCGGCCTCGGCCACCAGGTAGCGCCCCGCGCCGAGGCGGGCGTTGCTGCCGGCGCTCTTGAGGCGCCCGCCGATCACGAAGGTCGGATCCTCGCCCCCCTCGGCCAGCACGCTCGCCACCAGGCTGGTGGTCGTGGTCTTGCCGTGCGTGCCGGCGACCGCGACCGACTCGCGGAAGCGCATCAGCTCGGCGAGCATCACGGCGCGCGGCACCACCGGCACGCGGCGCGCGAGCGCCGCCTGCACTTCCGGGTTGTCCTTGGCGACCGCGGTGGAGACCACGACCACGTCGGCGCCGTCGGCGTTGGCCGCCGCGTGGCCGAAGTGGATGCGCGCGCCGAGCCCGGCCAGCCGCGTGGTGACCGCGTTCGGCTTCAGGTCCGAACCCTGCACCTTGTAGCCGAGGTTCAGCAGCACCTCGGCGATGCCGCCCATGCCGCTGCCGCCGATGCCGACGAAATGGATCGTGCCGATGCGGCGCATGCGCTGCGTGCGGCTCATGCGGCCTCCCGCGCCCAGCGCTCGCAGGCGCCGGCCAGCGCCTCGGCGGCATCGGTGCGCGCCAGCAGCCGCGCGCGCTCGGCCATCGCCAGCAGCCGGCCGCGGCCGGCGCACAGCGTGCGCAGCTCGCGCTCGAGCCGCTCGGGCGAGAGCTCGCGGTCGGCGATCAGCACCGCGGCGTCCTCGTTCACCAGGAACTCGGCGTTGCGCGTCTGGTGGTCGTCCACCGCCGCCGGGAACGGCACCAGGATCGCGCCCACGCCGGTGGCGGCGAGTTCGGAGATCGTCAGCGCGCCGGCGCGGCAGATGACCAGGTCGGCCCAGGCATAGGCCTCGGCCATGTCGTCGATGAACGGCACCAGCCGCGCGCGCGCGCCGGCCGCCGCATAGGCGCGCGTGGCGGCCTCGAGGCCGCGCTCGCCGGCCTGGTGCCAGACCTCGAGCGCCGGCGCGCCGCCGAGCCGCGCCAGCGCGTGCGGCACCACGGTGTTGAGGCGCGCGGCGCCCAGGCTCCCGCCGACCACCAGCACGCGGATCGCGCCGCTGCGGGCCGCGAAGCGCGTCGCCGGCGGCGGCAGCGCCGCGATCTCGCGGCGCACCGGGTTGCCGATCACCTCGGTCGCGACGCCCGGGCCGAACGCGTCGGGGAAGGCGCACAGCACCTCGCGCGCCAGGCGCGCGAGGCAGCGGTTGGTGAAGCCGGCGATGGCGTTCTGCTCGTGTATCAGCAGCGGCCGGCGCGTCAGCCACGCGGCGATGCCGCCCGGGCCGGTGACGAAGCCGCCGAGGCCGACGACGACGCTCGGACGCCGCCGGCGCATGACGCCGAGCGCCTCGATGAGCGCGCGCGCCAGGCGCCACGGCGCCGCCAGCCAGGTGAGCACGCCCTTGCCGCGCAATCCGCCGATCGAGAGCCATTCGATCGGCAGGCGCTCGGCCGGCACGATGCGCGCCTCCAGGCCGCGGCGCGTGCCGAGCCAGACGACGTTCCAGGCGCGCGCGCGCAGCGCCCGCGCCAGCGCCAGCGCCGGGAACACGTGGCCGCCGGTACCGCCCGCCATGATCAGCACCGTGGGGCCGCTCACGGGTGTCGCTCCCGCGCCCGCGCGCTGCGCGCCGGCGCCGCGACCTCGTGGTGCACGCGCAGGATGATGCCGCACCAGGCGAGCGCGACGATCAGGCTGCTGCGGCCGTAGCTCATCAGCGGCAGCGTCAGCCCCTTGGTCGGCAGCACGCCCATGTTGACGCCGATGTTGATCATGGCCTGCAGGCCGAGCCACAGGCCGAAGCCGGCGGCCAGGTAGGCGTGGAACTTCATGCCGGCGGCGTGCGCGCGCCGCGCCAGCGCGAACACGCGCCAGCACAGCGCCAGGAACAGGCACAGCGTCAGTGCCACGCCGACCAGCCCGAGCTCCTCGGCCAGCACCGCGAACAGGAAGTCGGTGTGCGCCTCCGGCAGGTACAGGAGCTTCTGCACGCTGCCGCCCAGGCCGACGCCGAACCACTCGCCGCGGCCGATCGCGATCAGCGACTGCGTCAGCTGGAAGCCGCTGTCGAAGGGATCGCGCCACGGGTCGATGAAGCCGGTGATGCGCCGCATGCGGTACGGCGCGCTCAGCACCAGCAGCGCCATCGCGCCGCCGGCGCCCAGCACCATGGTGAACACCCAGCGCAGCTGCGCGCCGGCGAGGAACAGCACGCCGAAGCCGGTGAGGAACAGCACGCTGGCGGCGCCGAAATCCGGCTCGGCGAGCAGCAGCACGGCCGCCAGCGCCAGCAGGCCGAGCGGCCGCGCCAGCCCGCCGAAGCTGCTGCGCAGCGCGGCCTCGTAGCGCACCGCGTAGCTCGCCACCCAGATCAGCACCAGCACGCGCGCGCCTTCGGACACCTGGAAGTTGAGCCCGGCGATGCTGAGCCAGCGCCGGCTGCCCTTGACCGCGTGCCCGAGGCCCGGGATCAGCACCAGCAGCAGCAGCACGCCGGCGACCACCAGCAGCGGCATCGCCAGCCGCTCGAGCGTGGCGATCGGCAGCGTGTACAGCAGCGCGGCGGCGCCGCAGCCGAGCAGCACCAGCAGGAGCTGGCGCTCGAGGAACGCGAACGGATCGCCCCGTCGCGCGCGGCGATCGAGATCGAGGCCGAGGTGACCATCACCAGGCCGAGCAGCACGATGGCCGCGATCAGCACCAGCAGCACGCTGTCGACGCGCGGCGTCGGGCGCCGCCCGCCGCGGCGCGCGGCGCGGGACGCGCGGCTTCGAGCACCTGCTCGTTCATGGCGCCAGCCCCCGCACCGCCGCCGCGAACACCGCGCCGCGGTGCGCGTAGTCGCGGAACATGTCGAAGCTCGCGCAGGCCGGCGAGAGCAGCACCGTGTCGCCCGGCGCGCGGCGCGCGCCGGCGGCGACCGCCGCCTCGAGGCTGGCGCAGTGCTCGAGCTCGCAGGCGCCGGCGAGTGCCGCGGCGATGGCCGGGGCGTCGCGGCCGATCAGCAGCGCGCGCCGCACCTTGCCGCGGAAGGCCGCTGCCAGCGGCGCAAGTCCTGCTGCTTGCCGTCGCCGCCGGCGATCACCAGCAGCGGCGCGTCCAGGCCCGCGACCGCCGCCAGCGTCGCGCCGACGTTGGTCCCCTTGGAATCGTCGATGTAGCGCACGCCGCCGATCTCCGCCACCCACTGCGTGCGGTGCGCCAGGCCGGGAACTCGCGCAGCTCGGCGAGCTGGGCGGCGCGCGGCAGGCCGAGCGCGTCGGCGAGCGCCAGCGCGGCGAGCGCGTTGGCGGCGTTGTGGCGGCCGGCGATGCGCAGCGCGGCGAGCGGCAGCAGCGGCTCGCCGCGGCAGGCGAGCGCGAGCGCGCCGCCGCTGCCGGCAAGGTGGTAGTCGGCGCCCGCGGCCTGCTGCAGCGTGAAGCCGACGCGGCGCGCGCCGCCGGTCGGCAGCGCCGCGACCAGCGGATCGTCGAGGTTCAGGACCGCGACGCCGGCGCGGCGGAAGATGCGCGCCTTGGCGGCGGCGTAGGCGGTCACGTCGGCGTAGCGGTCCGGTGGTCGGGCGTGACGTTGAGCACGCAGGCCGCGGCCAGCGCCAGCGAGTCGGTGGTCTCGAGCTGGTAGCTCGAGGCTCGAGCACGTACAGCTCGGCCTGCGGGTCCAGCAGCTCGAGCGCCGGCTCGCCGAGGTTGCCGCCGACGCGCACGCGCCGGCCGGCGCGCGCCGCGATGTTGCCGAGCAGCGTGGTCACGGTGCTCTTGCCGTTGGTGCCGGTGATGCCGGCGACCGGCGCGCGCGCCGCGCGCGCGAACAGCTCGATGTCGCCCACCAGCGGCAGCCCGCGCGCGCGCGCGGCCGCGAAGAACGGGCCGGCGGCCGCCACGCCCGGCGAGACCACGACGACGTCGGCGCCCTCGAGCAGCGCCGCGTCGAAGCCGCCGGTGCGCACCGGCAGGCGCTCGTCCAGCGCGCCCAGCGCCGCGAGGCCCGGGGGCTCCGCGCGGCTGTCGGTGACGCGCACCGCCACGCCACGCGCGTGCAGGTGGCGCGCGACCGACAGCCCGGTCTTGCCGAGGCCGACGACCACCGCGCTGCGCCACTGTTGCGTTGCCGGGCTCATCGCAGCTTCAGCGTCGCCAGGCCGGCCAGCACCAGCAGGAAGCTGATGATCCAGAAGCGCACGATGACCTTGGGTTCGGCCCAGCCCTTGAGCTCGAAATGGTGGTGGATCGGCGCCATGCGGAAGATGCGCCGGCCGGTCAGCTTGAACGAGGCCACCTGCAGGATCACCGAGGCGGTCTCCAGCACGAAGATGCCGCCCATCACCAGCGCGACGATCTCCTGGCGCACGATCACCGCCACCAGCCCGAGCGCCGCGCCCAGCGCCAGCGCGCCGATGTCGCCCATGAACACCTGCGCCGGGTAGGTGTTGAACCACAGGAAGCCGAGCCCGGCGCCGCCGAGCGCGCTGCAGAAGATCAGCAGCTCGCCGGCACCCGGCGCCGCCGGGATCGCCAGGTAGCTGGCGAACACCGCGTTGCCCGAGGCGTAGGCGAAGATGCCCAGCCCCCCCGCCACCATCACGCAGGGCACGATCGCCAGGCCGTCGAGCCCGTCGGTGAGGTTCACCGCGTTGCTCATGCCGACGATCATCAGGTAGGCGAGCGGGACGAAGACGCCGGCGCCGAGCGGCACGCCGACGGTCTTGAAGAACGGCACGAAGAACGTGGTCGCGACGGCATCGTGCGCCATCCGGTACAGCAGCAGCGCCGCGCCGAGGCCGATGACCGACTGCCAGAAGTACTTCCAGCGCGCGATCAGCCCGCGCGGGTTGCGCACCACCAGCTTCAGGTAGTCGTCGTAGAAGCCGATCAGGCCGAAGCCGAGCGTGACGCCGAGCGTTACCCAGACGAAGCGGTTGCGCAGGTCGGCCCACAGGAGCGTCGCGACCACGATCGCGACGATGATGAGCGCGCCGCCCATGGTCGGCGTGCCGGCCTTGGAGAAGTGGGTCTTCGGCCCGTCGTCGCGCACCACCTGGCCGATCTGGTAGCGCGACAGCCGCGCGATCATCGCCGGGCCGACCAGCAGGGCGATGCTGAGCGCCGACATCGCGGCGAGGATCGCCCGCAGCGTCAGGTAGGAGAACGCGTTGAACAGCGAGTGATGGAGCGCGAGCTGCTTTGCCAGCCAGTACAGCATGTCTCAACCTGCCTGCCGCGCCGGCGGCTGCGCCGCGGCGTCGTCGTTGTCGGTGAGGGCCGCGACCACGCGCTCGAGGCGGTTGAGGCGCGAGCCCTTGACGAGCAGCCGCACGTCCGGCTGCAGGTCGGCCTGCAGCGCCCGCACCAGCGGCTCGGCCGCCTCGAAGCACTGCGCGCCGCTGCCGAACTCGCGCGCCGCGAGCGCCGCCAGCGGGCCGTGCGCGTACAGGCGCTCGACGCCGCGCGCGCGCGCGTAGCGCCCGGCGTCGCGATGGCTGCCGGCGGCGAACTCGCCGAGCTCGCCCATGTCGCCCAGCACCAGCCAGGCGCGGCCGCCGAGCTCGGCGAGCACGTCGATCGCGGCGCGCACCGAGCTCGGGTTGGCGTTGTAGGAGTCGTCGATCAGCCAGGCGCCGGCGCGCGTCAGCCGGAACTGCAGCCGGCCGCTGACCGCGCGCACGCCGGCGAGTCCCGCCACGACATGGTCCAGGCTGGCGCCGGCGGCCAGCGCCGCGGCGGCGGCGCCCAGCGCGTTCTGCACGTTGTGCCGACCGCCGAGCGCCAGCTCGACCGCCCGCCGGCCGGCGGGCGCGACCAGCTCGAAGCGCGCGACGAAGCCGCGCGCGTCGACGTCGAAGCGCAGCGCCTCGGCGCGCACGTCGGCCCGCGGCGCCAGGCCGAAGCCGCTGACGCGCGCCGCCGTCATGCCGCGCCACAGCGCCGCGTAGGCGTCGTCGGCATTGACGATCGCCACCCCTTCGGGCGGCAGCGCGGCGAACAGCTCGCCCTCGGCGCGCGCCACGCCCTCGATGCTGCCGAAGCCCTCGAGGTGCTCGGCGCCGGCGTTGGTCACGATGCCGATCCGCGGGCGCGCCAGCGCCGCGAGCGCGGCCACCTCGCCCGGGTGGTTGGCGCCGATCTCGATCACCGCGTAGCGCTGCTCCGGCGCCAGCCGCAGCAGCGTCAGCGGCACGCCGAGCTGGTTGTTGAGGTTGCCGCGCGTCGCGAGCGTGGTGCCCGCCTGCGCGAGGATCGCGGCCAGCATTTCCTTGGTGGTGGTCTTGCCGTTGCTGCCGGCGACCGCGAGCACCGTGCCGGCGTAGGCGGCGCGCCAGGCGCGCGCCGCGGCGCCCAGCGCCGCCTCCACGTCCGGCACCACGACCTGTGCCAGCGGCGCGTCGACGCGCCGCGCCACCAGCGCGCCGGCCGCGCCGGCCGCCGCCGCCGCGGCCACGAAGTCATGGCCGTCGGCGCGGCTGCCCGGCAGCGCGACGAACAGGTCGCCGCGACCGACGCGCCGCGAATCGATGACCACCTCGGCGAAGTCCGCGTCGGCGCCGTGCAGCGTGCCGCCGGCGGCGCGGGCGAATGCGGCCAGGCGGCGCGTCATGCCGCGCTCCGGCGCGCCAGCGCCGCGTGCACCACGGCGAGGTCGCTGAACGGCCGGCGCTCGCCGCGCACCACCTGGTAGTCCTCGTGGCCCTTGCCGGCCACCAGCACGACGTCGCCGCGCGCCGCGGCCGCCACGGCGCCGCCGATCGCCGCGGCGCGGTCGTGCTCCACCGAGACGCGCTCGCGCCGCTCGATGCCGGCGAGGATCGCGGCCGTGATCGCCGCCGGATCCTCGCCCCGCGGATTGTCGTCGGTGACGACCAGCGCGTCGGCCAGCGTCGCGGCGACGCGGCCCATCGCGGCGCGCTTGCCGGCATCGCGGTCGCCGCCGCAGCCGAACACGCACCACAGGCGCCCCGCGCAATGGGCGCGCGCGGCGCGCAGCGCCTTGTCGAGCGCGTCGGGCGTGTGCGCGTAATCGACGATCACCAGCGGCAGCGCGCCGCCGCCGCTCGCCTGCATGCGCCCGGGCGGCGCCGTGCACTGCGCCAGCGCCGCGCAGCCTTCCGCCAGCGGCACGTCCAGCGCCAGCAGCACGCCCAGCACCCCCAGCAGGTTGTCGACGTTGAAGTCGCCGAGCAGCCGGCTCGCGAGCCGCGCCCGCTGCCCCTGCGCCTCGACGCCGAAGGCGATCCCGTCGGGCCGCACCTCGACCTCGAGCGCGCGCAGCACCAGCGCCGCCGGCAGCGCCGCCAGCTCGGCGGTCGCCGCGGCCGCGCGCCGCGTCGTCAGGATCAGCCGCGCGCCCGGTCGGGCGCGGCCGGCGAGCTCGAGGCCGAAGGCGTCGTCGACGTTGATGACGCGCGCCGCCAGCGTCGGCCAGTCGAACAGGCGCGCCTTGGCCTCGCCGTAGGCGCGCATGTCGCGGTGGTAATCGAGGTGGTCGCGGCTCAGGTTGGTGAAGGCCGCGCTGTGGAAGCGCACGCCGGCGCAGCGTTCCTGGTCGAGCGCGTGCGAGGACACTTCCATCGCGACGTGGGTCGCGCCGGCGTCGCGCCAGGCGCCCAGCAGGCGCTGCAGCGCGACCGCGTCCGGCGTGGTGTGCGTGCCGGCGGTGAGCGCGCCGACGCGCCCGCTGCCGAGCGTGCCGAGGTAGCGCGCCTCGCGGCCGCGCGCCGCCAGCGCCTCGGCCAGCAGCCAGGCGCAGGTGGTCTTGCCGTTGGTGCCGGTGATGCCGACCACGCTGAGCGCGGCCGAGGGCGCGCCGAAGAAGCGGTCGGCGATGTAGCCGGCCTGGCGGCCGAGGTCCGGCACGGCGATGACGTGCACGTCGGCGTCGAAGGCCGGAGGCGCGACGCCCGGCGCCGGCTCCCACAGCACCACGCGCGCGCCGCGCGCCACGGCCTCGCGCGCATGTTCCAGTCCATGCACGCGCTGGCCGCGCACCGCGAGGAAGGCCGAGCCCGGCCCGGCGCTGCGGCTGTCGAGCGTCAGGTCGGCGACCTCCGCCTCCGGCGGCACCTCGATCTGCCCGCCGAGCAGCGCGCGCAGCGGGCGCCAGCTGGCGGCGGCGGCGTTCATCGGTGCGCCACCTTCTGCCCGCCGAGCAGCCCGTCGGCCGCGCGCGGCGCGGTGACCGCTCCGCGTCCGGCGCCACGCCCAGCAGGCGCAGCGCACCGCCCATCACGGCGGAGAACACCGGCGCCGAGACCTCGCCGCCGTAGTACTTGCCGGCGCTCGGCTCGTCGATGACGATCACGGCGGCGAGCCGCGGGTGCGTCGCCGGCGCCACGCCGCCGAAGATCGCCATGTAGCGGTCCTTCGAGTAGCTGCCCGCCTGCGCCTTCCAGGCGGTGCCGGTCTTGCCGGCGACGCGGTAGCCGGCGATCTGCGCGCGCATGCCGGTGCCCTCGGGCGTCACCACCGACTCGAGCAGCCCGATCAGCGCGCGGCAGACGGCCGGATCGACCACGCGCTCGCCGGCCACCGGGTTGTCGGCGCGCAGCAGCGACACCGGCCGGCGCAGGCCGTAGGCGCCCAGGGTCGCGTAGGCCTGCGCGAGCTGCAGCGGCGTCACCGACAGGCCGTAGCCGTAGGCGAGCGTCGCGATGCTGATCTCGCGCCAGTGCGAATAGTTCGACAGCAGCCCGGCCGATTCGCCCGGGAAGCCGCTCGCGGTCACCTGGCCGAAGCCGAGGTGGTCGAGCGTCGTCCAGATCTGCCGCGGCTCGAGCGACAGCGCGATCTTCGCCATGCCGACGTTCGAGGACTTGGCGAGCACCGTCGCCAGGTTGACGGCGCCGAGCGGATGCTCGTCCTCGATGGTCTTGGCGCCGACCTGCAGGAAGCCGCCGCCGGTGTCGACCACGCTGTCGGCCCGGTAGCGGCCGCTGCCGAGCGCCGCCGCGACGATGAACGGCTTGATGCTCGAGCCCGGCTCGAACAGGTCGGTCGCGGCGCGGTTGCGGTACACGGCCGGGTTGATCTGCTCGCGGTCGTTGGGGTTGTAGGCCGGCTGGTTGACGATCGCCAGCACTTCGCCGCTGTTGACGTCGATGACCACCACCGAGCCGGAGCGCGCGCGGTTGTCGCGGATCGCGGCCTTGAGCTCGCGGTAGGCCAGGTACTGGATCCGCAGGTCGATGCTCAGCGCCAGGTCGCGCCCCGGGCGCGCGGCGCGGATGCTCTCCACGTCCTGCACCTTGCGGCCGCGGTTGTCCTGGATGACGCGCTTGGCGCCGTCCTCGCCGGCGAGCCAGTGGTCGAAGGCGAGCTCGGCGCCCTCCTGGCCGACGTCGTCGACGTTGTTGAAGCCGATCAGGTGGCCGGTGACCTCGCCGGCCGGGTAGTAGCGGCGGTACTCGCGCGTCGCGGCGACGCCCGGGATGTCGAGCGCGCGCACGCGGCGCGCGTCGGCCGGCTGCAGGCCGCGGGCGACGTAGAGGAACTCGCGGTCGAGGTTGCTCGAGACGCGCCGCACGAACTCCTGGCGGTCGAGCCCGAGCGCGCGCGCCAGGCGCGGCAGCTGCTCGCTGTTGCCGGCGAGTTCGCGTGGGTTGACCCAGACCGAATCGACCGGCGTCGACACCGCCAGCGGCTCGCCGAAGCGGTCGGTGATGGTGCCGCGGTGCGCGTTGATCGCCACGACCCGCGAGAAGCGCGCGTCGCCCTGGCTGGCGAGGAAGCCGTGGTCGACCAGCTGCAGCTCGACGGCGCGGCCGGCGAGCAGCGCGGCGACGGCGCCCAGCAGGGCGAACAGCAGGCCGAGCCGCAGGCCGAAGGCGACCGGGCGCTGCGGGTTGCGGCGTTGGGCGTCGCGCATCATCGTCCGACGGTCTCGATCTCGCGCGACGCCGGGATGCGCATGCGCAGCTTGGCGTCGGCGATGCGCTCGACGTAGGCGTAGGTCGACCAGGCGCTCTGCTCGAGCTGCAGCCGGCCCCACTCGGCGTCGAGCTCGTCGCGCCCGGCGTTGAGCCGCTCGAGCTCGACGAACAGTTCGCGCGCGCGGTGCTTGCACCAGATGGTGCCGGCGGCCGAGCCGAGCACCGCCAGCCACAGCAGCGGCAGCAGCCAGGCGAGCGGCAGGCGCCAGCGCGGCATCATGCGCCCGCCACGCCGGCCACGGCCGGCACGCGCTTCTCGGCCACGCGCAGCACCGCGCTGCGCGCGCGCGGGTTGGCGGCGAGTTCGGCCGCGCCGGCGCGCTGCTTGCGCCCGACGAGGCGCAGCGGCGGCTCCAGGCCCGGCGGCAGCCGCGGCAGCCGCGCCAGCTCCGGCGCGACGCTCGAGTGCCGCCGCATGAAGTCCTTGACCAGCCGGTCCTCGAGCGAGTGGAAGCTGATCACCGCCAGGCGCCCGCCCGGCGCCAGCAGCGCGAGCGCCGCCTCGAGGCCGCGCGCCAGCGCGCCGAGCTCGTCGTTGATGAAGATGCGCAGCGCCTGGAAGGTGCGCGTCGCCGGGTGCTTGCCCGGCTCGCGGGTGCGCACGGCGCGCTCGCACAGCGCGGCCAGCTCGAGCGTGCGCGCCAGCGGCCGCGCGTCGCGCGCGCGCACGATGGCGTCGGCGATGCGGCCGGCGAAGCGCTCCTCACCGTAGCGCGCGATCACGTCGCGGATCTCGTCGCGCGCGGCCGCGGCAAGCCATGCGGATACCGGTTGGCCACGCGCCGGATCCATGCGCATGTCGAGCGGGCCATCGTGGCGGAAGCTGAAGCCGCGGGCGGGATCGTCGAGCTGCGGCGAGGAGACGCCGAGGTCGAACAGCACGCCGTCGACCCCACGCGCCGGAACGTGCGGCCGCGCCAGCGCGGCCAGGTCGGCGAAGTCGCCGGGCAGCAGCGCGAAACGCGCATCGCCGCCGAGCCGCTGGCGGCCGTGGGCGATTGCCGCCGGGTCGCGATCGAGCGCGAGCAGCCGCCCGGCGGGCCCGAGCTGCGCGAGCACGCGCTGCGCGTGGCCGCCGCGCCCGAAGGTCGCATCGACGTAGCAGCCGTCGGCACGCACGGCGAGCGCCGCCACGGCCTCGTCGGCAAGCACCGGTGTGTGCTCATCCAACTCCCAATGCCCCCGCGCCGCCGCCGCACGTCAGAGCGACAGCGAATCGAGTTCCGCCGGCAGGTCGGTCGACGACTCCTCGCTCTTCAGCCAGAAGTCGCGCCGCTCCGTCCAGCGGGTCTCGTCCCACAACTCGAAGCGCCCACCCTGGCCGACCAGCATCGCGTGCCGGCCGAGGCCGGCGAATTCACGCAATTCCGGCGGCAGCAGCAGGCGACCGTGGCCATCGAGCTCCAGGTCGGTGGCGTGGCCGACCATCAGCCGCTGCAGCCGGCGCGACTGCGCATGCAGCGTGGGCAGCGCCATCAACTTGCGCTCGATCTGTTCCCATTCGTTCAGCGGGTAGACCAGCAGGCACTGGTCGCGGTCCACGGTGACGACGAGCCGCCCCTGCGCCTGCTCGCGCAGACGCTCGCGGTACCGGGTGGGCATGACCATCCGGCCCTTGTCGTCCAAAGTGACCTTTGTTGCACCGCGAAACATCGTGGATGGGCCTAACAGGCCCATTTCTCCCCACTTTCACCCACTTGGCGCCACTATAAACGCCAACTGGACTATGTCAACGGTGCCGGACCGGTAATTTTTCTCAATTCTGCTAGGGACTTAGGCTCAAACGGAAGACTTGGGGCGGGGCGTCGCGGACATTATGTCGAGATTCATGAGGTTGCGCAGAAAAGCTACCAATGGGCACGAGGAATGCCCGCGAAAAGAGGTGGAGAGCCGGCCTGTAAGCCGGGTTCTGTCTGGGACAGTCATTCCTCTGGGACGCGCGTCGCCGCGCGCCTCGAGCGGCCTACCCGGAAGTACGCGCGGGCTGCGCTCGCGGTGTCGCCACCGCCACTTCCCTATTTGGCCTTGCTCCAGGTGGGGTTTGCCGTGCCGCCGAGTGTTGCCACCGGCGCGGTGCGCTCTTACCGCACCCTTTCACCCTTGCCGGCGCCGCGAACGGCGCTTGGGCGGTTTGCTTTCTGTTGCACTTTCCGTGGGCTCGCGCCCCCCAGGCGTTACCTGGCACCCGCCCGCCGGAGCCCGGACTTTCCTCCCCACCCCCACGAGCGGGGTGCAGCGACTGTCCGGCCGGCTCTCCGCCGCGAACGATAGCCGCTTTCCCGGCAAGGTCCAAATCGGGGTGCTTGCGGCGGTTTCCCGGCTCGGCCGCCGGGCGCCGGTGCGGCTACTCTGGGGGCGGTCCGGGCCCCGCGCCGGGCCGCCCGGTCCCGGCGCCCGCGCCGGCCATTTCCAGCGCCAGCGCGTAGGCGCGCGCGCGCTTCACGCCGGCCAGCTGGCTCGCGACCGCGGCCGCGCGCGCCGGCGGCAGCTCCGGCAGCAACAGTGCGAGCGCCTTGTGCAGCAACGCGAGATCACCCTCCTCCGCCGCCGGCGCACCCTCTATCACCAGCGTGATCTCGCCGCGCGCCAGGTTCGGCTCGCGCCCCGCCAGGACGACGAGTTCATCGAGCGTGCCGCGATAGAGCGTCTCGAAGGCCTTGCTGAGCTCGCGCGCCAGCAGCGCGCGGCGGCCACCGCCCAGCGCGCGCGCCAGGTCCGCGAGCGTTGCCGCGATGCGATGCGGCGCCTCGAACAGCACCAGCGTGCGCGCCTCGGCGGCGAGCGCCCCGAGCGCGCGCCGTCGCTCGCTGGCGCGCGCGGGCAGGAAACCCTCGAAGACGAACCGATCGGTGGGAAGGCCGGCGACGCTGAGCGCCGCCGTGACCGCCGACGGGCCGGGAATGGGGCGCATGGCGATGCCGGCGGCCGCCGCCGCCCGCACCAGCGCGTAGCCCGGATCCGAGATCAGCGGCGTTCCCGCATCGCTCACCAGCGCGATGACGGCGCCGCCGCGCAGGCGCTCGACCAGCTCGGCGACGCGCCGCGCCTCGTTGTAGTCGTGCAGCGAGAGGAGCGGACGCGAAATCCCGCAGGCGGCGAGCAGCGCGCCGGTGCGGCGCGTGTCCTCGGCCGCGACCAGGTCGGCCGCGGCCAGCGCCGCGCGCGCGCGCGGCGCCAGGTCCTCGAGATTGCCGATCGGCGAGGCGATGACATCGAGTCGGCCGGTCGCCGCAGTCACTATAATCCCCGGATCATGGAAGCGATCACCCACGGCGCGGAAATCCCGCAACGGACTGCAAGCTTGACGCCCCCCGCCCGCGCGGCGCAACCATCGATCGCGCCGCACGGCGCGCGGCGGCGCGTGGCGCGCGCATTGCCCGCGCTGTCGACGCTGGCCGCGCTGGCGCTGGCCGCGCTGCTCGGCGGCTGCACGCTGGGGCCGCCGATCCAGGTCACGCCGGGCGGCGAACGCGCCGCCAGCGCGGCGCGCCACGGCGACCACGCCGAGGCGGCGCGGCTGTACGAGCAGGCTGCCGGCGCGCGCGCCGGCAGCGAGCAGGCCGAACTGCAGCTCGCCGCCGCCGCCGAGTGGCTGGCCGCCGCCCGCGGGCCCGAGGCGGCGCGCGTGCTCGCGGCGATCAGCGTGCCGCTGGATACCGCGCAGGCGCAGCGCCGCCGGCTGCTGGACGCCGAGGCGACCTACGCCTCCGGCCGCGCCGGCGAGGCCTGGCAGAAGATCGGCGCGGTCGCCGAACCCGCCGCGGCCGATGCCGCGCAGCGCTACCTCGAGCTGCGCCGGCACATCGCCTTCGCGGCGGCGCGCCCGGTGGATGCGGTACGCGCCGAGATCGCCGCCGAGCGCTTCGTCACTGGCGACGAGCGCACCCGCCTGCGGCGCGCGCTGCTCGGCGAGCTGAAGGGGGCACGCGAGCGCGGCGTGAAGCTCGAGCCGCAGGCCTCGCAGGACCCCACCGTGCGCGGCTGGCTGGACCTGGGCGCCATGGCCGTGAGCGCGCCCTCGAGTTCGCTCACCGGCGCCGCCGAGGCCGCCGAATGGCGCGCACGCTACCCGGGCCACCCCGCGACCGAGCTGCTGGCCCAGGCGCTGGCGGCGCCACTGGCTGGCGGCGGTGCCGGCGCGACGCGCCACGTCGCCCTGCTGCTGCCGCTGACCGGGCGCGCCGCCGCCGCGGCCGCCACGCTCCGCGACGGCTTCCAGGCGGCCATCATGGTGCTGCCCGTCGAGCTGCGCCCGCAGGTCGACACGTTCGACACCGGCACGCTCACGGTGCCGGAGGCCATCGACCAGGCCCGCGCCGGCGGCAGCGACATCATCGTCGGGCCGCTGACGCGCGAGGAAGTCGCGCTGGCCGCGGACGTCGGCGCGCGCGGCGTGCCGCTGCTGGCGCTGAATTTCCTCGGTGCCGAACGCACCGCGCCCGCCGGCATGTACCAGTTCGCGCTCTCGCCCGAGGAGGAGGCCCGCGCCGTGGCGTCGCGCCTGCTCGCGACCGGCCGGCGACGCGGCGTGGCCATGGCCCCGGTGGGCGACTGGGGCAACCGCGTGCTCGCGGCCTTCCAGCAGCAGTTCGTCGGCGGCGGCGGCGAGTTGCTGGCGCAGACCACCTACGACCCGGCGGAGCACGACTACGGCAGCAGCATCCGCACGCTGTTCGGCACCAGCGCCAGCGACGCGCGCCGCGAGCGACTGCAGGCGCTCACCGGGGCGCGCTATGAATTCGAGCCGCGGCCGCGCGCCGACATCGAGTTCGTGTTCGCCGCCGGCCAGTCCGCCAGCCTGCGGCTGCTGCGGCCGCAGCTGCGCTTCTACTACGCCGGCAACATCGACATCTACAGCACCTCCGACGCCTACGCACCGGATGCCGGCGAATCCAACCAGGACCTCGAGGGCGTGGTGTTCCCCGACATGCCGTGGATGCTGCCGGGCGACACGAGCGTGGCCGAGGCCCGTGCGCTGATCGACGCCGGCGCCGGGCCCGCCGGCGCACCGCGCAGCCGCCTGTACGCCTTCGGCTACGACGCCTGCCAGCTGGCGCTGGCCCTGCGCGCCAGCGGGCGCGACCCGACGCGCGTCAACGTCAACGGCCTCACCGGCCACCTGACGCTCGACTCCGAGGGCCGCGTGCATCGCGAACTCAGCTGGGCGCGCATGCACGATGGCGTCCCCGCGCCCAACTGAGGCGGGCGGCGGCGCCGGCGAACGCGCCGCCACCGGTGCCGCGGGCGAGGCGCGCGCGGCGCGGCACCTCGCCGGACACGGGCTCGAGATCCTGCTGCGCAACTGGCGCTGCCGCATGGGCGAGCTCGACCTGTGGCGCGCGAGGGCGCGGTGCTGGTCATCGTCGAGGTGCGCAGCCGCGCGCGCAGCGACTACGGCGGCGCCGCCGCCAGCGTGACCTTGCCAAGCGCCGGCGCATCGTGCGCGCGGCGCGGCACCTGCTGATGCTGCGGCCGGAACTCGCGCGACTGCCAGCGCGGTTCGACGTCATCGCGCTCGACGGGGCGGAGGGGCGGATCGAGTGGATACGCGGGGCGTTCGATGCGGGTGACGCGTGGGCGCGGGGGTGCCTGTCCGTGCGGCTTTTCACCGCGCACGGCGGGGAACTGAGCAGGAAGGGGCGCCGCCCGGTGCCGTTGAACGGCAGCATTGCCGCGTCGATCACGCAGTGCCCGGAAGGAACTTCGATGGGCGGCGTGGCGCGGTGCGCGGTGAAAACCGCCCGGACACGGCATCCACCCACCCCCGACGCCGTCGCGCGGGATCGCACGACGGCGGATCGGATCGATCCGCGCCCCAGTGACGTCGCGCGCGTGCGCGCGCTCGCGGCGGGTGGGCGGCCGCGCGGGTCCTGGCGGTTTTCACGCGCACCCGCGCCGAGCCGCGCGACGCAAGCGTCACGCCACCGGCACGCCGCCCGCGCGGCATTCCGCCACGGCCTCCGGCACGCGCGGCGGGCTTCTTGTTACCGCAGCTGGATTGTGGTGCGCGTGAAAAGCCGTCCAGGACCCGCGCGGCCGCCCGCCCCGCCCCCACCACGCGTCCGGCGTGCTACTTCACGACCTCGAGTTTGGGTCGCTTCTTCGCCGGCGGCTTGCCCTCGCCGCCGCCGCTGGCGCCGCCATGCGGTGGCGCGTCGCCCGGCCCGGATTCCTGCGGGGGCGGCGGCGGCTCGTTCTCGCCGTCGGAGAACACCATGCCCTCGCCGGTCTCGCGCGCGTAGACGCCGAGCACCGCGCCCACCGGCACGCGCACGTGCTGCGCGACGCCGCCGAAGCGCGCGTCGAACTCGATCCAGTCGTTGCCCATCACCAGGTGCTGGGTCGCGGACCACGAGAGGTTCAGCACGATCTTGCCGTCCTTGACGTAGGCCTGCGGCACCTCGGCGCCGGGACGGCCGGCGTCGACGATCACGTGCGGCGTGAAGCCCGAATCACTCATCCATTCGTGCATTGCGCGCAGCAGGTACGGCCGGCGCGAGCGGCCCGGGCCGGCGCCGGGCGGCGGGGCATTCACGCGGCGGATCCCATCGCGATCTCGGCGTCGGACAGGCTGCGGCGGAACGCCGGGCGGGCGAAGATCGACGCCGCGTACTGCGCGATCGGCTGCGCCTGCGGCGGCAGGTCCACCTCGTAGCGGCGCATGCGCCACAGGATCGGCGCGATGGTGGCGTCGACGACGGAGAATTCGTCGCTGAGGAAGAAGGGCTTGACCTTGAAGAGCTCGGCGCTCTGCACGATCGCGTCGCGCAGCGCCTTCTTGTGCTTCGCCTGCAGCTTCTTGTCCGGCTCGCGCTCGATCTGCTCGGCGAGGCCGTACCAGTCGCGCTCGATGCGGTACAGCGCCAGGCGGAACTGCGCCCGCTGCGTCGGATCCACCGGCATCAGCGGCGGGTGCGGGAAGCGCTCGTCGATGTAGTCGATGATGACGCGCGCGTCGTACAGCACCAGGTCGCGGTCGACCAGCGTCGGCAGGCTGTTGTAGGGGTTGAGGTCGAGCAGGTCCTCGGGGTACCTGCCCGGCACCACCTGGATGACCTCGATGTCGACGCTCTTCTCGGCGAGCACGATGCGCGTCCGATGGCTCTGCGGCTCATCGGGCGCGGAGAACAGCGTCATGATCGAGCGGCGGCTCACTTTCCGTTCCCCTCGCCGCGGCAGCCCGGCCGTGCATGGCCGGGCCAGGCGGCTTCAGTGGACGTCCTTCCAGTACTCTTTCTTGAGCAGCCACGCGAGCCAGGTGAACGCCAGCAGGAACAGCACCACCCAGATGCCGATGTCCACGCGCTTGGCCTGGGCGGGCTCGCCGGCGTAGGCGAGGAAGTTGACCGTGTCGCGCACGAAGTCGTCGTACTCCGCCTCGGTCAGCGTGCCGGGGGCAACCATCTCGAAGCGTTCGAACACCTTCTCGGTCACCGGCTTGCCGTCGACCGTGGTCTCGTGGGTGACGTACACGGCGCGCTTGACGCCCTCGAGGCCCGAGAGCACCGCCGGCATCGCCGCGTTGGCGAGCTGCAGGTTGTTCGAGCCGGAGGCCGTGGCCGGATCGGCGTGGAAGGTCTTGAGGAAGCGGTACAGGTAGTCGACGCCGCGCGCACGCGCCATCAGCGACAGGTCGGGCGGCGCCTTGCCGAACCAGGCCTCGCCGTCGGCGACCGCCAGGGTCGAGATCATGTAGTCGCCGGGCTTGCCGCCCGCCGGCATCAGGTTGGCCCTGAGCTGCGCCTCGGGGATGCCGAGGTCGTCGGCCATGCGCGAATAGCGCAGGTACTTGAGCGAGTGGCAGCCGAAGCAGTAGTTGACGAAGTTGCGCGCGCCATGCTGCAGCGAGGTGGTGTTGCGCACGTCGTTGCCGGCCTGCCACGACTTCCAGTCCAGCGGCTTGCTCTCGGCGCCGGCGGCGGGCGCGGCGCTCTCCGCCGCGCCGAGCAGCGGCGCGGCCATCAGGGCGAATGCCAGTGTCGCGGACTTAAGCATGGAAGGTCACCCTCGTGGGGACGGGCTTGGTGCGGTCCCAGACCGTGTACCAGGGCATCAGGACGAAGAACGCGAAGTAGCCGACGGTGAAGACGCGCGCGGCATACACGTACGCGGTGCTCGCGGGCTTGAGGCCCAGGTACATCAGCCCCAGGAACGAGACCGTGAAGACCGCCAGGAAGGCCTTGAAGATCCAGCCGCGGTAGCGCACCGACTTCACCTTGGCGCGGTCCAGCCACGGCAGGAAGAAGAACGCCACGATCGCCAGCAGCATCAGCAGCGCGCCCATGCGCTGGTTGGGCACCGCGCGCAGGATCGCGTAGAACGGCGTGAAGTACCACACCGGCGCGATGTGCTCGGGCGTCGACAGCGGGTTGGCGATCTCGAAGTTCGGCTTCTCGAGGAAGATGTCGTTCAAGGTCGGCACGAAGAACACGATGGCGCAGAACAGCGTCAGGAACACGCCGACGCCGACGATGTCCTTGAGCGTGTAGTACGGGTGGAACGGGATGCCGTCGAGCGGCTTGCCGTCCGGACCGCGGTGCTCCTTGATCTCGATGCCGTCGGGGCTGCCCGAGCCGACCTGGCGCAGCGCCACCAGGTGCAGCACGATCAGCATGATCAGCGCCAGCGGCACCGCCGCGACGTGCAGCGCGAAGAAGCGGTTGAGCGTCGCGTCGGCGATGCCGTAGTCGCCGCGGATCCACTCCACCAGCCCCGGTCCCACCACCGGTATCGTGCTGAACAGGTTGACGATGACCTGCGCGCCCCAGTACGACATGTTGCCCCACGGCAGCACGTAGCCCATGAAGGCCTCGGCCATCAGCGCCAGGTAGATCAGCATGCCGAAGATCCACAGCAGCTCGCGCGGCGCGCGGTACGAGCCGTAGATCAGCGCGCGGAACATGTGCAGGTAGACGACGATGAAGAAGGCCGACGCGCCGGTCGAGTGCAGGTAGCGCATCAGCCAGCCGTAGTCGACCTCGCGCATGATGTATTCGACCGAGTCGAATGCGGTGGCCTCGCCGACCTTGTAGAACATCGTCAGGAAGATGCCCGACAGCAGCTGGATCACCAGCACCAGCAGCGCCAGCGAGCCGAAGAAGTACCAGACGTTGAAGTTCTTGGGCGCGTAGTAGTCGAGCAGCTGGCTGCGCATGAACTGCTCGGCGGGCAGGCGCTTGTTGAGCCAGCCCCAGAAACCGGGCTTGGCGGTGCCTTCCGGGGCGGCCATCACGCGACTCCTTGTGCGCCGTCATCCTGGCCTATGACGAGCGTATTGTCGTTCCTGAACATGTAGGGCGGGATGCGCAGGTTCAGCGAGGCCGGCGAGCCGTTCATCACGCGCCCGGCCAGGTCGAACTTCGAGCCGTGGCAGGGGCAGAAGAAGCCGCCCGGCCAGTCGGCACTGAGCTCCGGGTCGCCGCGCTCGAAATGCTGCTTCGGCAGGCAGCCGAGGTGCGTGCAGGTGGCGATCACCACCAGCACGTCGGCGCGCCGCGAGCGCATCTCGTTCTTCGCGTAGTCGGGCTGGTCCGAATCGGCCGACTTCGGATCCTTGAGCTGCGGATCGTTGGCCGCGAGCGCCTTGACCGCTTCCTCGGTGCGGCGCACGACGTAGATCGGCTGCTTGCGCCACACCAGCGTGACCATCTGGCCCGGCTCGAGCTTGGCGACGTCGAATTCCACCGGGGCACCGGCGGCGCGCGCGCGCTCCGAGGGCCGCCACGACGCCACGAACGGCGTCGCCGCGAACACCACGCCCACCGCCGCGGTCGCGCTGGTCGCGACCGTCAGGAACTTGCGGCGGCTCTGGTCCACACCCTGCTCGTCGGGGTTATTACCCGCTTCGCTCATCGTTGCTGCCTCTCGCCTTGCCTCGCGCTGCCCTGAGGAGCCCTCGGCCGCAAGCGCCGCACCGGCAGCCGCTGGGCTGCGTGATCCCCGGGAAGTGGCGCATTATACACGGATGAATTTGCCCCAGGTCGGCAGGGCCGCGGTCTTCCTCGCCGGGAGCGTCGTCGGCGGCCTCGCGCTCGCCTTCATCCTGGTCCTGTTCCGGCCGCAGCTGCTGCAGCCGCGCGGCGCCGGCCTCCGGCGCCCTGCCACGCCCGCCGCCACCCGCCGCGACGCCCGCCGCGGCGGCGAGCCCCGGCGCCACGCTGCCCGCCGCGGACGACCGTGGGGCCGACGCGCCTGCGGAAGGCGGGCGTTCGTTCGCCGCGGCGGTGCGCCGCGCCGCGCCGGCCGTCGTCAGCGTCTACACGCTCAAGGTGGTGACCGAGCGCGTGCAGCCCTCGCCGCTCGAGCAGCTGTTCGGCGAGGACTGGCCGGCGCGCTATCGCCAGCGCGTGCAGCGCGCCCTCGGCTCGGGCGTGATCGTCGACGCCGCCGGCCACGTGGTGACCAACCAGCACGTCATCGCCGACGCCGAACGCATCATGGTGCAGCTGGCCGACGGGCGCGTGACCGAGGCGGGCATCGTCGGCCGCGACCCGGACACCGACCTCGCGGTGCTGCAGATCCGGCTGAAGAACCTGCCGGTGATGGCGCTCGGCCGGTCCGACCGGCTGCAGGTCGGCGACGAGGTGCTCGCGATCGGCAGCCCGCTCGGCCTGTCGCAGACGGTGACCCATGGCATCGTCAGCGCCACCGGCCGCGGCCAGCTCGGCGTCGCGACCTTCGAGAACTTCATCCAGACCGACGCGGCCATCAACGAGGGCAATTCCGGCGGCGCCCTGGTCAGCTCGACGGGAGAGCTGGTCGGCATCAACACCGCGGTGCTGGCCAAGAACGCCAGCAGCGCCGGCGTCGAGGGCATCGGCTTCGCCATCCCCGTGAACCTGGCGCGCGGCGTCATGCAGGAGATCCTCGACCACGGCCGCGTGATCCGCGGCTGGATCGGCATCATTCCCGAGGACATCGTCGACGAGCAGGCGCAGCAGCTCGGCCTCGCCCACGGCGGCATCGTGGTCGCGAACCTGTACGTCGGCAGCCCGGCGGCCACGGCCGGCATCCGCCCGGGCGACATCCTGCTCGCCATCGACGGCAAGGGCGCCAGGAGCGCGCAGGACGCGCTCGGGCAGATCGCCTCGCACCGGCCGGGCGCGAAGCTGCGGCTGAAGCTGCTGCGCGGCCAGGGCGAAATGGACGTCAACGTCGAGGTGGGCGAGCGCGCCGGGCAGCGCGCGGTGCCGGCGGCGAGCTGAGGCCGGCGCGGGTGGCGGTGGGGCGGGCCGCCCCGTCCTGCCTAGTTGGGCACGCGCCGGATCTGCGCGCCGAGCTGCATCAGCTTCTCCTCGATCGCCTCGTAGCCGCGGTCGATGTGGTAGATGCGCTCGATGTCGGTGCGCCCCTCGGCGACCAGGCCGGCGAGCACCAGCGAGGCCGAGGCGCGCAGGTCGGTGGCCATCACCGGCGCGGCGTTGAGCTTCTCGACGCCGCGGATGATCGCGGTGTTGCCCTCGAGGCGGATCTCCGCGCCCATGCGCCGCATCTCCAGCATGTGCATGAAGCGGTTCTCGAAGATGGTCTCGATCACCGTGCCGACGCCGTCGGCGACGGTGTCGAGCGCGGCGAACTGCGCCTGCATGTCGGTCGGGAAGGCCGGGTAAGGCGCGGTGCGCACGTCCACGGCGCGCGGCCGGCGGCCGCGCATGTCGAGCTCGATCCAGTTATCGCCGGTGGCGATGCTCGCGCCGGCCTCCTGGAGCTTGGCGAGCACCGCGTCCAGGTGCCCGGGGCGCGTGTTCTTCAGCCGCACGTGGCCGCGGGTGATGGCGCCGGCGACCAGGTAGGTGCCGGCCTCGATCCGGTCGGGCAGCACGTCGTAGCTGGTGCCGTGCAGCTTCTCGACGCCCTCGACCACGATGCGGTCGGTTCCCGCGCCGCGCACCTTCGCGCCCATGGCGTTGAGGAAATTGGCCAGGTCGATGACCTCGGGCTCGCGCGCCGCGTTCTCGATCAGCGTCTCGCCCTCGGCGAGCGCCGCGGCCATCATCAGGTTCTCGGTGCCGGTCACGGTCACGGTGTCGAGCACCAGCCGCGCCCCCTTCAGGCGCGCGGCGCGGGCGCGGATGTAGCCGCCCTCGATGTGGATGTCGGCGCCCATCGCCTGGAGCCCGGCGACGTGGATGTTCACCGGGCGCGCGCCGATGGCGCAGCCGCCGGGGAGCGAGACGTCGGCGCTGCCATAGCGCGCCACCAGCGGCCCGAGCACCAGGATCGAGGCGCGCATCGTCTTGACCAGGTCGTAAGGCGCGACGAACTGGCGGATCGAGGTCGGATCGACTTCGATGCGCATGCGCTCGTCGACCGTCACGGTGACGCCCATGCGGCCGAGCAGCTCGATGGTCGTCGTGACGTCCTGCAGGTGCGGCACGTTGCCGATGGTCACGGGGCCGTCGGCCAGCAGCGCACCGGCCAGGATCGGCAGGGTGGCGTTCTTGGCGCCGGAGATGCGCACCTCGCCCTCGAGGGGCACGCCGCCCGTGATCTGCAGCTTATCCACGCGCGCCGCTCTCCTCCGGGCTCAGGGCCTCGATGGTCATGGCGTGGACCTCGCGCCCCATGCGCTCCCCGAGCGCGCGGTAGACCAGCTGGTGGCGCGCCACCGGGCGCAGGCCCCGGAAGGCGGGGCTGACGATGCGGGCGGCGTAGTGGGTGTTGTCGTCCGAGCGCACCAGCACCTGGGCGCCGGGCAGGGCCGCGCGGATCAGTTCCGCGACCTGTTCTGGATTCATGGGGCGGGATCTTACGATAATCCACGGATGAGCCCTACCGACCGCCCCCCCGCCACCGACACGGCCCTGCTCGACAGCGCCCGCCGGACCTTCGACGTCGAGCGCGCCGCGCTCGAGCGGCTGCGCGGGCGGCTCGACGCCCGCTTCGCCGCGGCCTGCCGGCTGCTGCTCGATTGCCAGGGCCGGGTGGTGGTCACCGGCATGGGCAAGTCCGGGCACGTGGCGCGCAAGATCGCCGCGACGCTCGCCAGCACCGGCACGCCGGCCTTCTTCCTGCACCCGGGCGAGGCCGGCCACGGCGACCTCGGCATGATCACGCGCGGCGACGTGCTGCTGGCGCTGTCGAACTCGGGCGAGACCGCCGAGATCCTCACGCTGCTGCCGCAGGTGCGGCGGCTCGCGGTCAGGGTCATCGCGCTCACCGGCCGCGACGACGGCGCGCTGGCGCGCGAGGCCGACGTGGTGCTCGACGTTGGCGTCGAGCAGGAGGCCTGCCCGCTGAACCTCGCGCCGACCGCCAGTACCACGGCGGCGCTCGCCATGGGCGATGCGCTGGCGGTCGCGCTGCTCGAGGCGCGCGGCTTCTCGGCCGAGGACTTCGCCCGCGCCCACCCGGGCGGCAACCTCGGGCGCCGGCTGCTGCTGCACGTCGCCGACCTGATGCGCCGTGGCGCTGACCTGCCGCGCGTCGGCCCGGACACGCCGCTGGCCGCCGGGCTCCTGGAGATGAGCCGCAAGGGCCTCGGCATGACGGCCATCGTCGATGCCGACGACCGGGTGCTCGGCGTGTTCACCGACGGCGACCTGCGCCGCTCGCTCGACCGCCAGCTCGACGTGCACGCCACGCGCATGCGCGCGGTGATGACCGCCGGCGGACGCAGCATCGGGCCGCAGGAACTGGCCACCACCGCCGCGAGCCTCATGGAACAGCACCGCGTCACGGCGCTGCTGGTGGTCGATGGCGAGCGGCGCCTGCTCGGCGCGCTCAACGTCCACGACCTGATGCGCGCCGGGGTCGTATGAGCGCGGCACGCCAGCGCGGCCGGCGGGCGCGCCCCACGGCACCGGCGGCCATCGCCCTGCTGGTGCTGGATGTCGACGGCGTGCTGACCGACGGCCGGCTGCGTTACGGTCCCGAGGGCGAGATCGAGAAGGTGTTCCACGTGCGCGATGGGCACGGCATCAAGGCGCTGCAGGCCGCGGGCGTGCGCGTCGCGGTCATCTCCGGGCGCGATTCGCGCGCGGTCGCCCGCCGCTGCGCCGAGCTCGGCATCGTCGAGGTGCTGCAGGGCGTGGCGGACAAGGCCGCCGCCTTCGAGGCGCTGGCTGCGCGCCTCGGCATCGCGCCGCGCGCCTGCGCCTGCGTGGGCGACGACACGCCGGACGTCGCGCTGATGCGGCGCGTGGGGCTCGCGATCGCCGTGGCCGACGCGCACGCCGACGCCCGCCGCGCGGCGCACCGGCGCACGCGCCTGCCGGGCGGCGCCGGCGCCGTGCGCGAAGTGTGCGACTGGCTGCTGGCCGCGCGGCGGCGCGCATGAAGCTCTGGCGCGCTGCCGCGGCATTGCTCCTGCTGGCGGGAACCGTCGGCATCATGATCTGGCGCGGCCAGCAGGGCGGCGCCAGCCCCGCGGGCGGCGACGATGCGCCGCGCGGCGATCCGGGCTACATCGCCACCCAGGCCGAGATCATCCAGACCGGGAGGACGGGCAGCCGCTGTACCGCCTGCAGGCCGAGCGCGTCGAGCAGCCGGCCGCCGGCGCCGAGATCCAGTGACCGAACCGCGGCTCAGCTACCGGGAAGGCGACGGACCGGCCTGGACGCTGCGCGCCGATGCCGGCGTGCTGCCCGCCGACACCGCGCGCGCCGACCTGGCCGGGTCGGTCTACGCCGTGGCGACGCGCCCGGACGACGCGCCGCTCGAGATCCGCACCGCCACGCTCGGCGTCGACATGGGAACGCGCAAGGTGCACACCGGCGATCCGGTCGAGATCACCTGGGGGCGCGACCGCGTGAGCGCCGTCGGCCTGAGCGCCGACTTGAAGGCCGACACCCTGAGACTAGAATCGAAGGTCCATGGCGAAATCGTACCTTGACCTGCTGGCCGTGGCGGTGCTCGCCGCCGGCCCGCTGCCGGCCGCGCCGCTCGGCGTGGGCGGCGGCAATGCCACCCTGCACTGGGACGCGGCGCAGCTCGACTACCAGCGCGGCAAGGTCGTGCTGCGCGACGTGCAGATCCAGCAGGGTGGCACGACGATCCAGGCCGAGCTCGCCGAGGCCTCGGGGCTCGAATTCGACGACAGCAACTGGACCTTCACCGGCAACGTGCGGCTGCACACGCCGCAGGGCGCACTGACCGCCGACGACGCCACGGTCCGCTTCCTCGACAGCCGCGTGCAGACCGCCACCGTGCACGGCGGGCCGGCGGTGTTCGCCGGCGAGGTCGGCGAAGGCCGCACGCCGGCCCGCGGCCACGCCCGCGCTATCGATTACGACTTCGCCAGCAGCGAGGTGCGGCTGACCGAGGACGCGTGGCTCTCGGACGGGCGCAACGAGATCAACGGCGCGCGCATCGTCTACAACCTGGTGGCGCAGCGCGTGCAGGCCGAAGGCCCGTCGGGCGGCGGGCGCGTCAGCGGCACGATCCGGCCGCGCGGCGCGCCGGCGCCCGGCGGCGGCCCCGCGCCCGCACCCGCGCCAGCGCCTGCGCCTGCACCGCCGCCCGCGGCGCCGAACGGAACCCAGCCGTGACGCTGCTCGCCGCCGAACACCTCAGCAAGAGCTATCGCGGCCGCCAGGTGGTGCGCGACCTCACGCTCGAGATCCGCACCGGCGAGGTCGTCGGGCTGCTCGGCCCCAACGGCGCCGGCAAGACCACCGCCTTCTACATGATCGTCGGCCTGGTGCCGGCCGACGGCGGCCGCATCCGCCTCGACGACGCCGAGATCACCACGCAGAGCATCGACCAGCGCGCCAAGGCCGGCATCGGCTACCTGCCGCAGGAACCGTCGGTGTTCCGCAAGCTCTCCGTGGCCGACAACATCATGGCCATCCTCGAGCTGCGCGCCGACCTCGACGACGCGCAGCGCGACGGCCGGCTGCTCGAGCTGCTCGAGCAGCTGCGCATCGGCCACGTGCGTGATTCGCTCGGCATGTCGCTGTCGGGCGGGGAGCGCCGGCGCGTGGAGATCGCGCGCGCGCTCGCCGCCAATCCGCGCTTCATCCTGCTCGACGAGCCCTTCGCCGGCGTCGATCCGCTCTCGGTGATCGACATCCAGCAGATCATCCGCGAGCTCGCGGCGCACGGCATCGGCGTGCTGATCACCGATCATAACGTGCGCGAAACGCTCGGGGTATGCGGGCGCGCCTACATCGTCGACCGGGGAACCGTGATAGCGGCCGGAAATGCCGAGGAAGTCCTTGCCAACCCGCGAGTGCGTGAGGTGTACTTGGGCGAATCGTTCCGCATGTGATGCTCAAGCCCTCTCTACAGCTCCGGCTCGGCCAGCAACTGACGATGACGCCGCAGTTGCAGCAGGCGATCAGGCTGCTGCAGCTGCCCACCATCGAACTGCAGGCGCACATCCGCGACCTGCTCGAAACCAACGTGATGCTGGAGCAGGACGAGGAGTCCGAGACCGGCCAATACGAATCGCTCGCAACCACCGAGATGGGCGGCGAGACCGCGGACACGCAGCCCGAGAGCAGCGTCGAGGTGGTCGATGACGGCTGGTCGGACCAGTCGGTCGGGCCGGCGGAGAATCCCTGGAGCCCCGGCGACGACGACCGCCAGCAGGAATTCGCCGACGAGGGCGGCGGGACGCTGCGCGACCACCTGCTGTGGCAGATCGAGCTGGTCCGGCTCGACGCGCGCGAGCTGGCGATCGCCCGCGCGATCATCGATGCGGTCAACGACGACGGATACCTGACCGATCCGCTCGAGGAGATCGCCGCGACGCTGCGGCCGGAGATCGACGCGACGCCGGCCGAGGTCGAGCACATGCTCGAGATCGTGCAGACGCTCGACCCCTCGGGGGTCGGCGCGCGCTCGGTGAGCGAGTGCCTGCAGCTGCAGCTGCGGCAGCTCGAGCCGGACACCCCGGGGCTCGAGTGCGCGCGCCGCATCGCGGCGCAGCACCTCGACCTGGTCGCCGGCGGCGACACCGCCGCGCTGCGCCGCGTGCTGGGCGCCGGGGAGGAGGAAGTCCAGCTGGCGCTGGCGCTGGTGCGCGGCTGCCATCCGCATCCCGGCGCCGTGGTGAGCCGCGCCGCCGCCGAGTACGTGGTGCCGGACGTGTTCGTGCGCCGCACGCCGCGCGGCGGCTGGTCGGTGGAGATCAACCCGGCGACGCTGCCGCGCGTGCGCCTGAACCAGGGCTACGCCAGCCTGCTGGGGCGCAACACCGGCCATGCGACGCTGCGCGCGCAGCTGCAGGAGGCGCGCTGGCTGCTCAAGAGCCTGGAGATCCGCAACGACACGCTGACCAAGGTCGCGCGCTCGATCGTCGAGCGGCAGGCCGAGTTCCTCGAGCACGGCGAGGAGCACATGCGGCCGATGATCCTGCGCGACATCGCCGAGGCCATCGGCATGCACGAGTCGACGGTGTCGCGCGTCACCTCCGGCAAGTACATGCACACGCCGCGCGGCGTGTTCGAGCTGCGCTACTTCTTCTCGAGCCAGGTGGAGGGCGCCGACGGCTCGGGCACCTCCTCGACCGCGATCCGTGCCAAGATCCGCAAGCTCATCAAGGACGAGGACGGCGCCAGCCCGCTGAGCGACAGCCGCATCGCCGAACTGCTGTCCGGCGAGGGCATCCCGGTGGCACGCCGCACCGTGGCGAAGTATCGTGAAAGCATGGGACTGGCGCCGTCGAACGAACGGCGGCGCCCGCCCGCCAGGTAGCCGATAGGGATTCTGCAGAGAGGAGAACGCCATGCAACTGAGCGTCACAGGCCATCACGTCGAGATCACCCCCGCCCTGCGCAGCTACCTGGACAAGAAGTGCGAGCGCCTGGTGCGCCACTTCGACCAGGTGATCGACGCGCACTGGATCCTGACGGTGGAGAAGCTGCGGCAGAAGGCCGAGGCGACGCTGCACGTGCGCGGCGAGACGATCCACGCGGTGGCCGAGGACGCCGACATGTACGCCGCCATCGACGCGCTCGCCGACAAGCTCGAGCGCCTGGTGCGCAAGCACAAGGAGAAAGTCACCGACCATCACGCCGCCGAGGCGCAGAAGAGCGCGCGTCCGGCCCGCTGAGCGCGCCGGACGGCAGCACGGCGCCGTGGCGATGCGCCTCATCATCCTCAGCGGCCTGTCCGGCTCGGGCAAGAGCGTGGCGCTGCACATGCTCGAGGACCTGGGCTTCTACTGCATCGACAACCTGCCGCCCGGGCTGCTCAAGGCCTTCGTCTCGCACACCGTGCGCAGCAGCGACCCGGCCTTCCAGCGCACCGCGGTCGGCATCGACGCGCGCAGCACCGACGTCGACATCGCCACCGTGCCGGCGCTGGTCGACGAGCTGCGCCGCAGCGGCATCGACTGCGAGACGCTGTTCCTGGTGGCGAGCGATGCCGAGCTGCTGCGGCGCTTCGGCGAGACGCGGCGCGCGCACCCCCTGAGCCGCAGCGGCGAGAGCCTGCGCGAGGCGATCGCGGCCGAGCGCACCCTGCTCGAGCCGGTGCTGCACGCGGCCGACCTGGTGATCGACACCTCGCAGATGGGCGTGCACGAGCTGCGCGAGCTGGTCCACCAGCGCGTCGAGCAGCGGCGGCGCGAGCGGCTGTCGCTGCTGTTCGAGTCCTTCGGCTTCAAGCACGGCATCCCGGGCGACGCCGATTTCGTCTTCGACGCCCGCTCGCTCCCCAACCCCTACTGGGACGCGGCGCTGCGCCCGCTCACCGGGCGCGACGAGCCGGTGCAGCGCTTCCTCGCCGGCCAGCCGGGCGTGCAGCAGTTCATCGACGACGTCGCGCGCTTCCTCGAGGCGCGCATCCCGGAGCACCGCGGCAGCAACCGCCGCTACCTGACGGCGGCGATCGGCTGCACCGGCGGCCAGCACCGCTCGGTGTACATCGCCGAACGGCTCGCCGAGCGCTTCGCCGCGGTGCTGCCGGAGGTGCGCGTGCGGCACGCGGCGCTGCCCAACGGCGGCGCCGCCGCCGCCGTGGCGACCGCCGGAAGCTGATGCGGCACTAGCCGCCGGCGCGCTGCGCGCGGTGGCCGCGCTGCTGCAGCTCCGCGACCAGCGTGTCGCGGTGTTCGCCCTGGATCTCGATCACGCCCGCGCGCACCGTGCCGCCCGAGCCGCAGCGGCGCTTGAGCTCGCCGGCGAGCTGCGCCAGCGCCGCCGCATCCAGGTTCAGCCCGCGGATCACCGTCACGGCCTTGCCGCCGCGTCCCTGCGTCTCGCGCGCCACGCGCACCACGCCGGCGCCGGGGTTGGCGGGCCGGCCGTCGCTGCGCTTGCAGGCGCACTGGTCGGCGGGCCGGCGGCAGCCGGGGCAGATGCGCCCGACGCCGGTCGAGTACACCACGCCGGGGGCCGCCCGGCTCATCCGCGGCGTTCCAGCGGCGCGCGCTGCGCGCCGGCGTCGGCGCTGGCGAAGGCCGCCATGTTGACGATGCGCCGCACCGTCGCGGACGGCGTCATGATGTGCACCGGCCGCGCCGCGCCCAGCAGGATGCCGCCGACCGTCAGGCCGCCGCCGGCCGCGATGCGCAGCGCGCTGCAGGTGATGTGGGCCGCGTCCATGTTGGGCATGATCAGCAGGTTGGCGTCGCGCACCAGCCGCGTGTCGGGGAAGTCGCGGTCGCGCAGCGCCGTCGACAGCGCCAGGTCGGCGCGCATCTCGCCCTCGACCGCGAGGTCCGGGTCGGCGTCGACCACCAGCTCGAGCGCCATGCGCATCTTCTGCGCCGACGGGGCCTCGGAGCTGCCGAAGGTCGAATGCGACAGCAGCGCCACGCTCGGCGTGATGCCGAAGCGCCGCACCTGGTCGGCGGCCAGCAGCGTCATCTCCGCGACCTGCTCGGCGGTCGGGTCGGGGTTGACGTGCGTGTCGCAGACGAACAGCTGCCGGTCGGGCAGCAGCAGCATCTGCATGGTCGCCATCGTCCTCACGCCCGGGCGCAGGCCGATCACGCGCTGCACGTACTTCAGGTGCTCATCATAGGTGCCGACGGTGCCGCACAGCATCGCGTCGGCGTCGCCGCGCCGTACCAGGATCGCGCCGATGAGCGTCGTGCGGCTGCGCATCTCCTCCATCGCCTTGGCGCGCGTCACGCCCTGGCGCTTGGCCAGCTCGTAGTACTCCGACCAGGCGTCGCGGAAGCGGGCGTCGTTCAGGATGTTGACCACCTCGCAGTTGCGCCCCGGTTCGAGCCGCAGGCCGAGCTTCTCCACGCGCGCGGCGATCAGCTCGGCGCGGCCCACCAGGATCGGCCGGCACAGCCCCTCGTCGACCGCCGCCTGCACCGCCTGCAGCACGCGCGGATCCTCGCCCTCGGCGAACAGCACGCGCTGCGGCGCGCGCTTGGCGGCCTCGAACACCGGCCGCATCGCCGAGTGCGAGCGGTACACGAACTCGGTGAGGTGCTCGCGGTAGGCCTCCAGGTCGGCGATCGGCCGCGTGGCGACGCCGCTGTCCATCGCGGCGCGGGCGACTGCCGGCGCGATCCGCGTGATCAGCCGCGGGTCGAAGGGCCGCGGGATCAGGTACTCGGGCCCGAAGCCGGCCGTGGTGTTGCCGCCGTAGGCGGCGGTCGCGACGTCCGACTGCTCGGCGCGCGCCAGCTCGGCGATCGCGTGCACGGTCGCGAGCTTCATGGCTTCGTTGATGGTCGTCGCGCCGACGTCGAGCGCGCCGCGGAAGATGAACGGGAAGCACAGCGAGTTGTTGACCTGGTTCGGGTAGTCCGAACGCCCGGTGCCGACGATGCAGTCGGGGCGCGCCTGCTTCGCCAGCTCGGGGCGGATCTCGGGGTCGGGATTGGCGAGGGCCAGGATCAGCGGGCGCGGCGCCATCGTGCCGACCATCGCCGGCGTCAGCACGTCGCGCGTCGAGAGCCCGAGGAAGATGTCGGCGCCGGCGACGATGTCGCCGAGCGTGCGCGCCGGCGTGTCCTGGGCGTAGCGCAGCTTGTCGGCATCGGTGGTGTCGGGGCGGCCGCGGTAGATGACGCCACGGCTGTCCGCCACGCTGATGTGCCCGCGCGGCAGCCCGACCGCCACCAGCAGGTCGAGGCAGGCGATCGCGGCGGCCCCGGCCCCCGAGGCCGCCAGCCGCACCGTGCGGATGTCCCTGCCGAGCACCGCCAGGCCGTTGATCACCGCCGCGGCGACCACGATCGCCGTGCCGTGCTGGTCGTCGTGGAACACCGGGATCTTCATGCGCTCGCGCAGCTTGCGCTCGATGTAGAAGCACTCCGGCGCCTTGATGTCCTCGAGGTTGATGCCGCCGAAGGTCGGCTCCAGCGCCGCGACGATCTCGACCACGCGATCCGGATCGGTCGCGTCGAGCTCGATGTCGAACACGTCGATGCCGGCGAACTTCTTGAACAGGCAGGCCTTGCCTTCCATGACGGGCTTGCCGGCCAGCGGCCCGATGTTGCCGAGCCCGAGCACCGCGGTGCCGTTGCTCACCACCGCGACCAGGTTGGCGCGCGCCGTCAGCGTCGCCGCCTGCAGCGGGTCGTCGCGGATGGCGAGGCACGCGTAGGCGACGCCCGGCGAATAGGCGAGCGAGAGGTCGCGCTGGTTGCCGAGCGGCTTGGTCGAGGCGAGCGCGACCTTGCCGGGCGTCGGCAGGCGATGGTAGTCGAGTGCCGCCCGCTTGAGTTCCTCTTCCACGTCCGCCTCCGTCAGCCGCCGGGCCGGCCGCGGCCCTGACCCGGACGATTCTCGCAGCAGTGCCGCGCCGCTGAACAGCACGGTCATTCCGTAGGGCGCGCCGGCGCGCCCGCCCCCGCCGGCTTCGCGTACACTGCGGCCACCACGCCGCCCCCTTGCCGCCCGCCGCAGGAGCCTCGATGACCCTCCGACGTCCCGCCGCCCGCTGGATCGAGGCCGCACTGGCGGCGGCGGCCCCGGCGCCGGGCGGGCACGGCGCATGAACGCCCCGGCCACCACGCCCCTGGTCCTCGGCAGCGCGCGCCAGGCGCGCCTGGCGACGCTGCGCGCCGCGCTCGGCCAGGGTGCGCTGCGCACCGCGCAGCGCGTGGTGCACGCGCTGCATCCGGCCGAGATCGCCCAGCTGCTCGAATCGCTCCCGCCGGCGCAGCGCGAGGTGGTGTGGGAATTCGTCGAGCCGGAGGTCGAGGGCGAGGTGCTGGTCGAGCTCAGCGACCACATCCGCGGCGGCCTGATCCGCGGGATGGAACCCGAGGAGCTGGCGGCGGCCACCGAGAACCTCGAGGTCGACGACCTCGCCGACCTGGTGGCCGACCTGCCCGAGAACCTCACCCGCCAGCTGCTCAAGTCGATGGACCAGTCGGACCGCGAGCGCCTCAACCGCGTGCTCGCCTGGCCGGAGGACAGCGCCGGCGGCCTGATGAACACCGACACGGTGAGCGTGCGCGCCGACGCCAGCGTCGAGGTGGTGCTGCGCTACCTGCGCATGCGCGGCGAGCTGCCGCAGCGCACCGACAGCCTGTTCATCGTCGACCGGCGCAACCGCTACCTCGGCACCGTGCCGCTGGCACGGCTGCTGACGGCCGAGCCCGAGGGGATCGTCGCCGAGCTGCTCGACATCGATTCGCCGCGCATCGCGCCGGAGCTGCCCGCCAGCGAGGTCGCGCGCCTGTTCCAGGACCGCGACCTGGTGTCGGCCGCCGTGGTCGACGGCGAGGGCCAGCTGCTCGGCCGCATCACGGTCGACGACGTGGTCGACGTCATCAGCGAGGAAGCCGCGCACTCGGTCATGAGCATGGCCGGCCTGCACGACGAGGAGGACGTGTTCGCGGGCGTCATGACCTCGACGCGCCGCCGGCTGCTGTGGCTCGGCATCAACCTGGTGACGGCGTTCATGGCGGCCGCGGTGGTGCGTCCCTTCGAGGGCACGATCGAGAAGGTCGCGGCGCTCGCGGCGCTGATGCCGATCGTCGCCAGCATGGGCGGCATCGCCGGCACGCAGACCGTGACGTTGATCATCCGCGGCCTGGCGCTCGGCCAGGTGCAGTGGGCCAACGCGCGCTGGCTGCTGTTCAAGGAGATCGCCGTCGGCGGCGTCAATGGCCTGATCTGGGCGATCGTCGTCGCGGCGGTGACGATCAGCTGGTTCGGCACCTGGAAGATCGCGGCGATCATCGGCGCGGCGATGGTGGTCAACCTGCTGGTGGCGGCGATCGTCGGCGTGGTCGTGCCGCTGGCGCTGCGGCGGCTGCGCATCGACCCGGCGCTATCGGCCGGGGTGATCCTGACGACCTTCACCGACTGCATCGGCTTCGCGACGCTGCTCGGCCTGGGCACCCTGTTCCTGACCTGACGGCGGCCGGCGCAGCGCGCCCGCGCGCCGCGGGCCGGGCAGCACCGTGGTCTGCGACAGCGTATCGCTGCCGAGGAACTCGATGAGCTCGGCGCGGCGGCGTTGCGCATCGGCGTAGCCGAGGCGGATCAGCTCGCGGGTATAGCTCGATTCGAACAGCAGGTAGCTGGCGAGCTGGGCGCCGCCGCGGCCGCGGGCGCCCATGACCCGCAGCAGCGCGCGCAGCGCCCGCGGCAGGCTGCGCACGTGCTCGAGCGCCAGCTGCCCGAGGTCGACGTTGGGCGCGATCATCAGGGTCGCGACCTTGTGCGCCTCGGGGATCGCCTGCGGCGCCAGGTCGACGATGTGGTTGAGCCGCACGATGTGCTCGATGTTGGCGTAGATCTGGTCCATGAACAGCGTGTCGAGCATGTAGCCGAACAGCTGGCCCGGCGTCGGCGGGTGGGTGGCGACCTGCACCCGGCCCGGGACGCCTGCGCCCTGCTCGGCGCGCACGCCGATCACCACCAGCCGGTCGGCCCCCAGGTGGATCGCCGGGCTCAGCGGCCAGAGCTGGCGCTGCGCGCCGTCGCCGTAGTATTCCTCCCCGATCTGCACCGCCGGGAACAGCATCGGCACGCCGAGGCTGGCCATCAGGTGATCGAGCTGCAGCCGGCAGCGCCGGCCGAGCCGCTGCTGCCGCGACCACTCCGGCAGGCCGGTGCGCCCCTGGAAGAACGCCACCGAGGTCGCGGCGGTGTAGCTGGTGGCGCACAGCGCCAGCGCATCGAGGTGGCCGCTGTCGATGCTGCGCTGCAGGTGGCGCCAGTTGATGCGCCGCTCCAGCAGCTGGCGGAGCGGCGCGTTGTCGAACAGCGCCCGTGGCGGCGGCAGCAGCAGGCCGCCGCTGGCGAGCGAGAGCGCCCAGTGCAGGCCGGAGCGCAGCATGCTGAGCGCATCGGCATGGAACACGTGGTGCACGCGGAAATTGGCCCACACGGCCTCGAGCGCCGCCACCGCGCGCTGCCAGCGGAAGGCCTCGGAGGCCACGACCGCGGCCGACACCGCGCCGGCCGAGGTACCCACCACGATGCGGAACGGATTGGGCGTGCCGGGCAGGAACTCGGCGATCGCCTTGAGGACGCCGACCTGGTAGGCGGCGCGCGCACCACCGCCGGGCAGCACCAGCCCGACCCGGGCCCCTGGCGCGGCGCTGCCTGGACGTGGCGATCCCGGGCTCATGCTCCCAAGACTAACGGACAACCCGGGGGGACGACATGAACCGGATTCTCGCTACCGGCTGTTCGCCGGGCCCGGCGTGTCCCCGGCCGCCGCCCGGGCCTCGCGCGCGAACTCCTGACGGCCCTGCGCGAATCCGCGCAGGCGCGCGGCCACGCGCGCGTTGCAGCTGCCCGCGGGGAAGGCGCCGTCCGCGCCGCGCTCGCCGGCCGGCAGCCCGCCGAGCAGCTCCAGCGCCTCGTCGAGCGTGCGCACCGCGTGCACGTGGAAGCGGCCGGCGGCCACCGCCGCCACGACGTCCGCGTGCAGCATCAGGTGCGGCACGTTGTCGGCCGGGATGATCACGCCCTGGCTGCCATCGAGGCCGCGCTGCTGGCAGGCCTGGAAGAAACCTTCGATCTTCTCGTTGACCGCGCCGATCACCTGCACCGCGCCGTGCTGGTTGATGGAGCCGGTGACGCCCAGGCCCTGGCGCAGCGGCACGCCGCCGATCGCCGACAGCAGCGCGCAGGCCTCGGCCAGCGAGGCGCTGTCGCCCTCGACGCCGCCATAGCTCTGCTCGAACACCAGGCTGGCGTGCAGCGACAGCGGCTCGGCGGCGCCGAAGCGCGCACCGACCAGGGCGGCGAGGATCAGCACGCCCTTGGAATGGATCGCGCCGCCGAGCTTGACCTCGCGCTCTATGTCGACGACGTCGCCGTCGCCGATGCGGGCCGTGGCGGTGATGCGCGCCGGCTGGCCGTAGTGCTCGCCGCCGACCCGCACCACCGACAGGCCGTTGAGCTGGCCGACCGCACTGCCCTCCAGCCCGACCAGGAGGCTATTGTGGCGGATCGCCTCGAGCGTCGCCTCGTGGGCGCGCGCCAGGCGCCGCCGCGCCTCGTCGAGCGCGCGCTGCACGTCGGCCGCCTCGATCACCTCGCGCCCCGCGACCTGGGCGAAGTAGCCGGCCTCGCGCACGCAGTCCTGGATGCTGCGCAGGTGGGTGCTGAGCTTGCGGGCATCGCCCGCCAGGCGCGCGCCGTGCTCTACCAGGCGCGCCACCGCGGCGGCCTGCAGCGGCAGCGCCAGCTCGCCGGCCGCGGTCGCCGCGATCATCTGCGCGTAGCGCAGCGTGTTCGCGGGCGTGCGTTCCAGCTCGTCGTCGAAGTCGGCCGGAACCTTGAACAGCTCGGCGAACTCCACGTCGTACTCGCACAGCAGGTCGTAGACCGCGCGCGTGCCGACCAGCACCACGCGCAGCTGCAGCGGGATGCGCTCGGGTTCGAGCGAGGCCGTGCTGATCAGGCTGAGGCGCTGGCCCAGCGACTCGACCCGGATGCAGCGCTCGAACAGCGCGTGCTTGAGCGCGTCCCAGGCGAACGGCTGCGCCAGCAGCCGCTCGGCGTCGAGGATCAGGAAGCCGCCGTTGGCGCGGTGCAGCGCCCCGGGCCGCACCAGCATGAAGTCGGTCACCAGCGCGCCGAACTGCGCCATGCTCTCGCACTGGCCGAGGATGTTCTGGTAGGTCGGCGTGCCCTCGTAGACCACCGGGGCGCCGCGCATGCCGCGGCCATCCACCAGCACGTTGACGTCGTAGCGCCCGAAGCGCGCCTGCGCATCGGCGCGCTCCAGGCCGGGCAGCGCGATCGGCGGGGGCTCGGCGTGGAAGGTGCCGCGCGCGTTCTCCACCAGGTCGCCCTCGAGCGCCTGCAGGTGCTCGAGCACGCCCGGGCAGTCGGCGTAGCGCGCGCGCAGCTCCTCGATCTGCCCGCGCACCGTCGCGGCGGTCACCTCGCGGTCGAGCTCGCGGCGGCGCCGGTGGCGCTCGCGCTGCCAGCGCGGGATCTCGCCCAGGTGCGCGCGCAGCACCTCGCCGACCGCATCGATGCGCGCGCGGATCGCCTGGCGCTCGGCCTCCGGCAGCTGCTCGAACTGCTCGCTCGGCAGCACCGCGCCGTCGCGCACCGGCACGATGCCGAAGCCGTCGGGCGCCTGCACCAGCGTGAGGCCCTGCGCCTCGGCCTGCTTCTGCACCGACTCGAACGAGCGCTGCACGTGCTCCTCGAACTCGCGGTCGACCTCGGCGCGGCGCCGGCGGTAGCCCTCCGATTCCAGCGCCTCGGGCAGCGCCGCGCGCAGGTCGCGCACCAGCTCGCGCATGTCGGCCTTGAGCTGCACGCCGCGCCCGCTCGGCAGGCGCAGCGCGCGCGGCCGCTGCGGGTCGTCGAAGCGGTTGACGTAGCACCAGTCGTCGGGCGGCGCCCGCGTGGCCGCCTCGCGCTCCAGCTCCCGGCGCACGACGGCGTGCCGCCCGCTGCCGGGCTGGCCCATCACGTAGACGTTGTGCGCCCAGGAGCCGATGCGCATGCCGAGGCGCAGCGCCTCGAGCGCCCGCGCCTGCGCCAGCTCGCCGTCGGCGGCGCGGATCCCGGAGGTGAGCTCGAAACCGAGCGCGCCGGGATCACAGCGCGTGAACAGCTGCGATGGCAGGAGTTCCTGGGCCACGCTCGCTCCTTGTGCCCTGGCAGGGACCGGACGCCATATTCTAGCGCCGCGCCGCGGCGCCGCGCCCTAGCGCTGCGTGACGCGCAGGATCTGCAGCGAGTTGGTGCCGCCGGAGACGCCGGACAGCTCGCCCTTGGTGAGGATCACGAGGTCGTTGACGTCGACCAGCCCGATCTCCAGCAGGCGGTCGAAGATCGCCGGGTAGAGCGTCGCGCTGTCGGTGCTGGTGATGTCGAAGGGCACGGCGTAGACGTTGCGGTACAGCGTCACGCGGCGGCGCGTGGCCTCGTGGCGCGTGAAGGCGTAGATCGGCATGTCGGAGCGGATGCGCGACATCAGCAGCGGCGTGCTGCCCGATTCGGTCAGCGCGACGATCGCGCGCACCCGCATGTGGTTGGCGGCGTACATCACCGCCATCGAGATCGCCTCCTCGGTGCTGGTGAACTCCTCCTCGGCGCGCACCAGGCCACGGAGCGATCCGAGCTGGTACTTCTCGGCGCCCTGGATCACCTCGGACATCGCCTGCACCGCCTTGACCGGGTACTTGCCGGCCGCGGTCTCGGCCGACAGCATCACCGCGTCGGTGCCGTCGAGCACCGCGTTGGCGACGTCGCTGACCTCGGCGCGCGTCGGGATCGGGTTGGCGATCATCGATTCCATCATCTGCGTCGCGGTGATGACCACGCGGTTGCGCGCCAGCGCTTGGCGGATGATGGTCTTCTGCAGGCCGGTGAGCTCGGCGTAGCCCATCTCGACGCCGAGGTCGCCGCGCGCCACCATCACCGCGTCGGCGACCGCGAGGATGCCGGCGAGGTTGTCGAGCGCCTCGTGGCGCTCGATCTTGGCGACGATGCGGCCCTCGCCGCGCCAGCGGCGCAGCTCGGCCTGCGCGCGCCGCACGTCGTCGCCGTCGCGCGCGAAGGACACGGCGAGGAAATCGATGCCGAGCTCGGCCGCCAGGCGGATGTCCTCCATGTCCTTCTCGGTCAGCGCCGGCGCCGAGATGCCGCCGCCCTGGCGGTTCAGCCCCTTGCGGTTCGACAGCTCGCCGCCGACGCGCACCACGCACTCGATGCGCGTCGGCGCGACGCGCTCGACGTCGAGCACGATCTGGCCGTCGTTGAGCAGCAGCGTGTCGCCCTTGCGCACGTCGGCCGGCAGGTTGGTGTAGGCGCAGCCGACCTCGGTGGGCGTGCCGGCCTGCGGGTCGAGCCGCGTGTCGAGCGCGAACGGCGCGCCCTCCACCAGCTGCACCTTGCCGTCGCGGAAGCTCTCGATGCGGATCTTCGGCCCGGCGAGGTCGGCCAGCACGCCGATGTAGCGGCCGGCGGCCTTGGCGGCCGCGCGCACGCGCTCGACCTGGCGGCGCTGGGCGTCGCGCGTGCCGTGCGAGAAATTGATGCGCGCCACGTCGAGGCCGGCCTGCACCATGCCGGCCATGACAGCGTCGTCATCGGTGGCGGGCCCGAGGGTCGCGACGATCTTGGTGCGGCGGGTGGTGTCCATGGTCCCGGCGCTCAGTCGCCGCGCGCGCGTTCCTGCAGGATCGCGACCGCCGGCAGCGTCTTGCCCTCGACGAACTCGAGGAACGCGCCGCCACCGGTGGAGATGTAGGAGATGCCGTCCTCGACGCCGTACTTCTCGATCGCCGCCAGCGTGTCGCCGCCGCCGGCCAGCGAGAATGCCTTGCTGCTGGCGATGGCGTTGGCGATGGCGCGCGTGCCCTCGCCGAACTGGTCGAACTCGAACACGCCGACCGGGCCGTTCCAGACGATCGTGCCCGCCGACTTCAGCAGCGCGCAGCAGCGATCGGCCGAGTCCGGGCCGATGTCGAGGATCATCTCGTCGGCCGCGACCTCGGCCACCGGCCGCACGTCGGCGTGCGCCGTGGCGGCGAACTCGCGCGCCACCACCACGTCGCTCGGCAGCGGGATCTCGGCGCCGCGCGCGCGGGCGCGCTCGAGGAGCTTGCGCGCGATGTTGAGCATGTCGGCCTCGTGCAGCGACTTGCCGACCTTGACGCCGGTCGCCGCGAGGAAGGTGTTGGCGATGCCGCCGCCGACGATGAGCTGGTCGACCTTGTCGAGGAGCGATTCGAGCACGGTGAGCTTGGTCGAGACCTTGGAGCCGGCCACGATCGCCACCAGCGGCCGCGCCGGCTTCTGCAGCGCGCGCTCGAGCGCGTCGAGCTCGGCGACCAGCAGCGGCCCGGCGCAGGCCACCGGCGCGAACCTGGCGACACCGTGGGTGCTCGCCTCGGCGCGGTGCGCCGTGCCGAAGGCGTCCATCACGAACACGTCGCACAGCCCGGCCATGCGCCGCGCCAGCTCCTCGCTGTCCTTCTTCTCGCCCTTGTTGTAGCGGACGTTCTCGCACAGCACCGCGCTGCCCGGGGCGCAGTCGACGCCGCCGAGCCAGTCGCGCACCAGCGGCACCGGCTTGCCGAGCAGCTCGGAGAGCCTGGCCGCCACCGGCGCCAGCGAGAACTCCGGCTCGCACTTGCCCTCCTCCGGGCGCCCGAGGTGCGAGAGCAGCAGCACGCGCGCACCCTTGTCCAGCGCCGCGCGGATCGTCGGCAGCGCCGCGCGGATGCGCGCGTCGCTGCTGACGGCGCCGCCCTGCACCGGCACGTTCAGGTCCTCGCGGATCAGGACCCGCTTGCCGGCGAGGTCCAGGTCCGCCATGCGCAGCGGCCGCGGCCCGCTCATGCCGCGCGCGACCAGGCGAGCGTCGTGTCGAGCATGCGGTTGGAGAAGCCCCACTCGTTGTCGTACCACGAGCACACCTTCACCAGGCCGCCCTCGATGATGCGCGTCATCGTGGCGTCGTAGGTCGAGGAATGCGCGTCGTGGTTGTAGTCGATCGAGACCAGCGGCGCGCTGGTGCAGGCGAGGATGCCCTTGAGCGGGCCCTCGGCCGCCGCCTTCATCGCCGCGTTGATTTCCTCGACGCTCGTCGCCCGCTTCGGCACGAACGTCAGGTCGACCAGCGAGACGTTGATGGTCGGCACGCGCACCGCGAAGCCGTCGAACTTGCCCTTGAGCTCCGGCAGCACCAGGCCGACCGCGGCGGCGGCACCGGTCTTGGTCGGGATCATCGACATGGTGGCCGAGCGCGCCCGGCGGATGTCCTCGTGGTACACGTCGGTGAGGCGCTGGTCGTTGGTGTAGGCGTGGATGGTGGTCATCAGGCCGCTGACGATGCCGATCTTGTCGTTCAGCACCTTGGCGAGCGGCGCCAGGCAGTTGGTGGTGCACGAGGCGTTGGAGATCACCGTGTGCGAGGACTTGAGCACGTCGTGGTTGACGCCATAGACGATGGTCGCGTCGACGTCCTTGCCGCCCGGCGCCGAGATCACCACCTTCTTCGCGCCGCCCGCGATGTGCTTGCCGGCATCGGCCTTGGTGGTGAAGAAGCCGGTGCACTCGAGCACGAAGTCCGCGCCGACCGAGCCCCAGGGGATCTTGGCCGGATCGCGCTCGGCGAACACCTTGATGCGGTCGCCATTGACGACGATGCAATCGCCCTCGACGCTGACCTTGCCCGGGAACTTGCCGTGGGCGGTGTCGTACTGCGTCAGGTGGGCGTTGGTCTGCGAGTCGCACAGGTCGTTGACCGCGACGATCTGGATGTCCTTGGTGCGGCCCGCCTCGTACAGCGCGCGCAGCACGTTGCGACCGATGCGGCCGTAGCCATTGATGCCAACTTTCACTGCCATGGTCCTGCTTCCTTCAAGGTGTCGTTCGGTTCAAGCCAGCAATTCTAGTACCAGCCGCTCCACATTGTCCGGTGTCAGGCCGAACTTGCGGAACAGGTCGGGTGCCTTGCCGGAGGCGCCGAAGCGGTCCACGCCCAGCACCCGGCCGCCGAGGCCCACGTATTTCCACCAGCCCCCGGTGGCGCCCGCCTCGAGCGCCAGCCGGCGCGTGACGGCCGCCGGCAGCACCGCTTCGCGCCAGGCGGCGTCCTGGGCGTCGAACACGTCGGTCGAGGGCATCGATACCAGCCGCACGCGCCGGCCCGCGGCCTGCAGCTTCTGCACCACCGGCAGCGCCAGCGACACCTCGGAGCCGGCGGCGATGACGATGCACCTGGCAAGCCGCCCGCGGCGTCGAGCAGCACGTAGCCGCCGCGCGCGACGCTGGCGCGCGCGCTCATCGCGCGCGAACCTGCGGCAGGCCCTGACGCGTCAGCACCAGCGCCGGTCGTAGCCCGTCGTCGCGCTCGATCGCGGCGATCCAGGCCGCCGCGGTCTCGCAAGCATCGGCCGGGCGCCAGACCTCGAGGTTCGGCATCAGTCGCAGGCCTCGACGTGCTCGACCGGCTGGTGCGTCGGCCGTCCTCGCCGAGGCCGATCGAATCGTGCGTGTACACCAGGATCACGCGCTGGTGCATCAGCGCGGCCATGCGCACCGCGTTGCGCGCATAGTCGGAGAACACCAGGAAGGTGCCGCCGTAGGGTGTCGAAGCCGCCGTGCAGCGCCAGCCCGCTCATCAGCGCCGTCATGCCGAACTCGCGCACGCCGTAGTGCAGGTAGTTGTTGCCGGCGCCGGGTAGGACCGCGCTCGAGTCCTTGCGCCAGGTGTTGTTCGAGGGCGTGAGGTCGGCCGAGCCGCCGATGAGGCCGGGCAAGGCGGGGCCGATCACGTTGAGCGTCGCCTGCGAGGCGGCGCGCGTCGCCACGCTCCTGCTGGAAAGCGCCGGCGGTGCGCGAGCGCCGCCGCGCGCACTTCCGGCCAGCTCGCCGGAAGTTCGCCGCTCATGCGCCGGCTCTCGAAGGCCGCGGCCAGTTCGGGTGCGCGCTGCGATAGCGCGTGAACAGCGCCTGCCAGCGCGCCCGGCGGCACGACCCGCATCGGCACGGTTCCAGGCGGCGCGCGGGCCCGCGGGTACCTCGAACGGCGGCAGCGTCCAGCCGAGGGCCTTGCGCGCGCCGGCGACTTCCTCGGCGCCGAGCGCTCCTCGCCGTGGGCCTTGGCTGGAGCTGGCGCGCGGGTCGGCGCGCCGAAGCCGATCACCGTGCGGCAGCAGATCAGCGTCGGGCGCGTGGCGTCGGCCATCGCCGTACGGATCGCCCGGCGACCGCCTCGCCGTCCTGGCCGTCGACGTCGCGCAGCACGTTCCAGTTGCAGGACTCGAAGCGCCGCGCTGCCGTCGCCGAACCAGCCGCGCACCTCGCCGTCGATCGAGATGCCGTTCTCGTCGTAGAACACCACCAGCTTGCCGAGCCCGAGCGTGCCGGCGAGCGAGCCGGCCTCGTGCGAGATGCCCTCCATCAGGCAGCCGTCGCCGCAGAACACCCAGGTGCGATGATCGACGATCTCGAGGTCGGGGCGGTTGAACTCCGCGGCCAGCAGCTTCTCGGCGAGCGCCATGCCGACGGCGTTGGCGAGACCCTGGCCCAGCGGCCCGGTCGTGGTCTCGATGCCCATCGCGACGTCGTGCTCGGGATGGCCGGCGGTGCGGCTGCCGAGCTGGCGGAAGTTGCGCAGCTCGTCCATGCCGACGGCGTAGCCGGTCAGGTGCAGCAGCGCGTACAGCAGCATCGAGGCGTGGCCGTTGGACAGCACGAAGCGGTCGCGGTCCCACCACGCCGGGTTGGCCGGGTTGTGCTTGAGCACCTCGCGCCACAGCACCTCGGCGATGTCGGCCATGCCCATCGGGGCGCCGGGGTGGCCGGAATTGGCCTGCTGCACGGCGTCCATCGCGAGGACGCGGATCACGTTGGCGAGTTCGCGGCGGGTGGGCATGGGCATGGCGTTCCGGCGGCGCAGGAGGGGGAACGAGGATTTTCCACCATGGGACGATGCCGGGCAACGCGATTGGGACCCGCGTCGCGGAATCGCCGGGCGCTTGCCCTGACACTCGCGCCCCACGGACCAGGTCCCCCGCGCCGAGCAGCCGCAGCACCGTCCAGGCCACGCGCCCTCACAGCGCTGGCCGAACTCTCCACGGGGGATCTGGCCTGAATTCACCACCGTCGCCAAAGACGGACAGCCCGCACGGTTTGACATCTGTGTGACGCGCGCACAGAACCCGCGAGCCGCATCACCGGTCATACCACCTCGAGCCGGCAGCGACCATGAAGCAGGTCACCTGGCACCTGCGCGGCCGGCGTCAACATGACCGACATGAATGCTGACGTCCGCCTGCCAGCATATCTCCGACCCGCACCTGTTCGCGAGTCCGCAGGGTGCGCTGCGCGGCGTCGCAACGCTTCCTGCGCGCTGCGCGCCGTGCTGGCGCACGCGCTCGCGGACGGCGCGCGCTACGACGCGCTGCTGGTGACCGGCGACATCGTCCACGACGAGCCGGGCGGCTACCGTCACTTCCGCGTCGAGATGCTCACAACGGGCCTCCCGGTCTACTGCCTGCCCGGCAACCACGACGTGCCGGCTGCTGCCGCACGCGGTGGCGGGCACACCGCAAGCAGGTCGGCGGGCACGTCGATATCGGCGCGTGGCGCATCGTGCTGCTCGACAGCTTCGGTGCCCGGCCACGCGCACGGCCATCTGCAGGCAGCCCGGAACTCGAGCGGCTCGAGCGCGCGCTGGCCACCGCCGGCGGGCGCTACGTACTGGTCGGCGTGCACCATCACCCGGTGCCGCACGCGAGCCGCTGGCTCGACTCGGCCGGGCTGCACAACGCCGCCGACCTGTTCGCCGTGCTCGACCGCCACAGTGGCGCGCGCGCTCGTCTGGGGTCACGTGCACCAGGAGTTCGAGGCGTTGCGGCGCGGCGTGCGGCTGCTCGGCGTGCCCTCGACCTGCGCGCAGTTCCTCGCCGCACCCTGACCAGTTCGCCATCGACCTGGCGCTGCCCGGCTACCGCACCTTCACGCTGCGCAGCGACGGTACGCTCGCCACCGAGGTGGTGCGCATCGATGCCGCGCGCCGGCGCGCCGCGGCGAGCGGCTGGAGCGGCCGCCGCTGCTCAGCCCGGCGCGTTCGCCGTACCGGCACCGCCGGAGGCGCCTGCAGCACGGCGAGCAGCCGCGCGTGCAGGCCGCCGAAGCCGCCGTTGCCTTGGGCGATGCAGGCAAGATCCTGGCGCGCAGCGCGCCGGCCAGGCCCGCGAGCAGCGCATCCATGTCGCCATTACCGTGCGCGCGGAGCCGAGCGGCGCCAGCGGCGCCCACGTCCTGCCGAGCGTCGGCGGCGCGTACACCCAGACCTCGTCGGCGCCGACGAGCGCGGCGGCCAGCGCACCCTGGTGCACGCCGAGGCGCATGCTCGAGCGCGGCTCGAACACCGCGACGATGCGCTGTGCACTCACGCGCCGGCGCAGCCCGTCGAGCGTGGTGGCGATCGCCGTCGGATGGTGCGCGAAGTCGTCGTAGACCTGCACACCGGCCACCGTGCCGCGCAGCTCCAGGCGCCGGCGCACACCCTGGAAGCGGCCGAGCGCCTCGGCGCCGCGCGCCAGCGGCACGCCCGCGTGACACGCGGCCAGCAGCGCGGCGAGCGCGTTGTCGGCGTTGTGCGCGCCGAGCAGTGCCCACTCCACCGTCGCGACGCGCTCCGCAGCCTGGCGGATCGCGAAGCGCGAATGGTCGGCCGCCAGCGCCTCGACCGACCATTCCGACCCGGAGCCGCGGCCGAAGCGGGTGAGCCCGCTCCAGCAACCGGCGGCCAGCACGCGATCCAGGCTCGTTTCGGCGTCGTTGGCGACGATGAGTCCCGAGGGCGGCACGGTGCGCACCAGGTAGTGGAACTGGCGCTCGATGGACGCGAGATCCGGGTAGATGTCGGCGTGGTCGTACTCGAGGTTGTTCAGCACCAGCGTGCGCGGCCGGTAGTGCAGGAACTTCGGCCGCTTGTCGAAGAACGCGGTGTCGTACTCGTCCGCCTCGATGACGAAGAACGGCGCGGCGCCGAGCCGTGCGCTGATGCCGAAATTGGCCGGGATGCCGCCGATCAGGAAGCCCGGCGCGAGACCGGCGTCCCCGAGGATCCAGGCGAGCAGGCTCGAGGTCGTGGTCTTGCCGGTGCCGGCCACCGCCAGTACCCAGCGATCATGCAGCACCGCGCGCCAGCCATTCCGCCGGAGGCGAACGGCAGGCCGCGTTCGAGCAGCGCCTCGACCACCGGCATGCCACGGCCTGGGCGACGTTGCCGACCACGACCACGTCGGGCGCCGGCTCGGTGCTGCGCGGCCTCGTAGCCCTCGGTGAGCTCGATGCCGAGCGCCTCGAGCTGCGTGCTCATCGGCGGGTAGACGCTGCGGTCCGAGCCGGTGACGCGGTGGCCGGCGGCGCGCGCGATCGCGGCGATGCCGCCCATGAACGTGCCGCAGATGCCGAGGATGTGGACGTGCATCAGCCGGTCCCCGCCTGGAACAGCACGCGCATCAGCAGCACCTCCACCACCAGCAGGAAGATCGCCAGCGCGACGCCGGCGGCCAGCGGCCACTCGAAGGCGTCGCGCACGATGTGCGCGGTCGCCGCGATGATCCACGCCTGCAGCACCAGCACCGCCAGCTGCAATGCCAGCAGCTGCGGATCGTCGGGGCGCAGCTGCTCCGGGACCAGCGCCTGCACGCCGACCGTCAGCGGCGCGAGCACCAGCTGGAAGCCGAACAGCGCGCTCACCGTCTGCCCGCAGCGCTCCGGCCGCCCGGCCAGGCGCAGCAGCAGCCAGGCCCAGCCGACGGTGTACGCGCTGTCGAAGGCCAGCTCGCCTGGCCAGTTGCCGCGCAGCCCCAGCACCGCCGACAGCAGTGCGGTCAGCGCGGCGTAGACCGCCGCCGTCAGCCACGGCAGCAGCGGCACACCCGGCACCTCGGCCGTGCCGCGACAGATGGCGATGCCGAAGTACAGGCGCGCCAGCGCGACCAGCGCGTTTTCCGGTTTCGAGCTCAAGTCCGGCCCCGCATAATCACGCCATGGATTCTACACACAACGCCGCCGCGCTCATCGGCGACACCGCCGGCCTCGCCGCCTACGCTACGCGCTCCGCTGCCGCGGTTGCCGTCGGCATCGACACCGAGTTCATGCGCGAGCGCACCTACTACGCGCAGCTGTGCCTGCTGCAGCTCACCACCGCTGAGGGCAGCGCGGCGGCCGACACGCTGGCGCTCACCGACCTGGCGGCGCTGCGGCTGCTGCTGGCCGGCGGCGTCCGCAAGGTGCTGCACGCCGCGCGCCAGGACCTGGAGGTGCTGTTCCCGATGTGCGGCATGCTCACCGGCATCTACGACACGCAGGTGGCTGCGGCGCTCGTCGGGATGCTGCCGCATCGGCTACGCCGACCTGGTGCAGCGGCTGCTGGGCGTGCGGCTGCACGCGAGCCAGACGCGCACCGACTGAGCCGCCGCCCCCTGAGTCCCGAGCAGCTCGACTACGCGCTCGACGACGTCCGCTACCTGCTGCCGCTGCGCTCGGCGCTCGACGCCGAGCCGAGCGGCCGGCCGCCAGGCCTGGTTCGCGGAGGAGATGGCTACGAGCTGGACGAGGCCGGCTCCTTCGCGGTGGATCCGGCCGAGGCCTGGAAACGGCTCAAGGGACTGGCCATCTCGACGACGGCCGGCGCGAACTCGCGCAGCGCCTCGCCGCCTGGCGCGAGCAGCGCGCCATGGACTCGGACCGGCCGCGCGGCTGGATCCTGCCCGACGCAGCGCTACGCGACATCGTGCTGCGCGTGCCGCGCAACGCCGCCGAAGCCGAGCGCTTGGGTTCGAGCTGCCCGAGGGCATCCGCCGCAACAGCGGCGCCCAGCTGCTCGCGATGATCGACGCGCTGGGCTCAGCGCGGCTGCCACCGCTCCCGGGCCGACAGCGACCCGATCCCGAGCAGCAGCAGCGCGTGGCAGCTCGGCGGCATCACGCAGGATGTGGCCACGCGCCTGGGGATCGTGCCGGAACTGCTGGCCACGCGGCGCGAGCTGGAGCGGCTCGCGGCCGGCGCGCGCAGCGGCGGACCGCTCGAGGGGTGGCGGCGGTCGGTGGTCGGGGAGAGCGCTGCTCGCCGCGCTATGAGCGGCGGCGGCGCACGGAGCGGCGTGCGGCGGCCTTCTTCGCGCTGGCCTTCTTCGGGCTGGCCTTCCTGGCAGCGGCTTTCCGGGCCGGCCGCTTCGCGACCGGCTTGCTCGCCGCAGACGCTTGCGCGCGGCGGGCTTCTTCCTCGCCGACGCCGTCGTCCGCGCCGGCGCTGGCTTCGCCGGGCGCTTCGCCTTCGGGCGCTTCGCCGCAACCGAGCTGGCCGCCGGGCGCTCCGCTTCGAGGCCACTGGCCGGGCTGCCGGCCGGGCCGCTGGCTTGCCGCGTTGTTCGCCGGTGCGAGCACCGGCAGCTCGGCCGTGCCACCGAGCGTCTCCAGCACCGGGGCGACCAGCTCCGCCGTCACCGCTTCGCGTGCGGCGTTGATCGTGTGCAGCAGGCCCTGGGCACGGTAGTGATCGATCAGCGGCCGGGTCTGCGCGTCGTAGACCTCGAGCCGGCGCGCGACCGTGGCCTCGTTGTCGTCCGGCCGCTGCACCAGCTCGGGCTGGTCGTCGCAGCGATCGCAGTGCGGTGGCCGCTGGCGGTGCCGTGTGGTGATGTTAAAGACGCGACTGCAGGCGCCGGCGCAAGGTGCCGGCCGCTGATCCGCCGCACCAGCTCGGCGCTGTCGACCTCGAACAGCACGACGGCATCCAGCGGCTGCCCCATGGCCTTCAGCATGTGGCCCAGGGCCTCGGCCTGCGCCTGGTTGCGCGGGAAGCCATCGAGAATGAATCCCTTCTGCGCATCCGGCTCCGCGAGCCGGTCGCGGATGATGCCGAGGACGATCTCGTCGACCACCAGCTGCCCGGCGTCCATGGCCGCCTTGGCCCGCAGGCCGTACTCGGTACCGCGCTGCACGGCCGCGCGCAGCAGGTCCCCGGTGGAGATCTGCGGAATCCCGAAACGCTCCACCAGCCGCTGCGACTGGGTACCCTTGCCGGAGCCCGGCGCGCCCAACAGTACGATACGCATCCGTTTACAGTAGCGGCGCCGGGCCGGCGCGGTCAAACCCCGGACCCGGCGCACAGCTTTCCCCCGCGCCAGTTGGGGTATCCTTCGGCGTCATGAAGAAGCCCACCCCCCGCAATGCGTTCTACGCCCAGTCCGGCGGCGTTTCCGCCGTCATCAACGCCTCGGCCTGCGGCGTCATCGAGACCGCGCTGAAGTACCCGCGGAAGATCGGCCGCGTGTACGCCGGCCGCGACGGCATCGTCGGCGCGCTCACCGAGGACCTCATCGACGTCACGCGCGAGAGCCGCGCCACCATCCGGGCGCTCAAGCACACGCCGGCCGGCGCCTTCGGCTCGGCGCGCTTCAAGCTCAAGGGGCTCGAGCAGAACCGCGCCGAATACGAGCGGCTGATCGAGGTGTTCCGCGCGCACGACATCGGCTACTTCTTCTACAACGGCGGCAACGACTCGATGGACACCGCCCACAAGGTGTCCCAGATCGGCGAGCAGCTCGGCTACCCGGTCACCTGCATCGGCGTGCCCAAGACCGTCGACAACGACCTGCCGCACACCGACTGCTGCCCGGGCTTCGGCTCGGTGGCCAAGTACATCGCGATCTCGACGCTCGAGGGCGGCCTGGACGTCGCCTCGATGGCGCGCACCTCGACCAAGGTGTTCGTGCTCGAGGTCATGGGCCGCCACGCCGGCTGGATCGCCGCGGCCGGCGGCCTCGCCGGCAGCAAGCCGGGCGAGCCGCCGCACATCATCCTGTTCCCGGAGATCCCCTTCGAGCAGGAAGCCTTCATGGCGCGCGTCCAGCAGTGCGTCACCGGCCACGGCTACTGCGTCATCGTCGTCTCCGAGGGCACCAAGTACCCGGACGGCAGGTTCCTGGCCGAGGCCGGCACCAAGGACGCCTTCGGCCACACGCAACTCGGCGGCGTCGGCCCGGTGGTCGCGAACATGGTGCGCGAGAAGTTCGGCTACAAGTACCACTGGGCGGTGGCCGACTACCTGCAGCGCGCGGCGCGCCACATCGCCTCGAAGACCGACGTCGAGCAGGCCTACGCGGTCGGCAAGGCGGCGGTCGAGTACGCGGTCAAGGGCCTGCACGGCGTGATGCCCGGCATCAAGCGCACGTCCTCGAAGCCCTACCGCTGGAAGATCGTGCCGGTGCCGCTGCAGGACGTGGCCAACGTCGAGAAGAAGGTGCCGCGCGAGTTCATCACGGCGGACGGCTTCGGCATCACCGCCGCCTGCCGCCGCTACCTCGAGCCGCTGATCGCCGGCGAGGCCTACCCGCCCTACCGCGGCGGCCTGCCGAGCTACGTGCGCATCGCCGGCAAGCGCGTGCCGAAGAAGCTCAAGACGGAGTTCAAGGTCTGATCCGGGGCCGATTCCGGCCCCGACCGTCACCCGTGGTATAGTGCGCGCCCCCTGCGCGGGCGCGCGTTTGCGTCCTTTTGCCGGGCGTTCCACAACAAGACGGATTCTGTTCAATTCCGGAGGGATGATTCATGGATGCCACCAGTTGGCTGTGGCTGGCTGTAGCCGCGGGCGCACTCGCCGTGATCTACGGCGTGGTCTCGATGCTGTCGATCCTGGCGCTGCCGGCGGGCAACGCGCGCATGCAGGAGATCGCGGCGGCGGTGCAGGCCGGCGCCAAGGCCTACCTGAACCGCCAGTACTCGACGATCGCGATCGTCGGCGTGGTGCTGTTCGTCGTGCTGGGCTTCGCCCTGAACTGGGCGACGGCGGGCGGCTTCGCGGTGGGCGCGGTGCTCTCCGGGCTCGCCGGCTACATCGGCATGAACATCTCGGTGCGCGCCAACGTGCGCACCGCCGATGCGGCCAACAGGGGGCTGAATGCGGCGCTGCAGGTCGCGTTCCGCGGCGGCGCGATCACCGGCATGCTGGTCGTGGGCCTGGGGCTGCTGGGAGTGGCCGGCTACTTCCTGCTGCTCGGCGGCGCGAGCGATGACGCCGCGGTGCGCGAGCAGGCGCTGCACTCGCTGGTCGGCCTCGCCTTCGGCGGCTCGCTGATCTCGATCTTCGCGCGCCTCGGCGGCGGCATCTTCACCAAGGGCGCCGACGTCGGCGCGGACCTGGTCGGCAAGGTCGAGGCCGGCATCCCCGAGGACGACCCGCGCAACCCGGCGGTGATCGCCGACAACGTCGGCGACAACGTCGGCGACTGCGCCGGCATGGCGGCCGACCTGTTCGAGACCTACGCGGTCACGATCGTCGCGACCATGCTGCTCGGGGGCCTCCTGCTCAAGGACGCCGGCAGCGCCGCGATCGTCTACCCGCTGGCACTCGGCGCGGCCTCGATCGTCGCCTCGATCATCGGCACCTTCTTCGTGAAGGCGCGCGAGGGCGGCAAGATCATGAACGCGCTCTACCGCGGCGTGATCGTCTCGGGCGTCATCGCCGCGATCGCCTTCTGGTTCATCACCAAGCAGGTGATGCCGGACAAGGTCGGTCCGCTGTTCGGCTGCGCGCTGGTGGGCCTGGGCCTCACGGCGCTGCTGATCGTGATCACCGAGTACTACACCGCGACCGAGTACAGCCCGGTGCGCAAGATCTCGGCGGCCTCGCAGACCGGCCACGCCACCAACATGATCGCCGGCCTCGGCGTGTCGATGAAGTCGACCGCGCTGCCGGTGATCGCGGTGTGCGCCGCGATCTGGGGCGCGTACACTCTCGACGGCCTGTACGGCATCGCCATCGCCGCGACCGCCATGCTGTCGCTGACCGGCATGATCGTGGCGCTCGACGCCTACGGCCCGATCACCGACAACGCCGGCGGCATCGCCGAGATGAGCGGCCTCGACAAGAAGGTGCGCGACATCACCGATCCGCTCGACGCGGTCGGCAACACGACCAAGGCGGTCACCAAGGGCTACGCGATCGGCTCGGCCGGCCTCGCCGCGCTGGTACTGTTCGCGGACTACACCCACAACCTCGAGACGCACCTGGCGGCCACCGGCCGTGAAATGCTGGCGTTCTCGCTGTCGGATCCGGCGGTGATCATCGGCCTGTTCATCGGTGGCCTGGTGCCCTACCTGTTCGGCGCCATGGCGATGGAGGCCGTGGGCCGCGCCGCGGGCTCGGTGGTCACGGAAGTGCGCCGCCAGTTCCGCGAGATCAAGGGCATCATGGAAGGCACGGCGAAGCCGGACTACTCCAAGGCCGTCGACCTGCTCACGCGGGCGGCGATCAAGGAGATGATCGTCCCCTCGCTGCTGCCGATCCTGGTGCCGATCGTGGTCGCCTTCGGCATGAACGCGCTGATGGGCCCGGGCGCCGGCATCCGGGCGCTCGGCGGCCTGCTGATCGGCACGATCGTCACCGGCCTGTTCGTCGCCATCTCGATGTGCACCGGCGGCGGCGCCTGGGACAATGCCAAGAAGTACATCGAGGAAGGCAATTTCGGCGGCAAGGGTTCGGACGCGCACAAGGCGGCCGTGACCGGCGACACCGTCGGCGATCCGTACAAGGACACCGCGGGCCCGGCCATCAACCCGCTGATCAAGATCATCAACATCGTCGCGCTGCTGCTGGTGCCGCTGCTCTGAGGCGGCACCACCGGCACCGCGATCGCACGCTGATGAAAGGGACTTCGAAGCGGCGCGGTTGCGGTGCCGCGTGGGCAACGGCGGCGCTGCTGCTGGCGGCCGCCGCCGGCGCAGTGGCGGCGCCCCAGCCGCTGCCGGCCACGCTCAACCTGCCCAAGGACTACAAGCTACCCGGCGACGTGTCGGTCGCCGTCTACCTGCCGGCGCACGCGCGCAAGTTCCGCTTCTACCTGGACTCGGCCGGTTTCTGGGTGCAGCCCGGCCGCTCGCTCGAGCAGGGCGTGCGCGACACGCTGCCGCAGTTCTTCGCCAACGCCTTCATCGCCGGCGACGGCGAAGCGCGCGGCTACGGGCTGCTGGTCGCGCTGCAGCCGGAGTTCAAGTTCGACAACGGCACGCAGGTGCTCAAGTTCGCCTATCGCGCCTACGACGCGCAGGGACAGCAACTGGCCGCCGGCGAGGAGAACAACACCGGCAAGATCGGCGACCTCGCCACCGGTGCCGGGCAATACGCCGCCGCGACGCGCGTGATGCAGCAGGTGGCGGCGCAGCTGGTGATCAAGCTGCGACCGGACGCGGCCCGCTTCCCGGCGGTCGCGCAGTTCGGCGCCGTCGACCCGCATCTGCTCATCGACCACAAGACGCCGGTGACCAGCGGTACCGGCTTCTTCGTCAACGCCGCCGGGCAGCTGCTGACCGCCAATCACGTCCTGCAAGTTGTACCGTGACCGAGGTGCAGCACGACGGGCAGGTGCTGAGCGGCAAGGTGCTCGCCCGCAGTGCGCTGCTCGACGTCGCCGTGGTCGACACGGCGACGCCAGCAGCATTTCCTGCCCTGCGCCGCGGCGGCGAACTGGTGCTGGGCGAGCCGATCGTCAACGTCGGCTTCCCGCTGCAGTCGCTGCTGGTCGCGACGCCGAACCTGACGCGCGGCAACGTGAGTGCGCGCGGGGCGCTCGAGGGCTCGCTCGGCCAGTTCCAGTTCTCGGCACCGATCCAGCCCGGCGCCAGCGGCGGGCCGGTGGTGTCCGACGGTGGCGAACTGCTGGGCATCGCCGTCGGCACGCTGAACGCCGCCAGGCTGATCGAGAAGGGCGTGCTGCCGCAGAACGTCCAACTCGCGCTCGAAGCGCGCTACGCGGCGCAGTTCATGCGCGCGCACGGGATCGAGTTCACCGAGGTGGAGCCCGACGCGCATGGCGATTCGCGCCGCGGCAACGACGCCGCACTCGCGGCAGTCGTGCGGCTGGCCTGTTACCAGTAGGTGATCGCCATGAAGCGTGCGGTCCGCATTGCTGTGCCTGCCGGTGGCGGCCGCGGCCGCCGAAACCGCTCCGGCGCCGCCGGTGCCGGCGCCGCCACCACCAGCGGCCGTGGCCGCGCCGCCGAGCCTGACCGCCAACGCGATGGTCCAGCCGGCCGTCGCCCCGACGCTGCCGCCGATGGCCTTCAACGGCTACGTGGCCGGCGACGAGATCTACGACCTGCTGCGCGCCGCGCCGTTGCTCGCGGGGCTCAGCAAGGACCTGCCGGGTTCACCGATAGTCCTGCGCGTCACCAGGTCGCTGCTGCCCACGGCGGGTGGCAAGGCCGCGGGGCTCGCCTCGGCGATCTTCACCGGTGGCACGCTCGGCCTGATCCCGATGGTGCTGAACAACGACCTGGTGATCACCTACGAAGTGCTGGTGAATGGCACGGTCGTGTCGAGCCACGTGTACCAGAAGAACTTCACGCGCACGGTCAACATCTACGGCAACGACACCACGTACGGGCTGGGCAAGGAAGGCCTCGCCTGGGTCAGGGACACTGCGTCGCAGTTCGTCGCCGCCGCCGGGCAGGATGCGCAGCTGGCGCAGCTCGCCGCCGAATACCGGCAGTACTTCGGCCCGGCCGCGGTGAACGGCCACTGACGGCCGGCGCAGCGCCAGCCACCCGCGGGTGTTGACAGGCGCCCGCGTTATCACCGAGCCTGCGCCTCGGCATATTCGGGGGGACGAGCACGCATGAGCCCGGGACCGGCGCCGGCCATAGATACCGCGCAAGCATCTGCCGACAAGGTGGCGCCGGGCGATCCGCCCTGGCCCTCGCCGCGCGTCGCCTGGTACGCGGCCGGCGTGTTCGCGCTGGCGCTGATGTTCGCCTTCGCCGACCGCGGCGTCTTCTCGCTGATGATGCCGGCGGTGCAGCGCGATCTCGGGCTGAGCGACATGCAGGTCGGCATGCTGCTCGGGCCGGCGGCCATCCTCTGCTACATCTTCATCGGCATCCCGATGGCGCGGCTGGTCGACATCTACCCGCGCAACGTCGTGCTGTCGGTCGGCACCGTGCTGACCAACGGCCTCACCGCGGTATGCGGCATCGCGCAGGGCTTCGGGCAGCTGTTCCTGTGCCGCATGGTGGTCGGCGTGGGCGGCTCGGCCAACGGCCCGGGCACCTACTCGATGATGGCCGACTACTTCCCGCCGCGCCGCCTGCCGCGCGCGATCGCGGTGCTGCAGGCCGGCTTCATCGCCGGCACCGGCGGCGCGCTGATCATCGGCGGCGCGCTGCTCGGCCTGACGGCGCACTGGGAACCCACGCACTTCGGCGGCCTCGTGATCCGCAACTGGCAGTGGGTGCTGATCTGCATCGGCCTGCCGGGGCTGCTGGTGGCGCTGATGGTGCGCCTGCTGCCCGAGCCGCCGCGCCGCGGCAAGATCAGCACCGGCCGCTCGCTGCCGCTGGGCGTGGTGGTGAAGGAGGCGTGGCGCCGTCGCGGCGTCTACGGCCCGCTGTTCATCGGCCTGGCGCTGAGCTCGATCGAGGCCGGCGGACTGCAGGAATGGCGGCCGATGTTCATGCAGCGCAGCTACGGCTGGACGCCGCAGCAGGTGGGCTACTGGTCGGGCATGCTGACCTTCATCACCTTCCCGCTGGGCGTGGTCCTCGGCACCTGGCTGACCGAGCGACTCAGCCGCCGCTACAAGGACACGCCGCTGCGCGTCACCTGCCTGGTCTGGTCGCTCGCCATCCCGTTCATGATCGCCGCGCCGCTGATGCCGACGGGCGAGCTCGCCGTGATCCTCAGCGCCGTGTCGGGGCTGTTCTCGATGGCCTCCTCGGTGCCGCAGAACGTCGCCATCCAGACCATCACTCCGAACGAGATGCGCGGCCAGGTCACCGCGATGTACCTGTTCATGTTCACCGTCTTCCAGGCGCTCGGTTCGGTGGTGATCGCCACCGTGACGCAGTACCTGCTCGGCGACAAATCCAAGCTGTGGCTGGCGATGGTGATCACCGCGGCGATCTTCATGCCGGCGGCCGCCTTCACCATCTCGCGCGGCATGAAGCACTACGCCGGCGAGGTGCGCGCCCTCGAGGAGCGCGGCGTCCTCTAGTCGCGGAAGTTCTCGAACTGCAGCGGCACGCCGAGCTCTGCCTTGCGCAGCAGGGCCATGGCCTGCTGCAGGTCGTCGCGCTGCTTGCCGGTGACGCGCAGCTTCTCGCCCTGGATCTGCGTCTGCAGCTTCAGCCCCGACTCCTTGACGAGCCTGGTCATCTTCTTGCCGGTATCGGCATCGATGCCGTGCTTGACCAGCACCTGCTGGCGCGCGGCGGCCAGGTTGACCTCGGGATCCTTGACGTCCAGGCACTTGACGTCGATGCCGCGCTTGGCGAGCCGCACCTTGAGGATGTCGAGCATCTGCTTGAGCTGGAACTCGACCGGCGCGCCCACCGTGATCGTGGTGTCCTCGAGCGTGAACTTCGCCTCGGTCCCCTTGAAGTCGAAGCGCTGCGAGAGCTCGCGGTTGGCCTGGTCGACGGCATTGGTGAGTTCGTGCCGGTCGATCTCGGATACGGCGTCGAAGGAGGGCATGACGGTTCTCCGCGAAGCTTCGCCTGGATGGGCCGCATTGTAGACTCTCCGGCCCATGTACCGCCGCCACGTCCTGCCGCTGTGCCTGCTGCTCGCGGCCCTGATCGCCGGATACGCCTCGCTCCCGCCGGCGCCGCTCCCCGCGACCGCGCCGCCCGGCGTCTTCTCCACGGGCCGGGCGCTGGCAGACATCGCCGTGCTGGCGCGCGCGCCGCATCCCGTCGGCTCGGCCGCGCACGCCGCCGCCGCGGAGCACGTGCTGGCGCGGATGCGGGCCCTGGGCCTGGAGGTGCGCGAGCAGGCGGCGCTCGAGCGCGGCTACCCGGTGCGCAACCTGGTCGGCGTGCTGCCGGGTCGCGACCGCGGCCTGCCGCCGCTGGCGCTGATGGCGCACTACGACTCGGTGCCCGGCTCGCCGGGCGCGGCCGATGACTCCACCGGCGTCGCGGTGGCGCTCGAGGTGGCGCGCGCGCTGCGCGCCGGGCCACCGCCGCTGCGCGACGTCGCGCGGGTGATCACCGACGGCGAGGAGGTCGACCTGCTCGGGGCGCGCGCCTTCCACGAGCAGGACCCGCTGGCGCGCCGCATCGGGCTGGTCCTCAACATGGAGGCGCGCGGCGGCGGCGGACGCGTGTTCATGTTCGAGACCAGCGACGGCAACGGGCCGCTGATCGACGTCTTCCGGCGCGTCACGCCGCACCCGAGCAGCAACTCGCTGGCGGTATACGTCTACCGCCACATGCCCAACGACACGGACTTCACCGTGGTCCGCGGGCACGGCGGCAACGGGCTCAACTACGCCTTCATCGGCCGGCAGGTGGACTACCACGCGCCCACGTCGACGCCCGCGCGGCTCGACGCCGGCAGCGTGCAGCACATGGGCAACCAGGTCCTGGCGGCCGCGCGCGCCTTCGCGTTCGCGGCCGCGCTGCCACCGCGCGGCGCCGATCGCGTCTACGCCGACGTGCTCGGCATCGGCGTGCTCGCCTACGCACCGGCCGCCGGCTGGGCGATCGCGCTGCTCGCCGCGCTGCTGCTCGCCGACGCGGCGCGGCGGCTCAAGCGGGTCCAGCCGTTGCGCCTGCGCTCGCTCGCCGCCGGCGCCTGCGCCGCCTTCCTGGTGCTGCCGGCGGCCGCGGGCCTGGCGCTCGCCCTGCGCCACCTGGCCGGCGTGCCCTACGGCTTCGAGGCGCAGCGGCCGCTGCTCGCCGCCTTCGGTCGCTACGAGCTGGCGCTGGCGCTGGCCGGCCTCGGCAGCGCACTGCTGCTCGCGGCGGTGCCACGGCGCGCCGACTGGAGCGCATGGCTGGGTGCGCTGCTGGTGGCGCTCGTCGTCGTCCTGGCCGCGCAGGCCGCCGTGCCGGCGATCGCCTTCCTGCCCGGCTGGCCGCTGCTGCTCGCCGCCGGGACCCTGTGGCTCGCCTGCCTGCGGCGGGCCGACCCGGGCCCGGGGCCGCGGGGCACGCTCATCGCCGCCGGCGCGACCCTGGCGCTGGCGCAGTGCCTGTACCTCGCGCACGCGGTGCTGCTCGGCGTCGGCGCGAACCTGCCGGCCGCCGCCGGCCTGTTCGCCTGGCTGGGCGCGGCCAGCCTGTTCCCCCTGCTGCAGTCCACCGGCTCGCGGCGCGCCGGCGCGCTCGCTGGCCTCGCGGCGCTGCTCGCGGCCGTGGCGCTCGCCGCCTCCTTCCGCGTCCACTAGACTCGGCACCCATGAGCAGCGTCCACGTCCATACCTGGGAACCGAACTCGAACTCCGGCAAGCCGCTGTTCGCGCTGGCCGAGAAGGGCGTCGCGTTCGAGTACCACTACATCAACCTCACCGACTTCGAGCAGCACGCGCCGGAGTACCTGGAGATCAACCCGGCCGGGACGGTGCCGACGCTGATCCACGACGGGCAGGTGTTCACCGAGTCGACGCCGATGTGCGAGTACATCAGCGCCGCCTTCCCCGGCATCAGCCTCGTGCCGCGGGACCCGAAGCTGCGCTACCGCATGCGCTGGTGGTGCCGGCAGGTGGACATCAACGCCGCGGCGCTCAGCGTGCTCGGCTGGCACAACCACCTCGGCCCGATGGTGCGCCAGAAGCCCAAGGAGGAACTCGAGCGCCTCATCGCCCGCATCCCGAGCAAGGAGCGGCGCCTCTTCTGGAAAACGGCCTCGCAGGCCACTTTCACCGAGGAGCAGCTCGCCAACGCGCGCGCGCGCGTCGGCGCCTGGGTCGCCCGCATGGACGCGCGCTTCGCCGAATCGCCCTACCTGGTCGGGCCCGAGTACACGGTCGCCGACCTCGTGGCCTTCGCCAATTTCTACGCGCTGCCGCTCACCGTGCCCGAGTACGCCAATGAGCAGCGCGTGCCGCACTACTTCGACTGGCTGCGGCGCATCTACCGCCGTCCGGCGACGCTGGCCACGTACGCCAACGCGCGCTCGCTCGGCCGCCGCGCCTTCCAGATCGCACGCCAGATCGGCGTGCTGCCAGCGGAGGGCCAGCCGTCGTGATCGAACTGCACCATGGCGAGCCGAGCGCCGATACCCTGAAGCTCCTCCTCGCCCTGCACGAGCTCGGCCTCGCCTTCACCAGCCGCTACCTCGACACGGCGAAGCTCGAGCAGTGGTCGGCCGCGCACCGCCGCCTCGCCCCGCAGGGCCAGGTGCCGGTGCTGGTCGACGGCGGCGAGGTCATGGAGGACTGCGCCTTCGCGCTGCAGTACCTCGCCGAGGCCTACGCGCCGCCGCGGCTCGCGCCCGGCGCGCCGCGCCTGTGGTACGAAGTGCAGTCCTGGAACGCGCGCGTCGATGCCGCGCTCGGGCCCGCGGTCGCCATGCTCGGCTGGACGCAGGCGACGCCGCCGGCGGAACGCAGCGCCTACCGCGCCGCGCTCGCGCAGGTGGGCGATCGCGAGCGGCCGGCCGGCTGGTTCGCGGTGCTGGCGGATGCCGAGGCGAGCGAGGACCAGCTCGCCAACGCGCGCGAGCGCGTCGGCGACATGCTGGTGGAGATCGAGGGCGCGCTCGCGGCGGCGCCGTGGCTGGTCGGCGGCGAGTACTCGATCGCCGACATCAACGCCTTCGCGCACCTGCACACGCTGCCGCGCCTGCTGCCGGAGCGCTGCCATGCCGGCGCGACGCCGCGCGTGCTCGACTGGCTGGGGCGCATCGGCGCGCGGCCGGCGGCCCGGGCCGCGCTCGCCACGCGCCGCTCTCCGGCCGACGCCTACGCGCCGCCGGGCTGAATCCGCCGCGATCCGGAAGCCGGTTACTGCCCGAGCGCCGAGCGCAGCGCGGCGATCTCGGCGGCCGACTGCTCGAGCAGCGCCGTGCAGGCCTCGGCCGCCAGCCCGAGCCGCGCGAGCGGACGATGGCCGGCGAGGCTGGCGGCGAGCGCGTCCGGGCTCGCGCGCAGGTCGATGAGCAGCGCGGCCACCGACAGCACGTCGGCGAGCTGCGCCGCCTTGCGCGGGTCCTCCGCCGCCGCTTCCCAGCCGGTGGCCGCCTCGATGATCTCCTCGGCCAGCGACCAGCTCTCCAGCACCGCGCGCGCCACGCTGGCGTTCCAGTCGCGGATGATCGACTGGTAGGTCGCGGCATCGGCGAACAGCGCCGGGAACTCGCGCACGCGCGTCAGCAGGTAGAGCCGGCCGACGCCGGCGACCAGGCCCGCCAGCATCGCGCTGTCGGGCGCGAAGCGCCCGCCGGCGCGCGCGACGACGCAGCTGGTGGCCGAGAGCATCGCACTCTGCTGCCACAGCGCCGAGAGCTCCTTCTCGATGCCGCGGTAGGCCGAGGCCTTGCGCAGCTGGCCGAGCGCGAAGGCGATCGCGGCGGTGCGCAGCGTGTCGGCGCCGAGGCGCATGACGGCGGCGCGCAGGTCGGTGGTGGGCCGGCCCTGGCGGCCGTGGGCCGCGGCGTTCGCGAGCGAGAGCACGTGCGCGGCCAGCACCGGCTCGGCGCCGATCACGCGCGCGATGCGGATCGTGTCGGCGCCGGGATCGGAGAGCACGCGCTGCACCCGCAGCGCGACCTCCGGGTAGCTCGGCAGCTCCAGCTTGCGGCCGGAGAGCTCGGTGGCGAGCTGGCGCACCAGCTCGAAGGCGGCCGCCGAGACCGGCGAGGCCGGGGCAGCCGCCGGCTTCGCACCGTCACCGAGCGCCCGGGCGGCAGCGTTGTAGCCGTGCAGGTCCATGCCGGGCTATCGGTCGCGGCCCGCTGCCGCTGAAGCGGGCGGCGGCGGCACCGGACGGCCCCCGGTGCAAGCCGCGAACTGCATCACGCCGCGCCCCGCTCTGGTGCGTCGCGCCACACATCGCCTATCCTTGGGTGCAGCACGCGGGGGACACATGACGCAATCCGGGTTCTACGGCTGGAGGCTGCTCGCCGCCTTCTGGCTCGTGATGTTCATCATCATCGGCTTTCCGGCCTATGGTTCGCCGGTCATCAACGCCGTGATGGCCGGTGAGCTGCACCTCGACCGCCGCACCGCCGGGTCGGTGTACTCGGTCTACATGCTGATGGCCGGCCTGCCCGGCCCGCTGGTGGCGCTGTCGGTCAACCGCTTCGGCGTGCGCCTGACGCTGCTGGCCGGCGCCGCGCTGGTGGTCGCCGGCGCGCTGTTCAGGGCGCTGGTGACGAACAGCGGCGCGCTCGCGATCGTCGGCGCCGGCGTCATCGTCGGCACCGGCGTGGTCACCGGCTCGGCCATCGGCTCGCAGGCCTGCCTCGCCCGCTGGTTCGTGCGGCGGCGCGCGCTGGTGATCTCGATCCTGTACTCCGGCGGCGCGATTGGCGGCTTCGTCGCGCCGCCGCTCCTCAACCGCCTGATCGGCGCCGCCGGCGGCAACTGGCGCGCGGGCTGGTGGCTGATCGCGGCGCTGGCGGCGCTCATCGCGCTGCTGGTCGCGCTGGTGGCGCGCGAGCAGCCCGCCGACCTCGGCCAGCGTCCCGACGGCGAGGCCGCCGACGGCACCGGCGACTCCGCGCGGCACGCGCCGCTCGCCTGGGTCACGCGGCGCGACTGGCTGCCGCGCGAGGCGCTCGGCACCGTGTCGTTCTGGGTGCTGCTGCTGTCCTTCACCGGCGGCAGCGCCGGCTACACGCTGTTCCTCGGCCAGGGCATCCTGCACCTGAAGGACCTGGGGCACTCGGCCGCGGCCGGCGCCGCGGCCGTGAGCATCCTGTCGGTCTCGGGCCTGATCGCCAAGGTGATCCTGGCGGTGGTCGGCGGTCGCTTCGACCCGCGCTACCTGTGGGGGGTGTTCACGCTGGTGTTCGGCCTCGGGCTGGTGCTGGTGGTCGACGCGCGCAGCACGCTGCTGCTGGTGACCTTCGCCGTCTGCATCGGCATCGGCTTCGGCGGCGGCATGGTGTGCATGATGACCGTGCTCAGCAACTACTACGGCGTGCCGGCCTTCGCGACCCTCTCGGGCGTCGCGATCGCGCTCAACACCACGCTGAGCGCCACCACGCCGTTCATCGCCGGCTGGCTCTACGACCGCGGCTTCGGCTACGCCAGCTCCTTCTACGCCACCGCCGCCTGGTGCTTCCTCGCCGGCGTCGTGCTGCTGGCGATGCGACGGCCGGCCCGCGATGAGCACGCCGCCGGCTGAAGTGCTGCGGCTGCTGGTCGCGATCCTGATCGGCTTCCTGATCGGGCTGGATCGCGAACGCGCCGAGGTGCGCAAGCAGCACCAGCTGTTCGCCGGCATCCGCACCTTCTCGCTGATCGCGCTCGCCGGCGCGGTGCCGGCGCTGATGCTGCAGCGCTGGGGCGCGGTGCCGCTGGTCGCGAGCTTCGTCGCCGTGGCCGGCGTCACCATCGTCGCCTATGCGCGCAGCAGCGCCGCCGGCGCGATCGGCTCGACCACCGAGGTCGCCGCGCTGGTGACCTTCCTGCTGGGCGCCCTGTCCGGCGCCGGCGAACCACTGCTGGCCGGCGGGGCGGCGATCGCCGTCGCGGTGCTGCTCGCGGCCAAGCCGACGCTGCGGCGCTTCTCGCGCGCGCTCAGCGAGCCGGAGATCGAGGCGGTGCTCGAGCTGGGCGTCATCAGCTGCATCGTCCTGCCGCTGCTGCCGCGCACGGGCTTCGGCCCGTGGCAGGTGTGGAACCCGTTCGAGATCTGGCTGGTGGTGGTGGTCGTCTCGGCGCTGTCCTTCGCGGGATTCATCGCGATGCGGCTGCTCGGCGAGCAGCGCGGGCTGCTGCTCGCCGGCGTCGTCGGCAGCCTGGTCTCCAGCACCGGCGTCACGGTGGCGATGGCGCAGCGCAGCCGCGCCGAGCCGGCGCTGGCGCGCAGCGCGGCGATCGCCGCGATCCTCGCCTCGGCGGTGATGGGCGTGCGCGTGCTGGTGTTCGTCGCCGCCTACGGCGCCGCGCTGCTGCCCCGGCTCGCGCCGGCGGTGCTGGCCATGGCGCTGGCGAGCCTGGTAGCGGCCGGAGTGCTGGCCCGGCGCGACGGGCGCGCGCGGGCCGCGGCGCCGGCGCCGGAGCCGGCCGCGGGCCTCGCCAATCCCTGCAGCCTGCGGGCGGCCCTGAGCTGCGGCCTGCTGTACGCGCTGGTGCTGCTGGCCGTGCCGGCCGCGCGCCTATGGCTCGGCAGCGCCGGCACCTTCGCCGCGGCCGCGGGCTCGGCGCTGCTCGACGTGGATGCGATGACCATCGCCTTCGCCCGCGGCGCCCCGCCGGCCGGGCCGTGGCGCGAGGCGGCGGCGGCCATCGCGCTCGGCGTGACGACCAACACGCTGGTCAAGGCCGGCATCGTGGCGGTGATCGCGCGCGGGAGCTTCCGCCGCTGGGTGATCGGCGGCCTGCTGCTGGCGGCGGCCGCCTGCGCCGGCACCGGGTTCGCCATCTACGCCTCCGGCTCCTGATGCGCGCGCGCGGCCGGTCGTTCGCTCCCGGGGCGCGTCCGTTTCCCTCCCGGTCGAACATCGCCGCCGTCGCCGTTGGAGCATGGCGCCGATCGTGACAACGGACGTCGCCAGCCCCGAGCCCTACCCGGACCCGCGTCGCGCCTGGTACGGCGTGGGCGTGTTCGCGCTGATGCTGCTGGTGCTGTTCGGCAACTCCGGCATCATCGGCCTGCTGGTCGACGACATCAAACGCGACCTGCAGCTCGACGACGTCAAGGCGAGCCTGATCATCGGCTTCGCCGCCTCCTCGCTGCACGCGGTGCTGGCGCTGCCGGTCTCGCGGCTGGTCGACACGCTGAGCCGGCGGCTGATCCTCGGCGTCGGCCTCGTCATCCTCGGCACCTCGAGCCTGGCGACCGGCCTCGCGGCGACCTTCGGCACGCTGTTCCTGGCGCGGCTGCTCGGCGGCATCGGCGCCGCGGGCTCCGGCCCCGCCACCTATTCGATCCTCGCCGACTATTTCCCGCCGGCGAAGCTGCCGCGCGCCGTCTCGTTCATGAACATCGGCACGGTGTACGGCGCGGCGCTGGCGCTGCTGGTCGGCGCGACGCTGCTGGTGGCGCTGCGCGCCACGCCGACCCTGACGCTGCCGCTGGTCGGCACGGTGCGCTCCTGGCAGGTGATCTTCATGATCACCGCCATCCCGGACTTCCTCCTCGCGCTGCTGATGCTGACCACGGTGCTCGAGCCGCCGCGCCGCGGCCGGCCGGCCGCCACGGCCGCCACGGACGCCACGGACGCCGCCGGCACGGTGCGACCGGTGCCGGTGCGCGAGGTGTTCCGCTTCCTGTGGGACGGCCGCGCGCACTTCGGCCCGATGTTCGGCGGCCTGCTCATCACCTCGCTGGCCGCCGGCGTGCTGACGTGGACGCCGATGTTCTACGTGCGCACCTACGGCTGGACGCCGGCGCAGTACGGCTTCCTGCAGGGCATCATCGGCCTGGTCGCATCGCCCCTCGGCCTGCTGGCCGGCGGCTACCTCGCCGAGTGGTTCGCGCGGCGCGGCCGCGACGACGCCAACCTGCGCGTGGTCGCGCTCGGGGCGACGCTGCACCTGCCGTTCTCGATCGGCATGCCGTTGATGCCCTCGCCGTACCTCGCGCTCACGCTCGGCGCCGTCAACGGCTTCATCGCCTACATGGGCGCCGGGCCGCAGAACGCCGCGCTGCAGGTGCTGGTGCCGAACCACATGCGCGGCCAGGTGACCGCGCTGTTCCTGTTCATCTTCTCGATGGTGGGGTTCGGCTTCTCGCCGACGCTGGTGGCCCTGCTCACCAACTACGTCTTCCACGACGAGTCGATGCTGCGCTACTCGATGTTCGCCATCAGCGGCACGCTCGGGCCGCTCGGCGCGCTGGTGTTCTGGCTCGGCGTGCGTCCCTACGGCAAGGCCTTCGCCCAGGCGCGCGCCTGGCACTGAACCCGGCCCGGAGCCGGGCGCGCTCCAGCGCCGGCGGATTTGGGAACTCCGCCTCATTTGCGACTCCGCCGTAACGGTTGCGCCGCGCGCATCCGGCCCCTAGGCTTGCGCCATCGGGGGAGGATGCACGCATGCCAGTGAAGCCAGGGATCGGCCAGCGTTGCCGACGGATGATCCTGCAGGTCGGAGTTCCGCCTGATTGATGGCCGCTGGTGCGCGCATGGCAACGGCCTGCTGCCGCTTGGCGCGCGGCACGCAGGTGCGCCGCATCAGCGCGGAAGCGGCCGCGCCACCGTCGGTGCCGCGGCCTAGGCGCCGGCGAACGCGGGCGCGGCTGGTCGGCCCGCGGCCGCCGCGCCGCTCGCCCATCGAGGCGTTCTTTTCCGGTGCGCGCCAAAGGGCTGCGTCGTTGTCGCCCGACGCACGCTACCTCGCCATGATCGTGGTCGCCGGGGGACGCGAAATCGTCGCCGTCAGGGACCTCGTGCAACATACGCCGCTCAGGGGCGTGCTGGCAGCCGCCGCGAAGGACGAGTTCTACCCGCAGTGGTGCGGCTGGGCCAACCCGACGCGGTTGTTGTGCAGCTACCGCGGGCTCGCGGCCGACGGCGGCAAGTTCTTCCCGGTCACGCGCCTCGTGGCGGTCAACGCGGACGGTAGCGACCCCGAGGTGCTGGCCAACAATACGGCGGCATGGTCACAGCTGGGCGACGAGATCATCGACTGGACCATCGACGATCCGCGCACCGTGCTGATCCAGCTCGACCAGGCGGAGGTCGGCCTCGTGGGCGCGACGCCCGGTGCCGACGTGGCCGGTGGCGGCCCCGACGGCTATCCGGACGTCTATGCTCTGGACGTCTACAACGGCCACAAGCACCTGGTGGCGCGGCAGCGCGCCCCCATCCAGGATTTCACGACCGACGGCCACGGCCAGGTGCGACTCGGCTACGGTTACCGGGACACCAAGGCGCTGTTCTTCGCGCGCCTCGAGGGCGAGCGCGGCTGGAAGGAGCTGGCACGGGTGGAAGCCTACGCCGCCGAAGATGTATTCCGTCCGATCGCCGCCATCGCCGGCAGCAATGCGGCCTATGCGCGCCGCAACTACCAGGGCCGCGACGCGCTGTGGAAGATCGACCTCGACGATGCCGCCGACCCGCAACTGGTGTTCGCGCATCCCGAGGTGGACCTGGACAGCGCGCTGTTCACCGACGACCACCGGCTGCTCGGCTTCAGCTTCGAGACCGACCGCCCGGGCGTGTACTACACCGACCGCGACGCCGCCCGCGCCTACGACGCGGTGCGCCGCGCGCTGCCAGGCAAGACCAATCGGATCGTCGACATGACGCCCGACGCCAAGGCCTTCCTGGTCTGGTCGGAAAGCGACGTCGCAGCCCCGGTCTACTACGTCCTCGACCTGCACGGTGCGCAGGCCCGGCTCGAGGCGGTCGCGGCGAGCGCGCCCGGCCTCGCCGACCACCAGCTCGCTCCCATGCAGCCGGTGAACTTCCCCTCGCGCGACGGCAAGACGCGCATCCCGGCGTATCTCACGCTGCCGGCGCAGCGGCCTGCCTCCGGCAAGCCACCGCTGGTCGTGCTGCCGCACGGTGGTCCGTATGCGCGCGACTCCTGGGGATACGACGAGTGGGTCCAGCTGCTCGCGAGCCGCGGCTACGCCGTGCTGCAGGTCGAGTTCCGCGGCTCGACCGGCTATGGCACGGACTGGTTCCGTGCCGGCTTCCGCGACTGGGGCGGCCTGCCCTACGAGGACGTCATCGACGGTACGCGCTGGGCGATCGCCCAGGGGCAGGTCGACGCGGCACGCACCTGCGTCGTCGGCGCCAGCTACGGCGGCTACATGGCGCTGCTCGCCGCGACGCGCAACGAAGGGCTGTTCAAGTGCGCGGTCAGCATCGCCGGCGTCAGCGACCTGTTCGAGCTGCGCAACGACGAGCGCTTCTTCCGCAACTGGGAGATCGCCAACGCCGGCCTGGCGCAGGACACGAAGAAGCTGCGCGAGGACTCGCCGCGCCAGCACGCTGCCGGCGTCAACATCCCGATCCTGCTGGTGCACGGCGAGCGCGACTACACGGTCGAGGTCGACCACACGAAGATGATGGACGCGGCGCTGAGGCGCGCCGGCAAGCCGCACCAGACGCTGATCATCGAGAAGACCGACCACTACTTCCGCGAGGACGTGCCGCGGCGCGCGCTGTACACGACGCTGGTGCGGTTCCTCGGCGAGCAGCTCGGGACGCCGCCGGCCCCGGCTGCGGCCCCCGCCGCCACGCCGGCCCAGGGCCAGTAGCCAGCGCTACGCCGCCAGCGCGTTGCCGAGCGGCGCCGGCCGGCCGACGGCGAAGCCCTGCAGGTAGTCGACGCCCATGCGGCGTGCCGCCTCGAGCGCCGCCGCATCCTCCACCTGCTCGGCGACCACCTTGAAGTTCAGCGTGCGCGCCAGGCGGATCATCGCCGTCACCATGGTCTGGTTGACGCTGTCGCGCGCCAGGTTGCGGATGAACGAGCCGTCGATCTTCAGGTAGTCGACCGCCAGGTTCTTCAGGTTGGAGAACGAGCCGAGGCCGTTGCCGAAGTTGTCGAGCGCGAAGCGGCAACCCATGCCGTGCAGCACGGCGATGAAGCGCCGCGCGTGCTCGAGGTTGGCGATCACGGCGTTCTCGGCGATCTCGAAGCACACCTGCGCGGGGCTGGCGCCGGTGGAATCCAGGCACTCGACCACGAACTCGAGGAACTGCGCGTCGGCGAGCGTCTGGCCCGAGACGTTGATCGACACGCTGCGGCGCGGCGGCAGCTCGATCGCGCCGCGCCCGAGCGCGGTGAGCGTGGTCTGCACGACGCGCCGGTCGATCATGCCCATCAGGCGGTAGCGCTCGGCCGCGTGCAGGAACTCGGCGGTCGGCAGCAGCTCGCCGGCGTCGTTGCGCAGGCGCAGCAGCACCTCCATCGCCGGGCCGTCCTGCTCGGCGCTGCTCGCCGGCACGATCGGCTGGCAGTGCAGCTCGAAGCGGTTGTCGCGCAGCGCCGCCTGCAGCGTCTGCAGCCAGTGGATCTCGCCGCTCTGGCGCGCGACCACCTCGTCGCGCGCCGAGTAGACCTGCACGTGCCCGCCCTGGCGCTTGGCCACGTAGCAGGCCGAGTCCGCCGCGGCCAGCGACTCCTCCATGCTGCCCGAATCGCGCGCCAGCTCGACCAGGCCGATGCTGACCCCGACGTTGAAGATGCGGTCCTTCCACACGAAGCGGTAGTCGGCCACCGTGCGGCACACGTCGTCGGCGATCTGGCGCGCCTTGTCGAGCGGGCAGCCCACCAGCAGCATGCCGAATTCATCGCCGCCGAGCCGCGCGACCGTGTCCGAGTCGCGCACCGCCTCCTTCAGGAGCTTGGCGACCTCGCGCAGCATCGCATCGCCCGCCAGGTGCCCGCTGGTGTCGTTGACCACCTTGAAGCGGTCCAGGTCCAGGTAGCACAGCACGTGCGCGCCGTCGCCGCGGTGCGCGACGTCGATGGCGTCCTGCAGGCGCCGCTCGAACTCGCGGCGGTTGACCAGGCCGGTGAGCGCGTCGTGCGCCGCCTGGTAGGTCATCTGCCGCGTCAGGCCGCGCGCCTCGGTGACGTCGTGCAGCAGCACCACCGCCCCGGCGTTCTCGCCGCCCTCGCCCTGCATCGGCGCCGCCGAGACCTCGACCAGCCGATCGGCGCCGCCCGGCTGCGCGACGATCAGGGCGCGCCGGCCGAGGTTGATGGGCGTGCCGGCGGTCAGGGCCTGGCGCACCGGGTTGATCAGCAGCCGCCGGTCGGTCTCGTCGACCAGCCGCGCGAGGTTCTCGAGCGGCGCGCCGACGGCATTGACGGCCGCCGTGCCCAGCAGGCGCAGCGCCGCGGGATTGAGGTACAGCACCTGGCCTTCGGCGTCGGTCGTCAGCACCGCCTCGCTCAGCGACTCGAGCGCCAGCCGCGCCGGCGAGCGCTCGGTCTCGGGCGGCAGCGGCGCGGGCGTGATGACGGTCGGCAGCACCTCGACGCCCACCACCAGCAGCGCCGGCCGGCCCTCGTGCTCGATCGGCCAGTTGCTGACCTCGAGCCGCGCGGTCTGCCCCTGCAGGCCGATCAGGTCGATCTCGTAGCGCTCCGCCGCGGGCGCGCCGCTCAGCCGGCGCCGGATGTTGTCGCCGACCAGCTCGGCGTATTCCGGCGGCACCAGGTCCTCGAGCCGCCGCCCGACCAGTTCGCCCGGCTGCATGCCGATCAGCTGCGCGAACTGCGGATTGGCGTAGACGATCGCCTCGCGGTGGATCATCACCGCGTCGTGGATGCGGTCGCCGAGCACGGCGAGCGGCGCCGCGACCGGCGGCGGTGGCGGCGGCGGCGGCGGTTCGGCCAGCGGTGCGGCGCGCTCGAGCACGTGGTTGATCGCCGTGACGATGGACCCGAGCTGCGGCTGGTCGGTGTGCAGCTCGATGCGGCTGCGGAGCGATCCGCCGATGGCAATGTTCTGCAGCTGGCGCGACAGTGCCTCGAGCCCGCGCAGCTGGCGGCGCTGCATCAGCAGCAGCACGAGCAGCACCAGTGCGCACAGGCCCACGAGCACACACAGCAGCACCAGCGTCGGCATCGGACTCTTTATGATCCCTGCACGGCGGACGGGATGGCGCAGCGAGATCCCCTGGCGGCGCCCGACTCTCCTGCGGTGAAGCATAGCCCAGCGACCCACGGCGCAGCGGTGGGAATTGACCATATGCTGGGCGTTCGTGCACGGGCCAAATGGGGCGGTTCCGGCGGCATTGCGGCTTGGCAGGCGCGCCGAAAACCCGTAACTTCGCGGTACGCTCCGGCTCCCGGATTACGTTCAATCCGGGCAGGCGGCGCCGCGAGCCCGGGGATGGCCGCCGCGGCCGGCGCGCACACCGCGTGCGGGCCCGGCGCTGACGGAAATTCCCACGGGCTTGAAGGAACTTGACGCAGTCCCGGCGATCATCGGTTCCCGCGTGGCGGGGCCGCGACCGCGCCCGGTGGCGCCGGCCGGCACCTTGGCTGCCCGATCGACCTGCAGGAAGACGACCACATGAAACTCACCCGGATCCCCGCCCTGGCACTGGCCCTGTCCGCAGCGGCCACCGTCGCCACCGCGGCCGATCGCGTCGAGGACCTCGCCACGGTCTACCAGCGCGCGCTGCAGGCCGACCCGCGCATGCAGCAGGCCGAGGCCCTGCACCTGGCGACGCGCGAGACGCGCACCCAGGCGTGGCTGGCGATGCTGCCGCTGGACGCCAGCGCCTCGAAGAACTGGACCGGCGTCGGGAGCGATCGCACCACCAACCCGGCGATCGGCACCGTGGCGCTGCAGGTCAACCTGTTCTCCTGGAACAACTGGGTCAACCTCAAGCAGTCCAGCGCCATCGTCGCGCAGGGCGAGGCCAACTACGTGGCCGCGCAGTACGACCTGATCGCGCGCGTCGCGCAGCAGTACTTCGGCGTGCTCAGCGCCCAGGACACGCTGACGGCGCAGGACAGCGCGCTGCAGTCGGTGGCGCGCCAGCTCGAGCAGGCCGAGCGGCGCTACGAGGTCGGACTGATCGCCATCACCGACGTGCAGATCGCGCGTGCCTCGCGCGACAGCAGCGCCGCGGCGGTCATCGCCGCGCGCCGCCAGCTGGCGAGCTCCCAGGAGCAGCTGCGAGCCATCACCGGCGAGAAGTACGCCGCGCTGGCCGCGCCGCGCGAGGACATGCCGCTGCTGACGCCGGAGCCGGCCAGCGAGGATGCCTGGGTCGCCGCGGCGATGGACCAGAACGCCAGCCTCAACGCCGCGCGCATGGCCGCCGAGATCTCGCGCGACAACTACCTCGCCGCCTGGGGCGGCCACCTGCCGGCGATCAACGTGAGCGCCTCGCGCTCCTGGGACCTCGAGAACGGCAACAATGCCGCCACGCCTCCGCCGGTCGGCACCACGACGAACACCTCCGACATCGTCTGGCAGATCGGCGTGTCGGTGCCGGTCTTCAGCGCCGGCGCCACGCAGTCGAAGGTGCGCCAGGCGCACTACAACTACAGCGCCGCCAAGTCGGCGCTCGACGTGGTCTCGCGCCAGACCGAGCAGCAGGCGCGCGACGCCTACCAGGGCGTCATCAGCCAGATCGCGCAGGTGCAGGCCCTCAAGCAGGCGGTGGAGTCGAACCGCGTGTCGCTCGCCGCCACCGAGGCCGGCTACGAGGTCGGCACCAAGACGGCCGTGGACGTGCTGACGGCGCGGCAGCTGCTGGTGGCGGCGCAGACCAGCTACGCGCAGGCCAAGTACGGCTACCTCAACAACGTCGTCGCGCTGCGCCAGGCCGCCGGCAACCTCGATCGCAAGACCATCGACGAGATCAACGGCTGGCTGGCGCCACCGCCCGTGCCCGCGGCGACGCCGGCGGCCACCGAGCCGCCGCCGGTCGCGCCGGCAAGCCCCGCCCCGGCCAGCGTCCCGCCTTCAGCGCAGAACTGATCCGGCCAGCGCGACGATCCGCTCGAGCGCCCCGCGGCTCGCCGCCACCACGGCGCGCCCGGCCGCGCCCTGGCGCGCGCGCGCGGCGGCATCGTCGAGCAGCGCGTCGACGGCCCCGGCCAGCGCCGTTGCGTCCGCCACGACCGTCAGGGCGCCGGCCCGGCGCAGCGCCACGGCGATCTCCGGCGCATTGAACTGGTGCGGCCCCGCGACCACGGGCACGCCGAGCGCCGCCGGCTCGAGCAGGTTGTGGCCACCGGCACTCACCAGGCTGCCGCCGACGAAGGCGACGTCCGCGGCGGCGTAGAAATCCAGCAGCTCGCCGAGCGTATCGAGCAGCACGACGCGCGGCGCGCCGGCCCCGGCCACGCCGGCCCCGGCCATGCCGGCCCCGGCCGCGCCGGCCCCCGAGTGCCGCTGGCAGCCGCAGCCCGCGGCGGCGATGAGCGCGGCCACCGCGTCGAACCGCGGCGGGTGCCGCGGCGCCAGCACCAGCACGGCGCCAGGATGCCGCTCCGCCACCATGCGCGCGGCCTGCAGGACCGCCGCCTCCTCGCCTTCGCGCGTGCTGCCGGCCACCCACAGCGGCTGTCCGGCCGCCGCGTAGCGCTCGCGCAGCGCGGCGCCGCGCGCCGCCGTCTCCGGTGGCACCTCGCGCTCGAACTTGAGGTTGCCGGCGACGCTGACCGCCGCCGCCGGCACGCCCAGTGCGCGGAAGCGCGCCGCGTCGTCCGCCGATTGCGCCGCGACGCTGACGCCGCGCGCGAGCAGCGGCGCGAGGAGCGAGGGCCAGCGCCCCCAGGCGGCGGCCGAGCGCGCCGAGACGCGCGCGCTCGCGTAGACCACCGGCACCGCGCCGGCGGCGCAGGCCGCCAGCAGGTTCGGCCAGATCTCGGCCTCGATCACCACCAGCAACGCCGGCCGCAGCCGCCGGAAGGCGCGCGCCACGCTCCCGGGCAGGTCGAAGGGCGCGTAGCGCACGTCGGCCAGCGCGGCGCACAGCGCCTCGGCCCGGGCCCGGCCCGCGGGCGTCGCGCAGCTGAGCACGCAGCCGCGCCCGGGATGGCGCGCGCGCAGCGCACCGATGAGCGCCGCGGCCGCCTGCACCTCGCCCACCGAGGCGGCATGCACCCAGATGTTGCCGGACGTGGCGAGCGCGGGCCCGAACCCGAAGCGCGCGCCGAAGCCGCGCAACGCGCCGGGCTCGCGCCGCGCGCGCCACAGCAGCGCCAGCAGCGCGAACGGCGCCGCGCACCACAGCAGCAGCGTGTAGAGCCGGCGCGGCATCAGCCGGCGCGCCAGCCGGGCTCGCCGCCGGTTTCCGTGCGCTGGCGCCGCGCGTCGAAGTAGGCCTCGACCAGCGCGCGCCAGTCGCCGGTATCGAAGTGCAGGCCAGGCAGCGGATCGGTGATCTTCTGCAGCGAGCGCAGCAGCCGCACCAGGTTGGTGTCGCACCACACGCCGGGGCGCCGCAGCCGGCCGCGGTCGAAGTCGACCAGCCACACCTTGTCGTCGGCATCGATCAGCACGTTGTGCGCGTTGAGGTCGGCGTGGTGGCAGCCGGCGTGGTGGAAGCGCTGCAGGCAGCGGCCGACGTCCTCCCAGCGCGAACGCTGCATCGGGCCGTCGCGCACCACGGCGGCAAGCGAGCGCACGTCCGGGATGCGCTCGACCAGCAGGTCGGCGCGGTACACCAGCCCGCGGCGCAGGTAGCGCGCCGCCACCGGCCGCGGCACCGGCAGGCCCGCGTGGAAGAGGTGGTACAGCAGGTAGAACTCGGCGAACGAGCGCGTCGCATCCTCGCCCAGCCACAGGTAGCCATCGACCGAGACGTGCGCGGCGAGCCCGCCGCGGCGGTAGTGGCGCAGCACCAGGTGGTAGCCCTCGGCCTCGATGAACCAGGCCGCGCCGCGCCCGCCCGGCGTCTCGCGCACGCGCCCCCAGCCGGCCCACCACGCCGGGCTCAGCCAGTCGCCGCTGACATTGCCGGGATAGGAGGTGTCATATAGCATCGCGCCGCCGCTCACCGCGTCGACGCGCACTTCCGGGCCCACGGGCCAGCTGGCCGTCATCGGCGCGCGCCACCGGAAGCCGAGTGCATGCCTGATCCCCTCACGCCGCCGCGCAGCCTGTGCATCCTGAGACTATCCGCCATCGGTGATACCTGCCATGTCGTGCCCGTCGTGCGCACGCTGCAGCGGGAGTGGCCCGCGGCGCGCATCACCTGGGTCATCGGCCGGGTGGAGGCGCGCCTGATGAGCCTGTTGCCCGGCGTGGAGTTTATCACCGTGGACAAGCGCGCCGGCTGGCGCGCGCTGCGCGACCTGCGCGCCACCCTCGCCGGCCGGCGCTTCGACGTGCTGCTGCACATGCAGCTCGCGCTGCGCGCCAGCCTGCTGTCGCTCGCGATCCCGGCCCGGCGCCGCATCGGCTTCGACCGCGCCCGCGCCCGCGAACTGCAGTGGCTGTTCACCAACGAGCGCATCGCCGCGCGCTCGCGCGAGCACGTGCAGGAGAGCTTCTTCGGCTTCACGGACGCGCTCGGCCTCGCCGACCGCGGCCGCGACTGGCGGCTGCCGCTGCCCGGGGCGGCGCAGGCCTACGCCGCGCGGCTGGTGCCGGACGCCCGGCCGACGCTGGTCGTGAGCCCCTGCTCGAGCCATGCGCTGCGCAACTGGAGCGTGGAGCGCTACGCCGCCGTGGTCCGCCACGCGGTGCAGCGCCACGGCATGCGCGTGATCCTGTGCGGCTCGCCCAACGCGTTCGAGCGCGACTTCGCGGCGCGCATCGCGGCCGCGGCCGCCGTGCCGCTCGTGAACCAGGTGGGCCAGGATACGTTGCCCGAGCTGCTGGCGCTGCTCACACGCTCGACGGTGCTGCTGACGCCCGACTCCGGCCCGGCGCACATGGGCACGCTCGCCGGCATCCCGGTGATCGGCCTGTACGCCGCCACGCGCCTGGAGCGCAGTGGCCCCTACAACTCGCGCGCGTGGTGCGTGGATGCCTACGCCGCGGCGGCGCGCCGCTTCCGCGGCCGCTCGCCGGACGAGCTGGCGTGGACCGAGAAGATCGAGGAGCCGGGCGTCATGGACCTCATCGAGGTCGCCGCCGTCACCGAACGGCTCGACGCGCTGCTGGCACGTCGCGGCTGAAGCCCGCCTGCGGCGCCATCCTGCTACGCCATCCTGCTACGATAGCCGCATGAACGTCATACTGGTGCCGATCTCGCCCGGCGAGCTGCTCGACAAGATCACGATCCTGCGCATCAAGGCGGCGCGCATGAGCGATGCGGCCAAGCTCGCCAACGTGCGCCACGAGCTCGCGCTGCTCGAGCAGACCTGGGCGCGGGCGGTGCCGGCCGGCGCCGAGCTGGCGGGCGAGGAGCAGGCACTCGAGACGGTCAACACGCGCCTGTGGGACATCGAGGACCGCATCCGCGAGCACGAGGCCGGGCGGCGCTTCGACGCCTCGTTCATCGAGCTGGCGCGCGCGGTGTACGTCACCAACGACGAGCGCGCCGCCATCAAGAAGCGCATCAACGTCGCGCTCGGCTCGAAGATCGTCGAGGAAAAATCCTACCGGCCCTATACCTGAGGGCCGGAGCCGTGATTCAGCGCCGCAGCGTGTACTCGGCCCCGCAATAGGGGCACTTGGCGAAGCCGTTCTTCTCGATCGGCAGGTACACGCGCGGGTGCGAGTTCCACAGCGCCATGCCGGGCATCGGGCAGGAGAGGGGCAGGTCGGCGGCGCTGACCTGGTATTCGTTCTGGGCGTTGGCCGGGCGGGCCATGGTGGCGGTGTTCATGGCGCGCATTATACCGGTGGGCGCCAAAACCGGACCTGCGTCACATTCGGCGCACGCGCCGCGCCGGCGCCCGCGCCCCATCGCTTAAGGTCCGGGGCCATGGAGCGGCGTTGCTGGCTTGCCCTCGTCCTGGCCGGCGTCCTGGCCGGCGTTGCCTCGCCGTCCCTGGTGCTCGCCGCCCCGGTCCCGGTCGATGCGGATGCGTCGCTGGTGCATGCCGGCGGCGACGTCGCCGCGCTCGAGGACACCGCCGGCCGCGCCCGGCTGGAGGAAGTCCAGCGTCGCGACGCCGAATTCGCCGCGGTCGACGGCCCCGCACCGAACTTCGGCCCGACGCGCTCGGCCATCTGGCTGCGCTACGAACTCGAATCCGGCGGCAACGCGCCGCAACTCCTCTACCTGCAGGTCGGCAACCCGGAGATCGCCGACGCGGCCCTGTTCGTCACGGTCGGCGGGCGGCTGCTGCGCAGCGAGTGGACCGGCGCGCGCGTGCCGGCGCGCATCCGTCCGGCGGCCGGCAGCGCGCTGGTCCTGCCCTTCGAGCTGCCGGCGCGCGGCCGCGCCATCCTGTACCTGCGCGTGACGGCCGATGGCGTGCCGGTCATCGTGCCGGCGCGCGTGCTCGATGCCACCGCGCTCCAGGCCGCGCGCAACGCCGAGTACTGGCAGAACGGGGCGCTCGCCGGGCTGTTCGCCGCGCTGTTCGTCGGCGCGGGGCTCAGCTGGCTGCTGCGGCGCGACCGGCTGCTGCCGCTCTACCAGCTGCTGCTGGTGGTGGCCTGGGCGGCCCTCACGGCGCGCAACGGCTTCGGCCCCGCCTACCTGTATCCCTCGCTGAGCTGGCCGCAGCGCCAGGGCGTGCCGGTCGCGCTCGGCCTCGCCGCCATACTGCTGCTGCAGTTCACGCGCGGCTTCCTCGGCACCGCGCAGCTGCCGCGCATCGACCGGCTGCTGCGCAGCATGCTGTGGGTCGGCGCCGCGATGGTGCTCGCCGCCGCGCTGCTGCCGCTCGCCTGGAGCCTGCCGCTGGAGCTGCCGCTGTTCTTCGCCGTGCCGCTGCTGTGCGCCTGGGCCGGCCTGCAGGCCTGGCGCGCCGGCCAGCCTGCGGCGCGCCTGCACGTCGCGGCGCAGCTGCTGACCGCCGCCGCGCTGCTGCACTACGCGCTGGTGCGCGCCGGCGTGCTCGAGTGGAGCGCGGCGGGCAGCGCCGACCTGGCGCTGGGCGTGGGCGGCGCGGCGCTGCTGCTGGCGCTGGCGCTCGCCGATCGCCAGGGCCTCGCGCGCCAGGCGGCGCACCGCGTCGACACCGCGGCCCGCGACGCACTGCTGGCCCGCTGCGCGGAGCTCGAGCGGCTGGCCGGGCAGCGCACCGCCGAACTCGAGCAGGCGCGCCGGCACGCCGACTACCTCGCCACCACCGATCCGCTGACCGGCGTGTTCAATCGCCGCGGGCTGCTGCCGCTGCTGACGCGCGAGGTCGAACTGGCGCAGCGCGCGCGCCTGCCGCTGACCCTGATCGCCTTCGACATCGACTACTTCAAGCGCATCAACGACGAATTCGGGCCGACCGAGGGCGACCGCATCCTGCAGCAGGTCGTGGCGGTGGCACGCCAGGCGGTGCGCAGCACCGACCTGTTCGGCCGCACCGCCGGCGAGGAGTTCGTCGCGGCGCTGCGCGACACGCCGGTCGCCGCCGGCCGCGACATCGCCGAACGCATGCGCACCGACATCGCCGCGCAGGTGCGGGTCGGCCCCGCCGGGCACGCGATCACCGCCAGCTTCGGCGTGGCCGGGCTCGGCGGCAGCGTCGACTCCACCGACGCGCTGCTGCGCTTCGCCGCCGCCGGCATCGATCGCGCCAAGAACCGCGGCCGCAACCGCGTCGTGCTGGTGGAGCCGGAAATGGACGGCATGGCGCTGCTCGAGTACGCGCGCCTGCCGGAAGAGGGCTGAGGCACGGGGCCGCGGCCGCTCAGCCGCCGGCGTCGAAGGCAAGGTTCCAGATGCGTGTCACCGCGGCGCGCTCCAGCGTGAATTCGCTCGCCGGCACCAGCGCGCGCTCCTCGTCGAGCGTGCGGTGGTGCAGCCGCGTGCGGTAGGCGCGATAGGCGCCGGTCAGCAGGTCGATCTCGGCCTGCGGCACCAGGTCGGCCGAGGCCACCGACTCGAGCTGGCGGATGGTGTCGGAGAACATCGCCACCGGCGGATGGTCGTGGGCCCAGCGCAGCGCCCAGTACTGCGCCAGGAACTCGATGTCGGCGATGCCGCCGGCCGCCTGCTTGAGGTCGAATTCGCCCGGGCCGCCCTTCACCAGCTCGCGCCGCATGCGCTCGCGCATCGAGCGCACCTCCTCGCGCAGCGTGTCGCGCCGCACGTGGTCGCGCAGCAGCGCGAGCCGCAGCACCTCGAAGCGCTGGCGCAGGCTGGCGTCGCCGGCGACGCCGCGCGCGTGCAGCAGCGCCTGGTGTTCCCAGGTCCAGGCCTCGCCGCGCTGGTAGTCGCCGAAGGCCTCGATGCTGGTGATCAGCATGCCGCCCTTGCCGCTCGGCCGCAGGCGCATGTCGACCTCGTACAGCCGGCCGGCCGCCGAGTGCATCGAGAGCAGGTGCACCAGCCGCTGGGCGAAGCGCACGAAGTACACCTGGTTGTCGAGCGTGCGCGCGCCTTCGGTCTCCTGCCGCTCGCCGACGGAATCGTGCAGGAACACCAGGTCGAGGTCCGAGGCGTAGCCGAGCTCGATGCCGCCGAGCTTGCCGTAGCCGACCGCGCAGATGCGTACCGGCCGGCGTTCGGCGCCGCTGCCGCACATCGGCACGCCGAGCGTCGGCGTCAGCTGGCGCCAGGTGCTCTCCATCGCCTGCTCGAGGATCAGCTCGGCGAGGTCGGTGAGCCGGTCGCTCACCTGCATCACCGGCAGGCGGCCGGAGAGATCGGCCACCGCGATGCGGAACAGCGCCGCGCGCTGGAAGTGCCGCAGCTGCTCGACGACCCGCTCCTCGTCCGCTTCGGCGGCGGAGCCGGCCATGCGCTGCGCGAGGTCGGCGGCCAGCGTGCGCCGGTCCGGCGGACGCTCGAGCAGGCTCTCGTCTATGAGCTCGTCGAGCAGCAGCGGATGCGCCGCGATCTGCGCGGTGAGGAAGTCGCCGTGGCGCGCCAGCTCCACCAGCCGCCGGCGCGCGCGCGCGTTCTGCCCCAGCAGCGAGAAGTAGGCCGAGCGCGCGCGGATCGACTCGAGCAGCCCGAGGAGCCGTCGCAGGACGCTCAGGCCCTCGCCTCCGGCGGCCTCCGCGACCAGCACCGGCAGCAGCGCCTCGAGCCGCCGGCGGCCGGTGGCGTCGAGCCGCCGCATCGCGGGAGAGTCGGTGAAGTCGCCCAGCAGCCGCGCGGCGTCATCGGCTTCCGCGTAGCCCAGCGCGGCGAGGCGTGCGGCCAGCTGCCCGGGCGCGAGCCCCGGCTCCCAGCCCGGCACCGTGCCGCCCGCACCCGCGCCGGCGCCGCCCGCATCGCCGCCGGCGAAGACGCTGTCACGGAAGTGCGCGGCCACCTGCTCGCGCTGCGCGGCGATCGCGGCGGCGAGCGCCTCCCAGCCATCGGCCCCCATCGCCAGCGCGATGCGCGCCTGCTCGGCCGCATCGCCTGGCAGCACGTGCGTCTGGCGGTCGGCGCGCATCTGCAGGCTGTTCTCCAGCCGCCGCAGGAACAGGTAGCACGACTGCAGCGAGGCGACCACCGCCGCCGGCAGCAGCTTGTCGCCGGCGAGCTGCGGCAGCACTTGCTGCAGGCGCTGGTTCTGCAGCCGCTGGTCCTGGCCACCGCGCACCAGCTGGAAGGCCTGCACGATGAACTCGATCTCGCGGATGCCACCGGCACCGAGCTTGATGTTGTCGGCCAGCTCGCGGCGCGCCACCTCGCGCTCGATCATGCCCTTCATCTCGCGCAGCGAGTCGAACACGCCGAAGTCGAGGTAGCGGCGGTAGACGAACGGCCGTACCACGTTGCGGAACAGCTCGGCGTAGGCCTCGATGCCGGTGATCGCGCGCGCCTTGATCCACGCGTAGCGCTCCCAGTCGCGCCCGTGCAGCTGCAGGTAGTCCTCGAAGGCGGCGAAGCTCGCCACCAGCGGGCCGCTGTCGCCGAAGGGCCGCAAGCGCATGTCGACGCGCCAGCCGAAGCCCTCCTCGGTCGGCGCATCCAGCAGGCGGATCACCATCTGCCCGAGGCGCGTGAAGAACTCCTCGTTGGCGACGGCGCGTTCGCCGTCGGTCTCGCCGCCCTCCGGGAACAGGAATACCAGGTCGACGTCGGAGGAGAAGTTCAGCTCGCCGCCGCCGAGCTTGCCCATGCCGACGATCACCAGCGGCTGGGCGGCGCCGGCGGCCGAGCGCGGCACGCCATAGCGGCGCTCGAGCACCGCGCGCGCGAAGTCGTGCGCGGCGGCGATGCCGAGGTCTGCGGCGCGCGAGAGGTCGGCGAGCGTCTCCGGCACGCTGGCCCAGCCGGCGAGCTCGCGCCAGGCGATGCGCGCGAGTTCGCCGCGGCGCCAGCGGCGCAGCGCGGCGCTGAAGCCGGCCTCGTCCTCCGGTGGCGCGAAGGCCAGCGGCCCGCGGCCGCACTGGCCGTCCGGGGCGGCGGCCAGCGCCGGCAGCAGCGCGGGATCGCGCGCCAGCGCATCGAGCACGAAGTCGCTGGCCGCCAGCACGCGGCCGGCGCTGGCGCGCAGTGGCGCGGGTGCGGCCGCGAGCGCCGCGGCGACCTCCGGCGCACGCTCCGCCAGTGCCGCGAGCGCGCCGGCGCCGGCCGCGCCGGCGCCCCCCGGCGGATCAGTCGGTGTAGCCACGCTCACCGTGCGAGGCCACGTCCAGGCCCTCGGTTTCCTCTTCCTCGCTGACGCGCAGCCCGCCGAGCAGCGCACCCAGCACGCGCAGCACGACCCAGGTCACCAGCGCGCACCACGCGGCGGTCACCAGGATGCCGAGCGCCTGCACCCCGACCTGCGCGAGCAGGCCATGCGGCAGCGTGTAGCCCGCGCCGCCGAACGCGCCCGCGGCGAACACGCCGGTGAGCAGCGTGCCGATGACGCCGCCGACGCCGTGCACCGGCGACACGTCGAGCGAATCGTCGATGCGCAGGCGCCGCTTGAGGAACTGCGTGGCGCCGAAGCAGACCATTCCGGCGAGCGCCCCGATCACCAGCGCCGCCCACGGGGCGATGAAGCCGGAGGCCGGCGTGATGGTGCCGAGGCCGGCCACCACGCCGGTGAGGATGCCGAGGGTCGAGGGCTTGCCGTACTGCCACCACTCGAGCGCCATCCACGCGAGCGCGCCAGCCGCGGCGCCAAGGTGCGTGCACAGCAGCGCCATGCCGGCCGAGCCGTTGGCGGCGAGCGCGCTGCCGGCGTTGAAGCCGTACCAGCCCACCCAGAGCATGCCGGCGCCGGCCGCGGTCAGCGGCAGGTTGTGCGGCGGCATCGACACGTGCGGGAAGCCGCGCCGCCGCCCGATGGTCAGCGCGCACACCAGCGCGCCGACGCCGGCGTTGACGTGCACGACGATGCCGCCGGCGAAATCCATGACGCCGAGCCGCGCGAGCCAGCCGCCGCCCCAGACCCAGTGGGCCACCGGTACGTAGACCAGCAGCAGCCACAGCGCCGAGAACCACAGCACCACCGAGAAGCGGATGCGCTCGGCGAAGCCGCCGATGATCAGCGCCGGCGTGATGATCGCGAAGGTCATCTGGAACATCAGGAAGACAGACTCGGGCACCGTGCCGGCGGTGCTGTCGCGCAGCACGCCGCGCAGGCCGGCCTTGCCGAGCCCGCCGATCAGTGCCTGCGCCGCGCCGCCGTCGCCGAAGACCAGGCCATAGCCCAGCGCGACCCACAGCACGGAAACCACCGCGCTGATCGCGAAGCACTGGATCAGGATCGACAGCGCGTTCTTGCCGCGCACCAGGCCGGCGTAGAACAGCGCCAGGCCGGGCAGCGTCATGAACAGCACCAGCGCGGTCGCGGTGAGGAGCCAGGCGGTGTCGGCGGGTTGGGTGGCGGCCACGGGCGTGTCGGCCAGCGCCGCCACGCCGAGGCACAGGCCTGCGGCCAGCGCCACCAGGCGACGCATCGGATTGCGCAACATGGGTACTCCCGGAAGTCCCGGGCGCGACCCCGCACCCGGCTGGGGCCCAATCCTAGCGCACCGCCCGTTACGATTGAGGCTATGCACCATGATTGGGCACGACGGCACTTCGTGACCGGCATCGCGAATGGCCCGGCGCGCGTGGCCGTTATCCACGGCATGGATGCCTCGGCGCGAATCCTGGCCGGCCTGGTGGCCGTCGCGTGCCTGCTCCCGGGGCCTGCGACGGCAGCGCCGACCGGCCTGTCCGCCACGCTGACGCAGTACAGCGAGGGCTGGCGCGTGGCGCACGGCGGTGCGCGCACCGGTTCGGCCTACCTCGATCACCAGCTCCTCGAACTCGATGCCGCGCTCGCGCACCTGCCGCCCGGGCACTCGGTCGGCGTGCACCTGGAACTCGCCGGCGGCAACGGCCATTGCATCAGCTGCCTGAGCGGCGACACGCAGGGCGCCAGCAACATCGAAGGCATCGGCAGCTGGCGCCTCTACCAGCTGTGGCTGGACTGGATCCCTGGCGGCGCGCTCGGCTGGCGCGCGGGCCTCTACGACCTCAATGCCGAGTTCGACAGCGTCGAGACGGCCGGGCTGTTCGTCAACTCATCGCACGGCGTCAATCCGACGTTGGGACTGTCCGGCACCAACGGTCCATCCATCTTCCCCGTCACGGCGCTGGCGCTGCGCGTGCAGCATTCGGCGGCTGGTCACTGATGGCAGGTCGCGGTGCTGGACGCCGTGCCCGGCTCGGCCGCGCACCCCGATCGGCCGTCCACCCACATCAGCCGCCGCGACGGCGCGCTCGTGGTCGCCGAGGCTGGCGCGGACCACCCTGGCCGCGGACGCCTCGGCCTCGGGCTGTGGCAGTACACGGCGGCCTTTCCCGTCCTCGATGCCGGCAGCGGCTCGACGCCGGCGCACGGCAACCGCGGTGCCTACGCCTTCGCCGAGACCCGCGACGGCTCGCGCCGCCGCCTCGACGCCTTCGCGCGCCTCGGGCTCGCCGCCGGCCGCTTCAACGCGGCCGATCGCTTCGCCTCGGCAGGCATCGTGCTGAACCGCGTCCTGCCCGGCCGGCCCGAGGACCAGCTCGGCTTCGCCGTCGCGCTCATGCACCAGGGCGGCCCGGCGCGCGCCGCGGCGCGTGCCGCCGGCGCGCCGATTCCCGCGGTGGAGACCAGCCTGGAGCTCACCTGGCGCGCCGAACCGGCTCCCTGGCTCGCGCTGCAGCCGACGCTGCAGTACGTCCGCCATCCGGGCGGTTCGAGCACCTATCGCGACGCGCTGGTGCTGGGCCTGCGGGTGGAGCTGTCGGTCGCCCGCTAGCAGCGGGTAAAAAAAAGCCCCGCAGAGCGGGGCTTGAGGTATTGCGCGGAAACGGGGGGGTCTTGTTCCGCGGCTTTCTGGATTCCGCCCGGCAGACGCCGGACTTCCTCCATGGACCCTATGATATACAAACCAGACCGTTTGTAAAGTGAACTAATTGTGACGCCGGTGGCACCCCCGGGCAACGGACGCCGGGGGCCAGCCGACGGGCCGGCGCCGGCCCGGCCGCCGGGCCCGGCCGCCAGCCCTGCGCCTGCCCCTCCCCGCTGGCCGCCTGGATGCGAGTAAGATGCATTTGAGTGGTCATGGTCCCGACGGACGGTGGCAACGGGAGGGTCGCGCATGCGGATTCCAGCCATGAGGCGCCGGCAGGCGCCGCGCCAACCCGGGCGGGCACCCGCCCCGGCCTTGCAGATGGCCGTGGCGCTCGCGCCGGCGCTGGCAACGGCGCTGGCGCTCATCGCGGCCCGCACCGCCGCGGCCGATCCAGCTGCCGTGACCGCGCCGGGACCGGCCGCCGCGCCGCCTGCCGCCGCACCGCCCGCCGCGCCCTCCCCGCCGGCCCCGCCGGCCCCGCCGGTCACCGGGATGATCCGCGGCTACGCCGACCACGTGCTCACCCTCGGCAGCGCCGAATTCGGCGAGCTGCGCGCGAGGCTCGGGCCTGCGACCCGCGTGGTGATCAACCGCCCTGGCACGCTGGCCGACATCGCGGCCGGGGCCTTCATCGGCACCACTGCGGTCCAGGGGGCCGACGGGAGGCTGCGCGCCACCGAGGTCCATGTGTTCCCCGAGGCGCTGCGCGGCACCGGCGAGGGGCACTACCCCTGGGGCAACCAGCCGGCGACGACGATGACCAACGGGAGCGTGCGGTCCATGACCAACGGCAGCGTCACGCGCGCGGCCGGCGCGGCCGCGGGACTCACGCTCGATGTCGGCTATGCCGGCGGGCAGACGCAGGTGGAGGTCGGTGCGGAGGTGCCGGTCGTGGTGATCACGCTCGCCGACGAGGGCGCGCTGCAGCCCGGCGCCCGGGTGCTGGTGCTCGGCCAGCCGGATGCGACCGGCACGCTGGCCGCCGGCATGGTCGCCGTGCTGCCGCCCGCCGCGGCGCAGCCGCCCGCCCCCGCGGCGACGGCCAGCGCACCGCCGCGCTAACCCACGGCGCGAAGGCCGATCCCTCTCAGCCGGCCACCACCGGGATCTTGCCGATGCGCGCCTGCCATTCGCGCGGACCGGTCTGGTGCACGCTGGCGCCGCCCGCATCGACCGCCACCGTGACCGGCATGTCGCGCACGTCGAACTCGTAGATCGCTTCCATGCCGAGGTCCGCGAAACCGACCACCTTCGCCGCACGGATGGCCTTGGCCACCAGGTACGCCGCGCCGCCGACCGCCATCAGGTAGGCGCTCTTGTGCTTGCGGATCGCCTCGATGGCCACGGGTCCGCGCTCGGCCTTGCCGACCATCGCGAGCAGGCCGGTCCGGGCCAGCATCATCTCGGTGAACTTGTCCATGCGCGTCGCCGTGGTCGGGCCCGCTGGCCCGACGACCTCGTCGCGCACCGGGTCGACCGGCCCGACGTAGTAGATGACGCGGTTGCGGAAATCGACCGGCAGCGCCTCGCCTCGCGCCAGCATGTCCTGGATGCGCTTGTGCGCGGCATCGCGGCCGGTGAGCATGCGGCCGTTGAGCAGCAGCGTCTGGCCCGGCTTCCAGCTCGCCACCTCGGCGGCGGTGAGCGTGTCCAGGTCGACGCGGCGGCTGCGCTCGTAGTCCGGCGCCCAGTGCACGGCCGGCCACAGCTCGAGGCTCGGCGGCTCGAGGAACGCCGGGCCCGAGCCGTCGAGCACGAAGTGGGCATGGCGCGTCGCGGCGCAGTTGGGGATCATCGCCACGGGCTTGGAGGCGGCGTGCGTCGGGCAGGTGCGGATCTTCACGTCCAGCACCGTGGTGAGGCCGCCGAGTCCCTGCGCGCCGATGCCGAGCGCGTTGACCTTCTCGTAAAGCTCGATGCGCAGCGCCTCGAGCTTGTCCTTCGGGCCGCGCTCCAGCAGCTCGTACATGTCGATGTCGTCCATCAACGACTGCTTGGCGAGCAGCATGGCCTTCTCGGCCGTGCCGCCGACGCCGATGCCGAGCATGCCCGGCGGGCACCAGCCCGCGCCCATCGTCGGCACGGTCTTCAGCACCCACTCCACCAGGTCGTCGCTCGGATTCATCATCACGAACTTGCTCTTGTTCTCGCTCCCGCCGCCCTTGGCGGCCACGGTCACGTCGACCCGATCGCCCGGCACGAGCTCCACCTGCAGCACCGCCGGCGTGTTGTCGCGGGTATTGCGCCGGGCGAACAGCGGGTCCTCGACCAGCGAGGCGCGCAGCACGTTGCCGGGATCGAGGTAGCCCTGGCGCACGCCGGCGTTGACGGCATCCTCGAGCGTCGCGCCGTCGAAGCCCTCCCAGCGCACGTCCATGCCGACCTTCAGGAACACGTTGACGATGCCGGTGTCCTGGCAGATCGGCCGGTGGCCCTCGGCGCACATGCGCGAGTTGGTGAGGATCTGCGCGATCGCGTCCTTCGCCGCCGGGCTCTGCTCGCGCTCGTAGGCGCGCGCCAGGTGGCGGATGTAGTCGGCCGGGTGGTAGTAGCTGATGTACTGCAGCGCCGCGGCGATGCTGTCCACCAGGTCGGTGCGGCGGATCGTGGTGCTCATGGACCGCATTCTACCGAATGCCGGGCTTGCCAAGCCGGGCGCGACTCGCCAGCATCGGCGACCATCATGCACCGCAACCTGATTCGCATCCTCGTCGCCGCGGCCGTCCTGGCGGCGGGTGGCGCCCGCGGCGCCGGCGTGCCCGCGCCGCGCGACCTCGCCTACCCCGGCACGCTGCAGCTCAGCGTCGACGCCACCGACATCGAGCACCGGCTGTTCCGCGTGCGCGAGCGCCTGCCGGTGCAGCCCGGCGCGCTGACGCTGCTGTATCCGAAGTGGCTGCCTGGCAACCACGCGCCCACCGGGCCGATCGAGGCGCTCGCCGGCCTGGTCGTCAGCGCCGGCGGCCGCACGCTCGAGTGGCAGCGCGATCCGATCGACATGTACGCCTTCCACGTCGCCGTGCCGCGCGGCGTGGCGCAGCTCGAGCTCGCCTTCCAGTTCGTCAGCGCGGCGACCACCGCGCAGGGCCGTCGCGTGATGACGCCGGACCTGCTGGGGCTGCAGTGGGAGAAGACGCTGCTGTACCCCGCCGGCTACTACGCACGCGGCATCACGGTGGCGGCCGAGGTGACGCTGCCGGCCGGCTGGAGCCATGCCAGCGCGCTGCGCGAGCAGGCGCGCAGCGGGAACACGGTGCGCTTCGCGGCGGTGTCGCTCGAGCAGCTGGTCGATTCGCCGCTGTTCGCCGGGCGCAACGCGCGCCGCTGGGACCTCGGCGGCGAAGCCGGCATGCCGCCCGCTGCGCTCGACGCCTTCGCCGACCGCGCCTCGCTCCTCGACGCCACCCCGGCGCAGGTCGACGCCCACCGCCGGCTGCTGCGCGAGGCCCAGGCGCTGTTCGGCCCGCCGCCGTTCGCGCACTACGACTTCCTGCTCGCTGCCAGCGACAACTTCGGCGACATCGGCCTCGAGCACCTGCAGTCGAGCGAGGACGGCGTCAGCGCCGGCTACTTCACCGAGTGGGACGCGCGCGCCGAGGAGCGCGACCTGCTGGCGCACGAACTCGCGCACGCCTGGAACGGCAAGGCACGCCGGCCGGCCGACCTGTGGACGCCGAACTTCAACGTGCCGATGCAGAACAGCCTGCTGTGGGTCTACGAGGGCATGACCGAATTCTGGGGCGACGTGCTGGCGACGCGCTCGGGGCTGTGGAGCGAGGCCTTCGCGCACGATGCGCTGGCTCAGGCCGCAGCGACCTTTCAGTTCGCGCGCGCCGGGCGGCGCTGGCGCTCGCTGCAGGACACCACCAACCAGCCTATCGTGCGCTACCGCGCCACGCCCTCCTTCGCCAGCTGGCAGCGCGGCACCGACTACTACACCGAGGGCGTGCTGCTGTGGCTCGACGTCGACACGCGGCTGCGCGAGCTGAGCCACGACACGCGTTCGCTCGACGACTTCGCCCGCGCCTTCCTCGCGGTCCCGCCGGGCCAGCCGCTGCCCTCGCTGTACGGCTTCGACGACGTGGTCGCGGGGCTGGAAGCGCTCGCGCCCGGCGACTGGCGCGGCTTCCTGCGCGCGCGCCTCGATGGCCACGGCCCCGACGCGCCGCTCGACGGGCTCGCGCGCAGCGGCTGGCGCCTGGTGTTCGACGCGACGCCCTCGGCCTACATCGCCAGCTACGAGAAGCGCGAGAAGGTGGCGCAGCTCAGCTACTCGCTCGGCCTGGAGGCCGGCGCCGACAACGGCGTCATCACCGAGGTGGTCTGGGACGGGCCGGCGTTCAAGGCCGGGCTGTCGCGCGGCCAGCAGATCGTCGCGGTCAACTGGCGCGCCTACGGCGACGACGTGTTGCGCGACGCGGTGCGCGCCGCGGTCGCCGGCGCGCCGCCGCTCGAGCTGCTCATCAAGAGCTACGACGAGTACCGGAGCGTGCGCATCGACTACCACGACGGTGCGCGCTACCCGCACCTCGAGCGCATCGCCGGCACGCCCGACCGGCTCGGCGCGCTGCTGCGGCCACGCGTGCCGGCGCCTTGCCGCCCGCGCCGGAGCCGGCACGCGCATCAGCGCCGGCGAGCGGCGCCGCTCAATAGACGCCGTATTTCTCGGCGCAGCCGATGAAGGCCTTCACCACCGCCGCGTCGGCCTCGTCGACCGGCGCGCCCGAGGCGAGGAAGTAGCCACCGCCCGGGGCGATCTCGTCGATCAGCTGCTTGCAGTGCGCCTCCATCTCCGCCGGCGTGCCGGCGCGGAACAGCGAGACCGGCACGTTGCCGCCGAAGGCGGCGAAACCGCCGAAGTGCTTGCGCACGACCTTCATGTCGCTGCGGTCGAACAGCCAGACGGTGCGGCCGCGCGGCAGGCCGGAGTTGGCGATCAGCTCGAGCCGCGGCTCGTCGAAGGTGCCCTCGACGAAGGGCAGCGGCACCATGCCGGCGGCGATGATGCCCTCCATCACGCGCTTGAAGGTCGGCCAGTAGAACTTCTCGAACTGCTTGAACGACATGAAGCCGGCCGCGCCCTTGTGCAGCGGCATGAACACGAAGGGCGGCGGCCCGGGCTGGCCGGTGCCGATGCCCATGTGGACCGCGGTCGGGACCAGCGCCTCGCTCGCGGCCAGCAGCTTCGCCGGCCGGCGGTACAGGTCGAGCGCCGCGGCGCGCGTGCCGCGCAGCGTGTCGGCGACGAGGTCCATCGGCGCCTTGGAGACGCCGCCGACCAGCGGCGGGCAGCCATAGCGCGCCACCATCTGCGCGCCGGTGCGCATCGAGTCCGCCATCGCCTTGCCGGCGTGCTCGGCCGCCTGCGCGAGCTTCGTGAGCGCGGCGTGCACCGGCGGAGCCGCGAGGCCGCCGAGCCACATGCTGACGCCGAGCATCTCCACCGTCGTGACGAGGCTCGGGATCTGCCTCAGGCCCGCGAGCTCGCTGCACACGCTCGGCAGGTAGCCGCGCAGCAGGTAGCCCTCCGGGTTGTTGATCAGCGCGTCGTAGTCCTCCGGCGGCATGAACTCGGCCTCGACGTACTGGAACGGCACGTCGTCGGGCAGGGTCCCGCCCGGCCACTTGTAGGCCTTGTAGCCGAGCAGGTCGAAGGCCGGGCCCGTGGCCGCGCCACCATTGAACAGCGAGTACTCGGGACGGAAGTCCTCGCAGAACTTCATGGCCGCCATGCCGGAGCGCTCGGCGTTGTAGAACGTGTCGCCGAAGCTGATGCCGGCGTGGCGCGTGACGAAGCCGGCCGCGGTCATCAGCGCGGGCACGCGGTCCGGGGTCTTCAGGTCGATGATGTCGCGGAAGCGCTGCGTGCGTTGCCGGTACAGCTCGGCCACCTCGGGGCTCGCGAAGTTGCGCCCTTCGACCGACGCCCAGCGGTCGAGCCGCGCCTGCTGTGGATGGATCGCGTCCGGCGCGCTCGCGCCCGGATTGGTGGCCCCTGCTCCCGTCACTGGCATCTCCCCCTGGTGGTCCGTTGCGGCGGTGCCGCAGCCGGCGGTCCCGCCTTAGCGGCAATTACGCATACCGACGATAACCGAATTTACGGTATCTACGCTCTCGCGAGATAGGGGCGGGGCGCATCGCGTCGGGCCCGGCCGCGACCCGGTGAAGCGCATGCAATTCATTCGCGGGTGGCGCCGGTTCCTTTTTCCCTCCGGGTATAGCGATGCCTTCCCCGCCGATCGAGCATCGGCGCCGGTCGAAGGAGGAAGCACATGGTGGATCAGGCCGCGTTAGTGAACGCCCTCGGACGCGAACGGGTCAGCGTCGACCCGGCGCTGCTCGAGGCCCATGCGGGCGACGTCAGCTTCTGCAACCGCGTCCGGCCGAGTTCGGTCGTGCGGGTAGGCAGCGCCGCGGAGGTGCAACAGCTGATCCGCTTCGCCAACGAGACGAAGACGCCGCTGGTCCCGGTCAGCTCCGGCGCGCCGCACTTCCGCGGCGACACCGTGCCGGGCATCGGCGGCGCGGTGGTCGTCGACCTCAGCGGCATGAAGAAGATCCAGTTCGTCGACCGCGAGCGCCGCGTGGCGATGTGCGAGCCGGGCGTGACCTTCGGCGAACTGATCCCGGCGGCGCGCGCCAAGGGCCTGCGGCTCAACATGCCGCTGCTGCCGCGCGCGACCAAGTCGGTGGTGGGCAGCATCCTCGAGCGCGAGCCGGTGATGATGCCCAAGTACCAGTGGGACGTGTCGGATCCGCTGGCCTGCGCCGGGCTGTACTTCGGCAACGGCGAGGAATTCCGCACCGGGCAGGCCGCCGGCCCCGGCACGGTCGAGGAGCAGTGGAAGGTCGGCGGCGTGCAGAAGGCGCCCTACGGCCCGGGCACCGCCTCCTGGCACCGCCTCATCCAGGGCGCGCAGGGCACGATGGGCATCGTCACCTGGGTGTCGATGCGCTGCGAGCTGCTGCCGGCGCTCGAGGAGCCCTTCGTCGTCGGCAGCGCGAAGCTCGACGAGTTGCTGGAATTCGCCTACTGGCTGGTCCGGCTGCGCTCGGTCAACGAGTGCTTCATCCTCAACGCGACCAACCTGGCGGCGATGTTCGCGCCGCCGGGCGAGCAGGCGGCGGTACGCGCGGCGCTGCCGGCCTGGACGCTGTTCTACGCGGTGGCCGGCTACGAGTACTTCCCGGAGCAGCGCGTGGCCTCCTACCTCAGCCAGGTCGGCGAGGTGGCGCAGCGGCTGAACCTGGCCCCGGCGCGCGCGGTGGGCGCGCTCTCGGCGCAGTCGATGCTGCGCGCGGCGCAGGCGCCCGCGGCCGCGCCCTACTGGAAGCTGCGCGAGCGCGGCGCCTGCGAGGACGTGTTCTACCTGACGGTGCGCGAGCAGCTCGCAGGGCAGATCGAGGCGATGGAGGGGCTCGCCGCGCAGGCCGGCTACCCGGCCGACGACCTCGGCGTCTACATCCAGCCGGTCGTGCAGGGCACCAGCTACCACTGCGAGTTCAACCTGCCCTACGACCCGAGCGACAAACGCGAGCGTGAGCGCGTGCGCGCTCTCGCCACGGCCGCGGTGCGTGGCCTGATGGCGCGCGGCGCCTTCTTCTCGCGGCCCTATGGCGAGAGCGCCGGCACGATCGTCAACCACGACGCCGCCACCGTCGGCGTGCTGCGCACGATCAAGAAGATCTTCGACCCGAACAACGTCATGAACCCCGGCAAGGTGTGCTTCTAGGGCGCGTTCGCCCCCGGCATCACGCGTCGAGACGGAAAACTCTGGAGAGCGACACATGGGACTGGAGCAGTTCAAGGGCGACATGGAGATGTGCTGCCGCTGTTCGACCTGCAAGTTCGTGCCGATGCAGCGGGTCAGCGGCCTGGAGTACGCCAACGTCTGCCCGAGCATCGCCCGCTTCGAATTCCACAGCTACTCGGCCGGCGGCCGCATGAACATCGGCAACGCCGCGCTGAAGAAGGGCATGAACTACACGCCGCGGCTGCTGGACATCGTCTACAACTGCCAGATGTGCGGCGCCTGCGGCGTGTCGTGCAACTACGCGATGGACATGGAGGTCATGCAGCCGATCACCGAGTTCCGGATCCAGTGCGTCAAGGACGGCAAGACGCACCCGGCGCTCGACCGCATGGTCGCGGGGCTGAAGCAGACCGGCTCGAGCGTGCCGCCGAGCGGGCCGCGCGGCGCCTGGGCGGCGGGCCTCGGGCTCAAGGACGCCGGCAAGGCCCGGGTCGCGACGCTGCTGTATGCGGGCGACCACGCGAGCCATGACGCCGCCGCGCAGAAGATCGCGCAGGCCGCGGCGCGGCTGCTGAAGAAGGCCGGCGTCGACTTCGGCATCGCCGGCGACGCCGAGACCTCCAGCGGCGGCGCCGCCTACGAGGCCGGCTACGAGGAGCCGTTCCTCGAGCAGGCGCGGAAGAACGCCGAGTTCTTCAAGCAGGCCGGCATCCGCACCGTGGTGACGGTGTCGCCGCACGACTACCAGGCCTTCAAGGTGCTGTACGAGAAGTTCCGGCTGCGCGGCAGCCTCGAGGTGCGGCACATCAGCGAGTACCTGCTGGAGCTGATCCGCGACGGCAAGCTGAAGACGCGCCGCCGGCTCGACCTCGCCGTCACCTACCACGACCCCTGCCACCTCGGGCGCCTGGGCGAGCCGTGGGTGCACTGGGAGGGCAAGAAGGTGCCGGGCGACCGCTTCGTGTTCGACCCGCCGAAGCAGTACCGCCGCGGCAGCGGCGGCTGCTACGAACCGCCGCGCGAGGTGCTCAAGGGCATCCCGGGCCTGAAGCTCACCGAGATGCCGCGCATCCGCGAGTACGCCTGGTGCTGCGGCGCCGGCGGCGGCGTCAGCGAGTCCAACCCCGACTTCGCGCAGTGGACGGCCCGCGAGCGCGTCGCCGAGGCGGAGTCGACCGGCGCCGAGGCGCTGGTCACGGCCTGCACGGCCTGCGAGAAGTCCCTGGGCGCGGCGGCCCGGGCGAGTGGCAGCCGGCTCAAGGTCTACGACCTGGTCGAGCTGGTCGAGCAGTCGGTCGAGTAAGGGAGAGGCACGATCATGGCCCTGAGCAAGGAAGTCTATGCGGAGTTCGCGGCCGTCGTCGGCGCGGAGTACATCTGCGACGACCCGGCGATCATGCCGTCCTACCACAACACCGAGTTCGCGGCGGTGGTGCTGCCGGAGAACACCGCGCAGGTGGCGGCGCTGATCAAGCTGTGCAACAAGCACAAGCTGCCGTTCCGCCCGGTGTGCACCGGCTGGACCGGCAAGTTCGCGGCCGGTTCGCTCTACCTCGACCTGCGGCGCATGAACCGCATCATCGAGATCAACGAGAAGAACATGTACGCGGTGGTCGAGCCCTACGTGATCACGGCGCAGCTGCAGGCCGAGCTCATGAAGCGCGGCCTGCACATGAACGTCAAGGGCGCGGGCTCGAACTGCACGGCGATGCTGCGCGGCCACGGGCACCTCGACCAGTCGACCAGCGGCGACGACCGCAACCACCTGGCGGTCGAGTGGGTCACGCCCGCCGGCGACATCGTGCGCTCCGGCTCGCTCGGCTCGAACGACGAGTGGTACTGCGGCGACGGCCCCGGCCCCTCGCTGCGCTCGATCCTCACCAGCGCGGTGCCGCCGGGCGCCACGCCGGGCGTGTTCACCAGGGCCGCGATGAAGGTCTACCACTGGCCCGGCCCGGCGCAGTTCCCGATCGAGGGCGTCTCGCCCAACTACCACCTGCGCGAGATCCCGCCGAACTTCATGGCGCGCTACTTCAGCTTCCCGTCGGCCGAGCTGGCCTGGCAGGCGGAGAACCGGCTCGGCGAGGCCGAGGTGTGCTTCGAGCTGATGGGCTTCAACATCGCGATGGTCGCCGCCAACATCTCCACCAGCAACGAGGAGGAGGAGCAGACCTTCAAGCGCCTGAGCAAGGAGGTCCAGGGCCCCGGCTTCTTCGTCATCATCGCCGGCGACTCGGCCGCCGACTTCGAGTACAAGAAGCGCACGCTGTTCCACATCGTCAACGAGGCCCGCGGCCGCTCCTGCGCCTCGCTCGAGGACCCGCGCACCGAAGGCGTGCTGCTGTGCCAGTGCATCCGCATCTCCGCCTCGATCCGCGAGACCTTCCGCCCGGGCGGCATGTTCAAGTCGATCCCGGTCATGGGCCAGCGCGACCTGACGATCAAGTGGTCCGAGGGGGCCGGCATCGCCAAGCGGCCGCTGATCGAGAAGGGCCTGATCGTCGACGACGGCGGCGCGGCCTTCGGCTGGGGCGTCGAGCACGGCCACGTCGGCAAGACCGAGATCTTCTGCAAGTTCGACCCGCAGAACCCGGCGGCCCAGGCCGGCGTGGACGAGTGGTACGACTCGCAGAGCGAGCGCGCCTACAAGGAGCGCTACTTCGCGCTGCTGGCGCCCGGCCAGCCGGACGAGATCGGCCGGAGCCTGTCGAACTACCACCTGTGGTGGCGCGCGATCCAGCGCGAGCTCGACCCGAACCGCGTCTCGCCCGAAGGCGGCGCGCTGGTGTGAGCGCGCCGGCGATCGCAGCGTGAGCGACCGGCCGGCGCCCGCGACGGTGCCCGCGGCGGAGCCCGCCGAGGGCGCCGGTTATCGCCGCTACGTGCTGGCGTTGCTGCTGGCGGTCTACGTATTGAGTTTCGTCGACCGGCAGATCCTCTCGGTCCTGCTGCAGGCCATCAAGCGCGAGTTCAGCTTCACCGACACCGAGCTCGGCCTGCTCGGCGGCATCGCCTTCGCGCTGTTCTACTCGCTGGTCGGCCTGCCGCTGGCCGTGCTCGCCGACCGCATCAACCGCCGCAACCTGATCGCCGTCGCGCTCGGGCTGTGGAGCCTGATGACCGCGGCCTGCGGCTACGCCGGCGGCTTCGTCTCGCTGTTCCTGTGCCGCGTCGGCGTGGGCGTCGGCGAGGCCGGCGGCATGCCGCCCTCCTACTCGCTGATCTCCGACTACTTCCCGCCGGCGCGGCGTGGCACGGCGCTGGCGGTGTTCGGCATGGGCATCCCGCTCGGCGTGCTCACCGGCTTCCTGGTCGGCGGCTGGGTGAACGAGTACTACGGCTGGCGCGTCGCCTTCCGCGTCGTCGGCATCCCGGGCGTCGTGCTGGCGCTGCTGCTCGCGGCGACGCTGCGCGAGCCGCCGCGCGGCCGCTACGATCCGGCGCCACCGCCGGGCGCGGCGCCGTCGATCCTCTCCACCGCGCGCTTCCTGTGGGCGCGGCGCGCGGTGCGCCACCTGTGCGCCGCCGGCGCGCTCTACGGCCTCGCGATGTGGGGCGCCGGCGTGTGGCAGCCCGCCTTCTTCATGCGCGTGCACGGCATGAGCAGCGCGCAGGTCGGCACCTGGCTGGCGCTCGTGTTCGGCCTGTCGGGCGCGAGCGGCGCGCTGCTCGGCGGCGCGCTCGGCGACCGGCTCTATCGCGCGAGCGGCGATGCGCGCTGGTACGCATGGATCTCGGCCGGCGGCGTGCTGGTGTCGGTCCCGTTCGTGTTCCTCGTCTACCTGTGGCCGACGCCGGTGCCGGCGCTGCTGTTCCTCATCGTGCCGACGATCTTGGGCCACATGTACCTCGGGCCCGCCTGCGCGGTGCGGCTCGGCATGGCGGGCCCGCGCCGCCGCGCGGTGGCCTCCTCGCTCTACGGCCTGGTGCTGAACCTCGTTTCCATGGGGCTCGGTCCGCTGCTGGTCGGGTTCTCGAGCGACCGCCTGCAGCCGCGCTACGGCGTGCAGGCGCTGCGCTACTCGATCCTCGTGCTGGTGGTGACGGCGACGTCGTGGGCGGCGATCCACTTCCTGTGCGCGGCGCGGACGCTGCGGGCGGACATGGCGGCGGCGGAGGCGGAGTAGACCTGCAGGGGCTGACCGGGGGCGTGCGCGCGGGTGGCTTCCTTCCGGGCGGTCAGTCGGGCGCGCTTCGCCCTGCGGCGCGCGATGACGCCGGCATCGGCATCCTCGCTCGATCGAACCCGGCTCAGTGAACCGGGTTCGGACCGCTGGGCGCCGCGCCACCCGGCAGCGGCCCCATGTCGCGCGTCACGCGTCGCACGACGACCGCGCTGCCGACCAGCAGCAGCGCGGCCAGCAGGTACGCGGCGCCCGGGAAATACACCGGCGCGTCGCTGGCAGCGAAGGTGCTGAAGATCCGCGGCATGAGGAGCGGGGTGACCACGGCGGCGAGGCTCTGCGCGCTGGCGATCGCCCCCTGCAGCTCGCCCTGCGCCTGCGGCGGCGTATGCGCCGACATGATGCTGCTCATCGCCGGCCAGGCGACGAAGCTGAGCGCGCTGGGCACGATGCAGAGGCTGATCAACAGGCTGTTGGGCGCGAAGGCGAAGCCGACCAGGCTCGCGATGCCGAGCGACTGGCCCACCAGCGCCGTGCCACGCGGGCCGAAGCGACGCATCAGCGTCGGGATCAGCCAGGCCTGCGCCATGATGCCGAGCAGGCCGTAGGCACCGAGCGAATAGCCGACCTGCTGCTCGCCCCAGTGGAGCTTGTGCATCGTGAAATACGGCCAGGTCGCGGGCAGCGTCTGGCCGGCAACCGACATCAGCAGCACGCCGCCCAGGATGCCGAACACCAGCGGATGGCGGCGCATCTGCCGCAGCGTGCCGAGCACGTGCGCGCGCGCCAGCGAGAACGGCCGGCGCAGCTCGGGCTTGAGCGATTCGGGCAGCACCAGCAGGCCGTAGACGAAGTTCACCAGCGCGAGCGCGGCGGCCGTGAAGATCGGCACGCGCAGGCCGATGTTGCCGAGCAGCCCGCCGAGCACCGGGCCGATGATGAAGCCGAAGGAGAAGGCGCCGCCCATCATGCCGAAGTGCCTGGCGCGGTTGCCCACGGTGCTGATGTCGGCGAGGTACGCGCCGGCGGTGGCCGCGGTGGCGCCGCACAGGCCGGCGACCGCCTGCCCGACGAACAGCCAGGTGAGCGAGGGTGCGAAGCCCATCACGAGGTAGTTCAGGCCGAAGGCCGCCAGCGAGGCGAGCAGCACCGGCCGGCGGCCGAAGCGGTCGCTGAGGTTGCCGAGCAGCGGCGCCGCCAGGAACTGCACCGTCGCGAACAGCGCGGTGATCCAGCCGCCGTACACCGCGGCGCGCGTCAACCCGGCCCCGCTCAGCTCGCCGATCAGCCGCGGCAGCACCGGCACCAGCAGGCCGATGCCGGTGGCATCGAGCACGACGGTGATGAGGATGAATGCCATGCGCGGTCCGGTGGCTGCGGGAAAAAGAACGGCCGGGCTTCCAAAGCCCGGCCTTGCCGTGACTTTAGCACGTTCGCATACTTGCCACGGCGCCCGGACCGCACCGCGCCCCGCCGCCGAAGGACACGCCCGATGAAGCACACCCTGCCCCTCGCCGCCCTGTGCCTGCTGGGACTCGCCGCCTGCCAGCGCCACGATGCCGCCAACCCGGGCGCGGGAGCGGCCGCCGCGCCCGCCGCCGGCCGGGTGGATCGCGCGCGCCTGCTGGAGGCCGACCGCGAGCCCGGCCAGTGGCTCACCGGCGGCGGCGGCTGGCAGGCGATGCACTACTCGGCGCTCGACGACCTGACGCCCGCGAACGCGGCACGGCTCGGCTTCGCCTGGGCCTTCGAAACCGGCACGAAGCGCGGCCTGGAAGCGACGCCCGTGGTCGTCGATGGCGTGATGTACGCGAGTGGCGTCGCCGGCCGCGTCTACGCGCTGGATGCCGCCAGCGGCACGCCCAAGTGGCGCTTCGAACCGCAGGTGGACCTGCAGGTGACGCGCGGCAGCTGTTGCGACCAGGTGAACCGCGGCCTCGCCGTGTGGCACGGCAAGGTCTACGTCGGCGCGCTCGACGGCTGGCTGTACGCGCTGGACGCCGCCAACGGCAACGTGCTGTGGAAGGCCGACACCTTCGTCGACCGCAAGCGCGCCTATACCAGCACCGGTGCGCCGCAGGTGGCCGGCGACGTCGTCGTCATCGGCAACGGCGGCGCGGAGTTCGACGCGCGCGGCTACATCAGCGCCTACGACATCGACAGCGGCGCACTGCGCTGGCGCTTCTACACGGTGCCGGGCGACCCGGCGAAGCCGCGCGAGCACCCGGACCTGGAGATCGCCGCGCGCACCTGGGACCCGCACAGCGCCTGGCAGTACGGCGGCGGCGGCACGGTGTGGGACGGCATGGCCTACGACCCCGAGCTCGACCTGCTGTACGTCGGCGCCGGCAACACCGCGCCCTACCCGCAGTGGGTCCGCTCGCCCTCCGGCGGCGACAACCTGTTCACCGACACGCTGCTCGCCATCAACCCGAAGACCGGTCGGCTCGTGTGGTACTACCAGGAGACGCCGGGCGACCAGTGGGACATCGGCGCCAATGCGCCGATGATCCTCGTCGACCGCGAGATCGACGGCCGGATGCGCAAGCTCCTGCTGCACGCGCCGAAGAACGGGCTCTTCTACGTGCTCGACCGCACCAACGGCAAGCTGGTCTCGGCGAAGCCCTTCGCGCAGGTGAACTGGCTCAAGAGCCTCGATCCGGCCACCGGCCGCGCGACCGTCGACCGCGAGACGGTCGACTACCGCAACGGGCCGAAGCTGGTGTTCCCCTCGATCATCGGCGCGCACAGCTGGCAGCCGATGGCCTACAGCCCGAAGACCGGCCTCGTGTACCTGCCGACGCTCGAGGCCGGCAACATCATCTACGACATCACGCCGGAGCGCGGCTACCGGCCTTCGCTGTTCAACGCCAACGTCGGTTTCGCCTTCATGCCCGGCATCGAGGCCAACAAGGCGAGCCTGCCGAAGCCGGTGCAGCGCGCGATCGACGCGGGGATCCTCGAGAAGGGCCACTTCGACCTGAACATGCACGCGCTGCTGCAGGCCTGGGACCCGATCGCCGGCAAGGCCGTGTGGACCGTGCCCGACCTGCCCGCCTCGGACCGCTCCGGCGTGCTCGCCACCGGCGGCGGGCTCGTGTTCCAGGGCAACCCGGCGGGCGAGCTGCGCGCGCTCGACGCCGGCAACGGCAGGCTGCTCGCCAGCATCCAGACGGGCAGTTCGATCATCGCGGCGCCGATGAGCTACCGCGTCGATGGCGTCACCTACGTCGCCGTCATGGCGGCCTGGGGCGGCGGCGGCTGGGCGGGCCTGCCGCCCGGCAGCGCCGCGTACAAGTATGGCAATGCGGGCCGCATCCTCGTCTTCCGCCTCGACGGCGGCGCGGTGCCGCTGCCCGCCGAGCTGCCCGAGCCCGCGCCGCTCCCCGAGCCGCCGGCGCAGGCCGCGAGCCCTGCGCAGGTCGCGCGCGGCGCCTTCCTGTTCGCCGCCAACTGCGGCATCTGCCACCCGAACACGCCGCGCACGCTGTCGGCCGACCTGCGCGCGATGTCACCGGCCTCGCACGCGCTGTTCGAGCAGATCGTGCTCGACGGGCTGAAGGTGCCGCTCGGCATGCCGCGCTGGAACGACGCGCTGTCGAAGGAAGACGTGGCGGCGCTGCACGCCTACATCATCGACGTGGCGCGCAGGGACTACGCCGCGCAGCAGGCACACCAGGCGGCGCCGGCGCGGCCCGCGGTTTCCTCATCGCACCCGTAGCGTAGCGGCGCTAGATGTAGCGCTGCGAGAGATACCAGGCGACGGCGGCCACGAACGCCGAGCACGGAATCGTCAGGATCCAGGCCCAGACGATGCCGCCGGCGACGCCCCAGCGCACGGCCGAGAGCCGCTGCACCGAGCCGACGCCGACGATCGAGCCGGTGATGGTGTGCGTGGTCGACACCGGCACGCCGAGGCCGGTGGCCATGAACAGCGTGATCGCGCCGCCGGCCGAGGCGCAGAAGCCGCTCACCGGCCTGAGCTTGGTGATGCGCATGCCCATGGTGCGCACGATGCGCCAGCCGCCGAACAGCGTCCCGAGGCCCATCGCCGTCTGGCAGGCGAGCACCACCCAGAAGGGCAGCGAGTCCTTCGGGCCCGAGAGGCCCGCGGCGATCAGCAGCATCCAGATGATGCCCATGGTCTTCTGCGCATCGTTCCCGCCGTGGCCGAGGCTGTAGAGCGCCGCGGAGACGAACTGCAGCTTCTTGAACCAGCGGTCGACGCGCTGCGGCGTCGAGCGGCGGCAGATCCACGACACCGCCAGCATCAGCAGCACGCCGAGCAGGAACCCGACCAGCGGCGAGAGCACGATGGCGATGACCGTCTTGGTGAAGCCCTTGGCGATCAGCGTGCCGACGCCGCCCTTGGCCACGGCCGCGCCCGCCAGGCCGCCGATCAGCGCGTGCGAGGAGGAGGACGGGATGCCGTAGTACCAGGTGAAGATGTTCCAGCTGATCGCGCCGGTCAGCGCGCCGAATATCACGCGATGATCGACGATGGCCGGATCGATGATGCCCTTGCCGATGGTCGAGGCGACCGCGACGCCGAACACGGCGAAGGCCACGAAGTTGAAGAACGCGGCCCACAGCACCGCCAGGTGCGGCCGCATGGCCCCGGTCGACACGATCGTCGCGATCGAGTTGGCCGCATCGTGGAAGCCGTTCATGAAGTCGAACAGCAGGGCCACGACGATCAGGAATACCACCAGTTCCGTAGTCACGCTGCACCCGCCTCAGGCGTTCTCGACGACGATGCCCTCGATGATGTTCGCCACGTCCTCGCAGCGGTCGGTCATCTGCTCGAGCAGCTCGTAGATCGTGCGCAGCTTGATCAGCTGGCGCACGTCCGGCTCGTCGCGGAACAGCTTCGCCATCGCGGTGCGCATCAGGTGGTCGGCCTCCGACTCGAAGCGGTCGATGTCGGCGCACACCTCGATGATCTTGCGGGCATTGTCCATGTCGGGCAGCAGCTCGACCGCCGCCTTGACCTTCTCGGCGCAGCCGACGCACAGCTCGGCGAGGCGCGCCGCGTCGGTGGTCACCGAGCGCACGTCGTACATCGAGATCGACTGCGCCGAGTCCTCGATCAGGTCGAGGATGTCGTCCATGTTGGTGACCAGGCGGTGCATGTCGTCGCGGTCCAGCGGCGTGATGAAGGTCTTGTGCAGCAGCTCGACCGTGGCATGCGTGACCTTGTCGCCCTTCTTCTCGAGCGTCTCGATGTTGAAGCGGCGCCGCTCGACGTCGTCGAAGCTGCTCATCAGTGCCTGCAGCTCGCCGCTGGCCTGCACGATCAGCTCCGCCAACTCCTTGAAATAATCGAAGAATCGGCCTTCTTGGGGCATCAGGCGACCGAACATGGCACTCCCCTGCTCATGCGTCTGGTGGGAACGGGCCTGCGGGGGCCCGCGGGCGGCGATACTACACTGGCCATCGCCGCCTGCGCACCCGTAACTCCCGCTACAGGCGGATCACGATCTTGCCGAAGAAGCGCTCTGAGTCCATCAGCGCGTAGGCGGCCGGGGCCTCCTCGTAGGCGAAGCTGCGGTCCACCACCGGCCGGATGTGGTGCCGGGCGATGAACGCCAGCAGCGCCTCCAGGTCGGCACGCGAACCGACGTAGATGCTGCTGACGCTGGCCCCCTTGCCGAGCAGCGCCATCATCGGGATGTCACCGCCGAAGGCACTGAGCCCGCCGATCAGGGCGAGGTGCCCGCCCTGGCCGAGGCTCGCCAGCGCATGCGGCAAGGTGTCCTTGCCGCCGACCTCGAGTACCTGCTGCACGCCGTTGCCGCCCGTCAGCCCCATCACCGCCTTGTCCCAGTCCGGGTTGCTGCGGTAGTTGACGGTGCCGACGGCGCCGAGCTGGCGGGCGCGCTCGAGCTTCTCGTCGCTGGAACTGGTGATGATCGGCTTCGCGCCCAGCGCCGCGGCCAGCTGCAGCCCGATCACCGACACGCCGCCGGTGCCCTCGAGCAGCACGTACTGGCCCGCCGCGGTCTGGCCGCGCGTCACCAGCGCGTTCCAGGCGGTGACGCCCGCGCAGGGCAGCGTCGCGGCCTCCTCGTACGACAGCCCGGCGGGGATCCTCGCCAGGCCCTCCTCGTTCAGCGTCACGTACGGCGAGAGCATGCCGTCGACGCCGCCGCCGAGCGCCGAGGCGAAGGCGGCACGGGTCATCGGCCCGGAGATCCACGCCTGGAAGAACGCGGCGACCACGCGGTCGCCGACGCGCACGCGGCGCACCCCCGCACCCACGGCCACGACGTCGCCGGCGCCGTCGGACAGCGGCACGATGTTGCCGCTGCTGCCGACCGGGTACTGGCCCTTCAGCACGAACAGGTCGCGACGGTTGAGCGAAGCGGCGCGCACCCGCACCAGCACCTCGTGCGCGCCCGGCATGCGCACCGGCGCGTCGACCAGCCGCAGCTCGTAGCCGGTGCCGGCCGCATGCGCGAGCTGCCACTGCTTCTGCGTCGCCGGCACCTCGGGCTTCGCCGCGAGCGCGGCTCCCGCCGCGGCGCCCAGCGCCAGCAGCACGATGGCGGCGCGGTGCGCCCGCGAGTATCGGAGCTTCGACGGATTCATCGTTGCAACTCCCCCTTGTCCGCGTTGATCTACTTGCCGTCCACCGACAGCGCCAGCAGCAGGTTGCCGGGCTGGCCGTTGATGCGTCCGTAGCCCGAGAGCACGTACAGCACGCCGTCGACCACCACCGGGCCACCGTGGTCGAGCGAGCCGCCGACCGCGGCGACACCGTTGACGGTCGGGAAGGCGCGCGCCGTGTCGAAGTCCCACAGCACGCGGCCGTCGTCGGCGGCGTAGGCGCGCAGGTGCCCGTCCTGGGCGCCGGAGAACACGGCCCCGGGAATCAGCGTCGCCGCCTGCGACTGCGCGCTGTTGCAGCCGCGCGCGCCGAAGGAGCAAGCGGTCCTGATCGGCGGTGCGCTCCAGCGCACGCGGCCGCTGGCGATGTCGATCGCGGCGAGGCCGCCGGGCTCGTGCCCGCCCGCGCCGTAGACGTTGGCGACCGGCGCGTACACGGTGGTCCCGTCGGCGGCCATGCCCCACTCCACGCCGCCGAAAATGCCGCCCTGCCCGGCGCTGCTCACCCACAGCCGGCGTCCCTCGCGGTCGGGATCGAGGGCGTGCACCAGCCCCGACTTCTGCCCGGCGAGCAGCACCTGGCGCCCGTCGGCCAGCGTGCGCAGGATCGGCGAGACGCCGAGATCCGCATCCGGTCCCACCGACTTCGGGCAGTTGGCCACGCCGCCTCGGCGGCAGGCGTCCCCGGGGGGACAGGGATTGATGACCGGCGCGGCGCAGCCGATCACCCAGTTGTCCGCGCGGTTGAGCTGCCGCACCCAGCGGACCCGGCCGGTCGCGAGCCCGATCGCGACCACGGCGTTGGTCGCGGGCGCCGCGATGTCGGTGTAGGAATTGCCGGTGCCGACGTACAGCAGGCCGCGCTGCGCATCGATCGTCGGCGAGTTCCACACGGCGCCGCCGGCGGGGCCATGGAGCTGCGTGCCGCTGTCGCTCCTGCGGTAGGCCCGGGGTTCGGCGGCGATGACGTGCGTGTACCACAGCACCTCGCCGCTGGCGGCGTCGAGCGCCGCGACTGCGCCGCGGAAGGTGCAGCACGGGTATTTCGGATCGCTGGCCGGCACCTCCTCCATCGAGGAGACCGGGACGTACAGGCGCCCGGCGCGGAATACCGGCGCGCCGGTGATGCGCGCCATCGGATGCGCGTCGAGCCGGCGCTGCCACAGCAATTCGCCGCTCGCGGCATCGACCGCGTAGACGGTGGCGCTGTCGTCGCCCATGAAGGCCACCAGCCCGCGCGGCAGCATCGCGACGCTCACCGCGGTACGGGCCGACGCCTGCGCATCGAAGGTCCACCACGTGCAGCCGCTCGCCGCATCGATCGAATACAGCCGGCCGGTCGAGCTGGTCACGTAGAGCCGCCCGCCGGCGACGGTGGGCTGCCCGTAGACGCTGGTGCCGCGCAGGCCGAAGGCCCACTTCACGGCGAGGCGCGGCACGGCCGCCGCCTCCAGTCCGGGCTGCGGCTGGTAGCGCGAGTTGTCGCCATCGCGCCCCCAGCCGTTCCAGTCGGTGGCGCCCGCCGGCCGCGGCGTGGCGCCGGCCGCGCAGCGGTACTGCTCCGGCGGTGGCCGCAGCTCCGGCCCCGGCGCACGCCCGGTCAGGAGCACCGCGAGCGCCGCGACGTCGGTGATGCTCAGGCCGACCGACTGCACGCGCATCGTGCCGCTGGTGAGGGCCTGCGCCACCTCCTCGGGGCTGCGCGTCGCGAGCTGCGCGCGCGGCGGGATGCGGTCGCGCGGATGGTCGTGGCACGAGGCACAGCGCTCGGCGTAGAGCGCGCTGCCGGCCGGCGGCGGCGCTTCGGCCGCGGACGCCGCGCTGCCGCAGGCCAGCAGCGCCACGGCCAGCGGCACTCCCACGCCCGAACCTCGTCGCATCCTCGTCACG
>JAXMGO010000060.1:0-1519 GCA_046347255.1 Steroidobacteraceae bacterium
GGCCTCCCTGATGGCGGCGCCGGCAGCGCTGGCGCGCATGCCCGCGGCGCTGCGCCGCGCGGCCTGGGGCGTAGTGCTCGCGCTGTGGCTGAGCGGCACCGCGCTGCTCGCGCTGCAGCTGCTGGTGCGCGTGCCCGGCGAATTCGGCCCGACGCCCCACCCGCTCGAGCCGGCGACGCGCACGCTGCACGGCGTGCTCGCGCTCGCGACGCTCTACCTGCTCGGGTGGCTCTCGGCGCGCCACGTCGGCGCCGGCTGGCAGGCGGCGCGGCGGCGCGCGACCGGCACGCTGCTGCTCGGCTCGCTGGCGCTGCTGGTGGCGAGCGGCTTCGCGCTCTACTTCGTCACCGCCGACGCGGCGCGTGGCCTCGCGGCGCGCGCGCACGACGTGGTCGGCGTGGCGGCGCTGCTGCCGGCGCTGCTGCACTGGCTGCGGCGGCGCGGCTGAAGAGCGCCGCTCAGCGAGCCGGGCCGGCTCAGGCCCGCGTCTGGCCGCTGCCGTGCACGACGTACTTGTAGCTGGTGAGCTGCTCGACGCCGACCGGCCCGCGCGCGTGGAAGCGGTCGGTCGAGATGCCGATCTCGGCGCCCATGCCGAACTCGCCGCCGTCGGCGAACTGCGTCGAGGCGTTGTGCAGCACGATGGCGCTGTCGACGCACGCCAGGAAGCGCTCGGCGGTCGCCGCGTCCTGCGTCACGATCGACTCGGTGTGCGCCGAGCCGTAGCGCGCGATGTGGGCGACGGCCGCGTCGACGCCGTCGACGACGCGCACCGCGATGATCGCGTCCAGGTACTCGGTGCCCCAGTCGGCCTCGGTGGCCGGCTTGACGCGCGCGTCCGCAGCCTGCACGGCGGCGTCGCCGCGCACCTCGCAGCCCGCGGCCAGCAGGTCCTGCACCAGCGGCGCGAGGTGCGTCGCGGCGCAGCGCCGGTCCACCAGCAGCGTCTCGGCCGCGCCGCAGATGCCGGTGCGGCGCATCTTGGCGTTCAGCACGATGGCACGCGCCATCGCCAGGTCGGCCGCGCCGTCGACGTAGACGTGGCAGTTGCCCTCGAGGTGGCCGATCACCGGCACGCGCGCCTCCTTCTGCACGCGCGCCACCAGGCTCTTGCCGCCGCGCGGCACCAGCACGTCGATGAAGTCGGTCATGCCCGAGAGCATCTCGCCGACCGCCTCGCGGTCGTTGGTCGGCACCAGCTGGATCGCGGCCATCGGCAGGCCGGCGGCCTGCAGGCCGGTGACCAGGCAGGCATGGATCGCGGCGCTCGAGCGCATGCTCTCCGAGCCGCCGCGCAGGATCACGGCATTGCCGGACTTCAGGCAGAGCGCGCCGGCGTCGGCGGTCACGTTCGGGCGGCTCTCGTAGATGATGCCGACCACGCCGAGCGGCACGCGCACGCGCTGGATCCGCAGGCCGTTCGGCCGGGTCCACTCGGCGATGACGGTGCCGACCGGATCGCCCAGCGCGACGATGTCGTCGAGCCCGCGTGCGATGGCTTCGACGCGCTTGGCATCGA
>JAXMGO010000061.1:0-6207 GCA_046347255.1 Steroidobacteraceae bacterium
TTTTTCGGCCGCTGCACTCGGGGCCAAGAGCGAGCAGCCGATGGCGGCAACGCCGGCAATGCCCCGAATATGATCCGCGCCCCCGCGAAGCCCTTTCTCTCTTTCTCCTTCTCGAAGTCCCCGCTCGTTCGCACCGCCCGCTCGTGCCGCCCAGCCAGACAACCGATTCGAAGGACGCCTCCGCGCCGGCCCCGGCAGCGCGCCCGCTGCCTGCGAAAGGCCGCCGCGTCGCTGCCGAGTATCTGCAGCGCATCCTGACCGCGCGCGTCTACGACGTTGCGCGCGAAAGCCCGCTCGAGCCGGCGCGCTCGCTGTCGCGGCGCATCGGCAACCACGTGCTGCTCAAGCGCGAAGACCAGCAGCCCGTGTTCAGCTTCAAGCTGCGCGGCGCCTACAACAAGATGGCGCGCCTCGACGCCAAGGCGCTGGCGCGCGGCGTCATCTGCGCCTCGGCCGGCAACCACGCGCAGGGCGTCGCGCTCGCGGCGCGGCGGCTGGGCAGCCGCGCTGTCGTCGTGATGCCGGTGACGACACCGAAGCTCAAGGTCGACGCGGTGCACGCGCTCGGCGGCGAAGTGGTGCTGCACGGCGACAGCTACTCCGATGCCTACGGACATGCGCTGGAACTCCAGCGCCGCGAAGGGCTGACCTTCGTGCACCCGTTCGACGACCCCGATGTGATCGCCGGCCAGGGCACGGTGGCGATGGAGATCCTGCGCCAGCACCAGGGGCCGCTCGACGCCGTCTTCGTGCCGATCGGCGGCGGCGGGCTGGCCGCCGGCGTCGCGGCCTACGTGAAGGCGCTGCGCCCCGAGGTACAGGTGATCGGTGTGCAGACGGTCGACTCCGACGCGATGATCCGCTCGGTGCGCGGCGGCAAGCGCGTCACGCTCGCCGACGTGGGCCTGTTCTCCGACGGCACCGCCGTCAAGCAGGTGGGCAGCGAGACCTACCGCCTCGTGCGCACGCTCGTCGACGACTTCGTCGCCGTCGACACCGACAGCGCCTGCGCGGCGATCAAGGACGTGTTCCAGGACACGCGCAGCGTGCTCGAGCCCGCCGGCGCGCTGGCCGTCGCGGCGATCAAACAGTACGTCGAAGCGCACAAGGCCAAGGGCCGCACGTTCGTCGCCATCACCAGCGGCGCCAACATGAACTTCGACCGTCTGCGCTTCGTCGCCGAGCGTGCCGAGGTCGGCGAGCACCGCGAGGCGCTGTTCGCCATCACCGTGCCCGAGGAGCGCGGCTCGTTCCGCCGCTTCTGCGAACTCATCGGGCCGCGCTCGGTGACCGAGTTCAACTACCGCATCAGCGACGAACGTGAGGCGCATCTCTTCGTCGGTCTCACGATCAGCAAGCGCGACGAGGCCGAGCGCATCGCCCGCCACTTCGAGCGGCACGGCTTCGCCACCGTCAACCTCACCGACGACGAGCTGGCCAAGGAGCACGTGCGGCACATGGTCGGCGGGCGCAGCGAGCTGGCGCGCGACGAACGCCTGTTCCGTTTTGAATTCCCCGAGCGGCCGGGGGCCTTGATGCGCTTCCTCGCCGCGATGCACCCGGGCTGGAACATCAGCCTCTTCCATTACCGCAACCAGGGCGCGGATTCGGGACGCGTGCTCGTGGGTTTGCAGGTGCCCGCGACCGACGAGCGCAGCTTCGCCGGCTTCCTGCGCACGCTCGCGTACCCGTTCGTCGAAGAGACGCACAACCCGGTGTATCGCCTCTTTCTCCGTTGACGCTGCGTTGACGCTGCGCTGCTCCGGCGTTGACGCCGCGTTGACGCCGCCTTGACCCGCGCCGAGCACCCGCCTCGCGGCCCGGGACAGCGCCGGCTGCGCTCGCTAGACTTCGGGGGTCATGTCCGCCCGTTCCCTCGTCACCCCGACCTCGAACCCGGCGCTGGAGCGTGCGCTGCACGACAAGCTGTCGCGCCGGCAGGAAGTCAACGGCGGCCTGGGCGAGCTGGAACCGCTCGCCACGCGCATCGGCCTGATGCAGAACACGCTCAAGCCGCGCCTGCGCGAGCCGCACCTGATGGTGTTCGCCGCCGACCACGGCGTCGCCGTCGACGGCGTCGACACCGCCTCGGGCGTGCACAACCGCGGCACCAGCGACACGGTGCGCAAGATCCTCACCAACCAGCTGCCGCTGACGGTGTTCGCGCAGGCGCAGCAGATGCAGGTGACGGTGGTCGATTGCGGCATGGCCGACGAGCCGCCGCTGCACGACCGGCTGCTGCTGCGCAAGATCGCGCACGGTACCCGCAACACGCGCGTGGCGATGGCGATGTCGCTGGAGCAGGCGCACGCGGCGATGCGCGCCGGCATGGAGATCGGCGACAAGCTGCGCGGCAACGCCACCGTGCTGGCCGGCGTCGGCGTCGGCGCGCACGAGAGCGCCGCGCTCGTGCTGGCGCGCCTTTCGGACAGCCCCATCCGCGACCTCGTCATCAGCGGCCCGGACATGGACACCGGGCGCCTCACGCACCTGATGGCGGTGGTGCTCGGCGCGCAGGCGCGGCATCGCGAGATCACCGAACCGGTGGAGGTGCTGGCGGCCTTCGGCGGCTTCGAGGTGGCGGTGATGGTCGGCGTGATGCTGATGGCAGCGAGCAAGCGCCACCTGCTGATGATCGACGGCGTGCCGGCGTGCGCGGCGCTGATGGTCGCCTCGCGCATCGCGCCGGCGGTCACCGACTACTGCGTCTTCTGCCGCAGCCACCACCATCGCGGCCTCGACCAGGCGCTCAGCCTGTTCAGCGCCTCGGCGTTGCTCGAGCTTGGCATGGAGGCCACCGACGGCACCGGCGCCACACTCGCCTGGCCGCTGGTGCGCAGCGCCGCGGCGCTGCTGGGCGACGTGGTCGAGCGCGAGGACACCGGTGCCTCGGCGCCGGGCGAACTCGAAGCCGAGCCGGAGCCCTTCGAGCCCGAGCCGCAGCCCGAGCGCGAGTTGTCGGCGATCTTCGGGCCGCGGCTTTACTGACCGCCGACGTCCTTACCCTCTCTTGCAGGCGCAACAACTGCGCGCTGCGGTAACAGCGGCGCGCGCGCCGCTTCGCCTATTGCCCCGTTAGCGGATCTGCGGCTGCGCGGTCGCGGCGGGTGCGGGCATCTGGACCGCCGGCACGGGCTGCGCCTGGGCCGCGGCGCAAGGTACCGGCACCACCGCGCCCGGCGGAGGCCGGGGCAACGGGTACGGGTGCGGGGATCGGCATCGGCACAACCACGCTCGGCGGCGAACCAACTGCGCCGGGGCGGCGCTGCGGCTGCCCAGGCGTGAAGGGGGCGGCCGGCGCAGCGGCACCGCCGGGAGGCCGGTTGACCGCCGGTGCGGTGCTGTTCACGCCGCCGCCGGCGCGAGCATCGGGCAGCGTGCCCGTGGCCGCTGCCGCGGGCGGCGGGATGTTCAACGCCACCACCACCTTGCCGCCGGCCGGGCCGAGATCGGCGCCGCGTGCGCGCACTGCTTGCAGCACGTTGTCGTCGAAGACCACGGCGCCGACGCGGTAGGCCCTGGCCGGCTTGCCGTCGACGGCGATCAGCGCCACGCCGTTGCGCGCCGTCTCGTTGCCGCGCGGCGCGACGACGCCGACGAGTTGCACGCGCCCTTCGCCCGAACCGCTGGCCAGTGACTCGCCGGCGGCGGCATCCACCGGCGGCGGCGCATCAGCGCCGAGCACGCGCGTCACGTCGCCGCGCGGCAGTTGCGCCTGGCCGGCAATGGCCACCTGCGGCGGGGCGCCCGGCGCGGTCACGAAGAGTTTCAAACCCCACGCCACCGCACTCGCGGCCACGAGGGCCCAGACGAGGAAAGTCGGCCAGCGCGCAGACATGCGGCCATTATCATTCACGCCCCTTCACGGCCCCGTCGCGAACTGCGACAGACTTGCGCGGTCGGCCCCGGCAAACCCGCACGGCGGCAGCCCCTTCGCGTCGCCCGCCGCCCGCGCTCCAGCCCATCCTCCTGCCCCATGAGAACCCGCTTTTCACAAGGCGCCGCGCGCGGCTTCACCCGAGGCGCCGCGCGCGGTGTCACACGAAGCGCTGCGCGTGGCTTCACGCTGATCGAGCTGATGGTGGTGCTCGTCATCATCGGCGTGCTCGGCGCGCTGATCGTGCCCAACTTCCTCGAGCGTGCCGACGAGGCGCGCGTCACCGCCGCGCGCACCGACGTCAACAACCTGATGCAGGCGCTGAAGCTGTACCGCCTGGACAACCAGCGCTACCCGAGCACCGAGCAGGGCCTCGAATCGCTGGTGCGCAAGCCCACGGCGGGCGCGATCCCGCCGAACTGGAAGCCCTACCTCGACAAGCTGCCGGCCGACCCGTGGGGCCGGCCGTACCAGTACCTGAACCCGGGCGTGAAGGGCGAGATCGACGTGTTCAGCTTCGGCGCCGACGGCCAGCCCGGCGGCGAAGGCAAGGATGCCGACGTCGGCTCCTGGCAGTGACCACCGTGAGCGCAGCGGGCGCGGCAAGCGCAGCGAACGCGCGCGCGTGCTCGCCACGTCCCTGAGCGGCGCCCACGTTCACGGGCACAGGCACGGGCGTACGCCGGCCGCGCGCCGCGGCTTCACGCTCATCGAGCTCCTCGTCGTGCTGGTGCTCGTGGCCATCGGTGCGGCCACCGTCGGCATCGCGCTGCGCGACAGCGCGGCCACCAAGCTCGAGGAAGAAGCCGCGCGGCTGACGGCGCTGCTCGAAGGCGCACGCGCCGAAGCGCGCGCTGCCGGCGTGGCCGTGGTGTGGGTGCCCGCCGGAGACGACGAGCGCGCCAGCGGCTTCGCTGCCGAGGCCATGGCCGTGGCGGCGGACGAAGGCTTCCGCTTCGTCGGCCTGCCGGTCAGCGTCAACATGCCGCGCAACTGGCTGGAGCCGCGCGTCACTGCGCGCATCATCGGCGGCAAGTCGCTCGTGCTCGGACCCGATGCCATCCTGCCGGCGCAGCGTGTCGTGCTGAGCCTGGACAACCGGCGCATCGAGATCGCCACCGACGGCCTGGCGCCGTTCGCCATCGTGCCGGCCGCCGAGCCGGGCGGCGCTCCATGAAGGTCTTTCGCCGCGCGACTCGCGGCTTCACGCTGCTCGAAGTGCTGGTGGCGCTGGCGATCGTGGCCATCGCGCTGGCCGCGGGCCTGCGCGCTGCCGGCGTGCTGACCGACCACGCCGGGCGCCTGGCCGATGACACCGCGGCGCAGTGGTGCGCCGACAACCAGCTCACCGCGCTGCGCCTCGCGCGCGCCTTCCCAGGCGTGGGCGATGCCGACTTCCAGTGCCAGCAGCTCGGCCGCAACTACCAGGGCAAGATCGTCACGCGGCCGACGCCGAACCCGAACTTCAGGCGCGTCGACGCAGTAATGTTCGACGAGGACGGCCGCCCGCTCGTGAGCGTCTCCACCGTGCTGGGGCGGTTGTGAACGGCACCGGCGCGATGCGGCCCTTCACCGCGAAAGCTGCGCTGCGTCGGCGCGGCTTCACGCTCGTCGAGGTGCTGGTGGCGATGATGATCATGGCCATCCTGGCCACCGTCACCTGGCAGGGGCTGGACGGCATCCTGCGCGCCCGCGAGGCGAGCAAGGTGGCGCTGGACCGCACGCAGCGCCTGGGCACGGTGCTCACGCAATGGGAGCAGGACCTGCTCGCGCTGCATCAGACGCAGGCGGTGCGCGCGCTGCACTTCGACGGCCGCACGCTGCGCATCACGCGTCGCGCCGAAGGCGGCGTGGCGCTGGTGGCGTGGTCGCTGCGCGAAGGGCGCTGGCAGCGCTGGGTCGGGCCGACCTTCACGCGCCTGGCCGACCTCTCCGACTCGTGGATCGCGAGCCAGGGCCTGCTCGGCAACGAGCCGGGCCACCTGACGATGGCCGAAGGCGTCACCGAGTGGAACGTCTACTTCCATCGCGGCGGTGCATGGACCAACGCGCAGTCCACCGGCGATGCCGCCGCGCCGAGCACGACCGGCGCCGCGGCGATGGAGGCGCTGCCGGCCGCCGTGCGCCTGGTGATCACGTTCGAAGGCGGCACCTTGACGCGCGACATCGCGCTCGGGCCGTCGGACGGATGAAGCCGGTGCCGGTGATGACGCCTGTGCAGCTCGTGAAGCCGGCGATGCGCGCAGCGCGCGGGGCGCACGCGACGTCCGTGCGATCCGGCCGCCGGCCCATCGCGCCGCGCCGCGGCGCCGCCTTGCTGCTGGCGCTGG
>JAXMGO010000062.1:0-1819 GCA_046347255.1 Steroidobacteraceae bacterium
TCATCGGCGTCGAGGTGAAGATGACGACGGCACTCGCGCTGGCCGCGGGCCTGGACGCGCGCTACAACACCAAGCCGCCGGCGCCGCTGAAGAAGACCGACACGCTGACGACGCTGAACCTGGTGTACGCGTTCTGAACGCCGCGCGTATCCTTGCGGGCGCATGCTGAAGTCGCTGCTCGCGGTCGCGGTGGGTTCGGCGCTCGGCGCGCTGCTGCGCTGGACGCTGGGCACGCAGCTCAACGGGCTGCTGCCGGGCGTTCCGCCGGGCACGCTGGCCGCGAACCTGCTGGGCGCCTTCATCATCGGCATGGCGCTCGCCTGGATCGCCGGCAGCCCGGCGGTCAGCCCGGAATGGCGGCTGCTGATCACGACCGGCTTCTGCGGTGGCCTGACGACCTTCTCGACCTTCTCCGCCGAGGTGTTCACGCTGCTGCAGCAGGGCCGGCTCGCCTGGGCCGCACTCGCCGTCGGCGTGCACGTCGGCGGCTCGCTGCTGCTGACGCTGGCCGGCTACGCCACCTGGCAGTGGCTGCGGCTGCGCTGATTCAGCCGGCCGCGTCCAGCGGCGCGATCAGCTCCGCGCCATCGTTGCGCGGCGAATTCACCCGCCGGCTCACCGGCCAGGCGCGCAGCCGCTCCGCGGGGTAGGGCTGCAGCGCGCGCTGCGCCGCGGCCGGGTCGTCACCGAGCCAGTCGAGCTGGGCATCCCGTTCCAGGATCGCCGGCATGCGCTGCCGGACGTTGTGGATGCGCGCCAGCAGCGGGTTCGCCGGCAGCGTGACGATCGTGCACGAGAGTACCTCGCTGCCGTCGGTGCGCACCGAGCGATCCCACAGGCCGGCGAAGCCGAACACGGCACGGTCGGCGTCGCGGATGAACCAGGGCGTCCTGGCGCCGTCCGCCTCCACGTGCCACTCGTAGAAGCCCGCGGCCGGCAGCAGGCAGCGCTGGCCGCGCCGCCACGGCAGGCGGTAGCTGGCGGCCGTGGCGAGCGTTTCGGCGCGCGCATTGATCGTGCTGTAGCGCGGCGTCTCGCCGTGGGCGAAGAACGGCACCAGGCCCCAGCGCATCATCGAGCCTTCCCAGCCCTCCGCGCCACGCCGCACCACCGGCACCTCGAGCGAGGGCGCGACGTTGAAGCTCGCCTGGAAGTGCCAGCTCGAGCGGCGCAGCGAGAACTCGCGCTCGGCGGCGGCCTGCTCCGGCGTGACGTAGCGACCGCACATGGCGCGTGCGCCGTCAGCGCACCAGCCACAGCAGCGCGAGCCCGGCGGCGATGCGGTACCAGGCAAACACCGTGAAGCGGTGCGTCTGCACGTAGCGCAGCAGCCACTTCACCGCGGCGAAGGCCACGATGGCCGACACGGCGAAGCCGAGCAGCAGGCCGTTCCAGTCCACCAGCGCGGCATCGGTGCCGCGCAGCCTAAGCAGTTCGTAGCCGGTGGCGGCGAACATGGTCGGGATGCCGACCAGGAAGGCGAATTCGGTCGCCGCAGGACGCGAGGTGACGCCCACCAGCATCGCCGCGAAGATGGTCGCGGCGGAGCGCGAGGTGCCGGGAAACACCGCCGCGAGCACCTGCGCGGCGCCGATCCAGAACGCGGCGTTCCAGCCGACGGCGGTGGCCGGCGCGCGGGCGCGCACCCGCCATTCGATCAGCAGGATCACGATGCCGCCGACCACCAGCGCGAGGGCGACCGGCCAGACGGTCGTCGGCAGCTCCAGGCCGAGTCGCTTGGCGATGAGCCCGCCCGCGACCGTGACGATGAAGGCGATTGCCAGCTTGGCCAGGTAGTCGCGGCTGTCCGGCGTGTCGA
>JAXMGO010000063.1:0-1638 GCA_046347255.1 Steroidobacteraceae bacterium
CACGCGCGCGCCCGGGCGCAGCACGCGCCGGAACTCGGCGAAGGACGCATCGACGTCGTCGACGTGGCGCAGCGCGTAGCCCATGACGAGGAAGTCGAAGCTGGCGTCGGGCCGCGGGATGGCCTCGGCGCGCCCTTCCACCATCGCCGCCGCGCCGCCGAGGTGCGCCTCGTTCATCATGCCCGGGCTCGGGTCGACGCCGAGCACCGAGCCGCGCTCGCCGACGATGGCCAGCGCCTCGCGCGTGACGAGGCCGGTGCCGCAGCCGACGTCGCACACCGCCATGCCGGACTTCAGCCCCGAGCGCAGCAGCGCTTCGCGCCGGTACCAGCGGCCGCGGCCCCAGGCCAGCAGCGACTCGACGCGGTCATAGTCGGCGGCCGTGTCGTCGAACACCTGGCGCAGGAAAGCGCGCCGCGGCGCGAGGCCCTCGCCGTAGTAGGCCGGCATCGCGGGGTGCGGCCGCAGCGCAGCGCGGGGGCCGGAGCCTGCCAGCGCCGGTTCGGCGGCGGCCGTTTCGGGGGACATGTCGGGGGACATTTCGGGGGACCTGCTGCTGCTGAACTGACTCGCGCCATGGCGCCCAGCGCGCCGACGGCGAAGGGGCATTATTGCGCCGCGGCAGTGCGCCGATTGCCGCGGAAGGCGCGAGCGACCGCCCGTTACCGAACGCGCGGCGACGCGTCCCTTCTCAGAGCCGCGCGCAGGGCGCTTCGTAGAATCGCCGGCCACTTTCGCAACGACATGAAACCGGCTTCGTCCCACCCCGCGCCGCGAAACGACAAGGAAAGCGCCGCCGAGCCGCGCAGCGGCCACAACTTCCTGCGCGCCGTCATCGAGCGCGACCTCGCGGCCGGCACCCACGACGGCCGCACCTTCGGCGGCGGCCCCGGCGACGCCGCGCACCACGCCGCCGGCGCGCCGGACCCGGCGCGCGTGCGCACGCGTTTCCCGCCGGAGCCCAACGGCTACCTGCACATCGGCCACGCCAAGAGCATCTGCCTGAACTTCGGCCTCGCCGAGGACTACGGCGGCGTGTGCCACCTGCGCTTCGACGACACCAACCCCGAGAAGGAGGAGCAGGAGTACGTCGACGCGATCATCGAAGCGGTACATTGGCTCGGCTTCGACTGGGAGACGCCGGGCGGCACGCAGGGCAAGACCTCGCACCTGTACTTCGCCAGCGACTACTTCGACTTCATGTACCGCGCCGCCGAGGCGCTCGTGCAGGCGGGCCTGGCCTACGTCGACGAGCAAAGCGCCGAGGAGATGCGCTTGAACCGCGGCGACTTCACGACGCCGGGCACGGCGAGCCCCTTCCGCAGCCGCACGCCCGAGCAGAACCTCAAACGCCTGCGCGAGATGCGCGACGGCCAGCACGCCGACGGCGCGATGGTGCTGCGCGCGAAGATCGACCTGGCATCGCCCAACATCAACCTGCGCGACCCGACGCTTTACCGCATCCGCCGCGCCACCCACCACAACACGGGCGACCGCTGGTGCATCTACCCGATGTACACCTATGCGCACCCGATCGAGGACGCGCTGGAGCGCATCACGCACAGCATCTGCACGCTGGAATTCGAGGACCAGCGGCCGTTCTACGACTGGCTGCTCGAGCACCTGGCCGACCTCGGC
>JAXMGO010000007.1:0-164508 GCA_046347255.1 Steroidobacteraceae bacterium
GATCGGCCAGGTGGTCGAGGGCTACCACGCCGCGCGCGCGGTGCGCGGCGTCGCCGAGCGCGAGCGCGTCATGATGCCGATCATCGAAGGCATCTTCGGCGTGCTGTACGAGGGCCTGCCGGCCGCCGACGTCGTGCAGGGCCTGATGCGCCGGCCGATCAAGCCGGAGTTCGACTAGCCGCCCGCGGCAGGCGCGGGCGCGGCCGGCCGCAGGCCCGCCCCGCCGAAGCCCTGCTGCCGCCAGGCCTCGTAGACCACGACGGCCACCGCGTTGGAGAGGTTCAGGCTCCGGTTGCCCTCGAGCATCGGGATCGAGATGCACTGGCGCGGCGGCAGCAGCGCCAGCACCGCGCGCGGCAGGCCGCTGGTCTCGCGGCCGAAGAGCAGGGCGTCCCCGGGCTGGAAAGCCACCTCGGTGTAGGGCCGGCCGATGCCGGTCTCGACGGCGAATATCCGGTCGGTATCGAGGGAGCCGAGGCACTCGGCCAGGCTCGCGTGGCGCCGCACGACGGCGAGCTCGTGGTAGTCGAGGCCGGCGCGCCTGAGGCGCGGCTCGTCGAGCTCGAAGCCGAGCGGCTCGACCAGGTGCAGGGTGCTGCCGGTGTTGGCGCACAGCCGGATCGCGTTGCCGGTGTTCGGCGGGATCTCCGGCTGGTACAGGATCACGTGAAACATGCCGCTACGTTAAGCGATAATCGCCCCGCCATGACAGCCTCCGCCGCGCCCGGCGCCAGCGCCGGCCCTGCCCCCGAGCTCGCCGTCGAATTCTGCGGCCTGAAGCTCGCCAGCCCCATCGTGCTGCTCTCCGGCTGCGTCGGCTTCGGCGAGGAGTACACGCGCGTCGCCGGCTTCTCCAACCGCGACGTCGGCGCCATCGTGCTCAAGGGCACGACCGGCGCGCCGCGCCTGGGCAACGCGCCGCACCGCGTCTGGGAGACGGCCGAGGGCATGCTCAACGCCATCGGCCTGCAGAACCCGGGCGTCGAGCGCGTGGTGCGCGAGATCCTGCCGACGCTCGACTTCACCGAGACGCGCTTCTTCGCCAACGCCTGCGGCTCGACCATCGAGGAGTACGTCGACGTCGTGCGGCGCTTCGACGATTCGCCGATCGACGCGATCGAGATCAACATCTCCTGCCCGAACGTCAAGGAAGGCGGCGTGCAGTTCGGCAACGTGCCGGAGATGAGCGCGCGCGTGGTCGCCGCCTGCCGCGCGGTGACGAAGAAGCCGCTCATCACCAAGCTCTCGCCCAACCAGACCGACATCCGCGAGAACGCGCGCCGCTGCATCGAGGCGGGCACCGATGCGCTCGCGGTGATCAACACCGTGATGGGCATGGCGATCGACGCCGAGACGCGCCGGCCGGTGCTCGGCAACGTGCAGGGCGGGCTCTCGGGCCCGGCGATCAAGCCGATCGCGCTGCTGAAGGTCAAAGAGGTGTACGAGGTCGCGGGGCCGCGGAAGATCCCGATCATCGGCCAGGGCGGCATCGCCTCGGCGACCGATGCGGTGGAGTTCCTGCTGGCCGGCGCGACGGCGGTGGGCGTCGGCACCGCACTGTTCTACGACCCGCTGGTGTGCCGCACGATCAACGCCGGCCTCGCCGACTACGTGAAGCGCCACGGCTTCAGCTCGGTGCGCGCGCTCACCGGGGCGCTGCAGCTGCCGGGGCGCGGCGCGTAGACCCGGACGCGGCGCAGGCGCGGCCGACCCGCTGCCTGCCCGCTAACGCGGCGCGACCGCCACCGCCGCCGTGCGCGCCGAGGGCGCGATGCGGATCCCCGCCTCGCCGAACGCGCCGAGCAGCGCGCGGTGGATGCCGTCGATGGTCGTGCCGATGTCGGCCACGCGGCGGTGGTCGACGACGAAGACCAGCTCGAACAGCGCCCCGGTCGCCGCCAGCTCGCGCAACTGGCAGCTGGTGAAGCGCGCCTCGGGCTGCGCGACCACGGCGGCGGCGGCCAGCGCGGCGACGCGCTCGAGCGCCGCGCGCGGCGTGTCGTAGTCGAGCGTGAAGCGCAGCACGCCGCGGCGCTCGCTCATGCGCCCGAGGTTGCGCACGCGGCTCTTCAGCAGGTCGTTGTTGGCGATGATGACCTGCTCGCCGCTGACGCTGCGCAGCCGCGTGCTCTTGATGCCGATCTGCTCGACCGTGCCCTCGATGTCGTCGACGCGCAGCGCGTCGCCGATGACGAAAGGCTTGTCGAGCGCGATCGACAGCGAGGCGAACAGGTCGCCGAGCACGGTCTGCACGGCGAGCGCGATGGCGATGCCGCCGATGCCGAGGCCCGCGACCAGGCCGGTGATGTTGACGCCGAGGTTCGAGAGCGCCAGCAGCACGACCACGCCCCACACCAGCAGGCGCGCGACGAACAGCAGGATGTTGATGCTGCCGGCGAGTCGCAGGTCCTCGTCGTGCTCGCGCCGGCGCTGCACGCCGTAGCGCACCGCGGCCATCGCCCACAGGCCGATCTGCCACCAGAAGCCGAGGACGATCGCGATGTCGAAGGCGCGGTCGATGCGCGCCGGCCAGGTGAGGATGCGCTCCGCGGCGTACAGCGCCACCGTCCACAGCACCAGGCGGCTGGTCTGCGCGGCGAGGTGGGCCAGCAGGCCGAGCGCCGCGGGCATCCCGCGGCCGGCGTAGCGGCGGCGCTGGGCCTCGAGGTAGCGCCGCGCCAGCGGCAGCAGCGTGAAGGTGAGCAGGAACGCGAGGCCGGCGAGCAGCCAGTCGGCGACGCTGTTGTGGAGCAGCTCGAGGCGCTGCAGTTCTGACCAGGCGGGCATGGGGGCATTCTACCCCCGCGGGGCGACTACTCCTCGTCGCCGTCCATGCCGAGTTCCTTGAGCTTGCGCGTCAGCGTGTTGCGGCCCCAGCCGAGCAGGCGCGCCGCGTCCTGGCGATGGCCCTGCGTGTGGCGCAGCGCCACGTGGATCAGCGTGCGCTCGAAGGCCGGCAGCGCGTCGTCGAGCCAGGGCCGGGCGGGCTTCGGGCCCTGCTGGTTGGCCCAATGCTCCAGCGCCACGGTCCATTCAGCGCCGCCGCCGGCACCGGTTGCGACCGTGGCCGCGCCGCCGAACCCGGCCGGCAGGTCCTCGATGTGGATCTCGCTGCCGGGCGCGAGCACGGTGAGGCGGCGGCACAGGTTGACGAGTTCGCGCACGTTGCCCGGCCAGTCGTAGGCGAGCAGGCGCTGCGCCGCGTCGCCCGCCAGGGTCTTGGTCTCGACGCCGAGCTCGCGCGCGGCCACGCCAAGGTAGTGCGCCAGCAGGTCGCCGATGTCCTCGCGGCGCGCGCGCAGCGGCGGCAGCTCGATGCGGATCACGTTGAGGCGGTGGTAGAGGTCCTCGCGGAACTGGCCGCTGCGCACACGCTCCTCGAGGTCCTGGTGCGTGGCGGCGATGACGCGCACGTCGACGCGGATGGGCGTCTGGCCGCCGACGCGGTAGAACTCGCCCTCGGCCAGCACGCGCAGCAGGCGCGTCTGCAGGGGGAGCGACATGTCGCCGATCTCGTCGAGGAACAGCGAGCCGCCGTCGGCCTGCTCGAAGCGGCCGCGGCGCAGCGCGTCGGCGCCGGTGAACGAACCCTTCTCGTGGCCGAACAGCTCGGACTCGAGCAGCTCGGCGGGGATCGCCGAGGTGTTGAGCGCGATGAATGGCTTGCGGGCCCGCGGGCTGTGCTCGTGCAGCGCGCGCGCCGCGAGTTCCTTGCCGGTGCCGGATTCGCCGGTGACGAGCACGTTGACGCTGGAGCGCGACAGGCGGCCGATGGCGCGGAACACCTGCTGCATCGCCGGCGCGCGGCCCAGCAGCTCGGGGATCGAGGGCAGCGGCGCTGCGGCGGCGTCCGCCGGCCGCGTGCTGGCCTGCGCCGCGCGGCGCACCAGGTCTACGGCGTGGTCGATGTCGAAGGGCTTGGGCAGGTACTCGAAGGCGCCGCTCTCGTAGGCCGACACGGCGCTGCCGAGGTCGGAGTGCGCCGTCATCACGATGATCGGCAGCCCGGGATGCACGTCATGGACCCGGCGCAGCAGCTCGAGCCCCGAGGCGCCCGACATGCGCACGTCGGTGATCAGCACGTCGGGCGCGTCGCTCCGTAGCGCGGCGAGCGCCGGCTCGGCGGCGTCGAAGGCCTTGGGCAGCATGCCGCCGTTGCGCAGCGCGCGCTCCAGCACCCAGCGGATCGAGGCATCATCGTCGACCAGCCAGACGCGCAGGGGTGTGGCGCTCATGCGGGATCCTCCAGGGGCAACAGCAGCGTGAACACGGTGCGACCGGGACGGGTCTCGTACTCGAGGATGCCGTCGTGGCGACTGACCAGGTGCTGTGCCACGCTCAGGCCGAGGCCGGTGCCGTCGCGCCGGCCGGTGACCAGCGGATAGAACAGCGTCTGCTGCAGCTCCGGCGGCACGCCCGGCCCGTCGTCCTCGACCTGGGCGCAGGCGACCAGGCGGTGGCGCCGGCCGCCGACGCTGACGTTGGAGAGCGCGCGCGTGCGCAGCACGATGCGGCCGCGCTCGCCGACCGCCTGCAGCGCGTTGCGCGCCACGTTGAGCAGCGCCTGGATCAGCTCGTTGCGGTCGAAGGCGCCGCTCGGCAGGCTCGGGTCGTAGTCGCGCTCGATGACGACCGCGGCGGGCGCCTCGGCGCGCAGCAGGCGCCAGACGTGCTCGCAGACCTCGTGGATGTTGAGCGGCGCCTTGTGCGGCGGCCGCGAGGGCCCGAGCATCGTGTCGACCAGCGCGCGCAGCCGGTCGGCCTCGTTGATGATGATCGCCGTGTATTCGCGCAGGCCGCCGTCGTGCAGCTCGCGCTCGAGCAGCTGCGCCGCGCCGCGCAGCCCGCCGAGCGGGTTCTTGATCTCGTGCGCGAGCTGGCGCGCCATCATGCGGCTGCCGTCGATGCGCGAGAGCAGCGCGTTCTCGCGCGCGATGCGCTGGCGCAGGCGCGCATCGCCGAGCTCGAGCAGCAGGTGCGGGCCGGTGACCTGGCCCTCGAGCGGCGTCACCGCGACATCCACCACCACCGGCGTGCGCGGGCCCTGCACGCCGGCGATGGGCGTGAGCGTGATTTCGTGTCCGGCGCAGGGCTCGCCGCGCTCGAGCGCGAGCCGCAGCAGCGCCGCGAGCGGCGCCGGGTCGGCGAACAGTTCCGACAGCGGCCGGCCACGCACCTGGTTGAGGCCGAGGCCCAGCAGGTCCTGCGCGCCGACGTTCGCGTAGATGGTGCACAGGTGCGCGTCCAGCACCAGCAGGCCCGGGGCCTGCGCGTCCAGCAGCTCGGCGGGATCGAAGTGCGCGAGCGGCGAGATGCCGTTGGCTTCAGCGGCCAAGGGCATCCCCCGCGGCAGGCGACGCGGAGCCGCGTTGCGGCGCGGCCGGAAGCCGGCCTAGTGGGGCGTCGCCACCGAATGCTGGCGCACGTAGAAGGTGACCGGCGCCGTGCTGCACAGCGTCCGGCCCGAGCCGTCCCGGACCACGGCCGCGGCGACGTGCGTACCGCGATCGACCGGGCTCGCCACGAAACTCGTCCCGCCCGGCTGCGTGGGCGCCAGACCGGCGCCGTCGAGCGTCGCGCTCACCACGACCCCCGCGGGCGCCGAGACACTCACGCCGATCGTCACCGAGTCGACCTCGAACAGCACCTGCTCGTTGGCCGGCTGCGTGATGCTGCATTGCGTCGGCACCGACGCGGCCGGCGTCGCCCTGGCCGGCGCGCGTGCGGCCGATGACGATGGCGGCGCGCGATAGCCGTTGGCCGGCGTCAGGTCGATCTTCTCCGCGCCTTCGTGCGGGGTGTCCGACCAGTGACGCTCGTTGTTGGCGTCCAGCCAGGTGTAGGTGTCCCCGGCCGGGAGGGCCGCCGGGACCGACAGCAGCAGCAGGGCGAGCACGGTGCGCATGAGCACACAGCATAGCCCCGGCCGGCGCGCAGTCAAAAGAACGGGTGGCGGCCATCATTATGACCGCCACCCGTGATCGGGGCTGCTGCCAGCGCGCCACCGAAGCTCTGTAGACCCTTCAGACGCTGTAGTACATGTCGAGCTCGACCGGGTGCGTCGACATGCGATAGCGCGTGACCTCCTGCATCTTCAGGCCGATGTAGGCATCGATCACGTCGTTGGTGAAGACCCCGCCGCGCGTCAGGAACTCGCGGTCCTTGTCGAGGCATTCGAGCGCCATGTCGAGCGAGTGGCACACGGTCGGGATGTGCTTGGCCTCCTCCGGCTCGAGGTCGTAGAGGTCCTTGTCCGCCGGCTCGCCCGGGTGGATCTTGTTCTGGATGCCATCGAGCCCGGCCATCAGCATCGCCGCGAAGGCGAAGTAGGGGTTCGCGGCCGAATCCGGGAAGCGCACCTCGATGCGGCGCGCCTTCGGGCTCGACACCCAGGGGATGCGGATCGAGGCGCTGCGGTTGCGCGCCGAGTACGCCAGCATCACCGGCGCCTCGAAGCCCGGCACCAGGCGCTTGTAGCTGTTGGTGCCCGGGTTGGTGAAGGCGTTGATCGCCTTGGCGTGCTTGATGATGCCGCCGATGTAGTAGAGCGCCGTCTCGGACAGGCCGCCGTACTTGTCGCCGGCGAACAGCGCGGTGCCCGCCTTCTGCAGCGACTGGTGCACGTGCATGCCCGAGCCGTTGTCACCGACCAGGGGCTTGGGCATGAAGGTCGCGGTCTTGCCGTGCAGGTGCGCGACGTTGTGGATGCAGTACTTGAGGATCTGCACCTCGTCGGCCTTGCGCACCAGCGACCCGGCGCCGACGCCGATCTCGCACTGGCCGCCGGTCGCCACCTCGTGGTGGTGCACCTCGACGACCATGCCCATTTCCTCGAGCGCCTTGCACATCGCCGAGCGCACGTCCTGGTAGGCGTCGACCGGCGGCACCGGGAAGTAGCCGCCCTTCACGCCCGGGCGATGGCCCATGTTGCCTTCCGGGTAGGCGGTGTTGGTGTTCCACGCGCCCTGCACCGAATCGATCTCGTACGAGCAGCCGTTCATCTGGTTGTTCCAGCGGATGCTGTCGAAGATGAAGAACTCGTTCTCGGGGCCGAACAGCGCGCCATCGGCGATACCGGTCGACTTGATGTAGGCCTCGGCGCGCTTGCCGAGCGAGCGCGGGTCGCGCTCGTAGCCCTGCATGGTGGCGGGCTCGATGATGTCGCAGCGGATGTTGACCGTCGCGTCCTCGAAGAACGGATCGAGCACCGCCGTGGTCGCGTCCGGCATCAGGATCATGTCGGACTCGTTGATGCCCTTCCAGCCGGCGATCGACGAGCCGTCGAACATCTTGCCGTCGACGAAGAACTCCTCGGTCACGTAGCGGACCGGCACGGTCACGTGCTGTTCCTTGCCCCGCGTGTCGGTGAACCTGAGGTCGGCGAACTTCGCCTCCTTCTCCTTGATGAGCTTCATCACATCTGCGGGTGTCTTCGTCGTCATGTCGCCTCCGGTTGGATATGTGGTCAGACGCGCTGGGCCCCATCGGAATGCAGCCCGCGTGCCAATTCCGTGCACGATTTCGGAACCAATTGATTCAATGAGTTAGGCCGGATTCGACCGTGCTTGGCCTGCGCTTCGCACCATTATAGTGCATTCGTCCAGAGCCTGCCTCATTGCGGTGCAATGCGGGCACCGGGCTGGACCGCCCCGGACGCCGCCCGGCGAAGCGAGACAGTGGCCGCAGACCTGGTTCGGCGCCGTCCGGCGCTGCGGGCGGCGCCGACCGCCTCGCTTATACTCGCGCGTTTTCATCGCCCACCGGACTGTCATGGCCAAACCACCGCGCGCCAGCGCCCCGCGCAGCTTCCAGGACCTCATCTTCGCGCTGCAGCGCTACTGGTCCGGCCATGGCTGCGTGATCCTGCAGCCCTACGACATGGAAGTGGGCGCCGGCACCTTCCACAGCGCCACGTTCCTGCGCGCGCTCGGCCCCGAGCCCTGGCGCGCCGCCTACGTGCAGCCCTCGCGGCGTCCCACCGACGGGCGCTACGGCGACAACCCCTTCCGCCTGCAGCACTACTACCAGTTCCAGGTGACGCTCAAGCCCTCGCCGCTCGACATCCTGGACCTGTACCTCGGGAGCCTGGAGGCGCTCGGCTTCGACCTCGGCGTGCACGACGTGCGCTTCGTCGAGGACAACTGGGAATCGCCGACGCTCGGCGCCTGGGGCCTCGGCTGGGAAGTGTGGCTGAACGGCATGGAGATCACGCAGTTCACCTACTTCCAGCAGGTCGGGGGCCTCGACTGCCGCCCGGTCAGCGGCGAGATCACCTACGGCCTCGAGCGCCTGGCGATGTACCTGCAGGGCGTGGAGAGCATCTTCGACGTCGTCTGGACCGACGGTCCCGGCGGCCGCGTCACTTACCGCGACGTGTTCCACCAGAACGAGGTGGAGCAGTCGGCCTACAACTTCGAGCACGCCGACACGGCGGTGCTGCTGCGGCACTTCGACGAGCACGAGCAGGCCTGCCTGCGCCTGCTGGAGGCGAAGCTCGCGCTGCCGGCCTACGAGCAGATGCTGCGCGCCTCGCACACCTTCAACCTGCTGGATGCGCGCCGCGCGATCTCGGTGACCGAGCGCCAGCGCTTCATCCTGCGCGTGCGCACGCTGGCGCGCGCGGTGGCGCAGGCCTACTACGACAGCCGCGCGGCGCTCGGCTTCCCGATGCTGCCGGCGGCGGCCGCGGGAGCGCAGGCATGAGCACCCCCAGCGTCGAACGCCGCGACTTCCTGGTCGAGCTCGGCACCGAGGAGCTGCCGCCCAAGGCCCTGGGCGAGCTCGAGACCGCGTTCCGCGAGGGCATCGTGACGCGCCTCGGCGCGCTCGGCCTCAAGCATGGCGCGGTCGAATCCTTCGCCGCCCCGCGCCGCCTCGCGGTGCGCGTGCGGCGCCTTGCCCTGCGCCAGGCCGATGCCCGCGTGCAGCGGCGCGGCCCGCCGGTGAGCGCGGCCTTCGACGCCGCCGGCGCGCCGACGCGCGCCGCGCAGGCCTTCGCGCAGAGCTGCGGCGTCGCCATCGAGGCCCTCGGCCGCGAACGCGACCCGAAGGGCAACGAATGCCTGTCGTGGTCGGGCACGAAGAGCGGCGCCGACACCGTGACGCTGCTGCCCGGCGTGGTGCGCGAATCGCTCGAGGCGCTGCCGATCCCGAAGCGCATGCGCTGGGGCGCCGGCGAGGCCGAATTCGTGCGCCCGGTGCACTGGCTGCTGATGCTGTTCGGGCGCGAGGTGGTGCCGGCGACGATCCTCGACACGCCCGCCGGGCCGCTCACGCGCGGCCACCGCTTCATGGCGCCGAAGCCGATCCGCATCGCCGCGCCCTCGGGCTACGAGCGCGCGCTGCTGACGCGCGGCAAGGTCGTGGCGCGCTTCGCCGAGCGGCGCGAGCGCATCCGCACGCAGGTCGGCGCGGCGGCGACCACGCTCGCCGGCCGCGCGCTCATCGGCGACGCGCTGCTCGATGAAGTCACCGCGCTGGTCGAGTGGCCGGTGGCGATCGCCGGCCGCTACGAGGAGCGTTTCCTCGCGCTGCCGCGCGAGGTGCTGATCTCCACGCTCCAGGACCACCAGCGCTACTTCGCGGTCGAGGACGAGGCGGGGCGGCTGATGCCGTGGTTCATCACGGTCGCGAACCTCGAGAGCCGCGATCCGGCCGCGGTGCGCGCCGGCAACGAGCGCGTGGTGCGCCCGCGCCTGAGCGACGCGGCCTTCTTCTGGGAACAGGACCGCAAGTCACGCCTGGCGGCGCGCCGGCCCGGGCTCGACGCGGTCACGTTCCAGGCGAAGCTCGGCTCGATCGGCGCCAAGGTCGAGCGCGTCGCGCAGCTCGCGCGCGCGGTGGCGGCGGCGATCGGCGGCGACGCCGAGCGCGCCGCGGCGGCTGCGCAGCTCGCCAAGTGCGACCTGCTGTCGGCGATGGTCGGCGAGTTTCCCGAGCTGCAGGGCATCATGGGCCGCTACTACGCGCTCGCCGACGGCGAGCCTGCGGAAGTGGCAGAGGCGATCGCCGAGCACTACCAGCCGCGCGGCGCCGCCGACGGCCTGCCGCAGACGCGCACCGGCATCGCGCTGGCGATCGCCGACAAGCTCGACACGCTCGCCGGCATCTTCGCCATCGGCCAGAAGCCGACCGGCGCCAGGGATCCCTTCGGCCTCAGGCGCGCCGCGATCGGCGTGCTGCGCATCGTGCTCGAGAAGCGCCTCGAGCTCGACCTCGCGGCGCTGATCGACGCCGCGGTCGGCGCCCAGCCGCTGCCCGAGGTGGCGGGCAACCGCGCCGCGATCGCCGCCGAGCTGTACGGCTACGTGATGGAGCGGTTGCGCGCCCAGTACCTGGAGGACGCCGCCGCCGGCGTCAGCGTCGAGATGTTCGAGGCGGTGCTGGCGACGCAGCCGGCCTCGCCGCTGGATTTCGACGCGCGCCTGCGCGCGCTGGTGGCGTTCCTCAAGGGCGCCGACGCCGCCGCGCTCACGGCGGCCAACAAGCGCAGCGCCAACATCCTGAAGAAGTCCGAGTCCGGCCCGCTGCGCGCGGTCGACGCGGCGCTGCTGCGCGAGGACGCCGAGCGCGCGCTGCACGCCGCGGTCGAGGCGCTGCGCGCGCCGTGCGAGGCGGCGCTCGGGCGGCGCGACTACGCCGCGGCCTTCGAGCTGCTGGCGACGCTGCGCCCGAAGGTGGACGCGTTCTTCGACCGCGTGCTGGTCAACGACAGCGACGCCGCGCTGCGCGCCAACCGCTTCGCGCTGCTCGGGTCGCTGCGGGCGCTGTTCACGCGCATCGCCGACCTGTCGCGCCTGCCTGGCTAGCCCCACCGCCATGCGCCGCACCCCGGCCGGACCGTAGCCATGCTGCAGCTGCGTTCGCTGGTGTTCACCAGCTTCTTCATCCTGTGGTCGTTCCTGTACGCCTGCTTCTTCGTGCTGGCCGCGCCGCTGCTGCCGTTCACGCGGCGCTTCGCGCTGGCGCGTGCCTATGCGCGCAGCGTGCTGGTGGTGCTGCGCTGGACCTGCCGGCTCGACTACCGGGTCGAGGGGCAGGAGAACCTGCCGGAGGGCAACCACGTCGCGCTCATCAAGCACGCCTCCACCTGGGAGACGGTCGCGCAGATGGTGCTGCTGCCGCCGCAGGTGTGGGTGCTCAAGCGCGAGCTGACCTGGCTGCCGGCCTTCGGCTGGGGCCTGATGCTGCTCGATGCGATCGCGCTGAACCGCAGCGCCGGCGGCAGCGCGGTGAAGAGCGTGCTGGAGCAGGGCAAGGCGCGCCTCGCCGAAGGCAAGTGGGTGGTGATCTTCCCCGAGGGCACGCGCATGCCGCCGGGCCAGACGCGCCGCTACGGCGTCAGCGGCGCGCTGCTCGCGGCCGAGAACGGCCGCTATGTCGTGCCGGTCGCGCACGACGCCGGCTACTACTGGCCGCGGCGCGGGCTCATCAAGAAGCCCGGCATGATCCGCGTGGTCATCGGGCCGCCGATCAGCGCGGCGGGACGCGATCCGCGCGAGATCAACGCCGAGGCGCAGGCGTGGATCGAACGCCACTCGTGCCATTAGGCCCGCGCCGCGCGCGCGACTGATCCGGCCGCATGCTGCTGCGCCTCGACCAGGTCTCGCTCGCCTTCGGTGCGCGCGCGCTGCTCGATCGCGTCGAGCTGCAGGTCGCGGCCGGCGAGCGCGTCTGCCTGGTCGGCCGCAACGGGGAAGGCAAGTCCTCGCTCCTGCGCCTGGTGGCGGGCGGCCAGCCGCCCGATGACGGCGTGGTGTGGCTGCGGCCGGGCGCGCGCGTCGCGCAGCTCGCGCAGGACCTCGCCGACGTCGGCGGCGGCAGCGTGCGCGCCCTGGTCGCGGCGGCGCTCGAATCCGCCGGCGCGCACCTCGACGAGGACTGGCGGCGCGCGCAGCGCGTCAACGAGATCCTCGGGCGGCTCGGGCTGGACGGCGAGGCCGATTTCGCCACGCTGTCGGGCGGCTGGCGCCGGCGCGCGCTGCTGGCGCGGGCGCTGGCGATCGAGCCCGACGTGCTGCTGCTCGACGAGCCGACCAACCACCTCGACATCGCCACGATCGAGTGGCTCGAGGAGCTGCTGCTCGATTTCCGCGGTGCGCTGCTGTGCGTCAGCCACGACCGCGCGTTCATCAACCGCATCGCGACGCGCATCGTCGAGCTGGACCGCGGGCGGCTGGCGAGCTGGCCGGGCAATTACGACGAATACGCGCGCCGCAAGGCCGAGCAGCTCGTGGTCGAGGCCCAGCACGCCGCGCTGTTCGACCGCAAGCTCGCGCAGGAGGAGGCCTGGATCCGCCAGGGCGTCGAGGCGCGGCGCACGCGCAACGAGGGCCGGGTGCGCGCGCTCTACCAGCTGCGCGCGGAGCGGCGTGCGCGCCGCGAGCGCACCGGCCGCGTCGAGCTGCAGGTGCAGGAGACGCAGGAGTCCGGGCGCAAGGTGTTCGAGGCGCAGGGCGCGGCCGTCGAGCTCGGCGGGCGCGAGGTGCTGCGCGACATCGACCTGACGGTCATGCGGGGCGATCGCATCGGCATCGTCGGGCCGAACGGCGCCGGCAAGAGCACGCTGATCCGCCTGCTGCTCGGCGAACTCGAGCCCGCGCGCGGCACCGTGCGGCGTGGCACGCGCCTCGAGGTGGCCTACTACGACCAGCAGCGCGAGCAGCTCGACCTCGCCCGCTCGGTGATGGACAACATCACGACGCGCGGCGAGCACGTGGTCATCAACGGCGAGCCACGCCACGTCTCCGGCTACCTGCGCGATTTCCTGTTCCGGCCCGAGCAGCTGCGCACGCCCGCCGCGGCGCTCTCCGGCGGCGAGCGCAACCGCCTGCTGCTCGCGCGGCTGTTCGCGCGGCCGGCGAACCTGCTGGTGCTCGACGAACCGACCAACGATCTTGACATCGACACGCTCGAGCTGCTCGAGGAGCTGGTGAGCGAGTTCGCCGGCACGCTGCTGCTGGTGAGCCACGACCGCGCCTTCCTCGACCACGTGGTCACGAGCCTGCTCGTCGTCGAGGCCGACGGCCGCGTCAGCGATTTCGTCGGCGGCTACAGCGACTGGGTGCGCTACCGCGACTCGCGCGCGGCGCAGGCCACGCGCGCCGCGCGCGGCGCCGCGGTGGCCGCTGCGCCGGCGGCCCGCGGCGGCGCGCGGCACGCCCAAGTCGCGGCGGCTCAGCTACAAGGAGCAGCGCGAATACGACGGCCTGCCCGACGCGATCGCGGCGCTCGAGGGCGAGCAGGCGCGGCTCACCGCCGCGATCAACGAACCGCGGTTCTACACGGGCGCGCGCGCCGAGGTGGACGCGACGCTCGCGCGCCTCGAGCAGCTCGGCCGCGACATCGAGGCCGCCTACGCGCGCTGGTCTGAGCTCGAGGCGCGGCTCCAGTCCTGATTCCAGGCGGCCCAGGCCTGCCGCAGCCAGCGCGTCAGCGCCAGCGCGATCCACAGCGCCCAGCCGAACATCAGCAGCCGGTAGAGCCACAGCGGCACCGAGTACACGGCCACCTGCGGCAGCGCGCCGGCCACCTGGTCGTGGAACCAGCTGAAGTGGTTGCCCCAGGATTCGGCGCCCGCCACGCCCATGTCGGGGCTGGAGAGGAAGCCGTAGCGGATGCCGGAGAACACCAGGCTCCCGACCGCCGCGACGGTGAGCAGCGCGAGCGCGCCCTGCACCAGCAGGAAGGGCCAGCGGCCGATCTCGCCCGGCCGCCAGCCGGCGCGCCAGCGCAGCGCGAACAGCCACAGCGCCACCAGCGCCAGCACCGCCCACGACAGCGTCGAGAGGCCGAACCCGAGCAGCAGCCACTCGTGCGCGCGCAGCGGCGAGCGCGGCCAGCGGCCGAGCAGCAGCGCCATCACGATGAACACGACGAGCTCGCCCCAGTAGCGGACCACCGGCCCGGCGAGCGTCGGCGTCACGAACAGCGGCCAGCGCGCCTGCGGCAGCTCGAGCGTCGTCGTGACGTTGCTGGCGCCCGCACCCAGGTCGACCGCCGTGGCCGCGGAACGCAACGTCGCGCCACTCGGACTCTCGAAGCGCAGCTTCACGGCGTGCTGGCCCGGCAGCAGGTTCAGCGACAGGGTGCCGTCGACCGGGCGCAGCGGCAGTTCCTCGTCGTCGACCGTCACGGTCTGCACGCGCGCCGCGGCCGGGAGCCTGAGCACGTGCCGGCCGCCCTGCGTGCTGCGGTAGCTGAAGGCCACCTCGACGTCGGCCGAGCGCTTGCCGAAGTTCACGCGCTGCGAGGCGGCGTCGATGGCGAGCGTCGCGCCGGCCGCGGCGGCCGGCCGCGTGATGCGCACGCGCAAACGCTCGCCGGGCCGCGGCAGGTACTGGTAGACCCACGCCGCGGCGTCCACGTCCTCCGGGAGCACCGCGGGGAAGCCCTCGAACTGCACGCGCCACTGCGGGCTGACGCGGAAGTTCCAGGTCTCGGAGCGCGCGGCGTCGGCGGGCAGGGCGAGCTCGAGCGTCACGGCCTGCGGGAGCGATGAACTCCAGGCCGTGCTCGCCTGCCCGGCGGCCAGGCCGACCAGCGCGGCCGCCTGCGCGCCGCGATGCCTGATTTCCACGCCTTCGCTCAGCACCGACTCGGTGGCGATGAGCGGCACCTCGACGCTGAGCGCGGCATGCGCCGGCGCCACGCGCGCCACCGTCGTGCGCAGCGTCCAGTCGATGCCGAGGTCGAAGTCGCGCGTCACGCCCACGAAGGCGGGGAATTCCGCGCCGCTCTCGAGCGCCGCACCGGCACGCGGCGCCGCGCGGCGCGTCAGCTCGAGCGAGCCGGAGACCAGCCGGCCTTCGTTGACGCCGGCGACATCCCAGCCGCTGGCGCTGACGCTGATCACGTGCGGCCGGCGCGGGAAGGCCAGCTGCACGGCTTCCACCGCGGCCAGCCGTCCCTGCAGCCGCACGCGGTGGGCACCGGGCGCGAGCGGCACCCACAATGTCCCGTCGCCCTCGCGCCCGACCGCGACCGTCGCGACGCCATCGACGCTGATGCCTTCGAGCTGCCAGCGGTCGGCGGCGTGCGGCACGGGGAGCGCGACGTTCGCGAGCGCGCTGGCTTCCAGCGTGACGTCGAGCCGGTCGCCACTGACCTCGACGCGCGCCGCGGTGACGTCGCCGCAGTCGTCCTCGCAGCGCGGTGGCTCCAGCAGCCGGTCGCGCAACTGCTGCAGCACGGCCGGATCCGGCGTCGCCGCCGCCTGCACGCCCGTCGGCGTCGCCAACGCGCGCGCAGCAGCGCGGCGACGGCGGTGCCCGCCGGCGCCTCGAAGCGCCGCAACCAGGCGGGCAGGCGGATGCCGCCGCCGGCGCTGTGCTGCAGCAGCCACAGGAACCACAGGGCCAGCAGCGCGGCGCCCGCGATGCGCCAGAGCGCCAGCAGCAGCGGGCCGATGAACACGAAGCGGACCGTGTCGCCGGGCTCCACCGGCCCGGACCACGAATAGGCGTAGCTCTGGTAGCGCCACGCGGGAATGCCCGGCCCGGTCTGCACGAGCGTGCCGGGCGCGTAGCGCATCGAGCCGCCGAGCCGGGGACCAGGCTCTTCTCGAGGCGCTCCGCCAGGCGGCCCGGCGCCTGCACGACGCGGCCGGCGATGTTCGGGGCGGGCGGCGGCGGCGCGATCATCAGCGGCGCGCTCGCGGGCGGCGCGCTCGCCGGCGCGGGCATGTCGAGCTTCACCGGCGGCGGCCCGCCTTCGGCCTCGGCGGTTGCCTCGGCCGGCTCGGCCGGCTCGGCGGCCGCCATCTCGGCTTCCATCGGGGCCACAAACGCGTGCTCCGCCTGTAACCCGTAGGGCAGGCCTTCGCCCGCCGGCACGACGAAGCCGCCGGCCTCGAGCTGCGGGTAGATCGCCGCGCGCACCTGGCCCCAGAGGAACGGCAGCAGCGCGATGCCGAGCACCGCGAAGCTCGCCCAGCGGTAGCGGCTCGCGAGGACGGCGAGGCGCGCGCCGCCGCGGCGCGGGCCACGGCCACCGCGACCAGCAGGTTGCCCCACAGCCAGAGGTAGTAGGGGCCTTCCTGGTACATCAGCGCGAGCGCGAGCAGCGCCACCGCGGCGGCGACGCGACCGGCGATGCGGTAGGTGAAGGCGACGAGGATCAGCACGCCGAACAGGCTCCACAGCGTCCACTGCGACCACCAGGTGCCCGGCGCATCGTCCGCGCCGGGGACGCCGAGCAGCCGGTGGCCCGGCGGCAGGTGCAGCACGCCGCTCATGCGCTCGAAGCGCGTCGACCAGCCGCTCGCCGGCAGCGCGCCACCGCCGCGCGGCACGCGGCTGGTCGTCGACAGCGAAAGCTGCGGCGCGCGCAGCTCGACGCCGGCGCGCCCGTCGAGCTCGGTGACCAGCAGGTTGTCGGCACCGCTGCGGGCGCTCGCGAGCCGGTAGGGCGCCGCCATGTCGAGCCGCCAGCTGCTGCGCAGGGTGCCCTCGATCGTGTCGACCGCCGTGTAGGCGCGGTGGTCGAAGTCCAGCCACTGCTCGCGCCGCAGCGTCAGGTGGTTGTCGTCGCCCGCGCCCATGCCGCGGCTGCGCTCGACGATCGTCAGCGCGCCGCCGGTGGCGACGCGGAACGCGGGGTGGTCGCGCCAGTCGTCGGGCACGCCGGCCTGCGCGGGATCGATGGCATCGCCCCCCTCGGGCGCGGCGACGCGCAGCCGCTCGTCGCCCGCGTAGCTCCAGATCTCCTCCTGTGGCCAGGTGCCTTCGCCCCGCGGCCGCGCGATGGCGCCGGCGACGCCGGCGCCGCGCGCCTCGAGCTCGATCACGTAGCTGCCGGGGCGCACCTGCACGTGCAGCCGGCCGGCGGCGTCGAGCCGCGCGGCCAGCTCGCTCGCGAGGCGCAGCGGCACGAACCCGGCCGGCAGCGGCGGCGCCAGCAGCTCCTCGCGGCCCTCGCCCGAGACCTGCAGCTGCACGCGCGTCGTGAGCCGCACCGGGATCGCGTCGGTGACCAGCCGGAAGACCTGCACGTCCAGGCCGCGGGCACTCTCGGCCGTGCGCCGCTTGCCGAGCCAGACGGCGCCGTTCGGGCGCTCGGGCTGCGCGATGCGCTGGCCATCGAGGGTGAGCTCGACGAGCGCGCTCTGGTGCGCGACCGCGAGCTGCTCGGGCCGCTGCGCCCAGGCGAAGCGGCCACTGAGCACGTGCCGCCCGGGCTCGAGCCGCGCCTGCGGCACGCCCTCGCGCAGCACGACGGCGAGCGGCGCGCCATCGACGCGCGCCTCCTGCGGCCAGTGGTCGGCGTCGCCCGGCAGCACCACCCAGCCCGGCGCGTACACCTGCCAGTCCTGGCTGAACTGTCCGCCGTGCGCGTCGAGGCCGAGCGCGAGCCGCCCGGGCCAGGCGCAGCGGTACGATCCAGCGTCGGTCGCGCCCTGTCCCACGAGGAACGGGCAGGCGCGGTGCTCGGCGCCCTGCAGCGCCCAGGCGCGCCAGGGTTCGAGATCCGGCGGCACGTAGACGCGCTGCGCATGCACCACCGCCGTGCCCAGCGCCAGCAGCAGGGCCAAGGCCCCGGCGATCAGCCGGATCACGACGGAACGGCTCTCGAGCTTCGACATGGCGGCGACTCCTTCACCCGCGGCATCGCGCAAGCCTGCCACCCGGGCGCGGGCGTGCATAGGGCCGCCCGGGCGCGCGGCGCCGGACGCCCTCCGGCCGGTGGGCGCGGCGCGGCTTCCTCTATAATCGCCGCACCGCGCGCCCCGGGGTTGGGCGCCCACGCGCCACCTACGGGGGATTCCATGTCACTGCTCCAGTTCGGCCAGCCCGCCAACGGCATCATGCAGATGGCCTACATCGTCAAGGACATCCACAAGGCGATGGACGAGTGGGTCAACAAGCTGAACGTCGGCCCCTGGTTCCTGCTCGACCACTTCACCGGCATCAACCCCGTGTACCGCGGCCAGCCCTCGCGCGCCGACGTCACCATCGCGATGTCCTTCGCCGGACACATGAACATCGAGCTGATCCAGCCGAACGACGCGCACCCCTCCGTCTACAAGGAGTCCGCCGACACCAAGGGCTTCGGCTTCCACCACTGGGGACTCGCGAGCAGCGATGTCGACGCCGACATCGCGCGCTACGCGAAGCTCGGCATGCAGGTCGCGTTCCGCGCCGGCGTGCCCACCGGCGGCGACGTCGCCTACCTGGACACCGCCGGCACGATGCCGGGCTTCATCGAGCTGATCCAGACCAACCCGCTGATGGAACGCATCTTCGCCGGCTGGCACGGCCAGGCGCTCGCCTGGGATGGCAGCAATCCCGTACGGCCGTTCATGTAAAGGACCCGCGAACCACGCATGCAAGCCACCGCCGACATCGCCGTCATCGGCCTGGCCGTGATGGGCCAGAACCTGATCCTCAACATGGACGACCACGGCTTCACCGTGGTCGCCTTCAACCGCAGCGTCGACAAGGTCGACCAGTTCCTCGCCAACGAGGCGCGCGGCACGCGCGTCATCGGTGCGCATTCGGTCGCGGAGATGGTCGCCCTGCTCAAGCGCCCGCGGCGCGTGATGCTGATGGTCAAGGCCGGCCAGCCGGTCGACGACTTCATCGAGCAGCTGCTGCCGCACCTGGAGCCGGGCGACATCATCATCGACGGCGGCAACTCGCTGTTCGAGGACACGGCGCGGCGGGTGAAGTACGTCGAGGGCAAGGGCCTGCTGTACATCGGCACCGGCGTCAGTGGCGGCGAGGAAGGCGCGCGGCGCGGCCCGAGCATCATGCCGGGCGGCTCGCCCAAGGCCTGGCCGCACGTCAAGCCGATCTTCCAGGCGATCGCCGCGAAGGTCGAGGACGGCACGCCCTGCTGCGACTGGGTCGGCGAGGGCGGCGCGGGCCACTACGTCAAGATGGTCCACAACGGCATCGAGTACGGCGACATGCAGCTCATCTGCGAGGCCTACCAGCTGATGAAGGTGGGCCTGGGCATGAGCGCGCCGGAGATGCACCAGGTGTTCGCCCGGTGGCAGGAGGGCGACCTCGATTCCTACCTGGTCGAGATCACGCGCGACATCCTCGCCTTCCAGGACAAGGACGGGCAGCCGCTGGTCGAACGGATCCTCGACGCCGCCGGCCAGAAGGGCACCGGCAAGTGGACGGTGATCTCCTCGCAGGAGCTCGGCATCCCGATCACGCTGATGGCCGAAGCGGTCTACGCCCGCTGCCTCTCGGCGCTGAAGGACGAGCGCGTCGCGGCGGCGAAGAGCCTGAAGGGGCCCAAGCCCGCGATCAGCGGCAACCGCGACAAGTTCGTCGAGGACATCCGCCGCGCACTGTACGCCTCGAAGATCATCTCCTACGCGCAGGGCTACCAGCTGATGCGCGCAGCGGCGGCGCAGTACGGCTGGAACCTCAACTACGGCGGCATCGCGCTCATGTGGCGCGGCGGCTGCATCATCCGCAGCGTGTTCCTCGGTCGCATCAAGGAAGCCTTCGACCGCAACCGCAAGCTCGCGAGCCTGCTGGTCGCGCCGTTCTTCAGGAAGGCGATCCGCGAGAGCCAGCGCTCCTGGCGCAACGTGGTGGCCACCGCGGCGAAGAAGGGCATCCCGGTGCCGGCCTTCAGCACTGCGCTCGCCTATTACGACGGCTACCGCAGCGCGACGCTGCCCGCCAACCTGCTGCAGGCGCAGCGCGACTTCTTCGGCGCGCACACCTACGAACGCACCGACGCGCCGCGCGGCGAGTACTTCCACACCAACTGGACCGGCCACGGCGGCACCACCGCCTCGAGCACCTACACGGTGTAGCGCGCGCGGCGCGACCCGCGCCTCAGCCGCGGCCGACGAAGGGCATGCCGCTCGCCATCACCGTGAGGTTGAGCACGTTGGCGGCGAGCGGCAGGCTCGCCATGTAGCGCACCGCATTGGCGACGTCGCGGACGTCGATCATCGGCTCGATGAGCCGCGAGCCGTCGGGCTGGAGCGCACCCTGCGAGACGTGGCCGCCGATGGCCGTGGCGGCATTGCCGATGTCGATCTGGCCGCAGGCGATGTCGAAGGCGCGGCCGTCGAGCGCGGTGGACTTCGTCAGGCCGAGGATCGCGTGCTTGCTCGCCGTGTACGGCGCCGACAACGGCCGCGGCACGTGCGCCGAGATCGAGCCGTTGTTGATGATGCGCCCGCCGCGCGGGGACTGCGCCTTCATCAGCCGCATGGCTTCCTGGGTGCAGAGGAACGCGCCGGTCAGGTTGGTGTCGAGCACCGCGCGCCATTCGGCGAGCGCGAGTTCCTCGAGCGGCACGGCGCGCGCGGCGATGCCGGCGTTGTTGAACAGCAGGTCGAGGCGGCCGTATTCGCTGCGCACGCGCGCGAACAGCGCGCCGGTCGACGCCTCGTCGGTCACGTCGGCCGCCACGGCGAGCGCGCGAGCGCCGGTCTGCGCGATGCGCGCGGCGAGTTCGCCGAGCGGCTCGGGGCGGCGTCCCGCCAGCACCACGGTGAAGCCATCGGCGGCGAGCGCCTCGCTCACGGCGCGGCCGATGCCGCTGCCGGCGCCGGTGACGAGGGCGATCTTCGCGGCAAGGTTTGCAGTGTTCATGGGCGGTGCGCCTCAGGAGGTCCAGCCCGTGCCCTGGCCGTAGGGCACGCGGCGCACGAGGTCCTCGATGTGGCGGATGCGGCCGCCGTCGATGCGGAACAGTTGCGCGTGCAGGTCGGTCCAGGGCGCGAGGCAGGAGGCGGGCACCTGCACGCGCCCGGTGCCCGGGATCTCCACGGCGCGCGTGGTCGCCGGGTTGTCGAGCGTGGCGAGGTCGAGCACCAGCCCGGCCGCCTCGTCCACCAGCCAGGTGCGATGTTCGCGCAGGCGCGCGACGCGCGCGAGGAAACCGGCGTCGAGCTCGCCGGCGCAATCGGCCGCGTACAGCCGGAAGCCGGGCACCGCCGGGTCGAGGGCCGGCGCCTGCGCATTGCCGCTCGCGGCCACGCCGTTCTCGCGCCGCCGGCAGCCGGCCGCCAGCGGCGCGCGCGCGCCAGCGCGCGCCGTGAAGGCCTCGTGGTACTGCTCGACCGCGGCGAGCAGGGCGGCGCGCGGCGTCGCGTTGCCCTTGGCACTCAATGCCGGATCGGGCGCCGCGAAGCCCTGCGGGTCGAGGTTGGCGAGCAACGGCGGCACGAACATCGTGTAGGTCGCGCCCTTGAGCTCGACCTCGGAGCCGCCGTCGCCGTGCGACTTCACGACCGCCTCGACTTCGGGGCGCGCGATCAACGTCTCGATCTCCGTGACCAACCCGCCGGCCGTGCGGTAGCGCAGCGCCAGCGCGGCGAACAGCCCGAACTCATCCAGCGCGCCGTACCAGCCCGCCTGGCCGGTGGCCGGGTCGGCGAGGAAGGTGCCCGCGCCGCGCAGGCCGACCAGGCTCTTCCACAGGCCCTCGCCCAGCGCCACGTCGCGCCCGTTCTCGGTGTAGCGCACGCCGGGCGCGAGCGGCAGGTCCCAGGGCGCGTTGCGGACCAGGCCGTCGAGCACGCGGGTGGTGAGCGCGCGCAGCTGCGCGCGGGTCGCGGTCGGGACCGGCTTCGCCGGCGGGCGCGTCGCGGCGTAGGTGAGGCTCACGGTGGGCGGGCGCTGCGGCACGACCTGGCGCGAGCCGAACGGCACCTCCATCAGCGTCATCTCGATGTAGCGGAACGAGCCGTTGATCACCTTGAACGCCTCGGTGACCTGGTGGCAGCGCGGCGTGCGGAAGTACGGCGGGATCTTCCAGTCGTTGCCGGCGCGGAAGTGGATCGACTCGAGCGTGCCGTCGAAGTCCCACACCGACTGTCCGAGCACCGCGCCGCGCTCGATGTCGACCACCGCCGCGCGGCGGTCGCGGATGCGCGTCACGAAGGCCATCAGGCCGAGCTGGTACTGCTCCTTCGCCGACAGCGTGATGAAGTTGGTCGCCGTGTCGGAGTGGCCGTAGCCCTCGACCTTCGGCTGGTGCACGGTGCGGCGCGCGTGCTCGATGCGCTCGCAGTCGTCGCGGAACGGATAGACGCCGGCGCCGTCATTGCGCTCCAGCGACTGGAAGTAGATCCACGCCGCCGCCTCGAGCGCCTCGCGCGACTGGCGCTGCGCCGGCGGGATCGGCTCGAACCACACCGGATCGGGCTGGCCGAGCTCCTCGTAGGTCTTCGCGCCGTGCGGATCGCGGATGACGAACTGCTCGGCCCAGGCGATCTCGCGGCCGCGCATCTGGAGGGTCGCGATCAGGATGCAGCCCTGGCCGTTCTCGACCGCGTTGGCGATGACGCCGGCGAGGCCGTTCTCGGGCTCGGCGAAGTGATGGCGGTAGCGCCCGAGCCGCTCGAGCGTGCGCCAGCTGCCGTCGCCGAGCGGCAGCCGCTGGTCGTTCTCCGCATAGAAGGCGTCGGCGGCGAAGGGCGCGCGCGCCGGATCGTGCGCGACGAGCGCCTCGAGGTAGGTGTCGAGCATGCGCTCGAGGAAGGCCCGATCGTAGGGCGCGAGGGCGGCGGGTTGCGCGGTGGCCGGCGTCGCATTCGGCGCCGCGTCCTGCGCGGCGGCCCGGCCCGCGGCGAGGGCCGCGGCGGTTCCGGTCACCAGCGCGGCACCGGCGCCGGCCATCACGTCGCGACGGCTGATCGTATCGCGGGTCTTCACGTCGCTGCCCCCTCGAGGCTCCGTGCCGCGGGTCGCGGCCAGGGGACAAGCGTAGCGCCAACCGGTGCCCGGGGCGCAAGCCTTTCGCCGCGGTCAGCCGGCCATCAGCCCCGGCTTGCCGGCCTGCCAGCGCGCGAGCTCGGTCTCGAGCAGCGCGACGTGCTCGACCTCCTCGGCGGCAAGCTCGCGGTAGAGCTGCTGTTCGGGCGAGCCGGCCGCCACGGTGCGGGCGCGCTCGGTGAAGAAGGCCACGGCGCGTTTCTCGAAGGTGATCGCGGCCCGGAACAGCGTGGCCGGATCGTCGATGGAGCCGTCGACGCCGGCGTTGATCGCCGCGATGTCGACGCGGAAGCCGGTGGTCGGCTCGGGCATGCTCACGTGGTAGCGACGGCTGAGCGTGTCCATGTGCTCGCGCTCCATCTCCGAGAAGCGCCCGAACAGCGCCTTGAGCACCGGGTCGGAGACGCGGGCGGCGGCACGGTCATAGAACGCCTGGCCGCCGAGTTCGATCTGGAAGGCGGCGCGGATCGCATCCAGCCCGGCCTCGCCCTTCACGGCGCCGCGGCTCAGGGCCTCGAGGCGGCCGCCGCAATGCGGGCACATGCCGTAGGGGAAGGCGAAACCCTCGCTCACCTTGGCGCAGCTCTGGCAGCGCCACTGCAGCGTCGCGCCGGCACAGCAGATGTAGGACTCCTCCGAGTCGAGTGGCTGCTGGCACTTCGGGCAGACTCCGACGCCTGACATGGTCGCGCTCCTTCGGCGGTTCAGTGGGACGTGGGCGTACCGGCGGGCGCCGCCGCGGCCGGTTTCGCGGGCGCGGCGGCCGCGGGTGCCGCGGCCTCGGCCGGCGCGACATCCTCGGGCAGCAACGGCCACTTCGACTTGCCGCCGCGCAGCCAGGTGCTGATGGCCTTCGCCGCGCGCCGTCCGGCACCCATCGCGAGGATGACCGTCGCGCCACCGGTGACGATGTCGCCGCCGGCGAACACGCCCGGCAGGTTGGTGCACTGGCTGGGTTCGTCGGCGGCGATGTTGCCCCAGCGATTGAGCGCCAGCCCCGGCGTCGCGCGCCCGATGATCGGGTTCGGTTTGGTGCCGAGGGCGTAGATCACCGTGTCGCAGTCGAGCTCGACGAACTCGTCCGTCGGCACCGGCTTGCGCCGGCCGCGCTCGTCGGGCTCGCCGAGCTGCATCTTCTGCACCTTCATGCCGCGCACGTCGCCGGCCTCGTTCAGCAGGATCTCGACCGGGCCGTGCAGGAAGAAGAACTCGACGCCCTCCTCGCGCGCGTGCCGCAGCTCCTCGATGCGGGCGGGCGCCTCGGCCTCCGAGCGGCGATAGACGCAGCGCACGCGCTCGACGCCGAGCCGGCGCGCCACCCGCAGGCAGTCCATGGCGGTGTTGCCGGCGCCGATGACGACCACGCTCTTGCCGCGGCTGATCGGCGTGTCCAGGTACGGGAAGCGGTCGCCGCCCATCAGGTTGACGCGGGTGAGGAACTCGTTGGCCGAGTAGACCTGGCCAGCGTTCTCGCCCGGGATGCCGAGGAAGGCGGGCGCGCCGGCGCCAGCGCCGACGAACACCGCGTCGTAGCCCATGCGTCCCATCAGGTCGGGGATCGTGAAGGTCTTGCCGATGACCTTGTTGGTCTCGAAGCGCACGCCCATGTCGCGCAGGCGCTGAACTTCGCGCGAGATGATGTCGCGCGGCAGGCGGAAGGCCGGGATGCCGTACTGCAGGACGCCACCGAGCACGTGCAGCGCCTCGTACACCGTGACCTCGCCGCCCTCGCGCACCAGGTCGGCTGCGGCCGCGAGGCCCGCGGGTCCCGAGCCGACGATGGCGATGCGGCCGAGCTTCGCGGCCACCTTGGGCGGCACCGCCTTCGGCGCGCGCGCATGGTCGCCGACGAAGCGCTCCAGGCGGCCGATGCCCACGGCCTCGAGCTTCGGCGCCTTGCTGCGCAGCAGCAGGCACTGCGCCTCGCACTGGGTCTCCTGCGGGCAGACGCGGCCGCACACCGAGGGGAAGACGCTCGATTCGTGGATGGTCGCGAGCGCGCCGTCGAAGTCGCGCAGCAGCACCTTGCGGATGAAGGTCGGGATGTCGATGCCGACCGGGCAGCCGGCGATGCACGGCGCCTTGTTGCACTGGATGCAGCGCTCGGCCTCGCGCAGCGCGTCGGCGATCGAGTAGCCGAGGTTCACCTCGTTGAAGTTGTGCGAGCGCTCCGACGCGTCGCGCTCGGGCATGCGCACCTGCTCGGGCTCGAGGGCGGCGAACTTCTTGTAGTTGCGCCGCCCCTGCGTCACCAGCTGCTTCTCGACCTGGCAGACGTGCTCGAGGTCGGCGTTGGCCTCGGCCTCCTGGGAGCGGAAGCGCTTCTGCCGCGCCATCAGCTCCTTGAAGTCGACCTGGTGGCCGTCGAAGTCCGGGCCGTCGACGCAGGCGAACTTGACCTCCCCGCCCACCGTCACGCGGCAGGAGCCGCACATGCCGGTGCCGTCCACCATGATGGTGTTGAGCGAGACCAGGGTGCGCACGCCGTAGGGCCGCGTGGCCTCGACGCAGGCGTTCATCATCGGCAGCGGGCCGATGGCGATCACCAGGTCGGGGCGGTCGCGCTCCAGCACCTCTTTCAGCGGCCCGGTGACCTGGCCGGCGCGGCCGTAGCTGCCATCGTCGGTGCCGATGATCAGCTCGTCGCAGCTGGCCCGGAACTTGTCCTCCCAGAAGACCAGCGGCTTGCTGCGGAAGCCCATGATCGCGGTGGTGCGGTTGCCGGCCGCGCGGAAGGCCCGCAGCTGCGGGAACACCGGCGCGACGCCCAGGCCGCCGCCGACCAGCACCACGTGGCCGACCTTGGCGACATGCTGCGCGAGGCCGAGCGGACCGACGAAATCCGGGAAGCTGTCGCCCTCGCGGAAGTCCTCGCGCATCTCCTGCGTGGTCTTGCCGAGCGTCTGCACGACCATGGTGACGGTGCCGCGCTCGCGGTCGAAGTCCGCGACCGTGAGCGGGATGCGCTCGCCGCCCTCGAACAATCGCACCATGACGAAGTGCCCGGGCTCGGCGGCGCGCGCGATGTCCGGCGCCTCGACCTCCCAGAGGAAGGTGGATTCGGTCAGGTCCTCGCGCCGGACGATCGGGTACATGGTCCACCGGGACGCCCGCAGGGCGGGCTCATTGCAGGATGGATATCGGTAACACGCGGCCCACGGGCCAGCAAGTCAGGAAGAACCGTTAGGCCCTGCGCGTGCGGCGCAGTCCGTGGGGTTCCTGGCCGCCGGGGCTGCGGCGGCGCGGCCATCGGCCGCCGCCCCCGATGGCGGGGCGGGCGACGCCGGGTGCCGGTCCGGCGGGGAGGCCTCCGGCCTGGCCGTGCTCAGATATCCAGGTTCGCGACCGACAGTGCGTTCTTCTCGATGAACTCGCGCCGCGGCTCGACCTGGTCGCCCATCAGGGTCGTGAAGATCTCGTCGGAGGCCACCGCGTCCTCGATCCGCACCTGCATCAGGCGGCGGGTCTCGGGGTTGATGGTCGTGTCCCACAGCTGCTCTGCGTTCATCTCGCCGAGGCCCTTGTAGCGCTGGATGCTCTGGCCCTTGCGCGCCTGCTCGTACAGCCAGCCCATCGCCTCGCGGAAGGAGCCGACGTCCTGGCGGTCGTTGCCGCGCACGGCATGGGCGCCCTCGCCCACCAGCCCGGAGAGCGTCTGGCCGAGCTCGGCGATGCGGCGGTATTCGGCCGATTCGAAGAACTCGCGCGGCAGCTGCTTGTCGCTCGTCAGGCCGTGCTCGATGCGGTGCACGAGGATGCGCGGGCCGTGGCCGTCGCCGGGCGAGCGCACTTCGATGCGGTAGCTGCGGGCGCCGTCGTCGCGGGCGTTGAGCGCGAGCTGGAGCGAGGCGCACCAGTCGGCGAGGAAACCAGGCTCGTCGAAGCGCGCGGCGGTCATCTCGGGCTGGTAGATCAGCTGCTCGAGCAGCCGCTCGTCGTAGCGGCGCGCCCAGCGGCGGATGATCGCCTGGACCTCCATGTAACGGCGCGCCAGCAGCTCGAGCGCAGAGCCGGCGAGCGGCGCGGCACCGGCGCTGACGTGCAGCGCGGCGCCGTCGAGCGCGGCGTTGAGCAGCAGCGCGTTGAGCTCGTTGTCGTCCTTCACGTAGGTCTCGCTCTTGCCGCGCTTGACCTTGTAGAGCGGCGGCTGGGCGATGTAGATGTGCCCGCGCTCGATCAGCAGCGGGATCTGCCGGTAGAAGAAGGTCAGCAGGAGCGTGCGGATGTGCGAGCCGTCGACGTCCGCGTCCGTCATGATGATGATGCGGTGGTAGCGGAGCTTGTCGATGTCGAAGTCGTCGCGCCCGATGCCGCAGCCGAGCGCGGTGATCAGCGTGCCGACCTCGGCCGACGAGAGCATCTTGTCGAAGCGCGCCTTCTCGACGTTGAGGATCTTGCCCTTGAGCGGCAGGATCGCCTGCGTGCGCCGGTCGCGCCCCTGCTTGGCGGAGCCGCCGGCCGAGTCGCCCTCGACGATGAAGATCTCGGAGAGCGCCGGGTCCTTCTCCTGGCAGTCGGCGAGCTTGCCGGGGAGCCCGGCGATGTCGAGTGCGCCCTTGCGCCGCGTCATCTCGCGCGCCTTGCGCGCGGCTTCGCGGGCCCGGGCGGCGTCGACGATCTTGGCGACGATCGACTTGGCCTCGACCGGGTGCTCGAGCAGGAATTCGCCGAGCTTGGTGGCCACCGCCGTCTCGACGATGCCCTTGACCTCGGAGGAGACCAGCTTGTCCTTGGTCTGCGAGGAGAACTTCGGGTCGGGGAGCTTGACCGAGAGGATCGCGGTGAGGCCCTCGCGCGCGTCATCGCCGGTGGTCGGGATCTTCTCCTTCTTCGCGGAGAGTTCCTTCTCGATGTAGTCGTTCAGCGTGCGCGTCAGCGCGGCGCGGAAGCCGGAGAGATGCGTGCCGCCGTCCTTCTGCGGGATGTTGTTCGTGTAGCAGAACATGCTCTCCTGGTAGGAGTCGTTCCACTGCAACGCCACTTCGACGGTGGTCGGGCCTTCCTGCGTGCGGAACCAGAACACCGAATCGTGCACCGGCGTGCGGCTGCGGTTCAGGTGCTTGACGAACTCCTGCAGTCCGCCCTCGTGCTGGAAGGTCTCGCGCCGGTCCTCGCGCTCGTCGACGAGCTCGATGCGCACGCCGGAGTTGAGGAAGGAGAGTTCGCGCAGGCGCTTGGCGAGGGTGTCGAAGCTGAACTGGATGTTGGAGAAGATCTGCGAGCTGGGCTTGAAACGGATGGTCGTGCCCCGCTCGCTCCCCTCTCCGATCCGCGCGAGCGGCGCGACCGGATCGCCCAGGCGGTACTCCTGGCGGTGCTGGTAGCCGTCCCGGCAGATCGTGAGCTGCAGGAAATCGGACAGGGCATTCACGACCGAGACGCCGACGCCGTGCAGTCCACCCGACACTTTGTAGGACGAATCGTCGAACTTACCGCCAGAATGCAGCACGGTCATGATCACTTCGGCGGCAGATCGACCCTCTTCGGGGTGGATGTCCACCGGAATGCCGCGGCCGTTGTCGCTGACGGTGACCGATTCATCGGCGTGGATCGTCACGACAATCCGGTTGCAATGGCCCGCCAGGGACTCGTCGATCGAGTTGTCGACGACCTCGAAAACCATGTGGTGGAGGCCCGTGCCGTCATCGGTGTCACCGATGTACATGCCGGGTCTTTTGCGCACCGCATCAAGACCCTTTAAGACTTTGATTTTACTGGAATCGTATACGTCGGACTGGGTCATGCAGGCCTCGTGTTCCCCACACTCAAATTATAGCGTGATAACGCGTCCTTGTTCCACGTGGAACGCGCGCTCCGGAGGGCCGAATTCCGGGCGGTCGGGGTCGAGGCTGGTGATGATCAGCTGGCAGTCCAGGCTGGCGATTTCATCGATCAGGAGGCGGGTCTTCTCGCGGTCGAGTTCGGCGGCCGGATCGTCCAGCAGCAGCATCGGCAGGCGCTCGGGCGCCGTCCTGGACGCCAGGCGGGCCATGGCCAAGGTCATCGAGGCGCCCAGGAGCTTCTGCTGCCCCCGGGAGAGCACTTCGCGCGCCAGCCGGCCCTCCACCTTCAGCGCCACATCGAACCGATGGGCCCCGGTCCCGGTGCTCCCGCGCTCCCGATCCCGGGCTAGGTGCAGGGCGAGCGATTCCATCAGGCTGTGCTCCTGGCTCCAGCCCCGGTGGAAACTCCAGTCGAGCTCCAGCCCCCCCAGCAGGCGCCGGCAGATCGCCTGCCACTCCGAATGCAGGGCGTCGAGCAGCGACTGGCGCGAGAGGGCCAGCCCCTCCCCCAGCCGTGCAAGCTCCGGGTCCCAGGGATCCGTGGAATCTCCGAGCTTGAGCGCGGCGTTCCGCTGCCGCAGGGCCCGGGTGTAGTCGCTCCAGGCCCGGATGAAGCCAGGTTCCACGTGGAACACTCCCCAGTCGACCCAGCGACGCCGCTGGAGGGGTCCCTCCTCGACCAGACGGTGGATCCCCGGGTCGATCAGCTGCAGCGGAAGCAGGGCCGACAGCTCGGCCAGTGAATCCACGGGGCGGCGATCGATCCGGGCCTCGACGCCGCGCTCCCGGTCGCAGCCGACGCCCAGATCGTGCGGCAGGTTGTCCGCCGTACGCCCGAAGACCAGGAGCCGGGCCTCGCCCCGCCGGATGAGCCGCTCGGTGTTCCGCGTGCGGAAGGAGCGTCCGCGCCCCAGCAGGTGGATGGCCTCAAGGAGCGAGGTCTTGCCCGATCCGTTGGGACCGGAGATCAGGTTCAGCCGCGGAGCGAATTCCAGCTCCGCGGCCGGGATGCAGCGCAGGTCCTGGACCCGAAGCTCCTGCAGGCTCATGCCGGTGGCGCGGGCCCGGCGCCGCGCCTACAGGCGCATCGGCATGACGACGAACTTGACGCTCGCATCCCTTGGGCTGCGGATCAGGCAGCTGCTGTTCGCGTCCGTCAATGCGACTTCCACGGTGTCGGCGTCGACAGCTCCAAGCGCGTCCAGCAGGTAGGTGACGTTGAAGCCGATCTCGACCTCGCCACCCTTGTAGCTCACCTCGATCTGGTCCTCCGCCTCTTCCTGCTCGGGGTTATGTGCCTGGATCGTCAGCAATCCGTCGGCGAAAACGAGGCGAATTCCGCGGTACTTCTCGTTCGAGAGGATCGACGTGCGCTGCAGCGCCTGCCGCAGCAGGTCCTTGGCGGCGGACATCGTCCGCGTCGGTTTTTCCGGGATGACGCGGCCATATTCCGGGAACTTGCCGTCAATCAGCTTCGAAGTGAAGCGAATTTCGCCGATCTGGGCGCGAACATGGTTCGATCCGATGCTGAGCTCGAGATCGCCGTCGGTGGCCAGGATCCGCTGCAGCTCCAGCACGCCCTTGCGCGGCACGATGACCTGCTGGCGCGTCGTGACCTCATCGGCCAGCTCGGTCTCGCAGAGCGAGAGCCGGTGCCCGTCGGTCGCCACCGCGCGCAGCGTCTTGCCGTGCGTCTCGAGCAGGGTCCCGTTGAGGTAGTAGCGCACGTCCTGCTGCGCCATCGCGAAGTGCGTCTTCTCGATCATCCGCCGCAGCCCCGAGCGCGTGAGCTTCAGGACCTGCTTGCTGTTGATGTCCTCGATCACCGGGAATTCGCTCGCCGGAAGCGTCGAGAGGCTGAAGCGGCTGCGCCCGGCGCGCAGCACGATCTTCTCGCCCTCGCGCGTGATCGTGACCGAGGACTTCTCCGGGAGCGTGCGCACGATGTCGAGGAACTTGCGTCCCGGCACGGTCACCTCGCCCGGCTGCTGCACCGACACCTCGGCGGCCGCGACCAGTTCCACCTCCAGGTCCGTGCCGGTGATGCCCAGGCGGTCCTTCGCCGCCACCAGCAGCACATTGGCCAGCACTGGCATCGTCTGGCGGCGTTCGACCACGCCGATCACGCTCTGCAATGCACCGAGCAGGTTTTCCCGCGTCGCGGAGACTTTCATGGGCTGTTCCGGCGTTCCTTGAGGAGTGGCTACGGATCTATCTTCTTCTTAGGTTAGATAGATCAGTTATGAATATTAAGCCTGTGGGTCATGGTGAGAACAGCGGAATCGCCTGTGATTCACGGCGCCGCACACCGGCCGTGGGGTCCAACAAGCCGACCCATGAGCTGTGCGTGACCTGTGGGTTGTTTAGTCCACAGTTTCGTGCACAGGAAATCCACCCTCATCCCGCCAGGGTTCTCAACAGGTTCATGTAGTCCTCGGCCATCCGCTGGTCGCTGTCGCGCAGCTCGCGGATGCGCTTGCACGCGTGCAGCACCGTCGTGTGGTCGCGGCCGCCGAACGCGTCGCCGATCTCCGGCAGGCTGTGGCTGGTGAGTTCCTTGGCGAGGGCCATCGCCACCTGGCGCGGGCGCGCCACCGAGCGGCTGCGGCGCTTGGAGAGCAGGTCGGCGATGCGGACCTTGAAGTAATCGGCGACGGTCTTCTGGATGTTCTCGACGGTCACCAGGCGCGCCTGCAGTGTCAGCAGGTCCTTGAGGGCTTCCTTGGTGAACTCCAGCGTGATCGGAACGCCGGCGAAGCGCGCGTTGGCGATCACCCGCCGCAGCGCGCCCTCGAGCTCGCGCACGTTGGAGCGGATGCGCTTGGCGATGAAGAAGGCGACTTCCTCGGGTAGGGCGACGCCCGCGGCCTGCGCCTTGCCGATCAGGATGGCCACGCAGGTCTCGAGTTCCGGCGGTTCGATGGCCACCGTGAGGCCCCAGCCGAAACGGGACTTCAGCCGTTCCTCCAGCCCGTCGACCTCCTTCGGATAGCGGTCGCAGGTGAGGATGATCTGATGCTGGCCCTCCAGCAAGGCATTGAAAGTATGGAAGAACTCTTCCTGCGAGCGCTCCTTGCCGGCGAAGAACTGGATGTCGTCGATCAGCAGGGCGTGGAGGGTGCGGTAGGAGTTCTTGAAGGCGTCGATCGTGTTGTGCTGGAGGGAGCGCACCATCTCGCTCACGAAGCGCTCGGAGTGCACGTAGGCGACCCGGGCCTGGGGGTTGCGCTCCAGGATCAGGTGGCCGATCGCGTGCATCAGGTGGGTCTTGCCGAGGCCGACGCCGCCGTAGATGAACAGCGGGTTGTAGGCGCGGCCGGGGTTCTCCGCCACCTGGAGCGCTGCCGCCTTGGCGAAATGGTTGCTCTTGCCCTCGATGAAGCTGTCGAAGGTGAAGTCCGGGTTCAGGCGTGCGCAATTTGGGGCGGCCCGGCCGGGCGGGCGGAACGCTCGTCCGGACCTCGGAGGCCGCGCCGGCACGAGGCCGGGAGCCGACCTCCAGCACCACGCTCTCGTGCTCGCCGGAGGCCTGCATCAAGGGCTTCGATCCGTGCCAGGGCATGGCCGCGGACCCAGTCGACCACGAAGCGGTTGGGGGCCAGCAGCCGTAGCGAGCCATTCACCTCGATGGCCTGCAGGGCCTGATCCAGGTGTTGAACTGCTGTTCAGGCAGTTCGGATTCCAGCGCGCGCAGGCACCGGGTCCACAGCGACTCCTCCACCGGCCTCTGGCCTCCCCCTCGCGCTCGACCGTGACTCCCGGCAGGCAGGGCGCGCCGCCGCACGAGATCGCGGTGCCCTGCCTCGGGAAAAGGGGCGGAAGTCTATACCGGGCCTTGGGCGGCCGGAAGGCGCTGTATTGACACCCGAGGGGCGCGAGCCTACTCTGCCCGGCCATTTTCCCTTCGAGTTCAGGGCTGTTGCACCATGAAACGCACCTATCAACCCAGCAAAGTGCGCCGCGCGCGGCACGCACGGTTTCCGTGCCCGCATGGCGACCAAGAATGGGCGCAAGGTCCTCAGCCGGCGCCGGGCGAAGGGCCGCAAGCGGCTGATCCATGGAGCTGCGCGCGGGGCCATCGCATCCACCGGCGGCAATCGCCGTGACCGAGCCCGGGAGCGCCCGCGCGCTCTTCCGCCGCGCGCGGCGCTGCGCCGGCCGGCACAGTTCCGTGACGTCTACGCCGAAGGCCGGATCGGCAATGAGATGTTCGCCGCCAACATACTCGCCAGCAGCACCGACACCGCCCGGCTCGGGCTGTCCATCGCCGTGCGCACGCTCGGCGGCGCCGTAGGGCGCAATCGCGTGCGCCGCCTCATCCGTGAATCCTTCCGCTACCGGCGCGCGCTGCCGGCGGTCGACATCGTGGTCAGCGCGCGCACGCGAGCGCGTGGCGCGAGCGCCGCGGAGCTGCGCGGCGCGCTCGAGCGCCTGGCAGCGGATCGCCGCGTCGTGAGCACGCTGATCCGCGCCCTGCACCCGCGCCTCTACCAGCTGACCCTGAGTCCGCTGCTCGGGCCGCGCTGCCGCTTCCACCCCTCCTGCTCGCATTACATGCAGGAGGCCGTCGCCACGCACGGCGCGTTGCGCGGCGTGTGGCTGAGGCTGCGGCGCCTGGCGCGCTGCCATCCGTTCAATCCAGGCTACGATCCGGTGCCGCCGCGCAAGACCGCAAAGGCCTGCTGCCATGCCCATGACCCCCAACCTGCGCGTGTTCCTGTGGGCGCTGCTCGTCGCGGCGCTCTTCATGAGCTTCGAGATGTGGCAACACGACTATCCGCCGCCGCCCGCGGTCCGCACCGGCGGCGACGGCCCCGGCGGCGGCGCTCGACAGCGGCGTGCCGACCGCGGCCGCGCCGGTTGCTCCGAACGCCGCGCCCGCGGCGAGGCCGCGGAGTGCCGCGGGGCCCGCTGCGGCGAAGACGATCTGCTGCGCGGCGCCGTCGGCGCAGCCGCGTGCTGCCGTTGCGGCGCCTGCCGCCGCGGCGGGCGCCGAAGCCACGCCCGACGCCGCGCTCGCCGGCGCGCCGCTCGTGCACGTCGTCACCGACGTGCTGGACCTCGACGTGAGCCTCGCGGAGCGGCGAGCTGCGGCGCGCCGACCTGACGCAGTACGCGCGCGTGAAGGGCCAGCCCGAGCCGGTGCGGCTGCTCAACCGCGACGGCGCCGAGAGCCTCTACGTCCTGCAGAGCGGGCTCGCCGGCGCCGAGGGTGCCGCCGCGCCGACGCACGTCGCCATGTACAGCAGCAGCGCGCGCGAGCTGCGCCTCGCCGACGGCGCCGATGAACTGCGCGTGCCGCTGACCTGGACCGACAGCGTCGGCGTCACCGTGACCAAGACCTACGTGTTCCGCCGCGGCTCGTACCAGGTGGGGCTCAGTACGCGATCACCAACGCTTCCGCCCAGCCGATAGGTGTACCAGCCCTACGCGCAGCTGCTGCGCAACAACCCGCCGGTCGAGCGCTCGATGTTCAACGTCGAGAGCTACTCGTTCAAGGGCCGGCGTACGACGGCACCAAGTACCAAGCTCAAGCTCGGCGACAAGGACACGCACCTCGACCGTGACGTTGCCGGTGGCTGGGTGGCCGCGCTGCAACACCACTTCGTAGCCGCGATCGTGCCGCCCGTTGGGGGAGAGCTGGCACTACCGCCTGAAGATCCAGGGCAACCAGTTCCTGCTCGCGACCAGCGCCGCGAGGCCGCAGCCTCGCGCCGGGCGCGAGCGCAACTCAGCAGACGCTGTTCGTCGGTCCCAAGCTCCAGTCGCAGCTCGACGATGCCGACCCCGCGCACGGACCTGGTGGCGGACTACGGCTGGCTCACGACGCTGGCGCGCCCGCTGTTCTGGCTGCTCGAGAAGGTGCACGCGCTCATCGGCAACTGGGGCTTCACGATCATCATCGTGACCTTCCTGCTCAAGCTCCTTTTCTATCCGCTCTCCGGAGCGAGCGGCAAATCGATGGCGAAGATGAAGACGCTGGCGCCGCGGATTGAAGAACCTGCAGGAGCTCTACAAGGACGACCGCGAGAAGCTCGGCCGCGCCACGACATGGAGATGTACCAGAAGGAGAAGGTCAATCCGCTGGCCGAGTGCCTGCCGATGCTGATCCAGATCCCGGTGTTCCTGGCGTTCTACTGGGTGCTGCTCGAGAGCGTGGAGATGCGCCAGGCGCCGTTCCTCGCTGGCTCAACGACCTCTCGTCCAAGGACCCGTACTACATCCTGCCCGCGATCATGGCGGGCGCGATGTTCGTGCAGTTCAAGCTGAACCCGCAGATGGGCGACCCGGTGCAGCAGAAGATCATGATGATCATGCCGCTCGCGATGTCGGTGACCTTCGCGTTCTTCCCCTCGGGCCTGGTGCTCTACTGGGTGACGAACACCGTCCTCTCGATCCTGCAGCAGTGGAACATCAACCGCCGCATCGCCGCCCAGGCCGCGAAGGCGCGGGCGTAGCGGCGGGCGCCGCCGCGGCGCAGCCGGCTGATACCGTGCCGGCCGATACCATCGTCGCAGTCGCGACCCCGCCAAGGCGCGGCGCCATCGGCATCGTCCGCCTGAGCGGCCCGGCGGTGCCGGAGGTCCTTGCGCTGCGCCGGCGCGCTGCCCGAGCCGCGCCGCGCCACGCTGTGCGGGTTCCGCGATGCCGCCGGCGCGGCGATCGACACCGGCCTCGCGCTGCATTTTCCGCACCGCATTCCTATACCGGCGAGCCCATGCTGGAACTGCAGGGCCACGGCGGCGCGGTGGTGCTCAGTACTCTGGTGCAGCGGGCGGTGGCGCTCGGCTGCCGGCGCGCGCGCGCCGGGGAGTTCCCGAGCGCGCCTTCCTCAACGGGCGGCTCGATCTGGCGCAGGCGGAGGCGGTGATCGACCTCATCGACGCGGCCTCGGCGGCCGGTGCGCGCGCCGCGCTGCGCTCGCTCCGGGGCGAGTTCTCGAACGCCGTCCACGCGCTGGTCGAGGGGCTCACCGCGCTGCGGGTGCAGGTGGAGGCGGCCATCGACTTCGCCGACGAGGACATCGAGCCGCTCGCCGGCGGCGGCGTGGTCGCACGCTGCGCGCAGCTGCAGGAGCGCCTGGCCGCGCTGCTGGCGCAGGGCCGCGAGGGGACGCGTGCTGACCGAAGGCGTCACGGTCGTCATCGCCGGACGCCCGAACGCCGGCAAGTCCACGCTCCTCAACCGCCTCGCCGGCCACGACGCCGCCATCGTCAGCGCCACGCCCGGCACGACGCGCGACCTGCTGCGCGAGCGGATCCTCATCGACGGCCTGCCGCTGCACCTCATCGACACGGCCGGCCTGCGACGGGGCGGGGATGACATCGAAGCCGAGGGCATGCGGCGCGCGCGCGCCGCCATGGCCCAGGCCGACCGCGTGCTGTTCCTCGTGGACGTGGTCGCCGATCCGACCGCGGCGAGCCTCGCCGACCTGCGCGAGGAGTTGCCGGCCAGCGTCCCGTCACGGTGGTCTACAACAAGTGCGACCGCCTGCCCGGGGCCTGGCCGGCGGACACCGAGCGCGCTGCCTCTCCGCCGCGACCGGCGCGGGGCTCGACGCGCTGCGCGCGCACCTCAAGGCGATCGCCGGCTGGAGCGGGGCGGAGGAGGCGTGGTCTCGGCGCGCGCCCGCCACTCGTCGAGGCGCTCGCCGCCGCCCAGGCGCACCTGCTCGCGGCGCGGCGCGAGCTCGGCGCGAGCGCCGCGCCGGAACTCGTCGCCGAGGAGCTGCGGCTCGCGCAGCGCGGGCTCGAGCTGATCACCGGCGAGGTGAGTTCGGACGACCTGCTGGGGCGGATCTTCGGGGAGTTCTGCATCGGCAAGTGAGGCCCGATTCTCCAATCCTGGAGCAGGATTTGCCATGACTCCATGTATGGGTAACCTCGGCCGCATGAAGACGTCCACTCCCGGGTCGTCCGCAGCACGCCCCGTCCACGGACCAGCGCCCGGCCGGCGCGGAGCGGCTTGCTGCCCCCGCCCTGCGCGCCTTCTTCGCCATCGCGGCGCGCTGGGGCCTGAAGCGCCGCCCAGCAGCGCACGCTGCTCGGCAGCCCGCCGTCCTCCACCTTCTTCAAGTGGAAGAAGGAGCAGGGGCGAAGAACCTGCCGCGCGACGTGCTGGAGCGCATCAGCTACGTGCTGGGCATCTACAAGGCGCTGCAGATCCTGCTGCCCGAGCCCGAACAGGCCGACCGCTGGATCACGACGCCCAACGCGGCGCCGCTGTTCGGCGGCGGCACGGCACTGGAGCGCATGCTGGCAGGCAACGTCGGCGACCTGTTCGCGGTGCGCCAGTACCTCGACGCGCAGCGCGGCGACTGGCATGGCGCGCGCGCCGCGGCCGAGGTCCGTTGCAGGCGGTGGCGGGGCGGGCGCCGCTTCCGCCGTGCCGCTCGCGCATCCGCTGGCGCCAAGCCTACCGCCTCGTCCCCAGCCGCTTTCCGCCGGTCGGTCCCTGGGACCTGTCCGCCCGCGAGGACTTCGAGGCGCTGGCCGAGGTGGAAGCGCTCACCAGCCTTCGCGCCTGCGCGAGGAGCTCGGGGCACTCGCCTGATCCCGAAGGAGCGCCGCGTCGCCGGCCCCGGCACCACGCCGATCATGGCGGCCTTCACCCACCTGAACCCCGAAGGCTCCGCGCTTCGGCGACGGCAGCTATGGCGTCTTCTACGCCGGCCGCGAGCTCGAGACCGCGATCCGCGAGACCGTGTACCACCGCGAGCGCTTCATGGCGCGCACCGCCGAGCCGCCGATGGCGCTGCAGATGCGCTGCTACGTCACGTCGCTCTCCCGCCGGCTGCACGACCTGCGGGGCGGCTACCAGCGGGAGCACGCGCCCGACGACTACGGTCCCGGCCAGCGCCTCGGCGCCGCGCTGCGCGCCGCCGGCTCCGACGGCCTGGTCTACGACAGCGTGCGGCACCGCAGCGGGCAGTGCGCCGCGCTCTTCTGGCCGGACTGCGTCGCCCTGCGTCGAGGCGGGCCACTACGCCTACCACTGGGACGGAGCGCGCATCGCGCACGTCGTCGAGCTCACGGCGGTCCCGCTGGCCGGCGCCTGACGTACAATCCCGCCCCCATGCGCCACGCTCCCTCCCATGACGTCATCGTGGTCGGCGGCGGCCACGCCGGCACCGAGGCCGCACTCGCCGCGGCGCGCATGGAGCGCGCGCACGCTGCTCGTGACGCAGAACATCGAGCAGCTCGGCGCGATGTACGGCCCGGCGATCGGCGGCGTCGGCAAGGGGCACCTGGTGCGCGAGATCGACGCGCTCGGTGGCGCGATGGCGCGCGCCGCCGACCGCGCCGGCATCCAGTTCCGCACCTTGAACGCCAGCAAGGGCCCGGCGGTGCGCGCGACGCGCGCAGGCCGACCGCCTGCTCTACCGGCGCGCGATCCGCGCCCGGCTCGAGACGCAGCCGGGCCTGGAGCTCTTCCAGCAGGAGGTCGCGGACCTCATCGTCGAAGGCGGGCGCGTGCGCGGCGTGCTGACCGTCGGCGGCGTGCGCTTCGAGGCGCCGGCGGTGGTGCTGACCGTGGGCACCTTCCTCGCCGGCCGCATCCACGTCGGGCTCGAGAACCACGCCGGCGGCCGCGCCGGCGAGCCGCCATCGGTCGCGCTGGCCGCGCGCCTGCGCGAGATCGCGCCGCGCGTCAGGCGGCTCAAGACCGGCACGCCGCCGCGCATCGACGGGCGCAGCATCGACTTCGATCGCCTGGTGGCGCAGCCGAGCGATGAGCCGCGGCCGGTGTTCTCCTTCCTCGGCCGGCGGGCGAACTCCGCCGCGACTGCTACATCACGCACACCACCGCCGCGACCCGCACCCCGATCATCCGCCGCCCGCCTTCGACCGCTCGCGCTGTTCACCAGGCGCATCGAGGGCGTCGGGCGGCGCTGCCCTGCCCTTCGGTCGAGGACAAGGTGCACCGCTTCGCCGCGCGCGATTCGCACCAGGTGTTCCTCGAGCCCGAGGGCCTCGAGACACGCAAGAGGAGATCTATCAAGAACGGCATCTCCACCAGCCTGCCGTACGAAGTGCAGCAGGCCTTCGTGCGCACGATCCCGGGGCTCGAGCAGGCGCGCATCACGCGGCCGGGCTATGCGATCGAGTACGACTTCTTCGATCCGCGCGACCTGCGCGGCTCGCTCGAGACGCAGTCGGTCGCGAGGCCTCTACTTCGCCGGCCAGATCAACGGCACCACCGGCTACGAGGAAGCGGCGGCGCAGGGGCTGCTCGCGGGACTGAACGCCGCGCTGCAGGTGCGCGGCGACGCTTCCTGGTGCCGACGCGCGGCGAGGCCTACCTCGGCGTGCTGGTCGACGACCTCGTGACGCGCGGCACGCGCGAGCCTACCGCATGTTCACCAGCCGCGCCGAGCACCGCCTGGTGCTGCGCGAGGACAATGCCGACGCGCGCCTCACGCCCGTCGGCCACCGCCTCGGGCTGGTCGACGACGAGCGCTGGGCCTTCTTCGAGGCCAAGCAGGCCGCGATCCAGGCGGTACGCGCCGGCGTCGCGCCCCCCGATGCCGACGAGCGGCTGGCGGAGCAGGTGCGCTCCGCGATCGAGGCCGACGCGCTCTACGCCGGCTACATCCGCCGCGCCGAGCAGGAGATCGCGCAGCAGCGGCGGCACGAGCAGTGGCCGCTGCCGCGCGATCTCGACTACCACGCGCTTGCTGGCCTCTCGCACGAGATCCGGCAGAAGCTCGACGAGGCGCGGCCCGACACGCTTGGGCAGGCGGCGCGCGTGCCGGGCGTGACGCCCGCCGCGGTGTCGATGCTGCTCGTCCACCTCAAGCGCCGCGCCGGCGCGGCCGGCGCCTGAGCGGCACCGGGCCGGCACGCGGAAGTTCCAGCCAAGGAGGCCAGCGCATGAAACTCTACTGGTGCCCGAAGACGCGCGCGGTGCGCGCGCTGTGGATGCTCGAGGAACTCGGCCAGCCCTACGAGCGCGTGCTCATCGACATCCGCGATCCGGTGGCGAAGCAGGACGCAGGCTTCCGCGCCGCCTCGCCGATGGGCAAGGTGCCGGCGCTGGTCGACGGCGCGACGCGGCTGTGGGACTCGGGCGCGATCCGCGCCTACCTCGCGGACCAGTACCCGGCGGCCGGCCTGGCGCCGCCCATCGGCCATCCCGATCGCGGCGCGTGGCTGCAGTGGCTGATGTACACCAATTCGGTGATCGAGCCGGCGATGGCCGAGAAGTTCAGCAAGGCGCCGGCGAGCACGGTGGCACACGGCTGGGGCAGCTACGATCAGATGCTCGAGGTGCTGCGCGCCGGCCTCGCGCGCGGCCCCTGGGTCCTCGGCGAACGCTTCAGCGCCGCCGACGTGCTGCTCGGCATGGCCTGCTACTTCCTGAAGCAGTTCGGCATCCTGCAGGACGAGCCGCTGCTGTTCGCATACATCGAACGCTGTATGGCCAGGCCAGCCCTGCAGCGCGCACTGGCACTCGAAGCCCTGCCATAGGCGCGCGACGCCGGGCCTGGCCCGGCCATCCCGCCGCGTGCCGGAGCCGCCGCCCGCGGGCTTGACCCCCATGCCGGCGCCGCGTGGTATGGTGTTCCGGCCGGGCGCATCGGCTCGCGAAAGGCAGGGACACCATGTTCGGTATCGACGTCGGCTGGCTGCCGATCATCATCGTCATCGCGGTGGTGGTCGTCCTCTCCAAGGCCTGGGTCACCGTGCCGCAGGGCTACGCGTACACGCTCGAGCGCTTCGGGCGCTTCAAGAAGACGCTCGAGCCGGGCTTCCACCTGATCACGCCGGTGTTCGAGGCCATCGGCCGGCGCATGAACATGATGGAGCAGGTGCTGGACGTGCCGCGCCAGGAAGTCATCACCAAGGACAACGCCATGGTCGGCGTCGACGCGGTGGTGTTCTACCAGGTGCTCGATGCCGCCAAGGCGGCCTACGAGGTCGACAACCTGCGCCTGGCGGTCACGAACCTCACGATGACCAACATCCGCACCGTGGTTGGCTCGATGGACCTGGACGAGACGCTGTCGAAGCGCGATGACATCAACCACCGCCTGCTGCGGGTGGTCGACGACGCGACCATGCCCTGGGGCATCAAGGTCACGCGCATCGAGATCCGCGACATCCAGCCGCCGGCCGACCTGATCGAATCGATGGGCCGCCAGATGAAGGCGGAGCGCGACAAGCGCGCCAACATCCTCGAGGCCGAGGGTTTCCGCCAGGCCGCGATCCTCAAGGCCGAGGGCGAGAAGCAGGCCGCGGTGCTGCAGGCCGAAGGCGCCCGCGAGGCCGCGTTCCGCAACGCCGAGGCGCGCGAGCGCCTGGCCGAGGCCGAAGCCAAGGCGACCACGCTGGTGTCGACGGCGATCGCGCAGGGCAACGTGCAGGCGATCAACTACTTCGTCGCGCAGAAATACGTCGAGGCGATGAAGGACTTCGCCCACTCGCCGAACCAGAAGGTGTTCTTCATGCCGGTCGAGGCCTCGGGGATCCTCGCCTCGCTCGGCGGCATCGCCGAACTGGCGCGCGACGCCGTGCAGAAGCCGGCGGGAAAGCCGTGACGGCACGCGCCACATGATCGAATTCGCTTCGCACCTGCAGTGGTGGCACTGGTGGATCGCGGCGGCGGTGCTCGCGGCGACCGAGACCGTGCTGCCCGGGGCGGTGGCGATCTGGTTCGCCGCCGGCGCCGCCGTCGTCGGCGCCCTGCTGCTGGTGGTACCGCTCCCCTGGCAGCTGCAGCTGGTGCTGTTCGGCGTGCTGTCGGTCGCGGCGCTGTTCACCTGGCGCCACTTCCGCAGCGGCGGGCCGGAGAGCGGCGAGATGCCGCGGCTCAACCGCCGCGGCGAGCAGTACGCCGGGCAGGTGTGCACGCTGCTGGAGGCGATCAGCGGCGGCTACGGCCGCGCCCGCGTCGGCGACACGGTGTGGAAGGTGCGCGGACCGGACCTGCCGGCCGGCGCCAGCGTGCGCATCACGGGCGCGGACGGCACGGTGCTGACGGTGGAACCGGCCGGAGGCACTGGCCGCTAGCGGCGGCACGCGCAGCGCGGATTTCAGTCATCGGAACAAGGGGGACAGGGCCATGGTGACAGCAGCCGATCTGTTGCAGCAGAAGAAGAGCCCGGCGATCCACGCGATCGAACCGGAATCGCCGGTGCTCGAGGCCGTGCGGCTGATGGCCGAGCATGGCATCGGCGCGTTGCTGGTGATGAACGGCACGCTGCTGGCCGGCATCGTTTCCGAGCGCGACTACGCCCGCAAGGTGGTGCTGCTCGGCCGCTCCTCGAGCGAGACGCCGGTGTGGCAGATCATGAGTTCGCCGGTGCATTCGGTCGAGCCGGACGCCAGCGTGCAGCAGTGCATGCAGATCATGACCGAGAAGCGCGTGCGCCACCTGCCGGTGATGCGTGCCGGCCGCGTGCTCGGCGTGCTCTCGATCGGCGACCTGGTGCGCGCGGTGCTCGCGGAGCAGCAGCGCACCATCGCGGAGCTCGAACACTACATCCACGGCTAGGCCGCGCGCCGGGCCGGAGCCGCCCGGCCCGCGCCGCCCCCGCGCCGCCGCGCGCTACTTGCGCCAGAACGTCGGCGTGAACAGCACCGCGAAGGTGATGATCTCGATGCGCCCGACGAACATCGCCAGCGAGCACACCCAGGTCTGGAAGGCGTTCAGCGCCGCGTAGTCGGCGTGCGGGCTCATGATGCCGAGCCCGGCGCCGACGTTGTTGACGCAGCCGATGACCGCGGTGAAGGCCGAGACGAAATCCAGGCCGGAGGCGAGCAGCGCGAAGGTCAGCACCGCGATCGCCATGAAGTACAGGAAGATGTAGGCGAGCACGCCGTACACCACGCGGTTCGGCACCACCTGCTGCGCGACCTTCAGCGGCAGCACCGCCTGCGGGTGCACCAGCGTGAACATCTCGCGCAGCGACTGCTTGATCAGCACCAGCGAGCGGAACATCTTGATGCCGCCGCCGGTCGAGCCGCTGCTGGCGCACAGGCAGGCGAGCAGCAGCATCCACATCGGCGCGAACACCGGCCAGCGGGTGTAGTCGGCGCCGGTGAACCCGGCGCTGGTGGCGAACGAGACGACGTTGAAGCCACCGTGGCGCAGCGCCGTGAAGAAGTCCGGATAGCTGCCGGTCAGCCACAGGTCGAGCGCCACCGCCACGCAGCTCACGCCGATCCAGGCGAGCAGCCAGCGCGCCTCCGGGTCGCGGCCGTAGAGCTTGAGGTCGCCGCGCCGCAGCGCGAGGAAGTGCGTGGTGTAGTTCATCGCCGCCAGCAGGCTGAAGGCCACCAGCACGGACTCGACCAGCGGCGAATCGAACCAGGCGATGTTGGCGTCGTGCGTCGAGAAGCCGCCGAGCGCCAGCGTCGAGAGCGCGTGGCACAACGCGTCGAACGGCGTCATGCCGGCGCCCCACAGCGCCGCGAAGCAGGCGGCCGTCAGGATCGCGTACACGGTCCACAGCAGGCGCGCCGTCTCGGCGATGCGCGGGCCGAGCGAGAAGTGCTTGAGGCCGCCGGGCGTCTCGGCGCGGTGGATCTGCATGCCGCCGACGCCGAGCACCGGCAGCACCGCGACCGCCAGCACGATCACGCCCATGCCGCCGAGCCAGGAGAGCGCGTGGCGCCACAGCAGCACCGAGCGCGGCAGGCCGTCGAGGCCCTCGAGCACGGTCGCGCCGGTGGTCGACAGGCCCGACATGGCCTCGAAGAACGCGTCGGTGAAGCCCAGCTGCGGCAGGTCGAGCAGCAGCGGGATGGTCGCGACCGCCGCCAGCACCGGCCAGGTGGCCGATACCAGCAGGTAGCCGTCGCGCGGCCGCAGCGTGCCGCGGTAGCGCCAGGTCGCCGCGCGCAGCGCCAGCCCGAGTCCGCCCGACACGCCGGCGCCGACCAGGAAGCCGACCAGCGCGTGCTCGCCGAGCGCCGCCGCCGTGACGATCGGCGGCACGAAATACAGCGCGAACAGCGCCAGCATCGCGCCGAGGAAGTTCAGTACGCTGAGGATCGAGCGCATGCGCGCCGCGCTCCCGTCAGCTCTCGGCCTGGAAGAGCTGCGCGACCGCGTCGACGTGGCGCCGGTCGGCGAGGAACACGATCACGTGGTCCTCGTTCTCCACCTGAGTGTCGTGGTGCGCCATGATGACCTGCTCGCCGCGCACGATCGCGACGATGCTGGCGCCCTCGGGCAGGCGGATTTCCTCGACGCGCCGGCCGACGACGCGCGAGCGGCCCTCGCCGCCGTGCACCACCGCCTCCATCGCCTCGGCCGCGCCGCGCCGCAGCGAATGCACGCGCACCACGTCGCCGCGGCGCACGTGCGCCAGCAGCGACCCGATGGTGATGGTCTGCGGCGAGAGCACGATGTCGATGTTGCGGTTCTCCATCAGCTCGCCGTAGGAGGGGCGGTTCACCAGCGCCATCACGCGCCGTGCGCCCAGCCGCTTGGCGAGCATGGCCGAGAGCACGTTGGCCTCCTCGGAGTTGGTCAGCGCGGCGAACACGTCGGCGCTGTCGATGTTCTCCTCGATCAGCAGCTCCTCGTCGGCGGCGTCGCCGTTGAGCACGATGGCGTGCTGCAGCAGCTCGGAGATGCGCCGCGCGCGCCGGGCGTCGCGCTCGATCACCTTGACCTGGTTGCTCTTCTCGAGCGTGTGCGCCAGGCGGAAGCCGATGTTGCCGCCGCCCGCGATCACCAGCCGGCGCACCGGCTCCTCGCTGCGGCGCAGCTCGGCCATCACGCGCTTGAGGTCGTCGGAGGCGGCGACGAACAGGATCTCGTCCTCCTCCTCGATCACCGTGTCGCCGCCGACCGGCAGCAGCTTGCCGTCGCGGTAGATCGCCGCGACGCGCGCGTCGGTGTCGGGCAGGTGCTCGCGCAGCGTCCGCAGCTGCTTGCCGACCAGCAGGCCGTCGCGCCGCGCGCGCACGCCGACCAGGTGGACGCGCCCGTCGGCGAACTCCACCACCTGCAGCGCGCCCGGGTAGGACAGCAGCCGCGCGATGTGCTCGGTGACCAGCTGCTCGGGGTTGATCCACACGTCGACCGCGATGGCGCCCTCGGTGAACAGCTGCTCGCGCGTGGTGTACTCGGAGGAGCGGATGCGCGCGATCTTGGTCGGCGTGCGGTAGAGCGCGTGGGCGATCTCGCAGGCCACCATGTTGACCTCGTCGCTGCTGGTCAGCGCGACCAGCACCTCGGTGTCGGCGATGCCGGCGGCCTCGAGCACGCCGGGGAAGGCGCCGTGGCCGGCGACCGCGCGGATGTCGAGCCGGTCCTGCAGGTCGCGCAGCAGCTCCTCGTTGGTGTCGACGACGGTGACTTCATTGGCGGGCTCGCGCGCCAGGTGATGGGCGGCGGTGCGCCCGACCTGTCCGGCCCCCAGGATCAGGATCTTCATCTACACCACCTCGAGCTTGGCGTAGCTCAGCATGAGCCACTTCGCGCCCTGGCGCTCGAAATTCACGTGCACGCGCGCGTGCGCGCCCTGGCCCTCGATGTCGAGCACCACGCCCTCGCCGAACTTGCCGTGGCGCACGCGCGTGCCGAGCCGCATGCCGCCCGGCGCCGGCGGTTCCACCACGCGGCCGAAGGGCTGCTCGGCGCGGCGCGTGCTCGCCGGCGCGCTCGGCGCCGCGTGCGGCATGCGGATGCGCGGCCGCACCTCCTCGAGCAGCTCCTCCGGCACCTCCTGCAGGAAGCGCGAGGGGGCGTTGTAGCTGTCGATGCCGTGCAGGCGGCGCTGCTCGGCGTGCGTCAGGTAGAGCTGGCGCATCGCGCGCGTCATGCCGACGTAGCAGAGCCGCCGCTCCTCCTCCAGCCCCTCGAGGTCGTGCAGCGAGCGCTGGTGCGGGAACAGCCCGTCCTCGAGGCCCGCCAGGAACACCAGCGGGAACTCCAGGCCCTTGGCGCTGTGCAGCGTCATCATCTGCACGCAGTCGTCGGCCGGGCCGCCCTGCGCCTCGCCGGACTCGAGCACCGCGTGCGCCAGGAAGCTCTCGAGCGGCGGCAGCTCGCCCTCGGGCTCGAAGCCGCGTGCGGCGCTCACCAGTTCCTCGAGGTTCTCGACGCGCGCCTCGCCGCGGTCGGCCTTGTCCTTCTGGTGGTGCTCGATAAGCCCGCTGGCGCGGATCACGTGGTCGACCTGCTCGTGCAGCGGCAGGCCCGCGACCTCGCGCGCCAGCCGCTCGACGAGCCCGAGGAAGCCCATCAGCGCGAGCGAGCCGCGCGTGCCCGGCGCCTCGGCGACCGCCGTGCCGGCGGCGCGCCACAGGGAGCTGCCGGCGCCGCGGGCGCCCTCGCGCAGCGCGTCGAGCGTCTTGGCGCCGATGCCGCGCGCCGGCAGGTTCACCACCCGCTCGAAGGAGCCGTCGTCGTCGCGGTTGGCGGTCAGCCGCAGGTACGCGAGCGCGTCCTTGATCTCGGCGCGCTCGAAGAACCTCAGGCCCCCGTAGACGCGGTAGGGGATGCGCGCCTGGATCAGCGCCTCCTCGAACACGCGCGACTGGGCGTTGGAGCGGTACAGGATCGCGCACTCGCGCCGCGCGCCGCCGTGCGCGATCCAGTCGAGGATGCGCGCCTGCACGAAGGCCGCCTCGTCGCGCTCGTTGTACGCCGAGTAGACGCGCACCGGATCGCCGCGCGCGCCGGCGGTCCACAGGTTCTTGCCGAGGCGGCTGCTGTTGTGGGCGATGAGGGCGTTGGCGGCGTCGAGGATCGCGCCGGTGGAGCGGTAGTTCTGCTCCAGGCGCACCAGCTGGCACTGCGGGAAGTCGTTGCGGAAGCGCTGCAGGTTCTCGACGCGCGCGCCGCGCCAGCGGTAGATCGACTGGTCATCGTCGCCGACCGCGAAGGGCACGCCCTCGGCGCCGACCAGCAGCCGGAGCCACGCGTACTGGATCGCGTTGGTGTCCTGGAACTCGTCGATCAGCACGTGGCGGAAGCGGCGGCGGTAGTGCTGCAGCAGCTCCGCGTTGTCGCGCCACAGCTCGAAGGCGCGCAGCAGGAGCTCGGCGAAGTCGACCACGCCGGCGCGCCGGCAGGCCTCCTCGTACTCCACGTACAGGCGGATCAGCTGCTTCTCGGTCGGATCGCCGTTGTCCTTCAGGCCGGCGGGCCGGCGGCCCTCGTCCTTGTGCTTGTTGATGAAGTACTGCACGTCGCGCGGCGCCCAGCGCTCCTCGTCGAGGCCGAGCGCCTTGACGAGCTTCTTGACGAGCCGCAGCTGGTCCTCGCCGTCGAGGATCTGGAAGGTCTGCGGCAGGCCGGCCTCGCGCCAGTGCAGCCGCAGCAGCCGGTGCGCGAGGCCATGGAAGGTGCCGAGCCAGAGCGAGCCGCCGGGGATGCCGAGGAGCGACTCGATGCGGCTGCGCATCTCGGCCGCGGCCTTGTTGGTGAAGGTGACGGCCAGCACCGAATGGGGCGAGGCGCCCTCGGCGCGGATCAGCCAGGCGACGCGGTGCGTGAGCACGCGCGTCTTGCCGCTGCCGGCGCCGGCCAGCACCAGCAGCGGGACGAGCGGCGCGGTCACGGCCTCGCGCTGCGCGTCGTTGAGGGGCGAGAGAATCGGGGAGACGTCCATCGGGGCCCGCGGTCGGCCGGTAAACGCGCAATTCTACCGCGTCGCGCTCACCAGCTGTTGCGCAGCTCCCGCAGGGCGAGGAACACCGACCGCGGGTCGCCGGGGCCGAGCGCGGGCTGCCGGCGCCGCAGGTTCTCGACCAGTTCCGCCTCCCGCAGCCGGAAGAAGGTGTTGTAGGCGAGCTCCTCGGCGAGGGTCAGGACCGGCATCGCCTCGGGGGCCGTGCCGGCGGTGCGCGCGTGCAGCGCGCGGGCGACGGCATTCCCCGGCTCCAGGTCGAGCGTGAACTCGAGGTTGCGCCGCAGGTAGTCGTGGCCGGGGTGGAGGCGCGTGCCGGGGGGGAGCTTTGCCAGCACCTCCGAGCAGGTACGGTACAGGCTGGCCGGATCGCCGCCGCCGCGGCAGTTGCCGACGCCGGCGTTGAACAGCGTGTCGCCGCTGAAGAGTAGCGGCGCATCGCCCGGGGCGTACAGGCAGATGTGCGCCATCGTATGCCCGGGCGTGTCGAGGCACTGCAGGTGCACGTCGCGACCGAGGGTGATGGCATCGCCCCCCTGCAGCGCGCGGTCGACGCCGCCGATGCGCGCGGCCCCGGCCGCATGCGCCATGACCCGGGCCCCGGTGGCCGCCACCACGCCGGCGTTGCCCGCCGTGTGGTCCAGGTGCTCGTGGGTGTTGAGGATCTGCGTGATGGTCCAGCCGCGCTCGCGGGCGCGCGCCAGGACGTCGGCGGCGTTCAGCGGGTCGACGGCCAGGGCCTCGCCGCTCGCCTCGGAGGCGATCAGGTACTGGTAATTGCGCAGCTCGTTGGCCGCCCAGATGCGTTCGATCAGCATGGCGCGGAGCTTACGTCATAATGGCGCCCATGCAACTGGCCGTCGTCCCCGTCACCCCGTTCCAGCAGAACTGCTCCGTGCTGTGGTGCGAGCGCAGCCGCGCCGCGGCGATCGTCGACCCCGGCGGCGAGCTCGAGCGCGTGCTCGCCGTGGTGCGCAAGCAGGGCCTGACGCTCGCGAAGATCCTGCTGACGCACGCGCACCTCGACCACTGCGCCGCCACGGCGGAGCTGGCGCGGCGCGAGCGCCTGCCGATCGAGGGCCCGCAGCGCGGCGATGCGTTCTGGATCGAGACGCTGGCCGAGCAGGCCGCGCAGTTCGGCTTCCCGCCCGCCGAACGCTTCGAGCCGACGCGCTGGCTCGAGCACGGCGATCGGGTGCAGCTCGGCGAGGGCGAGCTCGAGGTGCTGCACTGCCCCGGCCACACGCCGGGGCACGTGGTGTTCTTCGACCGCCCCGGGCAGCTCGCGATCGTCGGCGACGTGCTGTTCCAGGGCTCGATCGGCCGCACGGATTTTCCCGGCGGGGACTACGACACGCTGATCGGCTCGATCCGCGAGCGCCTGTTCCCGCTGGGCGACGACGTGCGCTTCCTGCCCGGCCACGGCCCGATGTCCACCTTCGGCGCCGAACGGCGCGGCAACCCCTTCGTCGCCGACAGCCTGTTCCGGTGAACGCAGCGCGCGAGCTCGAGGCCGCCTATCGCGCCACCGACTACGTGGTCGAGGCGGCGGAAGGCCGCTTCACCCTGCGCGTCGACGAGGCGAGCGCCGCGCTCGCGGCGCTGCACGCGCGCCGCGGCGTGAGCGGCTCCATCTACCTGAGCGCCTGGAACCCGGGCAGCACCGCGCTGCCTTCGGACCGGAACCACGCCGCGCACGCGCGGCTGCTCGCGGCGCTGGCCGCGGCCGGCCTCGAGGCGATCGAGGGCTGGGGGCGGGACCCGAGCGGCGAATGGCCGGCGGAACGGAGCCTCCTGGTGCCCGGCCTGCCGCCCGAGCTGGCCCTGGAGCTGGCGCGCCGCTTCGGCCAGAACGCGTTCCTGCAGGCGGCCGCGGACGCGGTGCCGCGGCTGGTTTGGGCCGGATAGACCGCGATATACAATGTCCGCGAACTCAGGGAGGGGGGAGCCGTGGATATCCTGATCGAACACTGGCAGATCGTCGTCGGCGTGATCGCCGCCCTGCTCATCGTGATGAGCTACAAGTCGCTGTTGTGGCTGTGCGGCGTGATCATCGTGCCGGACGACAGCATCGGCGTGGTGACCAAGAAGTTCGTGCTGTTCGGCACGCACCGGAGCCTCCCGGACGGGCGCATCATCGCGCTCGGCGGCGAGGCGGGCTACCAGGCCGATTCGCTCCCCCCGGGGCTGCACATCGGCCTGTGGCCCTGGCAGTACCGCGTCGAGCAGGTGAAGTTCTTCACCGTGCCGCCCGGCAAGGTCGGCTGCGTCGAGGCCTGCGACGGCAAGCCGCTGCCGAGCGGCCGCATCGTCGCGCGCCAGGTCGAGTGCGATGCCTTCCAGGATGCGCGCGCCTTCCTCGAGGGCGGCGGCGAGCGCGGACCCCAGATGGATCTGATCCCGCCGGGCACCTACCGCATCAACACGCTGCTGTTCACGGTGACGCTCACCGACGCGGTCACGATCCCGCCCGGCAAGATCGGCGTGGTCGAGGCGCGCGACGGCAAGCCGCTCGCCACCGGCCGCGTGATCGCGCGGCACGTCGATTGCGATTCCTTCCAGGACGCCAAGGCGTTCATGGCCAGTGGCGGCGAACGCGGTCCGCAGATGGCGGTGATCACGCCGGGAAGCTACCGCATCAACCCCTACCTCTTCGCGTTGCAGACGGCCGACGCGATCGACATCCCGGACAACAAGGTCGGCATCGTGACGACGCGCGAGGGCCAGCCGCTCGGCAAGGGCGAGATCGCCGGCCCGGTGGTCGACGGCCACGACATGTTCCAGAAGCCGCAGGCCTTCGTGGACCGCGGCGGCAGCAAGGGCCTGCAGGAACAGGTGCTGCTGGCGGGTCGCTACTTCCTCAACCCGCGCTTCGTCACCGTCGAGATCGTCGACATGTTCGACGTGCCGATCGCGCACGTCGGTGTCGTGATCGCCTACGTCGGCCGCGAGGGCCAGGACGTCACCGGCGATACCTTCCGCCACGGCAACCTGGTCAGCAAGGGCGAGAAGGGCGTGTGGGTCGAGCCGCTCGACCCGGGCAAGTACCCGATGAACCCCTACACGCACAAGGTCAGCAACGTCCCGACCGCCAACGTGGTCCTCAACTGGGCCACCGGCAAGACCGAGGCCCACAAGCTCGACGCCAACCTCTCGACGATCTCGGTGCGCTCGGCCGACGGCTTCAAGTTCAACCTGGACGTATCGCAGATCATCCACATCCCGCGCAATGACGCGCCGAAGGTGATCGCCCGCTTCGGTGACATGTCGGCGCTCGTCACCCAGGTGCTGGAGCCGACGATCGGCAACTACTTCCGCAACGCCGCGCAGGGCTCGGACATCATCGATTTCCTCAAGAACCGCTCGCTGCGGCAGACCGAGGCGCGCGACGCGATCTCGGCGGCGCTGCGCGAGTACAACGTCGGCGCGGTCGACACGCTGATCGGCGACATCGTGCCACCCGAGGAGCTGATGAAGACGCTCACCGACCGCAAGATCGCCGAGCAGGAGCGCGTCACCTACGAGACCCAGCGCCAGGCGCAGGTCGTGAAGCAGCAGCTCGAGCAGGCGACGGCGCTCGCCGCCACGCAGGCCAAGGTCGTCGATGCCGAGCGCCAGGTGGCGATCGCGGAATTCAATGCGCGTGCCAACGTCAAGTCGGCCGAGGGAACCGCCGAGGCCAAGAAGATCAACGCCTCCGCCGATGCCCAGGTGCTGCGCACCGTCGGCGAGGCCGAGGCGGCCAAGACCCAGGCGGTCGGCGGGGCCGAGGCTGAGGTCATCAAGCTCAAGATCGCCTCGATGGAATCGGGCAACTACGCGATCGTGCAGGTGGCCGAGGCGCTCTCCAAGGCGGGCGTCAAGCTCGTGCCGGACGTGGTCGCCGGCGGCGGCGCCAACGGCGGCACGCTGGTCGACGTGCTGCTCGCCAACCTGGTGCGCGAGGGCATCAGCCGCCCGCCGGCACGCTGACGCGGCGGCGCCGCACGCTTGAGCCACAGCGTGCATGCGCATCGAGGAGGCGCATGCCCGACTGCCTGCGGAGCGAGCCGCGGCTTGCCGGTGGGTCAGAGCGCCTGCCGTCGCAGCACGAGGGCTGCGCGCATTCCGCGGCGAGCGGGGTAGCGAAGCGCATGCCGGATCAGCCAGCGCCGTTCGGCGGATGCGTCCGTGAGCCATTGACGACACAGGGCCAAGGCCAGTCCAGGGTGGTCCTTGGCGATGTCGCCGACATGGTTGGCGACGCTGCGCCGGACGTACAGGTCCGGATCGTCCTTCAGCGCCTCCAGGATAGGCAGCAGCGGCCGCGGATCGGCCATGAAGTCCGGCAGGCGCGCCGCCCACGGCAGGCGTGGCCGCGTCCCTTCCGAGCACAGGCGGCGCACGTGGGGGTCGGCATCGCGCGTCCAGCGCTGCAGGACGCGCAGCGTGCGCTCCGGTTGCGCGGCGAGGAAGGCGCGCAGCGAGAACTCGCTGCTGAAGCGGCGCGTGAGTTCGTACTGGGCGCGCATCGATGCTCCGAACGGATCGCGCCCACCGTTGTGGGTAGGGTCGAGGCCGTAGAGCGTGACGAAGCTGATGTGCGGCAGGTAGAAGAAGCCTCCCAGGCCGAACCGATCGGTGCGCGCGAGCGGCGGTGTCAGCGAGGCGAGCATGACGTCGATCGCGTCGGCATAGCGAGCCGGCAGGTGGGCACGCATCACGCGCGCCAGGTGCGCGCCACGCTGCATCAGCGACAGCGGTGCAAGACCGCGCAGGGCGTCGGTGCGGAAACGCGCCATGTCCAGCGGCGCATGCACCCGCCACAGGTTGCGCGCCAGGTGCGACACCGCGGCGCGCCCCAGCAACGAGCGCAGCGTTGACCCGCGGCGGATGGCGCGCGGGGCACGAGGCAGGGTCGGCCGGGCTGGAGCGCGCGAGGCGCCGCGCCGCCCGCTGGTCGTCGAGCGCCGCACGTTCAACTTATTGTCACGCGCACCGACACGTAATGGTCGACCAGCAGCGCGAGGAACAGCAGCGCGAGGTAGCGGATCGAGAACCAGAACACGCGCATCGGCAGATCGGTGCGCGGGCTGCGCTTCATCTGCACGGCGAGCCACAGGAAGCGCGCGTCCAGCGCCAGCGCGCTCGCCAGGTAGATGAGCCCGCACATGCCGGTGATGTAGGGCAGCAGCGTCACCAGGCACAGGATCACGGTGTACTGCAGCACGTGCAGGCGCGTGAACTCGACGCCGTGGGTCACCGGCAGCATCGGGATGTCGACCTTGGCGTAGTCGTGGCGGCGCGCGATCGCCAGCGCCCAGAAATGCGGCGGCGTCCATGCGAACACGATCAGGAACAGCAGCAGCGCGTTCGGATCGATGTGGCCGGTGACGGCGATCCAGCCGAGCACCGGCGGCGCGGCGCCGGCGGCGCCGCCGATGACGATGTTCTGCGGCGTCGCGCGCTTGAGCCACAGCGTGTAGACGATGGCGTAGCCGATCAGCGAGGCGCAGGTCAGCACCGCCGTCAGCACGTTGACCCACGCGACCAGCACCGTCATCGAGGCGACGCCGAGCACGAGCGCGAAGGCGAGCGCCCGCCGGTGCGAGAGGTGGCCGGTCGGCAGCGGGCGGTTGCGCGTGCGCGCCATGTACGCGTCGATGCGCCGGTCGAGCACGTGGTTGATCGCGGCGGCCGAGGCCGCCGCCAGGCCGATGCCGAGGTTGCCCAGCAGCAGCGGGCCGGGCGGCGGGAGCCCGGGCGTCGCGAGCAGCGCGCCGACCACCGCGGTGAGCACCAGCAGCGCGACCACGCGCGGCTTGGTGAGCTCGAGGTAGTCGCGCCAGGACGGCGCGATGGCGGACGCGGCCGGCGGCGCGGCGACGCTTGCCATGTTCAGGTCGGGCGCAGCGTGCGGTTCAGCGCGACGGTGCCGAGCAGCAGCAGGGCCGCGCCGGCGTTGTGCGCGGTGGCGAGCCACAGCGGGAAGCCGAGCAGCACCGTCGCGATGCCGATCGTGAGCTGCAGCGCCAGCAGCACGAGCACGGCCCAGGCGGCCCGGCGCGCACCCGCGTCGCGGCGCGCGCGCAGCACGATCACCGCGGCCCACAGCAGCGCGGCGGCAGCGACCAGCGCGCCGAGCCGGTGCGTCAGGTGGATCGCGACGCGCGCCGGCTGCTCGAGCACGCCACCGAGGTAGTTGACGCCGAGGCCACGCCACAGCACGAACGCCGCGGGGTAGTCGGTCGCCGGCCACCACTCGCCCTGGCAGCGCGGGAAATCCGGGCAGGCGATCGCCGCGTAGTTGCTGCTGGTCCAGCCGCCGAGCGCGATCTGCAGCGCGAGCGCCACGAGGCCGATGGCGGCGATGCGCCGCGCGCGCTCCAGCGGCACGCCGAGGAAGGCGGTCGAGGTGCTCCAGGCGCCGCCGCGGCGCCGCCCGAGCGTGAGCACCAGCCACCACAGCAGCGCCAGCGTCGTCATGCCGAACAGCAGGTGGAGCGTCACGACCAGCGGCTTGAGCAGCCAGGTCACGGTGAGCATGCCGAGCACGCCCTGCAGCACGACGATGGCCAGCAGCGCCAGCGCGTAGCCCGGCGCGGCGAGCTGCTCGCGGCGCCAGCGCCAGGCGAGCGCGGCGATCAGCACGATCAGCAGCCCGAGGGTCGAGGCGGCATAGCGATGGATCATCTCGCGCCAGGCCTTGCCGGTCTCGAGCGGGATCGAGTAGGCGGCGGTGCCGGCCGCATCGGCCGCGGCAGCCGTGGGCGTCAGGTGGCCGTAGCAGCCGGGCCAGTCCGGGCAGCCGAGCCCGGCCGCCGACAGCCGCACGTAGCCGCCGAGCACGACGACGATGAGGCACAGGCCGAAGCCCGTGGCCGCCAGTGTACGGATCCATGCCAAGTGCGTCATGTGTCAACCGATGTGGGAGAGTTGCAGCAGCTTCCTCAGGTCCTGCAGCAGGCCCCTGGGACCGAGGCCGGTATCGTAGCGCATCATGAGATTGCCGAGCGGATCGACGATGAAAATCCCGCGTTGCCGGTATTCCTGCGGAAATGCCGCAAGCAGCGCCGCGTCCGCCGGGCCGCCGGCATCGATGAGCCGCAGGCCCGGATGCTCGCGGTCGAGGAACGCATGGTCGCAGCACGCCGCCGTGGCGAGCAGCACCTGCTGCACGCGCGGCTGCAGGCGCCCGAGCGCGGCGTGCGTCTGCCGCATCTGCAGCAGCGCCTGGCGGCAATCCGCATCGCAACGGCCGTCGCCGACGTAGACCAGCGACCATTTGTCCACGAAGGGCCGGCGCGCGGCCGCGTCGGCTTGCGGCAGCGCGCGCTCGGGCAGCGGCCGCGCGGGCTCTATCAGCTCGCCGTGGTTGGTGCGTCCGGCCGGTCGCCACGGCGATCCGTAGTACAGCCAGAATGCGGCGAGGAGCGGCGCGAAGAACAGCAGCACCAGCAGCCAGAGCGGGCGGCGCGAGCCGCCGGGAGTCGCGGGAGCAGTCGTCATGTCGGGCGTTTCCGCAGGTTCATGAACAGGTACAGCACGAGGGCCAGCAGCGCGAGGCCCCACCATTGGACGGCGTAGGCGATGTGGCGTTCGGGGCCGAAGCCGCTCCCGGCGCCCTGCCACTCGCGCCGGTAGCCGTCGGGCACGTCGGCGGCGAGCAGCAGCTGGCGCGGCTCGAGCGCATGGCCGAGCGCGGCGGCGAGCTCGGCGCTGCGCGGGAAGCTGGTGAGCCGCGGCCAGGCGCCACCGGGCGCGGGCGGCTGGCGTCCGGCCGCGATCCCGGCGACCGGCAGCTCGTCGAGCCGGCCACGGAGCGAGCGCAGGTCGCCGGCCGCGAACGCGATGTCGGGAAGCCGCGCGCGCGCGCCCGCGACCAGCGGCAGCCAGCCGCGGTTCACGAGCAGCCAGCGGCCATCCTCGAGCTCGAAGGGCGTGAGCACCTCGTAGCCGGGGGCCGGGCCGCGGCTGCTGTTGTCGAGCAGGAACTGGTGCGTGGCGTCGTAGCGGCCGCGCACGCCGATCTCGCGATAGCGCGGCAGCGCCACGGTGCCGCGCGCGCCGAGCGCTTCGGCCGTGCCGCCGCCACTGGCGAAGGCGGCGACCAGCGCGCGCTTCTCCTCCGCGCGCCGCCACTGCCAGTGGCCCAGCGCGCCAAACAGCGCCACGCCGGCGAGCGTCAGCAGCAGCGCCCACCAGGGGCCGCGCAGTTCCCGCTGGCCGAGGGGGACTCGCAGTGCCACGTCGCCTCCGGTCCGCCTGTCACGGGCCCGCAGGCCCCAAGGACCGGCATTGTGCCGGCAGCCCGGCGGCAGGTACAGGCACGCACGGCGCAGGCGCGGCGGCGCGGCGGCCACGCGCCCGAGGCCCTATACTCCGCGCTGCAACGACAGGCAGGGGCTCGAGGGTGGACGGATTACGCTTGCTGATCATCGCCGCGCTGGTCGCGATCGTCGCCAGCCTCGGCACCGCGCTGTTCCACCTCGCCTCCGGCCGCGGCGACTCCGGCAAGATGGTGCGCGCGCTCGCGATCCGCGTCGGCCTGTCGGTGGCGCTGTTCATCCTGCTGATCATCGCCTGGCGCTCCGGGCTGATCGCCCCGCATGGGCTCCAGCGCTGAGGGCCAGCGCCGGCGCGCGACCTTCGGACTGGCCTGCGCCCTCGCCGGTGCGGTCGGCTTCGCCTTCAAGTCGGTGCTGATCAAGGCCGCGTACCGCCACGGCGTCGACGCCACCACGCTGCTGGCGCTGCGCATGCTGTATTCGCTGCCGCTGTTCCTGCTGATGGGGCTGGTGGCGCAGCGCAGCCAGCCACTGCGGCCGACGCCGGCCCTGGCCGGCGAGTTCGCGCAGCTCGGCTTCCTCGGCTACTACGCGGCGAGCTACCTGGACTTCCTCGGACTGAAGTACATCTCGGCGGCGCTCGAGCGCATGATCCTGTTCATCTACCCGACGCTGGTCGTGGTTTTCTCGGCGCTGTGGAAGCGCCAGCGCATCGCGCCGCACGTCGCGCTGGCGCTGCTGCTGTGCTACCTGGGGATCGCGCTCGCGGTCGGCCATGACCTGCGCGGTGGCGCTGCCGGCGACGTGTTGCGCGGTGGCCTGCTGGTCTTCGGCAGCGCCCTGTGCTTCGCGCTCTACCTGTTGCGCGTCGGCCCGATGATCACGCGCTGCGGCTCGATGCACGTCACCGCCTGGGCCACCACGGCCGCGACACTGTTCGTGCTGGCGCAGTTCGCCGCGCTGCGGCCGCTGCAGGCGCTGGCGCAACCCTGGCCGGTGCAGGCGCTGTCCATGGCGTTGGCGGTGTTCTCGACGGTGCTGCCGATCTGGCTGGTGGTCGAGGCGATCCGCCACCTCGGCGCCGCGCCGACGGCCATCATCGGCTCGCTCGGGCCGGTGCTGACGCTGCTGCTCGCCTGGGCGCTGCTCGGCGAGCCGTTCGGCCTGCTGCAGGTCGCCGGCGCCGTGCTGGTGATCGCCGGCGTTGCCCTGGTCGGCCGGCGGCGCCAGGGCGCCTAGGGCCGGCCGCGCGGCGTGCCTTCGCGCGCGGCTAGACCCAGTAGACGAACACGTACAGGCCGAGCCAGACCACGTCGACGAAGTGCCAGTACCAGGCCACCGCCTCGAAGGCGAAGTGGCGCTGCGGCGTGAAGTGGCCCTTCAGGCAGCGCAGCCAGATCACCAGCAGCATGATCGCGCCGACGGTGACGTGCAGGCCGTGGAAGCCGGTCAGCATGAAGAAGGTCGAGCCGTAGATGCCGGTGCCGAGCTGCAGCCCGAGCTTCGTCCAGGCTTCGTGGTATTCGCCGGCCTGCAGGTACACGAAGGTGAAGCCCAGCAGGAAGGTGGCGGCGAGGAAGATCGCCAGCTGCGTGCGGTGCCCGGCGCGCAGCGCGTGGTGCGCGATCGTCACGGTGAGGCCGCTGGTCAGCAGGATCGCGGTGTTGAGCAGCGGCACGCCGAAGGCCGGGATGGTCTCGAAGCTGCCGTTGGCGTTCGGGCCGAGGTGCAGCGGGCCGTTGGTCGGCCAGCCGCCGAGGTAGTCCTTCCACAGGTACACGCGGTTGAAGATCTTGACGCCCTCGCCGGCGATCCACGGCACCGACAACGTGCGCGCGTAGAACAGCGCGCCGAAGAAGGCGGCGAAGAACATCACCTCGGAGAAGATGAACCACATCATTCCCATGCGGAACGAGCGGTCGACCTCGAGGTTGTAGGCGCCGGCCTGGTTCTCGCCGATGACGGTGCGGAACCAGAAGAAGAACATCGCCGCGATCAGCACCGCGCCGGGCAGGAACGACCAGGCCCCGGTCCACTCGTTCAGGTAGGCGGCCGAGCCCAGCACCATCGAGAACAGCGCGATCGATCCGAGGATCGGCCAGGGGCTGCCGTGCGGGACGTAGTACTTGCTGCTGTCGGCGTGTGCGTGTGCCATCGGTACGGATTCCTTAGCGAAAGATCGTGGCCGGCGCCCTTCAGCGGGCGGCGACCCGGGAAACTCCATCGTAGAACGTGTAGCTGAGCGTCAGCCGGTCGATGTAGGCCGGCAGGTCGCGGTCGACGAAGAAACGCACCTTCAGCGCGCGCGCCTCGCCGGCGCGGAAGGCCTGCGGCGAGAAGCAGAAGCACTCGGTCTTGTGGAACCAGCTGGTCGCCTTGGCCGGCGCGACGTCGGGGATCGCCTGTGCGACCACGTCGTGCCCGGTCAGGTTGCGCGCGTAGAACTCCGCCTCGTAGAGCCGCCCGGGATGCACCTTGAGCGCACCCACCACCGGGCGGAACTCCCAGTTGCCGACCGTCGGCAGCGTCGCCATCAGCTCGACCGTGACCTCGCGCTGCGCATCGACGGCGCCGCCCTGGCGCGCGCTCGCCTTCACCAGCGCCTTCTCGTTGCCGGCGCCGGTGATGTTGCACAGCACGCTGTACAGCGGCACCAGCGCGAAGCCGAAGGCGAAGCTGCCGGCCGTGAAGGCCGCCAGCTTCCACGTCAGCCGGCGATTGGAGCCGTTGCGGTCAGCCGCGTGCATCTACCCCGCCTTGTGGACCGAGAGCGCGATGAACAGCACGTACACGCCCGCCGCCAGCAATCCCAGCAGGAGGGTGCTGCGGCGGATGCGCCGGCGGCGCTCGACGTCCGCGTCGATGCTCAATGCCCGGCCCCGCGGGCGATCAGCGCGGCCGAGGGCGCCTCTTCCCAGGAATGGTGCGGCGCCGGCGACGGCAGTTCCCACTCCAGGCCATGCGCGCCTTCCCAGGTGCGGGCCTCGGCGCGGGCGCCGCCGCGCACGCACTTCCAGATGATGTACGGGAACAGCAGCTGCGAGAGGCCGAAGGCGAAGCCGCCGAGCGAGGACACCATGTTCCAGTCGGCGAACTGCGTCGAGTAGTCGGGGATGCGGCGCGGCATGCCGGCCAGCCCGAGGAAGTGCTGCGGGAAGAACAGCACGTTGACGAAGATCGTCGACAGCCAGAAGTGCAGCTTCGCGAGCGTCATGTCGTACATGTGGCCGGTCCACTTCGGCAGCCAGTAGTACACGGCGCCCATGATGGCGAACACCGCGCCCGGCACCAGCACGTAGTGGAAGTGGGCCACGACGAAGTAGGTGTCGTGGTACTGGAAGTCGGAGGGCGCCATCGCCAGCATCAGGCCGGAGAAGCCGCCGATCGTGAACAGGAACAGGAAGGCGATCGCGAACAGCATCGGCGGCTCGAAGCTGATCGAGCCCTTCCACATGGTCGTGCACCAGTTGAAGACCTTCACGCCGGTCGGGATCGAGATCAGCATCGTCGAGAGCATGAAGAACATCTCGCCGGCGAGCGGCATGCCCACCGTGAACATGTGGTGCGCCCAGACGATGAACGACAGGAAGGCGATCGAGGCGGTGGCGTACACCATGGCCTCGTAGCCGAACAGCGGCTTGCGCGAGAAGGTCGGGATGATCTCCGAGACCACGCCGAAGGCCGGCAGGATCATGATGTAGACCTCGGGGTGCCCGAAGAACCAGAACAGGTGCTGGAACAGCACCGGGTCGCCGCCGCCGGCGGCGTTGAAGAAGCTGGTGCCGAAGAAGTGGTCGGTCAGCAGCATGGTGACGGCGCCGGCCAGCACCGGCATCACCGCGATCAGCAGGTAGGCGGTGATCAGCCAGGTCCAGACGAAGATCGGCATGCGCAGCAGCGAGATGCCCGGCGCGCGCATGTTCATGATGGTCACGATCACGTTGATCGCGCCCATGATCGAGGAGGCGCCCATCAGGTGGATCGCGAAGATCGCCAGCGGCAGCGCGTCACCGCCCTGCAGCACCAGCGGCGGGTACAGCGTCCAGCCGCCGGCCGGCGCGCCGCCCGGCAGGAACAGCGTCAGGATCAGCAGCGTGAACGCGAACGGCAGGATCCAGAAGCTGAAGTTGTTCATGCGCGGCAGCGCCATGTCGGGCGCGCCGACCTGCATCGGGATCATCCAGTTGGCGAGGCCGACGAACGCCGGCATCACCGCGCCGAACACCATGACCAGCGCGTGCACGGTGGTCATCGAGTTGAAGAACGCCGGGTCGAGGAACTGCAGGCCGGGCTTGAACAGCTCGGCGCGGATCAGCATCGCCATCGCGCCGCCGACGAAGAACATGATGCCGCTGAACACCAGGTACAGCGTGCCGATGTCCTTGTGGTTGGTGGTGGTGAGCCAGCGCCGGATGCCCGTGGGCGCGTGGTCGTGGTGCTCGTGCGTGGCGGCGTGTGCGGTGTTGGCCATGGTCGTTCCGTACTGAAATTGCGTGCGTGGAAGGCTTGCGGTGGCGGAGCGGTGCGCGGGCTCAGCCGGCCGGCCGCTGCGTCGCGTCGAGCGCCGCGGTGGCCGCGGGCGCGGAGGCCGCCTGCTGCGACTTCAGCCAGGCCTCGAAGTCCTGCTTGCTGCGCACGTCGAGCACCACCGGCATGAAGCCGTGGTCGCGGCCGCACAGCTCGGCGCACTGGCCGCGATACACGCCGGTCTTGTCGGCGTCGATCTTGAACCAGGCCTCGTTGATGTAGCCCGGGATCGCATCCTTCTTGATCGCGAGCGCCGGCACCCACCAGGAGTGGATCACGTCCTGCGCGCCGATCAGCAGGCGCACCTTGGTGCCGGCCGGCACCACCAGCGGGTTGTCGACCGACAGCAGGTAGTTCTCCACCTGGTTCGGGTCGCGGCCCGAGCCGAGCGCGCGCGTGGCGTCGCTGGCGCGATCCAGCGTCGAGAAGAAGCTGACGCCGGCATTGACGTACTCGTACTGCCACTTCCACTGGTAGCCGGTGATGCGGATCGTGAGCTCGGTGCCGCTGGCGTCCTCCATCTGGATGAGCGCCTTGGCGGCCGGCACCGCCATCGACACGAGGATCAGCACCGGGATCACGGTCCAGATCACCTCGGCCTTGGTGTTGTGCACCAGCTTCGTGTCGGGGATGGCGCCGGTGGATTTGCGGAAGCGCACCAGCGAATAGATCATCCACGCGAACACGAACACGCCGATCGCCACGCACCACCAGAACATCAGCATGTGGATCTTGTAGGCCTCGCGCGAGATCTCGCTGATGCCCGGCGTCATGTTGAGTGCCCAGGCGGCGTGCGCCGCGGGCGCGCCGAACAGACCCGCGAGCGATGCGGCGACGGCCAATACGTATCGATGCTTCATCTTTTACGGACCCTAGCTGTTGGCCGCTTCGAACAGCGGCGGCGATTCATTGACGTGCCCGACCAGTCGCTGCAGGCGACCGGCCACTCCCCTGCGTTCTTCTTCCGTGAGAAACCGCCCGACCTCGCATGCGCGCCCGTGCGACTCGATCACGAGTCGGCTCGGATGCCAGGGCGAGACGGCCCGGCGCAGTGTAACGTGAGCCCAGTGCCGCGAGAACACGACGTGTTCGCGCTCGCCGGGCAGTTGCGAATCGATCTCGACTGTCCCGTCGCTGACGACGATGGACTGCGAATGCTCGCGGCGCGCGAGCGATGCGCGCAGCGCCCAGCCGAGCAGCAGCAACTCGAGGCCGGCGAACGGCAGGATCGGCCAGAGGCCGCGCAGCACGAACGGCAGGGCGACGGCGAGCGCGGTGCCGCAGACGCCCGCATAGAAGAGTCCGGCCGAGCGCGGCGTCAGCGCGCAATTGGGGCGCAGGATGAGGGTCTCGGCCGCAGGCATCCGGCAATGATACGTGTTCCGGAAAAATCCCTGCAACCGTAGGAACTTGGATCGTTGGCTGCAACCTGACTAGAGGCGGCGCGCGAGATCGGCCAGCGGGGCGTGGATATCCACGGGCACCGCGACCTCCGCGGGCGCGTACGGCAGCACCGCGAGCGGCGGCGCCTCGAGCAACCGGGTGAGCGTGGCGAGGTTCGCCTCCGGCAGCAGGTAGCGCGGGTCGACGCGGTTGCCGATCCAGCCGGCGAAGGTGCAGCCCCGCGCGCGGATCGATGCGGCCGTGAGCAGCGCGTGGTTGATGCAGCCGAGCTTCAGGCCCACGACCAGGATCACCGGCAACCCCAGGGCCGCCGCCACGTCGGCCATGGTCGTGCGTGCGCCGATCGGGCAGAGCCAGCCGCCGGTGCCTTCGACGAGCACCCGGTCGGCATGGGGCCCGAGCGCGCTGAAATCGGCGACGATCGCGCCAATATCGACGCTTATCCCGGCCATTTCAGCCGCAATGTCCGGCGAAACGGGTGGCTCGAAGATGTAGGTGTTCGTGCGGAGATCTGTCGCTATCTTCGAAGAATTCGCTGCGATCTGCGCGACATCATCGCTCACGAGGCAGCCTTGTACCCGGTCCGCCCCTGAAGCGACCGGTTTCATGCCCACGGCCCGATGCCCGCAGGCGGCGAGCGATCGGAGCAGCGCGCAGGTCACGCGGGTCTTGCCCGCCCCGGTATCCGTACCCGCGATGAAGTAGCCACGCGGGCTCATGGCGGACCGGAATCCGTCCGGTGCCGTCGCCGCAGGCTGGCCACCGGAACGAGCTGCTCGCCCAGGCTTGGGCCCGCCGCCAGGGCTCCCGCGGGTGCGGCGCCCGCGAAGGCGGCGCCGTAGAACAGCTCCCAGGTTGCCGGAATGCCCTCCGGCTGCCGCCGTTCCTCGTAGCGCTCGATCATGCGCGCGAGCGTGCGCGGACCCGTGAGTCCGCGCGTGCGCGCCGATGCCGCGTTGCGCGCGCCGATCGCGCGCAGCTCCTCCATCAGCGCACGCACGTCCGGGTAATGGCGCACGACGCGGTCGGCATCCAGCACCGGCTCGGCGAAGCGTGCATGTTGCAGCGCTGCGGCGAGATCCGGCATGTCGGCGAACAGGCTGACGCGCGGCGCCGCGTCCACCGCCGCCCAGGCCTCGCGCAGCTCGCCGAGCGTGTCCGGCCCGAAGCTGCTGAACAGCAGCAATCCGCCCGGCCGCAGCACGCGCGCGCACTCCTCGAACACGCGATCCGGCCGGTCGCTCCATTGCAGCATCAGGCTGCTGAAAACCAGGTCGACGCTGGCCGTGCGCAGCGGCAGCGCATGCGCATCGGCGCACACGCAGTCGAAGCGTCGCCAGGGCCAGCGGCGGCGCTGCGCCGCGCGCAGCATGCCCGGCGCGATGTCGAGCGCGAGCACGCGCGCGCGGCGGAAGCGACGCCGCAGCGCGACGGTCGCGCTGCCGGTGCCGGCGCCGAGGTCGAGCACGACGGCGGGTGCGAGCCTGAAGTAGCCGAGCCGCTCGAGCAGCTCCGCGCGCACCTGTTCCTGCAGGTGCGCCGCGGCGTCGTAGCGCGCGGCCGCGCGGTCGAAGGCCGCGGCCCCGGCGGGCCGGTCGAAGCCGAAGCCACCGGGTCCGGCGCCCTCGTGCGGTGCGCTCATGCGGCGGCTCCGCTCGCGGCCGGCGCCAGGAATTCCTGCAGCGCGGCCAGCACCGCCGCCGGATGCGAGAGGAACGGCACGTGCGCGGCGCGGCGCAACTCGACCAGGCGCGCCCGTGGCAGCAGGCCCGCGAAGGCGCGCGCGGCATCCGGCGGCGTCACGCGATCGTTCTGGCCGTTCACCAGCAGCACGGGCAGCGCCAGCGCGGGCGCCAGCTGCCGCAGGTCGCCGGCGGCGAGCCAGTCGAGTCCCGCGGCGAGCGCCTGCGGCCGCGCGGCACCGTGCGTGGCCAGCGCGCCGTGCAGCGTGGCGAGCGCGGCCTCGGCCCCGGCGCCGCCGCGCACCTGCAGCTCGAGGAACTCCTCGAGCGTGCGCGCGGGATCGCGCGCCAGGCCAGCCGCAACGCCCTGCAGCGCCGCGGCCGCGAGTCCGTGCGGCCAGTCCGCGGTGGCGAGGAAGCGCGGTGTGCTCGCCAGCAGCACCAGCCGCGCGATGCGCGCCGGCGCGCGCGCGGCCATGCGCAGCGCGAGCTGGCCGCCCAGCGACCAGCCGACGAGCGTCGCGCGCTCCGGCAGGGATTCGAGCAGCCAGTCCGCGGCGGCGTCGGCGCCGAGCCCCTCGCGCCAGGGACTGCGGCCGTGCCCCGGCAGGTCGAGCCGCGTGACGGTGTGGTGCGGGGCGAGGGCAGCCGCCAGCGCGTCGAACACGCCGAGGTTCATCGCCCAGCCGTGCAGCAGCACGAGGGGCGGGCCGGCGCCGAGCGTTTCGCCGTGCAGGCGCATCAGTGCCCTGCGGCCCGCGCCGCCGCCAGCGTCGCCACCAGTGCGTCGACGTCCGCCTCGCGATGCAGCGCCGAGAGCGTGATGCGCAGGCGCGCGCTGCCCTCGGGCACGGTCGGCGGGCGGATCGCCGCGACCCAGAACCCGGCATCGCGCAGCGCGGCGCTGAGCCGCAGCGCCTCGCCTTCTGCGCCGACGACCAGCGGCTGGATCGGCGTCGTGCTGGCGCCCAGCGCGAGCCCGGCCCGCAGCGCAGCGGCGCGGAAGCGTGCGACGAGCGCGCGCAGGCGCTCGCGGCGCCACTCCTCGGCGGCCGCGAGGCGCAGCGCGACGCGCGTCGCCGCCGCCACGGCCGGCGGCAGCGCGGTCGTGTAGATGTACGTGCGCGCGTGCTGCAGCAGGAATTCGATCGTGTCCTCGTCGCCGGCGACGAAGGCGCCGAAGCTGCCGAAGGCCTTGCCGAGCGTGCCGACCAGCAACGGCACCGCATCGGCCCCGAGGCCGGCCGCTGCGAGCGTGCCGCCACCGCCTGCGCCCAGCACGCCGAGGCCGTGGGCGTCGTCGACCAGCAGCCAGGCGCGCGCGCGCGCCGCGAGCCCTGCGAGCGCGGCCACCGGCGCGACATCGCCGTCCATGCTGAACACGCCGTCGGTGGCCAGCAGCGCGACATCGTCGCGCCCCGCGAGCATCCGGCCGGCCGCCTCCGCGTCGGCGTGCGCAAAGCGCAGCAGCCGCGCACCTGACAGCCGCGCGCCGTCGATGAGCGAGGCATGGTTGAGGCGGTCCTCGAGCACGACCTCGCCGCGCCCGGCGAAAGCGCTGATCACGCCGAGGTTGGCCATGTAGCCGGTGGAGAACAGCAGCGCGCGCCCGCGCCCGGTGAAGTGCGCGAGCTCCTCCTCGAGCGCGTGGTGCGGCGCCGAGTGGCCGCTGCCGGCTGCGCGCGCGCGGCGCGCGCGGCCCGCGCCGAACGCGGCCGCCGCCGGCCCGAGCGCGGCGACCACCTCCGGGTGGCGCGCGAGGCCGAGGTAATCGTTGCTGCAGAAATCGAGCAGCGCGCGTCCTCGACCACGACGCGCGCGCGCCTCGCCCGCGTCGAGCACGCGCTCGACGACCGCGCGGCGGCGCAGGCGCGCGGCGGCGATCAGCCGCGCGCGGTCGCGCGCCAGGACTTCAGGATCGCGGCGCATGGGCGGCGCGCGCCGCGGCCGAAGGCTCGCGCACCGCCGGGGCCGGTTCGCGCACCGCCGCGGCATCGCGCGCCGCGGTGCCGTCGCGCGGCTCGGTGACGCTCACCTCGGCGTGCGCCGACAGCGTGGGCGCGAGGCCGAGGCGCGCGAGCAGCGCGCGGTCGTGCTCGACGTCCGGGTTGCCGGTGGTCAGCAGCTTCTCGCCGTAGAAGATCGAATTGGCGCCCGCGAGGAAGGCGAGCGCCTGCAGCTCGTCGCTCATCGCGCCGCGCCCGGCCGACAGCCGTACCTGCGAGCGCGGCAGCATGATGCGCGCGACGGCGATGGTGCGGATGAAGTCGAAGGGATCGGTCGGCGCCGCGTGCTCGAGCGGCGTGCCCGGCACCGGCACCAGCTGGTTGATCGGCACGCTCTCCGGCTGCGTCGGCAGGTTGGCGAGCGTCACCAGCATGCTGGCGCGGTCGCGCTGCGATTCGCCCATGCCGACGATGCCGCCCGAGCACACCTTCAGGCCGGCATCGCGCACCGCCGCGAGCGTGTCGAGGCGGTCCTGGTAGGTGCGCGTCGTGATGATCCGGCCGTAGAACTCCTCGGAGGTGTCGACGTTGTGGTTGTAGTAGTCCAGGCCGCAGTCCCTGAGCTGCCGCGCCTGCTCGCCGGTCAGCATGCCGAGCGTGGCGCAGGTCTCCATGCCGAGCTCGCGCACCGCCCGCACCATCGAGCCGATCTGCTCGAGCTCCTTCGCCTTCGGCGAGCGGTAGGCCGCGCCCATGCAGAAGCGCGTCGCGCCGGCATCGCGCGCCGCGCGGGCGCGTTCCAGCACTTCGGCGAGCGGCAGCAGCTTCTCGCGCTCCAGGCCGGTGTCGTGGCGCACGCTCTGCGGGCAGTAGGCGCAGTCCTCGGGGCAGGCGCCGGTCTTGATCGACAGCAGGCTGCTCATCTGCACCGTGTTGGCGGGCTGGCAGGCGCGATGCACCTCCTGAGCACGATGCAGGAGGTCCAGGAACGGCAGGGCGAACAGCGCCTCGGCTTCCGCCAGCGACCAGTCATGACGCACGGCCGCGATCGGGACACTTGCAACCATCTGATTTAACTCCCAAAACACCAGATATGGAGCTTGCCGCGGGCTCGCGCGGCCCGCAGGCTTGGCGGCCGCATGTTCGGACGCACCTCCATGACTGTCAACCTGCCGGCAGCCGCCTGGTCGACAATCGGGGCTTTGTTGTCCATTTGCCGCGGCGGCCTACTGCCCCCCTGCTGCCTCCTGTGCGGCGGCCCCGGCGGCGCCACGGGCCTGGACCTGTGCGAGGACTGCACGCGGTGGCTGGTGCCGGCCGCCGCGCCACCGCTCGCTCCCTTCGCGCGCGTGGTCTGCTCCTGGCACTACGCCTGGCCGCTCGATCGTGGCATCCAGGCCTTCAAGTTCCAGGGCGAACGCGCCTGGGCGCAGGTGTTCGGCGTCGCGCTCGCCGCGGCCCGCCTGGCCGGCGGCGGGCCGTTGCCCGATTTGCTCGTGCCGGTGCCGCTGCACCTCGCGCGCCAGCGCACGCGCGGCTTCAACCAGTCCGCCGACATCGCGCGCTGCGCCGCGCGCCGGCTGCGCCTGCCCTGCGCGGCGCACGCGCTGGAGCGCTGGCGCGCCACCGGCACGCAGAGCACGCTGCCGGCGGCGGGCCGCGCCGCCAACGTGGCCGGCGCCTTCCGCGCCACGCGCGCGCTCAAGGGGCTGCGCATCGCGCTCATCGACGACGTGCTGACCACCGGCAGTACCGCCAGTGCGGCTGGCGAAGCGCTGATCGCCGCCGGTGCCGGCGCGCTGGAGCTGTGGGTGGTGGCGCGCGCCGCCGGCGGCGACGCGGGCGGCGCCGCCGCGCGTTAGCCGCCGGTGGCCGCTAGCGCCGCACCGCGAACTCGAGGATCAGCCCCCCGAGCACGACCATGCCGAAGTAGTTGTTGTTGTGGAAGGCGCGCTGGCAGCCGTCGTTGTCGCGGCGGCGCGCGATCCACTGCTGCCAGGCGAAGCACAGCCCGCCGACCGCAAGCGCCGCGAAATAGATCGGGCTCAGCGCCAGCGCGCGTCCCATCAGCAGCAGCGCGACGAGCATCATCAGCTGCATCACGCCGATCAGCAGCAGGTCGAGGTCGCCGAACAGCAGCGCGCTCGACTTCACGCCGAGGCGCGCATCGTCGGCGCGATCCATCATCGCGTACCAGGTGTCGTAGACGCCGGCCCATAGCACCGCCGCGACCAGCATCAGCCAGCCGGCGCGCGGCACTGCGCCGAGCTCGGCGGCGAAGGCCATCGGCACGCCCCAGCCGAAGGCGAGGCCGAGGTAGAGCTGCGGGATCGGGAAGAAGCGCTTGAACAGCGGGTAGGTGACGGTGATCGCCGCGCCGACGCAGGCGAGGCGCAGCGTCGTGCCGTTGAGCTGCAGCGCCAGCACGAGCGCGAGCAGCGCGAGCGCGGCGGCGAACGCCAGCGCCTCCCACGGCGAGCGCCGCCGCGCCGCCAGCGGTCGCCAGCGCGTGCGGCGCACGTATGGGTCGATGTTGCGGTCGAAGAAGTCGTTGACCACGCAGCCGGCCGAGCGCATCAGCACGGTGCCGATGGTGAAGATCGCGAGCAGCGCGAGGCTCGGGCGGCCGCGCGAGGCGACCCACAGCGCCCACAGCGTCGGCCACAGCAGCAGCGCGATGCCGATCGGGCGGTCGAGCCGCGCGAGCTGCACGTAGTCCTCCAGCCGCCGGCGCATCGCCGGCGACAGGCGCATGCGCAGTGCCTCAACCGACGCGCGCATATTCCTCCCCCGCCCCGACCCAGCGCGCGCACAGCGGCGCGACGCGCTCGGGATGCTCGCCGAGCAGGCGCGCCGCCGCCGCGCGCACCGCGTCCAGAAGGTCGGCATCGCGCACCAGGTCGGCGACCTTGAGCTGCGCGAGCCCCGTCTGGCGCGTGCCGAGCAGCTCGCCCGGGCCGCGCAGCTCCAGGTCGCGGCGCGCGATCTCGAAGCCGTCGCTGCTCTCGCGCAGCGTGGCGAGGCGGGCGCGCGCCATCTCCGACAGCGGCGAGCGGTACAGCAGCACGCAGCTCGAGGCATGCGCGCCGCGCCCGACGCGGCCGCGCAGCTGGTGCAGCTGCGCGAGCCCCATGCGCTCGGCGTTCTCCACCACCATGACGGTGGCGTTCGGCACGTCGACGCCCACCTCGATCACCGTGGTCGCGACCAGCAGGTCGAGCTCGCCGCGGCTGAAAGCCTGCATCACCGCGTCCTTGGCGCGCGGCGCGAGGCGCCCGTGCACCAGGCCGACGCGGCGCGCCGGCAGCGCCTCGGTGAGCGCGGCCGCGGCCTCCTCGGCGGCCTGCCAGCCGAGCTCGTCGGACTCCTCGATCAGCGCGCACACCCAGTAGGCCTGGCGCCCGCCGCGGCAGGCCTCTTCGATGCGCGCCACCACCTCGGCGCGCCGCTCCTCGGGGACCACCACGGTGCGCACCGGCGTGCGTCCCGGCGGCAGCTCGTCGATGATCGAGACGTCGAGGTCGGCGTAGGCGGTCATCGCCAGGGTGCGTGGGATCGGCGTTGCCGTCATGATCAGCTGGTGCGGCAGGCGCGCGCCGGCCGCGCCCTTCTGCTGCAGCGCCAGCCGCTGCTGCACGCCGAAACGGTGCTGCTCGTCGATGACGATGAGCGCCAGGTCGCGGAAGCGCATCGCGTCCTGGAACAGCGCATGCGTGCCGACCACCAGGCGCGCGTGGCCGGCGGCGATCGCCGCCAGCGCCGTGCGGCGCGCCGCGGCGCGCTGCGAGCCGCTGACCAGCGTCACCTGGATGCCGAGCGGCGCGAACCAGCGCTCCAGCGAGCGCGCATGCTGCTCGGCCAGCAGCTCGGTCGGCGCCATCAGCGCCGCCTGGTGGCCGCTGCCGAGCGCGCGCGCCGCCGCCGCCGCCGCGACCACGGTCTTGCCGCAGCCGACGTCGCCCTGGATGAGGCGCGCCATCGGCACCGCGCCGGCGAGGTCGCGGTCGATCTCGGCGAGCACGCGCCGCTGCGCGCCGGTGGGTGCGAAGGGCAGCGCGGCCAGCAGCCGCCGCTGCAGGCCGGCGCCGTCCTCGAGCGCGGGCGCGTGGCCGCGCTGCGTCGCGCGGCGCAGCGCCAGCAGCGCGAGCTGGTGCGCCAGCAGTTCCTCGAAGGCGAGCCGGCGCTGCGCCGGATGCCGCCCGGAGAGCAGCTCGCGCGCGTCGGTCCCGACCGGTGGCTGGTGCATGAACTCCAGCGCCACGCGCAGGCCGGGGAGCCCGAGGCCTTCCAGCAACGCCGGCGGCAGGTAGTCGGTGAGCCCGGCCTGGCCGACGGCGGCGAGCGCCTGGCGCACCAGCGCGCGGATGCGCCCCTGCGTCAGGCCCTCGCAGGCCGGGTACACCGGCGTCAGCGTCTGCGACAGCGCCTCGCCCTCCGGCGCGATGCGCCGGTATTCGGGATGCACGATCTCCAGGCCCAGCGGGCCGCGGCGCACGTCGCCGTAGCAGCGCAGCCAGGTGCCGCGCTCGAGTCCGGCGCGCTGCGCCTGCGTGAAGTGGAAGAAGCGCAGCGTGAGGCTCCCGCTGCGGTCGGCGAGGCGCACCAGCAGCTGGCGCCGGCGGCGGAAGGCGATCTCGGCGAGCAGCACCTCGCCCTCGACGAGCGCCGGCGCGCCGGGACTGAGCGCGCCGATGGGCTCGACGCGCGTGCGGTCCTCGTAGCGCACCGGCAGCACGAACAGCAGGTCGGCGACGCTGCGCACGCCGAGGCGCGCGAGCCGCTCGGCGGCCACGTCGCCGACGCCGCGCAGTCCCGTGAGTGCGGTCGCCTCCTGCCCGCCACTACGCGCGTTCACGCCCATGCTCCTCGCGACACCCGGCCCTAGAACGCCAGGATGCACTCCATCTCGACGCGCGCGCCACGCGGCAGCGCGGCCACGCCGACCGCGGCGCGCGCCGGATAGGGCTCGCGGAAGTAGGTCGCCATGATCTCGTTGACCTTGGGGAAGTGGCCGAGGTCGGTGAGGAACACCGTCAGCTTGGCCACGTTGGCGAGCGAGCCGCCGGCGGCGGTGGCGATCGCCGCGAGGTTGTCGAACACGCGGCGGATCTCGGCCTCGATGTCGCCGCTGAGCAGCTGCCCGCTGACCGGGTCGAGCGGGATCTGGCCGGAGACGTACACCGTGTTGCCGACGCGCACCGCCTGCGAGTAGGTGCCGATGGCCTTGGGTGCATGCTCGGTGTGGATGATGCTGCGGCTCATGGTGCGTTGGCTTCCTTCTTGCGGAGCTGGGTGGCGATGGTACGCGTGACCTTGAGGACGTCGGGCATGCGGCGCACGGTGCGCATCACCTGCGCGAGGTGCTGGCGGTCGCGCACCTCGAGCACGAACACGATCACCGATACGTCCGGATCGCGCTGCTCGATCGTCACCATGTTGATGTTGGTCTGGGTCGCGGCGATCGCGGCGGAGAGCGCCGCCAGCATGCCGACGCGGTTGATGACGCCGACGCGGACCTCGGAGAGGAACTGGCGCTTCGGGCTCGCCTGCCAGGTGACCGGCAGCCAGTTCTCCGGCCGCTTGCGGTAGTCCTCGACATTGGCGCAGGTCTCGCGGTGGATGACGATGCCGCGGCCGCTGCTGAGGTAGGCGAGGATCGGATCGTCCGGCACCGGGTAGCAGCAGTGCGCGTAGCTGACCAGCAGGCCCTCGGTGCCCGCGACCGCGAGCGGCGCCGGCGCGCCGGCCGCCGTGCCGGCCCCCGCGGCCGCCGCCGCGCCCTCGAGCGGCGCCAGCCGCCGCGCCACCAGCGGCGCCAGGCGCTCGCCCAGGCCGATCTTCTCGAACAGGTCCTCGGTGGTCCCGATGCTGAATTCGGCGAGGGCCGCCTTGAGCAATTCCGGCCGGATGTCGTCCAGGTCGGCCTTCATCTCGCCGAGCGCCTGCTTGAGCAGCCGGCGGCCGAGGTCGACCGCCTCGCTGCGCCGCAGGTTCTTCAGGTAATGGCGGATCGCGGTGCGCGCCTTGGCGGTGACGACGAAGTTCACCCAGGCGGGATTGGGCGTCGCGCCCTTGGCGGTGATGATCTGCACCGTCTGGCCGTTGCGCAGCACGGTGCGCAGGGGCGTGAGGCGCCGGTCCACCTTGGCGGCGACGCAGCGGTTGCCGATGTCGGTGTGCACCGCGTAGGCGTAGTCGACCACGGTGGCGCCGCGCGGCAGCCGCATGATCTCGCCCTTGGGCGTGAACACGTAGACCTTGTCGGGGAACAGGTCGACCTTGACGCTCTCGATGAATTCCTCGGAGCTGCCGCCGGCCTGCATCTCCATCAGGCTCGTGAGCCATTGGCGCGCGCGTTCCTGCTGCGCCGAGCCCTCGCCGCTGTGCTCCTTGTATTTCCAGTGCGCCGCGATGCCGGATTCGGCCACGCGGTCCATGTCCTCGGTGCGGATCTGCACCTCGATCGGCACGCCGTTCGGGCCGAACAGCGTGGTGTGCAGCGACTGGTAGCCGTTGACGCGCGGGATCGCGACGTAGTCCTTGAAGCGCCCCGGCATCGGCCGGTAGACGCCGTGCACCACGCCGAGCGCGCGGTAGCAGGTGTCGCCGGTGTCGACGATGATGCGCAGGCCGTAGACATCGACGATCTCGGAGAGCTGCGAGCGCTTGCTGAGCATCTTCTTGTAGATGCTGTAGAGGTGCTTCTCGCGCGCCTCGACGCGCGCCTGCATGCCGGCCTTGGCGAGCGCCGCCTCGAGCTGCGCGCGGATCTTGCCGAGGAATTCCTTCTGGTTGCCGCGCGCGCGCTTGAGCGCGCGCTCGATCACGCGGTAGCGGTGCGGATAGAGCGTGCGGAAGCCGAGGTCCTCGAGCTCGAGCTTGATGCCGTACAGGCCGAGCCGCTCGGCCACCGGCGCGTAGATGTCGAGCGTCTCGCGGGCGATCTGCCGGCGCTTGGCCGGCGCCATCGCCTCGATGGTGCGCAGGTTGTGCGTGCGGTCGGCGAGCTTGACCAGGATGACGCGCAGGTCGCGCACCATCGCCAGCAGCATCTTGCGGAAGCTCTCGGCCTGCGCCTCCTGGCGGTTCTTGAAGCGGATCTGGTCGAGCTTGGTGACGCCGTCCACGATCTCGGCCACGTCGTGGCCGAAGCGCTGCTCGAGCTCGTCCTTGGAGATCGGCGTGTCCTCGATGACGTCGTGCAGGATCGCGCCGACGATGGTGTCGGCGTCGAGGTGCAGCTCGGCGAGGATCGCGGCCGCGGCCACCGGGTGGGCGATGTAGGCCTCGCCCGAGAGGCGCTTCTGGCCGCGGTGCGCCTGCGCGCCGAACTCCGCGGCCTTGTCGATGCGCTCGACCTGTTCGGGCGGCAGGTACTTCGAGCAGGTGGCGAGCAGTTCCTTCAGGCCCGGGGTGCGACGGGTACCTGGCAGCAGTCCAAGCAGCGAGGACGCATAGTCCATGGCACCGGCGGGCCGGCTCCTAGAGCTCGCGCTCCCCGATCAGCCCGAACTGCGGCGCGCGGAACAGCGCCTCGTTGTCGGCATCCGGCACGGCGGCCTCGGGCTGCGGCGGCCGCTCCACTTCCTGCAGCATCTCCGGCGTGATGGTCCCCGCCGCGATCTCGCGCAGGGCCACGACCGTGGGCTTGTCGTTCTCCAGCGGCACGGTCGGCTCGGCGCCATTCGCCAGGCGGCGGGCGCGCTGCGAGGCGAGCAGCACGAGCTGGAACAGGTTTTCGACGTTCTGCAGGCAGTCTTCGACGGTTACGCGTGCCATGGCCGTGCCAAATTCCTGAAATTCGAGGGTTTTCGGCCTTTCAGTCTAAGCGAAGACGGCCGGTTCACGCCAGCAGGCGGGCCACGAAATCCGCGATTCCGGGCCGGTCGGTCCGCTGCTGCGCACCGTGGCCGTCCAGGATGGCCGCGAGCTCCGCCACCGCCTGCTCGAAGCGGTCGTTGACCACCACGTAGTCGAACTCGCTCCAGTGGGACATGTCGGCGACCGCGTCGGCCAACCGGCGGGCGATGACCTCCGGGCTGTCGGTGCCGCGCCCCCGCAGGCGCTGCTCCAGCGTGGCGCGCGAGGGGGGCAGGATGAAGATGCTGGTGCAGGCCGGGAGCGCCGCGCGCACCTGGCGCGCGCCCTGCCAGTCGATCTCCAGGATCACGTCCCGGCCGGCGGCGAGCTGCGCCTCGAGTTGCCGCTGGCTGGTGCCGTAGCAGTTGTCGAACACGCGCGCGTGCTCGAGGAAGTCGCCGGCCGCGACCATCCGCTCGAAGCACGGCAGGTCGATGAAGTGGTAATCGCGCCCGTCCACTTCGTTGGGGCGCTGGCGGCGCGTGGTGTGCGAGACCGAGACCGCGAGGTTGGCGCGCGCGGCGAGCAGCGCCTTCACCAGGCTGGTCTTGCCGGCGCCGGAAGGCGCGGAGATCACGTACAGATGGCTGGTCGGACGGCTCATGGTCGCACCGCAGTGTAGCAACGGCATTCGGGCGTCGCCCGCGAGGCCGTACCGGCCGGCGGCGCGGCGGCAGGCGCAGGGGCGATCGCCGGACGATGAAGCGCTGACTCTGCTATATTCCTCGCCCGCTCGCCGCAGCCCGCGGCGGCACCCGAACGGGAAAGCTGTTGGCCAAGACTCCGAACTATCGCCAGCAGAAGCGCCAGAGGGAACTGACGCGCATGTCGCGGCAATCCGTCAAGCAGCAGGCGCGCCGGCCGCGTGCCCCTGAGGATGCGAGCCCCGCGTCCGACGCCGCCTCCCCCGACGTCCGCCCGGAACCCAAGTGATGGCCGGCGCCGCGGACCAGGGGGCGCCATGGTGACCACGATGATCATCCTGCTCGCGGCCAGCAGCGCCTGGCTCTGGTGGCGACTCACCTGCGCCAACGGCCTCAACGCCGAACTGCGCTCCGAGCTGGCGAAGTTGCGCCGCAAGGTCCAGGCGCGCGGCTAGCTGGCTGGCCGCGTCGACGGGCACGCCGGGCCAGCATCCGCTTCGACTCCGCCGCATCGGCGGCTCATTCGATGTTCTGCACCTGCTCGCGCAGGCCGGCGCCAAGATTCTGATTTATCGGCACAATGTCTTATTCAGAATTGGTCCAGCTACATAGCTAGCTACAGAGCAGGCTACGCTTCTTCGGTCCACTGGTAGCGCACCCTCAAGTGGTTCAGGCGATTGTATGGAACCAGCTTTTCGTGCTGAAGCCTGCCAACAACGATGCTTGGCGCAATTCCTATGGAATTCGCGAACTGAACAATTCCAGGTTCGGTAATCGCGAGATTAGACGACACGAATTCGGACCACTTATTTGGAGGAATGAGGCGATTTCTGGAGAACTCGTTCGCTTCCTGTTCGTGCTCCTCCGTCATTCCGGACTCTTCCAAGAAGAGGATTTTCTTGCCGTGCAAGGCAATGTGTCCGCACTCGTGGAAGAAGGTGAACCACAGCACGTCGTCGCTAAGTTGTCGGACACTAAGTTGGATTAGCGCCTTGTTTGGGGAAAGCCAGCGAACGGCCCCACTAATCGGGCAGCCCTTAGGGGCCCTCACGATTACTACAGCGACGCCACACTCCGCGAAAAGTTTCCTCAATTTCGGAACGTAATCCGAGGGTTCCCTCTCCACCGTCATGGCGCGAGCTTCTTGAACCGCAGCCATGAACTTGTCTCGATCAAAGGGCGCGCACTCAACGTGGCTGGCCTGCAATTCGCCTGCTCGTAGCCAAGCAGCTACAGAACCCTGTTTGGCCTTGACCTTTTCCGATGCTCGATAGGCCGCGCCCTGAACCTCTTTGACGCAGTGCTCCTGCCATGCGGCAACGGATGCGACGCCAAAATAGCGGAGGCATTCCTCGACGACAGCCGCCGATCTGCCGGCGGTCTTGATCCAGCCAAATTTGCGCATGTCCAGCAGCGGGAGTTGATCCAGCCAAGAGACGCTTTGCTCAAGTTGCTCCGTGGCTTCCTCACGAGCTTTGGCTTCCTGGAATCGGGCATCACGGCTAAGCCAGAAGGCTGCAGACGTTCCAAGGGCCTTTTCCAGAGCAAGCGCCGTTCCCGGAGTGATCGCGACTTTTCCGGCAATCAATTCGTTTACAAACTTCGGCGTGACACCCATGCGCGTGGCCAGCTCGTTTTGCCGAAGCGCTCTCTCTTCAAGTAAGTCGGCCAGGGTGTCCCCGGGTGGGCTCAGCGAGGAAGGGCGGTACTGGGTTTCGATGTGGTGCTCAGTCATGGTAGTTGCCAATGAAGACGACGCGGATGGCTGTGACCTCTGCGAGATTCACAGAGCCATCTGGAAGATGTGGAACCGGATTCTTGGCTGGTTCAACAACCAACCGAAATCCCCCGGTGAGGTGAAAAGCGTACTGACCCGCCCGGTCGGCCTTGAGTGCATGAAAACGCCCCGGCAGGGACGGAGCGACTGCCAGATGCTGAGCGGCATCCAGATCTGCTAAGCGCGCAAAAAGTTTTCTTGCGCAGGGGGCACCAAGAACACCTGTGGCAAAGGATTGGTCATGGCACAGCGTCTCCAGCTTCTTGGAGCGGAAAACTATATCCACGCAGGGTCCGCCTGTCAAAGAATTTCATGCACCTTAAGGGTTATTGAAATTCTATTCCACTCCGATTACTATGCACCGGACATGTTAATCAATTCGGAGCTGACACTCATGAACATTCCCCACGACTCGGCTGAAAAGGTCGCCCAGCACAATCCTCAAGAGCCGCCACATATCCGGCATCAGGAGCATCCGCCACACCCAGATCCCAATCTGGTTTCGGTAACCCTCAACCGCAACCCCGTGACCATTCGCCGCGGCCAGTACACCGGCGCGGAATTGAAGGCCGCCCTGGGAGTGCCTGCTGATCACGAGCTCGATCTGGTCGTGAACGGCGAGTTCAAGCCCATCGCCAACGAGGACAAACACCATGTCCGCGGCGGCGAGGTCTTTGTCAGCCAGGTGGGGCAGGGCCAGTCCTCGTGACCGAGGAGGAGTCCCAGCTGCAGGGCCTGCTCTCCATCAGTGAGCAGGCTGCTGTGGTTCAGGACGGCGCGATCCTGGGTGTCTTGCTGCCCGGCATCCGCATCCAGTCTCCAGCTGGAACCGAAGTCATGGACGCCATGCTTTGTCCGCGCGGACAGGGCGGCTACGTAACGCGGCTACTGTTGGAGCGGCGGGTCCCGGGCCGAGACAACCTCAATTGGCAGCAGGTGATGGCCTTCGGGCGCAACTGGCAGACCTGGAGCTGGCAGAACGTCCCGGCCGCGCAGCCGTGGATCAACATCTTTGCCGCCCACGCGAGAGTACTGAGGTGAAGACACACCTCAAGATCCCGGGCTCGTTGTTGCATGAGATCCATGAGGATCTGTCTCGCCCACACAAGTTCGCGGCCGAGCGGGTCGGGTTCCTTACGTGCGGGATCGCCGATGATGGTGGTGGGGGCCACGTTCTGCTGGCCAACCGTTGGCATAGCGTTGCCGACGAGGATTACGTGGACAACCCTCGGGTCGGGGCGGCGATCGGTGGAGGTGCGTTCCGCAAGATTCTGCAGTACGCCTACAGCAACCCCGTGAGCATCCTTCATATCCATCGCCACGATCACCGCGGCGCCCCGAGGTTCAGCCCGACCGATTTGCGCAGCGCCAGTGAGTACGTACCGAGTTTCTTCAATGTCCAGCGCGCGATGCCGCACGGCATTGTGGTGCTCAGTCTCGACCATGCCGCCGGGCAGGTTTGGGATTTCGGGCGGTCGGCAGCCAGGCAGATTGATGTATTTCAGGTTGTGGGCTATCCGCTGATTGTGGGCTATCCGCTGAGGAAGTGGCAATGAACATCAGCCAGCGGTCCAAGCGACAGAGCTTTTTGGGCGACGATAGTGACGAGGTGTTGGCTGGCCTCACCATCGCGGTTATCGGCGCCAGCGGCGGCGGTTCCCATATTGCGCAGCAACTGGCCCACGTCGGCTTTGGGGCGGTCCATCTGATCGACCATGATCACGCGGAGGAACATCATCGTCACCGCCTCATCGGCATCAGCCGGGCCGCTGTGAAACACGCCTGGCCCAAGGTCAATGTCCTGCGGCGGCTTATGCAAAGGATTCACCCGGAAGGCCGCGTCATCATTCACCCGAAGCGCTGGCAGGAGGTCCACGAAATCCTCCGCACCTGCGATCTGGTCTTCACCTGCATTGACGGGTATCTGGCGCGAGAGGAGATCGAGCGCTACTTGCGCCGCTACCTGGTGCCGATGATCGACGTCGGAATGGACGTGGTGAAGATTGCCGCCGGCCATCAGATCCGCGGGCAGATCATCATTTCAATGCCCGGGTACCACTGCATGCGCTGCTTCGGGTTCATTCGCGATGACCTTCTCCGCGCCGAAGCTGCAAAGTACGGGGACGCTGGCGAATTCCCCCAGGTCGTCTGGTCGAACGGCGTTCTCGCGTCGACAGCTGTTGGTATTGCGACCTCGCTGTTCCTGCCTTGGCAGAGCCGGGACAACTCCTGTCCGTACTTGATCTACGACGGCAACGCTTCCACGGTGACACCGAGTCCACGCTTGTTGCATCTGCCGGCGTCATGCCGGCATTTCGATGGCCTGGCCATTCCAGGTGACTTGGTCATGTTCCCCAATTCAACGGCCGCCGCATGAGCGCCGGTGGGGGCATGGCACCGAACTTAAGATGCCTCGCGGGTGGGTAGCAGAGGTTTGATCGTACGTCAGACGAGGAAGTGTCCGCCGCCGGTCAGTCTTGACCCGGCATTTCAAATGGCCGCCATACGGACTTTCATTTGGCGGACCCATAACCCTGCAATCAGCCGACCCGGCGACATCAAGGAGAGGTTCCCCTAGCGCAAACGGGTGTATTGAGTAAAAATACTCAACACCGTGAGCAAACCGAAACCCGACTTCCAGCGCCCCCAAGCCGCCGCGCTCGCCGCCCGCCTCGCCGAGCCGCGCCGCTTCGTCCAGGTGGTCGCGGGCCCCCGTCAGGTCGGAAAATCCACGCTGGTCCAGCAGGTCACCGGCGGGCTCGATGTGCCGGTGCGCTACGTCAGCGCCGACGAACCGACGCTGCGCGCCGCGGACTGGATCGACCAGCAATGGGAAGCTGCCCGCCTCGAAGGCACCGGCAAGTCCGGCTCCGTGCTCGTGCTCGACGAAATCCAGAAGATCCCGGCATGGTCCGAGACGGTCAAGCGCCTCTGGGATGAGGACACGCGCAAGAAGCGCCCGCTCAAGGTGGCGCTGCTGGGCTCGGCCCCGCTGCTCATCGCCCAGGGGCTGACAGAAAGCCTGGCCGGCCGGTTCGAGACGCTGCGCCTGCCGCACTGGTCGTTCAGTGAAATGCGCGAGGCCTTCGACTTCACGCTCGATGACTACCTGTACTTCGGCGGCTATCCCGGTGCGGCGCCGCTGGTGCGTGATCCGGCGCGCTGGGCTCGCTACATCGCCGACAGTCTCATCGAGACCTCGATCTCGCGCGACGTGTTGCTGCTCACGCGCGTGGACAAGCCCGCGCTGCTGCGGCGACTGTTCGAGCTGGCCTGCCGCTATTCGGGCCATGTGCTCTCGTACACGAAGATGCTCGGCCAGCTGCAGGATGCCGGCAACGCCACGACGCTCGCGCACTACCTCGACCTGCTCGCCGGCGCCGGCATGGTCCGCGGCCTGCCGAAATTCGCGGGCGACGTGGCGCGCAGCCGCGGCTCCAGCCCGAAGCTGCAGGTGATGAACACGGCGCTGATGACGGTGACCGCGGGCCTGAGCCCCGCCGAAGTGCGTGCCGACCGCGAGTTCCGCGGGCGACTGATCGAGTCCGCGGTGGGCGCGCATCTGGCCAACGCCGCGGCCGCGGGGGAGTGCGAGCTGTTTTACTGGCGTGACCGGGGGCAGGAGGTGGATTTCGTCGTCCGCTCCCGCAATCGGCTGGTCGCGATCGAAGTGAAGAGTGGCCGCGCGCCGCAGGCCCATGCGGGGACGATGGCCTTCGCGGCGGCGTTCAAGGTTCGAACCTCGCTGCTGGTGGGCGGAGATGGGATCCCCGTGGAAGAATTCCTGACGCGGCCGGTCGCACACTGGCTGGCAGACTGACGCCATGACCGCGACTCCAATGGCCTCGCAATGACCGCACAGGAGCTCGATGCGTACCGCTGAAGATCTTTTACTCGAACTGCATTCGGTGGATGAATCCCATCGGATCGAGGCGAAGCGCGCGACACAGATCGATCGGTCGGTTCTGGAGACCGTGTGCGCGTTCAGTAACGAGCCCGGCCTCGGCGGGGGCTATTTGCTCCTGGGCGTCGCGCACGATTCCGGCGATCTCTTCAACAACAAGTATGTAGTGGATGGCATCAGCAACCCTGACAAGTTGCAGTCCGATCTCGCCAGTCAATGCGCCAGCGCGTTGAACCGTCCCGTGCGGCCACGAATCTCTGTCGAGACGTTGCAGGGCAAGTCAGTCCTTGTGGTCTTCGTACCGGAGGCCGCTCCGACCGAAAAGCCTGTTTTCCTTTCCAATCTCGGTCTTCCCAGAGGCGCATTCCGCCGCATCGGTTCCACGGATCAGGAAGGCACGGAAGATGACCTGATCGCTCTCTACGCTGGACACCAGCAGGACACTTACGACGGCGCGGTTGTGCAGGACGGTGATCTTTCCGACATCGATCCGGCAGCCATCGCGGACTATCGAGAGCAGCGTCGACGTATCAATCCGGACGCCGAGGAGCTGACATGGTCCGACGCTGATCTGCTTCGCGCCGTGGGTGGCGCCAAGCTTGAAGGAAATCAGCTGAGGCCCACCGTGGCTGGCGTCTTGCTGTTCGGTACTGCTGCCGCTCTCCGACGTTGTTTCCCGATGATGCGTATCGACTACATTCGCGTCGCTGGGAGGCAATGGATCGAGAATCCGGAACATCGCTTCGACACGTTGGAAATCCGTGCACCATTGCTGACCGCCATTCGGCGCGCCACGAATGCCGTGCGGGATGAGCTCATCCAGTCCTTCTCCCTTCCGGAGGGTTCTCTCGCGCGAGAGGACGAGCCCGCTCTGCCGCTTCGGGTCATACGCGAAGCCGTGGTGAATGCCGTCATGCACCGCAGCTACCGCACGCACGGCGCCATTCAGATCATCCGCTATGCCAACCGGCTGGAAGTGCGCAATCCCGGGCATTCGATCAAGGCCGAAGAGCAGCTGGGGGAAGCCGGGTCCGAAACCCGCAATCCGCGGATAGCGGCGGTTCTGCATGATGTGAACGTCGCCGAGACCAAAGGCAGCGGCATCCGCGCCATGCGCGAATTGATGCTGGCACAGAACCTCCTACCGCCTGCGTTCGAGTCGACCCGCCGGCCGGACCAGTTCGTTGCCACCTTCCTGTTCCATCACTTTCTGGGCGATTCCGACCTGGCCTGGTTGCGGCGGCTCTCCCAGGAGGCGCTCTCCGACGAGGAATCCCGGGCCCTGGTGTTCGTTCGCGAGGTTGGGGCAATCGACAACGCCGCGTACCGAGCCATCAACCGAACAGACACCTTGAACGCCTCTGCGCATCTGCGGCGCCTGCGTGATTTGGGTCTGTTCGAGATGAAAGGCGCCGGCAACCGGGTCTACTACGTACCCTCGGCCACCTTCTCCCGCTGTCTGGAACCGCAGGCCCAGCCCGCACCCGCGGATTCCCACCAGCTATCCACGGATCCCCACCAGGTATCCCAGGATCCCCACCAGCTACTGGCGCAGATGCCCGAGGCTCTCCGGGCTCGCTTGCCTGCGCCCGGCAGCAAACCCCGCAAGGACGTCTTGCGCAGACTTCTGCAGGATCTTTGCAGCTGGCGCGCGCTGAGCGCCAGAGAACTCGGAGCCATTCTCGCGCGCCGCGACCACAAGGAGCTGGTCCGCGAGCACTTGACCCCCATGGTGGCTGAGGGGGCTCTCGCCTACACCGTCCCGGAAATGGAAAACCATCCGGATCAGCGATACACGGCGGCTGCTCGCCCATGACCCTTCGCACACTGGCTGACAGACTGACACCATGACCGAGACTCCCGAACAGAAAGCCCGTCACGACATCGACGCGAAGCTCATCGCGTCCGGCTGGCTCGTGCAGGACCGCGATGACCTCGACCTGACCGCCAGTCGCGGCATCGCCGTTCGCGAGTTCCCGATGAAGTCCGGCTTCGGCTTCGCCGACTACCTCCTCTACCTCGACCGCAAGGCCGTGGGTGCGGTCGAAGCAAAGGCTGCCGGCACCCTGACCGGCGTCGAGGCGCAGTCGGCCAAATACGCGGCCGGCCTGCCGGAAAACCTGCCCGCACATCGCCGTCCGCTGCCTTTCCTGTTCGAGTCCAACGGCGCGGTGACATTTTTCACGAACGGCCTCGACCCGAGGCCGCGTAGCCGCAAGGTGTTCAGCTTCCCGCGCCCCGAAACGCTGGCCGAGTGGGTGAGTCAGCCCGCCTCGATGCGCGGCAATCTCACTCACCTGCCGCCGCTCGGGGATGCCGGCCTCTGGAAAGTGCAGCACCAGGCCATCACCAGCCTCGAAGGCTCGCTCGCCAAGGGCAATCCGCGCTCGCTCGTGCAGATGGCCACGGGTTCGGGCAAGACCTTCACGGCAGTGAACGCCGCCTACCGCCTGCTCAAGTTCGGCGGCGCGAAGCGCATCCTGTTTCTCGTGGATCGCGGCAACCTCGGCAAGCAGACCGAGGACGAGTTCGCCAACTTCACGCCGCCCGACGACACGCGCAAGTTCCCGACGCTGTACACCGTGCAGCGGCTCAAGAGCAATTCGATCAACCCGGCCGCCAAGGTCGTCATCACGACCATCCAGCGCCTGTATTCGATGCTGAAGGGCGAGCCGGACTTCGACGCCGAGAGCGAGGAAGGCTCCAGCTTCGACACTGCCAAGCCCTGGAAGGGAGAGCCGCCGGACGTCGTCTACAACGCCGGCATCCCGCCGGAATTCTTCGACGTAGTGATCGTGGACGAGTGCCACCGCTCCATCTACGAGCTGTGGGCGCAGGTGCTGCTGTACTTCGATGCCTTCCTGATCGGCCTCACCGCGACACCGGCCGGCCGCACCATCGGGTTCTTCAACAAGAACCTCGTGATGCAGTACGGCCACGACGAGGCCGTGGCCGATGGCGTGAATGTGGATTTCGACGTCTGGCGCATCCGTACGCAGATCACGGAAGGCGGCGCCACGATTGTCGCTGCACCCACCGACGTGTATGTCGACAAGCGCCACAAGCTCACGCGCGCCGAGCGGCTGGAGAAGCTGCAGGCGGATCTCACCTACACCGCGAACGAACTGGATCGTGATGTCGTCGCCGAGGACCAGATCCGCACCGTGATCCGCGAGTACCGCGACCGGGTGATCCCGACGGCCTTCCCAGGCCGCACCGAAGTGCCCAAGACGCTGATCTTCGCCAAGGACGACTCGCACGCCGACGACATCGTCCGCATGGTGCGCGACGAGTTCGGCGAGAAGAACGAATTCTGCGAGAAGATCACCTACCGCACCGGCTTCACGCGCATCGCGAAGAGGGTGAAGAACGACGACGGCACTGAGTCCGAAGTCACCGAATGGGTGAAGACCGCGAGCCTCACGCCCGACGAGATCCTCGCCAACTTCCGCAACAGCTACTACCCGCGCGTCGCCGTCACCGTGGACATGATCTCCACCGGCACGGACGTGAAGGCAATCGAGTGCGTGTTCTTCCTGCGCAACGTGAAGTCCGCCGGCTTCTTCGAGCAGATGAAGGGGCGCGGCGTGCGCATCATCTCGCCCGACAAGTTGAAGGTGGTGACCCCGAGCGCCCGCGCCAAGGAGCGCTTCGTGATCGTGGACGCCGTGGGTGTCTGCGAGCAGGACAAGACCGATTCCCACACGCTGAACCGCAAGCCGACCGCGACGCTGCCTGAGCTGCTCGAATACGTGGGGCAGGGCGGCCTTGATCCGGATGCGCTAACCACGCTGGCCGGGCGCCTCGCGCGGCTGCAGCGTGAATGCTCGCCCTCACAGCTGAAGGAGCTGCGCGAGCTGGCCGGCGGCAAGTCGCTGCCGGATCTGTCGGCGGATCTTCTGCGCGCCTGCGACGCCGATGCGCAGCTCGATGCCGCGAAGCAGATATTCGGCACCGTCACGCCCACCGATGCGCAGCTCGTCGAGGCCACCGAAGCGCTCGCGCAGAAGGCCGTGACCCCACTGCTCAAGGCCGCCCTGCGCCGCCGCATCATAGAGATCCGCATCCAGAACGAGCAGACGATAGACCGACACACCATCGACTCCGTGACCTTCTCCGATTTCGACGCGTCGGCACTGGAGAAGGCGCAGGCCAAGGTGCAGGACTTCCGTGCCTTCATCTCGGCGAACCGCGATCACCTCACGGCCCTGGAGGTGCTGTATGCGGGGACAAAGCCGTTGAAGCTTTCTCTCAAGGATCTGCGCCAGCTGCGCGACGCGCTCGCGGCGCCCCCGTTGACCGCGACACCGACGCAGCTGTGGCGGGCCTTCGCGATCATCGAGGCGTCGAAGGTTCAAGATGCCCCGCTTGGCGCGACCCATCCCGGCGAGCCGCTCGCCGACCTCGTGTCCCTGGTGCGTCATGCCATCGCGCCCGCGGTGCCTTTGGAGCCCTATGCGAGCGAGGTGCGGCAGAAGTATCAGGACTGGATCAAGCGGCACCAGCAGGCGGGGACCACGTTCACGTCGGAACAGCGCGAATGGCTGGATCGCATGGCCGAGCACATCGCCACGAGCCTCGCGATAGATCCCGATGCGTTCCAGGACGGTTGGTTCGGGCAGCAAGGTGGATATGGACGAGCGTACAAGGTGTTTGGTGACAAGCTGCCGGTGCTGCTCGCGGAGCTGAATGAAAGGTTGGCGGCGTGATCGAACCCAGTAGCGAAGCGCTGCCCCTTGGCTGGGCGACAGGAAGGCTAATTGACATCGTGTCGCCGAGGAGAGGCAAGGCAAATCCTCAATCGACGCCTGATGCTCAGTTTATTGGAATGGAACAAGTACAGGCGCAGACCATGCGCCTGCTTGGAACCGTTCCGGCAGCTTCAATGAAAAGTGGCGCGAATGCGTTTAAAGCGGGTGATGTGTTGTATGGCCGGTTACGCGCCTATCTGAACAAAGTCTATCAACCGAACTTTTCAGGGCTTTGCTCTGGGGAGTTCATCGTTTTGCCAGAGAGTTCGGGTGTAATCGGCAAATTTCTGAAGTACTTGCTCAACTCTAGCGAGTTCGTGCGCTTCGCGAGCCAACTCAATACCGGCGATCGCCCACGAGTTGACTGGGATCAAGTCAAGAATTTCGCCATTCGGCTACCGCCGCGGCCAGAGCAGGAGCGGATCGCCAACACTCTCGACGAGCTCCTCTCTGACCTCGACGCCGGCGTGGCGGCACTCGAACGCGTGCGCGCGAAGCTCAAGCACTACCGGGCCGCCGTGCTCAAGTCGGCTGTCGAAGGCGCGTTGACCTCGGAATGGCGGCGCCAGCATCCGGCGACGGAAACCGCCGATGCGCTGCTGACGCGCATCCTCGCCGAGCGCCGTCGTCGCTGGGAGGAAGCGCAGCTCGCGAAGTTCGAAGCGGCGGGGAAGGCGCCGCCGAACGATTGGAAGGCGAAGTATGTCGAGCCGGGAGCGCCGGACACATCAAGTCTGCCTCAGCTGCCGCGAGGATGGCTTTGGACCAGCTTGGGACAGTGTTTCTCAGTTCACGTTGGCGCCACGCCCAGCCGGGCAAGAAACGACTTCTGGAACGGCGACGTCCCTTGGGTCGCATCCGGTGAGGTGCAATTCTGTCGAATTCACGAGACTCGCGAAAAGATAACGGCGCAAGGTCTCGCCAACTCAAGCACCCGGCTGAATCCAGTTGGTTCAGTGATGTTGAACATGATCGGCGAGGGAAAGACCCGAGGTAAAGCCGGCATTTTGAAGATTTCGGCCTGCAACAATCAGAACTGCGCGGCGATCTGGGTATCTGAGACGGCAATTGCACCTGATTATATCTATTTCTGGCTGCTTTTTCGCTACGAGCAGACTCGGGAACTTGGATCTGGCAATAATCAATCGGCGATGAACAAAAGTGTTGTTGAAGAAATTGCCTTTCCGCTAGTGCCGCTTGCAGAGCAGGAAGCACTTGTTGAGGCCGTCGAAGAACAGCTCTCCCTCATCGATCACCTTGAGCGCGACCTCGAAACCAGGCTTACGAGCGCTCAAGCGCTTCGCCAGAGCATCCTGCGCCACGCATTCTCCGGCCGGCTCGTGCCGCAGGATCCAAACGACGAGCCGGCTAGCGAATTGCTAGAGCGCATAGCCGCAGAGCGCGAGGAGCGTGCGCGTCTGCTACGCGCTGCGAAGCAAGCCAAGCCCAAGAGCAAAGCGCCACGCCGCCGCGCCAAGAAGGACTGACCGAACAGATGTCCATGGACACTTCCCAGATTGGCAAACGCGCGTGGAGCTACGCGGGCGTTCTGATGGCTGCAGGCCTCTCCTGCGTCGAATACGTCGAGCAGCTGACCATGCTCCTGTTCCTCAAGATGGCGGACCAGCTCACCGGCCCGCCGTGGAACCACGCGCCCATCGTGTCACCAGAACTCGGCTGGAAGGCACTGCTGCCGCTCGATGGAGCGGCGCTCGAAACGCAGTACAGCACCGCCATCGAAAAGCTCGGCCTGATGCCAGGCATGCTCGGCGTCATCTTCAAAGGCGCGCGCTGCGACATCCACAACCCGGCGCTGCTGAAGCAGCTCATCGTGAACCTCATCGATAAGGAGGACTGGATGAGCCTCCCCGTCGACGTGAAGGGTACGATCTACGAGGAGCTGCTCCAGCGCAGCGCCTCGGAGTCGACCAAGGGAGCGGGGCAGTACTTCACCACACGCGCCGTGATCCAGACCATGGTCGAGGTGATGCAGCCCACGCCCGCGGATCGCATCTGCGACCCGGCGTCGGGCACGGGCGGCTTCCTGTTCACTGCCTACCAGTACGTGCTCGACAAGTACGGTCGCGACCTCGACGCCGACGAGAAGCGCCGCGTGCGTGAGGAACTGGTCGAGGCGATGGAAATATCACCCAAGGTCGCGCGCATGTGCGCGATGAACCTCTACCTGCACGGCATCGGCGGCGACAAGGTGGTGGTGCACTCCGGTCACGACAGCCTCGCGGCGCCGTGGAGCACCGAGTACTCGATGATCCTGGCCAACCCGCCCTTCGGCAAGAGCCAGAGTGTGCAGTTCGTCAACGAGGCCGGCGACACCGAGAAGGACGACGCCGTCGTCGTGCGCGAGGACTTCTGGACGGAGACCAGCAACAAGCAGCTGAACTTCGTGCAGCACATGTTCTCGCTGCTGAAGATCAACGGCCGTGCCGCCGTGGTGCTTCCCGACAACGTGCTGTTCGAGGGCGGCGCTGGCGAGAAGGTGCGCCGCAACCTGCTGGAGAAGTGCAACGTCCATACCCTGCTGCGCCTGCCCACCGGCATCTGGTACTCGCCCGGCGTGAAGGCCAACGTGCTGTTCTTTGACAAGAAGGAAGGCCGTCCCGCGCCTTGGACCGAGCGGCTGTGGGTGTATGACCTGCGGACCAACAAGCACTTCACCCAGAAGCAGTCGCCGATCAGCCGTCGCGACTTCGACGAGTTCGTCGCCTGTTACCGTGCCGGCGAGGTTCACAAGCGTGAGGCCACCTGGAGCGAGAGCAATCCGGATGGCCGCTGGCGCAGCTACAGCCTCGATGAGATCCAGAAGCGCGACAAGCTGAGCTTCGACCTGTTCTGGATCAAGGACAAGAGCCTGACGGACACGGACGCGCTGCCGCCGCCGGATGTCATCGCTACGGAGATCGCGGACGAGCTGGAGGCGGCGTTCGACCTGTTCAGCAAGATTGCGAAGAAGTTGCCGAAGTCCTTCACTTGACGCCCGAGTTGGGAGTCAAGCAGAGCCAGACATTGTGCCACGAGATCGAGAGTTTCTACGACAGCGAGGGCGGAGATCCCTTCTCCAGGGCTCGGGCGACTTCCCCAGAGATCAGGCGCTTCAAGAAGGGAACCTGGTTGCGGGTCTGGCGATAGAAGTTCTGGCCCTCGCGCCCGAATACCTGCGCAGCTCGTCGAACATACGTATAGAAGGTCCATCGCTGCTTGCTCTGCTTCTCGTCGAAACCACGTACTTTTCGGAAGCGCTGACGAATTCCACGGCGAAGCACCTGGTTCTCTAAGTACGTCTGATCGCGACCGGGATACTGCGCGACAGTCCGCCTTACTTCGCGCCGCACCACGGACGTCATCTTTCGAAGAACGCCAGATAGCGTGGCATCGCGCAGGTATGCATTTCTGCCGTCGAAGCGAAACCCGAGGTACTCCAAGCCGTCCTTACCGCCGGGTCTCGTCACATTCCTGGACTTCAGCGTGCCTGCTGCATCGAAGGCGAATTCAATGACTTCGGTCTTTTCCTTCTTGATTCTGATTTCGCTGCCGTGATCGCGGATTTTCTCGCTAGCGAACTCGGCTGCGGCCAAGCCCTCCTTCTCTCCACCAGGCAGGAGAATGAGAATGTCATCGGAGTACCGCATGTAGTGACCGCCTACCCCACTGGCAAAAGCGAGCATCTCTTCGTCAAAATCCAGCAGGTAGATGTTGGCAAGAACGTCAGAGATCGGTGCACCTTGAGGGATTCCGTATCCCTTGTCGTTGACCTTCAGCAGTGGCGTTTCAGTTCCGGAATCTTCGGCGACAAGATCGCGAAATGTGGTCGGAATGCAAACCTGCATCGGTACAGCCTGACGTGAGGTAGACCAGCGCTTCCGCAGACCGCCGTTCTTTCCCGGCTCTATTACCAGGAATCCCAAGCGCGCCAAGAGCCTGTCGCGATCCACCCATGCGTACTTGGTGACCGATCGAAATACGCGGAAGTGGTCCGCCGGAAGTCGATCAACTCCGAGCAGCCGGCACCATTGCGACTTGATGATGTCGTGATCCATGTTGTCGAAATAGCCCTTGATATCGAGGGCCACCGCGGAACATTCGCCCATGGTTCGAATCTTCTGGAAGGCGTCGTAGGCGAAATCAATGTTCGTCTTGCCGCCTCGAAGACCTGGCTTCGGCAGCCTCCGGTACGCCAGAACGCAATCGGAGAGTCCTTTTGACGCCAGCAGGTCTTCGTAGCGTTCAGACAGCAAAGCCCTGTATCTGCTGTAGATCGCACTGTCCTTTCGAGAGGCGTACCTGATTGGCCGGGTCTTTCGCAGGTCGTCCCGGCTCACGTTGGGCTCGCGGAATCGGAGCCATGACTTTTCGTAGTGCAAGAAGGGCCAGAATTTGTTCTTAGCCACTTCGCTCGGATCGCTGGCGATCCGTATGAGCTCGTCGAGCGGTAGCGGGAGATCGAAATGGGGGTAGCGCTTCTGATCCTTCGGAGTCAACGGCCAGCCCACGATCGCCCCCCAAATTGATAGGGAGCGGGAGCACCGCGCGCATTGCGGTTACGCTCCCGCCCCACACTAGGTCAGAGCTGATGCGCAGTGAACAATTGCTGCTACCTTGTAGTAGCGGCACGTGTAGCGTGGCGAACCAGGCACTATCAGCGGACTCACGAAGGAGCGACCAGCATGTGGACAACTACCGTCGAGGCCCACGTCATCGTGGTGATTGACAACGTGTACAACGCCCTCCGGACTCGATGAAGCAGCCGACGCCGATTCCCAGCCGGATTTTTCGAATGTTGGGGCTGCCGGCCGAATTTCAAGAGCCCAATTCCTTGAATGTCGCCGCGACGAATTGATGCGGTGCGGCGCGATTGCTTTCTATGCCCAGTTCGTCGAAAACAGGGCAGGAACTAAGTGGGGACACGCCCAGGACCTGCGTCATCTGGCTACGCGCGATATCGCTCAATACGGTCTGCAAGCCATCGCTGTATTTCGGATTCCACCCAACCTACGGCGCGCGCGCCAATGCGTACCCGACACGGAAACCGGTGTGCTGATTCGAGCTGGTAGATCATCGAACGTCCCAACCCGGTGACTTTGCAAACCTGCGGTAGGCGCAGGATCTGCACCGGCGTCAGCGTGTCGTATGAATAGTTGGCCATGTCGTCCATCTCGATGTGTGGTTCCAGTAGAACGCGGACAAGCCGTCACCTGCATCAAGATTACCTCTCGTAACACCACGATCACGAGGCCGGGTTCTGCGGAAAAACTACCCAATACTTCAGCTGAGTGTTGAAGGTGAGTTCCAAGGGTTGTGAGGTTTCACCGCTATTTTCCGTGTATTGCAGGATAGGCCGGCGGCCGCTCGTGTTGAACAATGTGGCCATGGGCGCCAATTACTTCATCGCTGCTCGCGTCTCGCCAGAGATGAAGGCCCGTCTCAAAGTGTTGGCCGAACAGCGCCAACTCAGCGAGTCCGCGCTTCTGAAACAGCTGCTCGAAGTCACGCTCGATGGAGCCGCGGTGCCGCGGGTGGGCGCCTCCTGCAGGGTTCGCCAGGTCAGCCGCGACGCCCGCCTCTACGTGCGCCTGCGGCCCGACGATCAGTTGCTGTTGGCGGCGCGGGCTGACGCGCGCGGCATGCCGGCGGCGACCTACGTCTCCGTGCTGACCCGTTCCCACCTGCGGCATCTGGCGCCGCTGCCCAAGGACGAGCTGTTGGCACTCAGGAGCGCCATCACGGAGCTTGGCGCCATTGGCCGCAACCTCAACCAGATTGCCCACACGGTGCGTCAGGGCCGCGGCGCCACCGGCCCTCGGCGCGAGGATGTGATGGCGATGATCAAGGTCTGCACCGGGTTGCGGGATCACTTCAAGGCGACCCTGCTGGCGAACCTGCGCAGCTGGGAGGTCGGATACGACTCGTCGGCAACCTAATGGCCGGGGCGACCTTGCCGGTCGCGGTGGCGGGCCTGCTCGCCATCGGGCTCGTCCTCGTGTTCTCATTCTGCCGCCTGCCCGGGAGGATCCGAATTGCCGACGCCCCCTCGGCCACAGCCCGTGGCCCTGCGCATCGAACTGCTGGACGTGGCGCCCCTCGTCTGGCGTCGGGTGCTCGTCTCCAATCAATGGACGCTCGCCAGCCTGCATGGCTACCTGCAGTGGGTCATGGGGTGGACTGATTCGCACGCCCATGAGTTCGAGACCGCCGCGGGCGTCGTCGCGCCGGACTGGTGGATTCACGAGGTTGGCCTGGACACCGATACCAGCAAGTATCGGGACGAGCGCCGGGTGTCTGTCGCCGCCGTGGTATCGGAGCTGGGCGTGCGTGGCGAGTTCGAGTATCGCTACGACATGGGCGACGGCTGGCGGCATCGGATCGTCATCGAATCCCCGCAGCAGATCGGGGCGACGCAGGATCTTCCCCTGCCGATATGCCTTGCCGGTGAGAATGCCTGTCCACCAGAAGACGTGGGCGGTCCGCCGGGCTATGAGCTGTATCTGCGGATCCTCGGCGATCGTGAACATGAGCAGCACGAGGACATGGTGCGGTGGATCGGCGGCGTGTTCGATCCGAAGGGCTTCGACCTGAACCGGATCAATCGTGACTTCAAGGGCGCCAAGAAGCGCCGGCGCTGAAGTTACTTTCAGCCGGCGCCCGAACTAGCGTTCAGCCGAGAACCTGGGCCGAAGCGTCGCCACCTTGCTCTCGCCGCGCTCGAAGCCCTGCAGCAGTGTCGCCCAGGATTCGAGCGCCACCCGGCGCTCCCGGAAATAGTCGTGACGGTCGTAGGTGCCCTCGACGCCGCGCAGCTTGTGTCCGAGGCAGCGCTCCGCGACTTCCCGCCGCACACCTAGAGCCGCGAGGTGCGTTCGTGCCGTTCGACGCAGGTCATGCAGGGTGAAGTGCGGCAGGCCGTGAGCCACGCGCTGCAGTGCGACGTTCAGCGTGTCGATGCCCATATGCGGCACCCGCTCCCGCGGGTCGCGGCGGCGCTTCGGAAATATGAACTCGCTGCGAGCGCCGAGTACGCGCAGCGCGTGAAGCCATTCGACCACAACCGGCGCCAGGGGAATGTCGAGGCTCTCGCCGGTCTTGGTGCGTGAGGCGGGCAGGTGCCAAACCGCGCCCGCGGTGGTCTCTCCATCGAGATCGAACTCCGCCCATCGCGCACCGAGCAGTTCACCCTTGCGCACGCACAGCGCTAGCAAGAGCTTCACCGCGATCAGATTGTCTTCGCCGAAGTTCGCAGTCTCCCGCAGCTTCTCGAACAGCCGGGCAAGTTCATCTGCGCCGAGGGCGCGGCTTCGCGCCCTCTCGGTTCCTCCAGCATCGAGGCGTGGCGAGAAATCCGCGGCCGGATTGCTGGTGACGAGCCGACGCCGCACGCCAAATGCGAAGACGCGCCGCGTAAACCGTAGTAGATCATTCGCCGCCGTCGGCGCACGTCCCTTGAGTTCATCCAGTACGCGGGCCACATCGGCCGGCGTCACGTCACTCGCCGCGAGCCGGCCGAGTTTCGGCAGAAGATACTTGTCGAGATAGCGCCGCGGCACGGCCGGATGCTTGAGCCCGCGCGCCTGGACCTCGGCGCGATACCAGTCTTCGCACAACGCCTTGAAAGATCCCTTCTGTCGTTCTTCTTCCAGCGCTGCGCGCCGCACGCTGAGGGGGTTCTGCTGCTTGTCGAGCAGCACACGGGCCTGCCGCGCCTCGATGCGTGCCAGCGCGAGCGACATGTCGGGATAGTTGCCGAGCGTGAGCCAATGCTCCTTGTCGGCGAATCGAAAGCGCAGCGTCCACGACGCACCATCGCGCGTCTGCTTGCGCAGATACAAGCCGTCGCCATCACTGAGCAGCACCGACTTGCCGGACTTCTGCGCCCGCTCGACCGCGAGCGCCGTGAGTTTCGCGCGTGCCATTTCGTCCCCTTGCTCGTCGAATCCCAGCTACGGATTTAGCTACAAACCAGCTACCGATCCAGCTACAAGATTAGCTCAGACGAGATTGGACGCCAGTGGACGAATCTGGCTAAAAGCCGTAGAAACTCAAGGGCTTAAAGCGACTTCTGCGGAATTCTGCGGACGCCCCCGGCCGCTATTCGATGTTCTGCACCTGCTCGCGCATCTGCTCGATCGCGACCTTCATCTCCACCGCGGCGCGCGTGGTCTCGAGGTCCTGCGACTTGGAGGAGAGCGTGTTCGCCTCGCGGTTGAACTCCTGCATCAGGAAGTCCAGCCGCCGGCCGGCCGGCTCGGGCGCCGCCAGCACGCGCTCGGTCTCGGCGAGGTGACCGCGCAGGCGATCGAGTTCCTCGGTGACGTCGAGCCGCTGCAGCAGCAGCACCACTTCCTGCTCGACGCGCTCGCGGTTCACCTCGGCGCCGAGTTCGGCGAGGCGCTCGAGGATGCGCGTGCGCACCCGCGCCTGCACCTCGGGCGCGCGCGCGCTCACCTGCTCGACCAGCTGGGCGAGCACCGCGCAGCGCTGGCGGATCAGCCCGGCGAGCCGCTCGCCCTCGCGCAGCCGGGCGGACTTGAGGTCGGCGACCGCGGCGGCGAACAGCTCGCGCACGGCCGCGGCGAACTGCTCGGCATCGAGCGTTTCCTCGCGCAGCACGCCGGGCCAGCGCAGCAGGTCGAGCACGTCGAGGCGCGCGCCGGGGCCGGCCGCCGCCGCGAGCTCGCGCGCGCGCGCCAGCAGGGCCTGCAGCGCGGCGGCATCCACGTCGAGCGCGCCGGCGCCGGAGGCCGGCGGCCGATGCAGTACAGTGCAGTCCACCTTGCCACGGCGCAGTTCCGCGGCCAGCGACTGGCGCAGCTCGGTTTCGAGCGCGCGGCAGCTGTCCGGCAGGCGGAGCGAGGGGTCGAGGAAGCGGTGGTTGACGCTGCGGATCTCGCACACCAGGGTGCCGAAGGGTCCGCTGGTTTCGCGTCGTGCGAAACCGGTCATGCTCGCCATCATTATGGTTACTGCGCGAGAACGGCTGACGGGGCGTGATGGGGAATGATATAAAACCGGCCGCAGTTTAGCTGAAATAGAGACGCGGGGATCGCTTGCGGGTCGAATACGCCGAGCTCAGCCTCCAGGGCGCGCGCGACAGCAACCAGGATCGCGTGCTGGCGGCGGTGGCGGAGCGCGCGGCGCTGCTGATCGCCTGCGACGGCATGGGCGGCCATGCCGAGGGCGAGCGCGCCGCCGAGATCGGGCAGAAGGTGCTGGCCGAGCGCTTCTGGCACACGCCGCAGCCGCTGTTCGACCCGCTCGGCTTCCTGCACGTCACGCTCGGGCTCGCGCACCAGCGCGTCGTCGAGGCCGGCCTGCAGCTCCCCCTGGAGAACCGCCCGCGCGCCACCTGCGCGGTGTGCCTGGTGCAGGAGGGCTCGGCCTACTGGGCGCATGTCGGCGACAGCCGCGTGTACCACCTGCGCAACGGCCGCGTGCTCGAGCGCACGCGCGACCACAGCCACGTGGAGCTGCTGGTGCGCGAGGGCCTGATCGGCGCCGACCAGGTGCAGAACCACCCGATGCGCAATTTCGTCGAGTCCTGCCTCGGCGGCGAGCTGATGCTCCCCGAGATGAGCATCAACCGCCGGCGCGAGCTGCGCGCCGGCGACATCCTGATGGTGTGCACCGACGGGCTGTGGGCGCACGCCGACGACACGCTGATCGCTTCGCTCCTGTGCGCCGACGGCCAGCCGCTGCGCACGCAGCTGCAGGTGCTGGGCGAACACGCGGTGGCGACCGGCGGCGCGGGCAGCGACAATACCTCCGCCGTGGCCCTGCGTTTCCTGGGAAAATAACCGCTTGAGCAGCCAACGCCGTCATGATCGCGCAGCCGATGCGCTGCGCCCGGTGCGCTTCACGCGCCGCTACACCGCCCACGCCGAGGGCTCGGTGCTGGTCGAATTCGGCGGGACGCGCGTCTTGTGCACCGCGACCATCGAGGAAGGCGTGCCGGGCTTCCTGCGCGGCAAGCGCCAGGGCTGGGTCACGGCCGAATACGGCATGCTGCCGCGCGCGACGCACACGCGCACGCCGCGCGAGGCGGCGCGCGGCAAGCAGACCGGGCGCACGCAGGAGATCCAGCGGCTCATCGGCCGCTCGCTGCGCGCCGTCGTCGACCTCGAGGCGCTGGGCGAACGCACCGTCACGATCGACTGCGACGTGCTGCAGGCCGACGGCGGCACGCGCACCGCCTCCATCACCGGCGCCTACGTCGCGCTCGCCGACGCCTGCGACGCGTTGCGCGCGCGGCGCGTGATCGACCGGCCGCCGCTGCACGGGCAGGTGGCGGCGGTGTCGGTCGGCATCGTCGGCGGCATGCCGATGCTCGACCTCGACTACATCGAGGATTCGCAGGCCGAGACCGACATGAACGTGGTCATGAACAACGGTGGCGCCTTCATCGAGGTCCAGGGCACGGCCGAGGGGCACGCCTTCCGTCGCCACGAGCTCGATGCGCTGCTGAACCTGGCCGCTGCCGGCATCGGCGAGCTCTGCGCCCTGCAGGCGCAGGCGCTGGCCGACTGAGCCGGCCGCCGCGGGGCAACCGCCGTGCGGGTCGTGCTCGCGACCGCCAACCCCGGCAAGCAGCGCGAATTCCAGGCTCTGCTGGCGCCGCTCGGCTTCGAGGTGCTGCTGCAATCGGCGCTCGGCGTCGTCGCGCCGGAGGAAACCGGCACGAGCTTCGAGGCCAACGCGCTGCTCAAGGCGCGCCACGCGGCGCGCTGCACCGGCCTGCCCGCGCTCGCCGACGACTCGGGCCTGGAGGTGGACGCGCTCGGCGGCCGTCCCGGCGTGCGCTCGGCGCGCTACGCGGGCGAGGGCGCGGGCGATGCGGACAACAACGCGCGGCTGCTCGCCGAGCTCGAGCACGTGCCGCCGGAGCGGCGCGGCGCCCGCTACCGCTGCGTGCTCGCCTTCGTGCGTTCGGCCGATGATCCCGAGCCCCTGACGGTCGAGGGGAGCTGGGAGGGTCGCATCGGCACGGCCGCGCGCGGCAGCGGCGGATTCGGCTACGACCCGCTGTTCCTGCCCGCCGGCCTCGAGTGCACCTCGGCCGAGCTGGCCCCCGAGCACAAGAACCTGCTGAGCCACCGTGGCCAGGCGCTGCGCGCGCTGGCCACGCGCCTGGCGGCGGCGAGCGGGGCCGCGGCGGCGGGCGGAGCTGCAGCGGCCGGCGGGGCCGCGGCGGTGGGTGCCTCCGCGGACGGGCCGGGCGTGCGGCGGTGAGCCTGGCCGCGCCGCCGCTGGCGCTCTACGTGCACTTCCCGTGGTGCGTGCGCAAGTGCCCGTACTGCGACTTCAACTCGCACGTGGCCGGCGAGGCGCCGCCCACGGCCGGCTACGTGGCCGCGCTGGCCCGCGATCTCGCCCAGCAGGCGGTCGCCGTTGCCGGGCGCGAGGTCACGAGCGTCTTCCTCGGCGGCGGTACGCCGAGCCTCTTCGGCCCCGACGAGATCGGCGCGGTGCTCGAGCAGGCGCGCACGCTGCTGCGCCTGGCGGCCGACGCCGAGGTCACGCTCGAGGCCAATCCGGGCGCCATCGAGCGCGGCGATTTCGCCGGCTATCGCGCGGCCGGCGTCAACCGCGTCTCCCTGGGCGCGCAGAGTTTCGACGATGCGACCCTGCGGCGGCTCGGACGCATCCACGTCGCGGACGAGACGCGCCGCGCCGCGGAGGAACTGCATGGCACCGGGCTCGACAACTTCAACCTCGACCTGATGTACGGCCTGCCCGGGCAGACGATGGCCGCCGCCGTCGCGGATGTCGAGGCGGCGCTGGCGCTCGCGCCCGCCCACCTGTCGCATTACCAGCTGACGCTCGAGCCGGGCACGCTGTTCGGCGCGCAGCCGCCCGCCGGCCTGCCCGACGAGGAAATCGTGGCGGCGATGCTGCAGGAGTGCCAGGCGCGGCTCGCGGCGTCGGGCTTCGGGCCCTACGAGGTCTCGGCCTACGCCACCGCCGGCCGCCGCTGCCGCCACAACCTGAACTACTGGCGCTTCGGCGACTACCTCGGGATCGGGGCCGGCGCCCACGGCAAGCTCACCGAGCCCGCCGCGGGGCGCATCGTCCGCACGGCGCGCGCCCGCGAACCACGCCGCTACTTCGCCGAGGTGGAGGCGGGGCCGCCGCAACCGCGCGCGGTGGCAACGGCCGACCGGGCGTTCGAATTCATGATGAACGCCTTGCGCCTGCGCGAGGGCTTCGGGATGCCCATGTTCGAATCGCGCACCGGACTGGGCGCGTCGGCGGTGGCGGCGACGCTCGAACGCGCACGCGAGCAGGGCCTGCTCGAGTGCCAGGCAGGCCTCTGGCGCACGACCTCGCTGGGCGAGCGCTTCCTCAACGATCTCCTGCAGCGATTCCTGCCGTGAAGCGCTGTCAAAAAAGGCCAGCCGGGCCTAGGAGTTAGCGCAGAACCTGCGGCGATTCGCGCGCGTTATGCACAAGCCGGGCCGGCCGGCCGTGAATGAGCCAATTACGCTTAGTATTGCATAAGCTGCCCAAGTTGATGCGCCTAACCCTTTGTTTTTAATGGCTGTAATGGGCTGGTCATTATTTGCCCAACCGCACAGAAACGCGGAAAACCCGCTTTGCGGGACCTGCCGGGAGCGGGCTACCCACAGACTTATCCACACGATTTGTGGATAAGGAAACCGCCCGTGGCGCCGACGCGCGCGCGGGCCCTTGTGAGGTCGCGGCCACGCGGCTAGACTGCGCGCCCTTTTTCCCTTCCGAACAGCGCCGCACTGCCATGAAAGCCTCGATTCATCCCGAGTACGCCGAGATCACCGTGACGTGCAGCTGCGGCAACACGTTCAAGACGCGCTCCACCGTGGGTCACGACCTGCAGGTCGACGTCTGCTCGAACTGCCATCCGTTCTATACGGGCAAGCAGAAGATCGTCGACACCGCCGGCCGCGTCGACAAGTTCCGCAAGAAGTACGGCGCGACCGCGACGGTGCGCTGAGCGCCTGTCGGCGCCGGCGCGCCGCTGGGGGCGCGTCGGGATCGAGACTGCCGCGATTGCGAACCGCGTCGCGATTCCCGTCCGCAGGGTGGTGATGCGTGTCCGCCACTGCGTAGTTCCCGTGCCTTGATTCCGCGTGGTGAGCGTGTAACGCTTCCTTTTCATCCCGAGAAGCGGCGGCGCACCCATGAGCGGCACGAACTTCCAGTTGATCAACCCGGCGACCGGCGCGAAATCCGAGCTGCCGGTCCTCACCGGCACCATCGGCCCGAAGGTCCTCGATGTCAGTGGCCTGATCAAGGACCACGGCGTCTTCACCTTCGACCCGGCCTTCGGCGTCACGGCCAGCTGCGAGAGCAAGATCACCTACATCGACGGCGACGCCGGCGTGCTGATGTACCGCGGCTACCCCATCGAGCAGCTCGCCGAGAAGAGCAACTTCATGGAGGTTGCCTACCTGCTGATCAACGGTGATCTGCCCACCGCGCAGCAGCTCAGCGATTTCAACCACAGCATCAGCCGGCACACGATGACGCACGAGTCGTTGCTGCGCTTCTACAACGGCTTCCACCACAACGCGCACCCGATGGCGATGGTGTCGGCGGTGGTGGCCTCGATGTCGGCCTTCTACCACGACTCGATGGACATCAATAACCCGCGGCACCGCGAGATCTTCTCGCACCGGGTCATCGCCAAGATCCCGACGATCGCCGCGGCCGCGCACAAGCACTCGGTCGGCCAGCCGTTCGTGTACCCGCGCAACGACCTGGACTACTGCGCGAACACGCTGCACATGTTCTTCGCGGTGCCCTGCGAGAAGTACGAGGTCGACCCGGTGTACGCGCAGGCGCTCGACCTGCTGTTCATCCTGCACGCCGACCACGAGCAGAACGCCAGCACTTCGACCGTGCGCCTCGCCGGCAGCACCGGCGCCAATCCCTACGCGGCGATCTCCGCCGGCGTCTCGGCGCTGTGGGGCCCGGCGCACGGCGGCGCCAACGAGGCGGTGCTGGCGATGCTCGAGCAGATCGGCAGCGTCGACAACATCCCGAAGTACCTGGCGATGGCCAAGGACAAGTCCAGCCACTTCAAGCTGATGGGCTTCGGCCACCGCGTCTACAAGAACTTCGATCCGCGCGCCAAGATCATCCGCGAGATGTGCCACAAGGTGCTCGGCAAGCTCGGCCGCTCCGACAACCCGCTGTTCGAACTGGCGCTGCGGCTCGAGGAGATCGCGCTGAAGGACGAGTACTTCGTCTCGCGCAAGCTCTACCCGAACGTCGACTTCTACTCCGGCATCATCTACAGCGCGCTCGGCATCCCGCGTTCGATGTTCACGGTGATGTTCGCGATCGCGCGCACCGTCGGCTGGGTGGCGCACTGGCTGGAGATGATCGGCGACCCGGCGATGCGCATCGCGCGGCCGCGGCAGCTGTACACGGGGCCCAGCAAGCGCGATTACCTGCCGGTGGGGAAGCGCGGGTAGGAGGGCAGGACCCTCGCGGACCTTCGCGGGCGGCGCGTGGGCCGGGCCTGCGGCGTTTCACGCGCGCACAGCGTAATTGGAAGCTGAAGGCCGCCGCCTGGTGCCGGTGAATTGGGGCATCCTGGGGGGATGCTGGCGTGCCATTTGAAGAACCTCCGAGCGGCGGCTTCGTAGAACAAGCGCGTGAAAGACCGCAGGCCCGGCCCGCGCGCCGCTGACGGGTACGCGCGGGTCTTGCGCTCGCACGCGCTACGGGATCGCTGCCGCGCGCTGCGGGCGCTCCGGCGCACAGCTCGCGCTGCCGCGTGACCGGCGCGGGAGGGGGCGGGGTGCTGGAGGCTTTCACGCGCTGTTTCCGCGAAGCCGCCGGGCGGTGCCACCCGTGATGGCTCTCCGCTTGTCCTCTCTGCCCCCCAAATTCGAAGGCACCAGGCGGCGGCCTTCAATCTTCCAATTCCGCCGTGTGCGCGTGAAAGGCCGCCAGCACCCCCCCCCCGCCCCCCCCGGCCCCCCTCTGCACTACTGCGCGCCCGACTCCCCCGCAGCGAGCAGCACCTCCACCTCCTCCGTGTCCGCGCGCCGCATCGGCTTGCCATCCACGGGGCTCGCTGGCGCCTGCCGGATGCCATCGAGCGGGAATACCGTTACGTCGAACTCCTGGTCGCCGAACTCGAAGCGCAGGCCCGGGTACGGGCGCACGTGCTCGGCATCGACGCGCAGGCGGCGCTCGGTGACCTCGTGCGCGATGCCGCGGTCGAGGAGCCGCAGCGTCACGCTCTCGGGGCGGTCGGCGAACAGGTGCAGCTGCACCGGGGCGTGCGCCGTCGCCGTGCCGCTCAGCACGGGGCCGACGAGGCGCGGCTCGAAATCCTCGAGCCAGCGCATGGCGCGTGCCGCCGCGCGCCGCTGCGCGGCCAGCGTCGCGTCGTGCCCGGCGGCGTCGAACAGCCGCTGGTATTCGACCAGCGCGGCCTCGATCTCGGTGTTGCGCGGCAGGGCCGAGGCATCGCTGACCCCGAGGCGCTCGGCCGCCTTGCGCTTGGCCAGCAGGAAGTCGTGGATGCCGTGCTGCGCCATGATGCGCGCCGCCTCCTGCGCAAGCGCGCGCCGCAGGTTGTCGTGGCGGGGCGAGGCGCGGCGCGTCATGTCAGAAGATGGATTCGCCGGACTCGGTGGTATCGGTGCCACGGCGCGGGGCGGCGCCGCCCGGCGTGAGCGGCGCGGCGGTGCCATCCGCCGCGGGCAGCACGGCGCCTTCGGGCAGGTGCGCGGCGAGGAAGGTCTCGGTCATGGCCTCCGGGTCGCCGGCCGTGGTCGGCAGGCCGGTACGTGCCGAGATCGTGAGCTGCACCAGGCCAGCGGGCCGCGGCCGCGGCACGTCCGGCACGCCGCGCAGCGCCTCGCGCATGTAGGTCACCCAGATCGGCACCGCGGTGCGGGCACCTTCCTCGCCCTCGCCCAGCGGCCGCTCCTGGTCGAAGCCCACCCAAACGCTCGCCACCAGGTTCTGGTTGAAGCCGTTGAACCAGGTGTCGCGCGCCTCGTTGGTGGTGCCGGTCTTGCCCGACAGGTCGCTGCGCCCGAGGACCAGTGCGCGCCGGCCGGTGCCGCGGCGGATCACGTCGCCCATCATGTCGTCCATCAGCCAGCAGTTGGCGGCCGAGATGACGCGCGGGGCGAGCGCCGACTGCTGCAGCAGCGTCCCCACCGACTGCGAGGGCTGCGGCGGCACCCAGGTCGCCTCCGGCGGAGGAATGGTGCCGCCGGCGGGCATCGCGGCGCCGTCCGCGGCGTCGATGCCGGTCGCACCGCCCGCCGTGGCCGCAGCGGCCGCCGAGCCCGCGGTTTCGCAGCCGTTGCAGGCGAGCGCCGGCGTGGCGTGCCACAACACCTCGCCGCCCGCATTCTCGATGCGGTCGATGAAGTAGGACTTCACGCGGAAGCCACCATTGGCGAAGGTGGCGTAGGCGGTGGCCACCTCGAGCGGCGTCGCCGGGAGCGTGCCCAGCGCCAGCGTCAGGTTGCGCGGCATGCTGCCGGCCTCGAAGCCGAAGCGCGCGGCGTAGTCGATCGCCACGTCCGGGCCGATGCTGCGCAGCAGGCGGATCGAAACCAGGTTGCGCGAACGCACCAGCGCCTCGCGCAGGCGGATCGGGCCGCTGAAATCGCCGCCGGAGTTCTCCGGCCGCCAGGCCTGCTCCATGCCGGCATCGTCGAGCACGATCGGCGCGTCCATCAGGATGCTCGAGGGCGTGAAGCCATGCTCGAGCGCGGCGGAGTACAGGAACGGCTTGAAGCCCGAGCCGGGCTGGCGCCGCGCCTGGATCGCGCGATTGAACTTGTTGCTGAAGTAGTCGAAGCCGCCGACCAGCGCCACGACGGCCCCGTCGGCCGGATCGATCGACACCAGCGCCGCCTGCGCCTCGGGCGACTGCGCGAGCTGCACCGGCCCGGGCGCCGCGCCCACGACGTAGACGATGTCGCCGCGGCGCACGACGTCCTCGGCGCGCCGCGGCGGCGGGCCGGTACGCGTGTCCGACACGCGGCGCGCCGCCCAGGACAGGCCGTCCCAGTCGACCTGGGCGTAGCCCGCGCCGCGCGCGTAGACGCGGGCGCTGTTCGGCGCGACCGACACCACCACGGCGGGCGTCAGGTTGCCGATCGCCGGCACCGAGGCGAGCAGCGCCTCGAGCCGGTCGGTCGAGCCGAGCGCCGCTTCGTCGAGCCGCGCCTGGCCGAGCGGGCCGCGGTAGCCGTGCCGGCGGTCGTATTCGATCAGGCCGAGGCGCAGCGCGCGGTCGGCGGCGGCCTGCAGCCGCCCGTCGACGGTCGTGTAGACGCGGTAGCCGGAATTGATGGCCGCCTCGCCGTAGCGCTCGACGACCTCCTGCCGGACCATCTCGGCGATGTAGGGCGCCTCGATGTCGTACAGCGGGGCGTACTCGCGCGCCTGCATCGGCTCGGCGTCGGCGTGCGCGGCGGTGGCGGCGTCGATGTAGCGCAGGCGGGCCATGCGCTGCAGCACGTAGTGGCGCCGTGCCTGGGCGGCGCGCGGGTTCGACACGGGGTTGTAGTCCGAGGGCGCCTTCGGCAGGCCCGCGAGCGTGGCGATCTCGGCGACCGAGAGCTCCTTCAGCGGCTTGCCGAAATAGGCCTCGGCGGCCGCCGCGACGCCATAGGCGCGCTGGCCGAAGAAGATCACGTTCAGGTAGGTCGCGAGGATCTGCTCCTTGCTGAATTCGTGCTCCATGCGCAGCGTGACGAACACCTCGGAGAGCTTGCGGCGCAGGTCCTTCTTGGGCGTCAGGAACATGTTGCGCGCCGCCTGCATCGTGATCGTGCTGGCGCCCTGGGTGTAGCCGCGCGAGAGCAGGTTGACCAGCACCGCGCGCAGCACGCCGGTGTAGTCGATGCCGTGGTGGCGGAAGAAGCGGTCGTCCTCGGCGGCGAGGAAGGCCTCGCGCACCAGCTGCGGGATGTCCTCGTAGGCGAGTGGCACGCGCCGCTGCTCGCCGATCTGCTGGATCAGCTGCCCGTCGCGCGTGTAGACGCGCAGCGGCACCTGCATCTCGACGTTGCGCATGGCCGCGGCCGTCGGCAGCGAGGGCTCCAGGTAGACATAACTGCCGGCGATCGCGTACAGGCCCGCGAGCAGCAGCAGCAACGCCGCCAGCACCAGCCTGCCGAGGAAGCGGAACGTGCGCGGTTTCACCTAATCGGGCTCCGTTGTTGCGCCGGCTTGCGGCCTCGTGTTGAAGTCCCCGGCGGTCGGGCGAAGCGGTGAAGCCGAGTGCTTGCCGCAGGTCGTCGAGTGGCTGGTAGACAGTGCAAACGCGGTCGAATTCGTGAGGCTTCTCACGTTCAATTTAACCAATGGCTGTTATATATTTGCCGAGAATTCTAACGGGTCTCGCCATAACGGCGTGTATCTTACTGACTAGGAAGGAAAACCGTGTTCCTGCTCTCACGTAAGAACCGCCCGCTGCTGGGACTCGACATCACCACGTCGTCGATCAAGCTCATCGAGCTGTCGCTGGCGGGTGGCGGACAGTACCGCGTCGAAGCCTACGCCGCCGAGCCCACGCCCCCCAACGCGATGAACGAGAAGACCATCGTCGACCCGGAAGCGGTCGGCGAGGGCATCCGCCGCGCCATCAAGCGCTCCGGGGCCAAGAGCCGCGAGGTCGCGATCGCGATCGCCGGCGACGCGGCCATCACCAAGGTGATCCAGATGCCGCGCGGCCTGAAGGAGTCCGACCTGGAAGCGCAGGTCGAGATGCAGGCCGACCAGTACATCCCCTTCCCGATGGAAGAGGTCAGCTACGATTTCGAGGTGCTCGGCCCATCGGAGAAGGACGGCGAGTCGATCGATGTCCTGCTGGTGGCCTCGCGCACTGACAACGTCGACCAGCGCCGCGCCGCCGTGGCGGCCGCCGGCCTGTCGGCGCGCATCGTCGACGTCGAGGCCTTTGCGCTCGAGAACGCCTGCCGGCTGATGACGCACCAGATGCCCGACGGCGGCATCGACCGCACCATCGCGGTGGTCGACTTCGGCGCCAGCAGCACCACCTTCAGCGTGCTGCACAACCTCAAGGTCACCTACACCCGCGACTTCTCCTTCGGCGGCCAGCAGCTCACCGAGGAGATCATGCGCACCTACGGCCTGACGATGGAGGAGGCCGGGCGCGCCAAGAAGGAAGGCGGGTTGCCGGCCAACTACCAGGCCGAGGTGCTCGATCCGTTCATCGACGACATGACCCAGCAGGTCAGCCGTTCGCTGCAGTTCTACCTCGCCTCCGGCACCGGGCGCGAGCAGCCGGACAAGATCCTGGTGTGCGGCGGCTGCGGCAACGTGCCAGGCGTCGCGGACGTGATCCAGAGCCGCGTGGGCATTCCCGCCGAAAAGGGCGATCCGCTCGGCCAGATGAAACTCTCGTCGCGGGCGCGCGCCCAGGCCGTGCAGCGCGACGCCACGGCCCTGTTGACGGCCTGCGGCCTCGCCCTGCGGAGCTTCGACTGAAATGCCTCGCATAAACCTACTTCCCTGGCGTGACCAGCAACGCCGTGAGCGCAAGCTGACGCTGTACGTCTGGTTGCTGTTCGCGCTGATCGGCGCGATGCTGGTCACCGGCGCGGGCTACCTGTGGATGAGCTCGATGATCGAGTCGCAGGAGTCGCGCAACGAGCACCTCAAGGCCGAGATCCGCATCCTCGACCGGCAGAACGAGGAGATCAACGACCTCGAGGCGCAGAAGCAGCGCTTTATCTCGCGCATGCAGGTGATCGACAAGCTGCAGCGCTCGCGTTCCGAGATCGTGCACGTCTTCGACGAGTTCACGCACATCATCCCCGACGGCACCTACCTGACATCGGTGACGCAGACCAGCCGCAAGTTCAAGCTCGAGGGCGTCGCGCAGTCCTCGACGCGCGTGTCCACGTTCATGCGCAACATCGCCGCCTCGCAGTGGCTGCGCAACCCTGAACTCGAGGTCGTCGAGGCGCGCAAGGAGAGCACGCTCGGCAACAGCTTCGTGCTGTACGCCGAGCAGATCGCGCTGCCGGGCGATGACGACGAAGCGCCGGTCGCGGCCAAGAAGTCCAAGCGCACCGCGAGCGCCGGGGGTGCGAAATGAACCTGCTGGAGGAGCTGCGCACGCTCGACTGGCGCGACCCGGGTCGCTGGCCGTTCCCGATCCGCGCCGGCGTGGTCGCCGCGTGCTTCGCGGTGCTGTCCATCGTCGGCTTCTACCTGTTCGTGTGGCAGTCGCGCGAGCCGGAGCTGACCACCCTGGAGAACCAGGAGAACCAGCTGCGCGGCGAGTACCGCACCAAGCACCAGAAGGCGGTGAACCTCGAGCTCTACAAGCAGCAGCTGGCCGACATCGAGAAGTCGTTCGGCGCCATGCTGCGGCAGCTGCCGAGCAAGACCGAGGTCGACAACCTGCTGGTCGACATCTCGCAGACCGGCCTGGCGGCGGCGCTCGACGAGAAGCTGTTCCAGCCGCAGACCGAGGTCAAGAAGGATTTCTACGCCGAACGGCCGATCAAGATCCGCCTGACCGGCAGCTATCACCAGTTCGGCGAGTTCGTCAGCGGCATCGCGGCACTGCCGCGCATCGTCACGCTGCACGATATCCAGATCAAGGCGGCCGACAGGAGCAGCGTGTACGACCAGCTGCAGATGGACCTGACGGCCAAGACCTACCGCTATCTCGACGACGAGGAAGTGGCGGCGGCGGAGGCCGACAAGCGCAAGGCCGAGACCGGCCGGCGGCGCGGCCCGGCGGCCGCACGCTAGGTTGCGCAGCGCAATGGGTGGAAGCAACGGATGAAACCGGATAATTGCCTCAAGTTGCGCGGCATCGCCCTGCTGGCCCTGGTGGCGGCGGGTGCGCTGGCGGGCTGTTCGGGCCGCGATGCGGACCTGGATCGCTTCATCGAAGCCACCAAGAAGGAACCTGGCGGCCGCGTCGAGCCGCTGCCGGAGATCAAGCCCTACGACACCTTCACCTATGCCAGCTCCGCGATGCGCTCGCCGTTCGTGCCGGGTGGCTCGGGCGCCAGCAGCGCGCCGGGCATCCGCCCCGAGTCGCGCCGCAACCGCGAGTTCCTCGAGCAGTTCTCGCTCGACACGCTGCGCATGGTCGGCACGCTGAAGCTCGAGGGCCAGAACTATGGCCTGGTGCAGGTGAAGGACGGCCGCGTGCAGCGCGTCCTCGTCGGCGCGCACATCGGCCAGAATGAAGGCAAGATCACCGAGATCACGCCTTCGAAGATCACGCTGACTGAAATCGTTCCGGACGGCCTCGGCGGGTACATCGAGCGACCCGCCGCGCTGGCCCTGAACGAGTGACCGGCTAGGGAGTAGATGCGAATGAATCGATCAATCGCCGTCAACCTGTTGCGGGGCGCCTGGGGCCTGGCACTGAGCTGCTACGTCGCAGTGGCCGCCGCGCAGGACGCCGCCCCCGCCACCCAGCTGCAGTCGATCGACGTGCAGAAGCTGGGCGGCAAGCAGGTACAGCTCACGCTGCACCTCTCCGGTCCGGCACCCGAGCCGCTGTCCTTCACGATCGACAAGCCGGCGCGCATCTCGCTCGACCTGCCGAACACCGGCCTGGCGCTGGATTCACGGCGCATCGACGTCGGTTCCGGCGGTGTCGATACGGTTCTCGCGGCCGAGGCCAACGGGCGCACGCGCATCGTGCTGAACCTTGACCAGATGCAGCCCTACCAGACGCGCGTCGACGGCAACGACCTCGTGGTCACGGTCGGTGCCGGGCCGGCTGGCGCGGCCGCTCCGGCGGTCGCCGCCAGCGCTCCGGCGGCCGCTGCGCCGGCCGGGGCACGCGCGATCAGCAACATCGATTTCCGCCGCGGCGCCGACGGCAGCGGCCGCCTCATCGTCAAGCTGACCGATCCGCGCACGCCGATCAGCGTCAGCCAGCAGGGCTCGCAGGTCCTGGTGGACTTCGCGGGCACCGATCTGCCGAAGAACCTCACGCGCCGCTACGACACGCTCGACTTCGGCACGCCGGTCGCCGGCTTCGATGCGCTGCACGCCGGCAGGGACACGCGCATCGTCATCAACGCCACCGGCGACTTCGACCAGCTCGCCTACCAGACCGACGACCAGTACGTGATCGAGGTGCAGCCGGCGCGCAAGGCGGCCGCGGCGGCGGCCGACGACAAGAAGGAATACAAGGGCGAGAAGCTCTCGCTCAACTTCCAGGACATCGAGACCCGCGCCGTGCTGCAGCTGCTGGCCGATGCCAGCGGCCAGAACATCGTCGTCAGCGATTCGGTCGGCGGCAGCGTCACGCTGCGCCTGCAGAGCGTCCCCTGGGACCAGGCGCTCGACATCGTGCTGCGCACCAAGGGCCTGGACAAGCGCCAGCAGGGCAACGTCATCATCGTCGCGCCGGCCGAGGAGCTCGCCTCGCGCGAGAAGGCGGATCTCGCCGCCAGGAAGGACATCCAGGAACTCGCGCCGCTGCGCACCGAGTACCTGCAGGTCAACTACGCCAAGGCCAGCGACATCGCCGGGCTGCTGAAGAGCGGCAGCTCGAACTCGGTGCTGACCTCGCGCGGCAGCGTCGCCGTCGACGAGCGCACCAACACGCTGTTGCTGACCGACACGGCGGATACCATCTCGCAGGTGCGCAAGCTGGTTGCGACGCTCGATATCCCGGTGCGGCAGGTGCTGATCGAATCGCGCATCGTGATCGTCAACGACGATTTCGAGCGCGACCTCGGCGTGCGCGCCGGCCTCACGGCCACCGGCAGGAACGGCAACGACGGCCTGTTCGAGACCAGCGGCACGGCGGCGGCCACCGACAGCGGGCTGAGTTCGGCCATCGGCAACCTGGCGAACCATGGCTCGGTCTACCCGGTCGGCGTGCCGACCGGCACCTCGGCGTCCAACCGCTACAACGTGAACCTGCCGGTGACCAACCCGGCGGGGAGCCTGGCCTTCATGCTGCTCGGCTCGGACTACATCGTCGACCTGGAGCTGTCGGCCGCGCAGGCCGAGGGCCGCGGCGAGATCGTCTCCTCGCCGCGTGTCATCACGGCGAACCAGAAGGAAGCGACCATCGAGCAGGGCGTCGAGATCCCGTACCAGCAGTCGGCTTCCTCGGGCGCGACCACCATCCAGTTCAAGAAGGCGGTGCTGTCGCTGAAGGTGAAGCCGCTGATCACGCCGGACAACCGCATCATCCTCGACCTGTCGGTGACCAAGGACAGCGTCGGCAAGGTGATCGTGACCTCGGGCGGCGTGAACGTGCCGGCGATCGACACGCGCGCGATCAGCACGCAGGTGCTGGTCAACGACGGCCAGACGGTCGTGCTTGGCGGCATCCTCGAGACCGAGCGCCGCGATTCCGAGACCAAGGTGCCCCTGATCGGCGACATCCCGGTGCTCGGCCACCTGTTCAAGACGACGAGCAAGGTGAACAACAAGGACGAGCTCTTGATCTTCGTGACACCGAAGATCCTGCGTGAAGGGGTCAGCGTCAATTGAGCCGCGCCCCGGTGACGGGTGTGCTGGCAGGCAAGGGTGACTTCAGGTGATCAAGATGCGAAAACTCGGATGGTTTTTGGCCCTGGCGTCGCTGGCCCTCGCGGGTTGCGGCGGCGGTGACAGTTCCTTCGGCGGCGGCTCCAGCAGCGGCGGGAGCTCTGGCAGCACCAACGTCGCCACGGTCACCGTGACGGCCAGCGGCGCGTCTGTTCCCGCCGATGGCTCGGCCTCGGTCACCATCACGGCGCTGGTGCGCGACGCCAGCAACGTGGCGGTGAGCAACCAGCTGGTCACGTTCTCCTCGTCGGCTGGCAGCCTGGTCGTGGTCCAGGCGACCACCGACGGCACCGGTGTCGCCACGGCGACGCTGGCGGCCGGTGGCGCCGCCGCCGGCACCGCGATCACCGTGACGGCGAGCACCGGCGGTGTGTCGAACACCACCACGGTCAACGTCGTGAACACGCAGCAGACGATCACCCTGTCGACCGACCTGCCGCAGATCCCGTCCGACAGCTCCAGGGCCGCGGCCATCACCGCGCTGGTGCGCGATGCCAACAACCAGGTGATCTCGGGCGTGCCGGTGACGTTTTCCAGCACCTCCGGTGGCATCACGGTCACCAATGGCACGACCGATGCCAACGGACACGCGACGGCGACGCTGAACGCCGCCACCGACCCGACCAACCGTACCATCACGGTGACCGCCACCGCGGGCGCGGCCAATGCCACCATCAACGTCGATGTCATCGGCACCAAGCTCACGGTGACCGGTCCGGCGAACCTGGTGCAGAACACGCAGGGCACGTACACCGTCTCGCTGACCGATTCGGGCGGCAAGGGCATCTCGGGCCGCACCGTGACGCTCACCTCGAGCGCCGGCAACACCCTCTCGGCCGCGTCGGTGGTCACCGACGCCACGGGCCAGAAGACCTTCCAGCTCACCGGCGTCAACGGCGGCAACGACACGCTCACGGCCGCCGCCCTCGGCCTGCAGGCGACGCAGGCGATCGCGGTCTCGACACAGAGCTTCACGATCACCGCGCCCGCCGCGAACACCAAGGTCAACCTCGGCGTCTCGCAGACCATCACGGTGAACTGGACCTCGAACGGCACGCCGCAGTCCGGCCAGACGGTCACGTTCACCTCGACGCGCGGCACGCTGAGCGCCTCGACGGCGACCACCGATGGCTCGGGCAACGCCTCGGTGACGATCAGCTCGACGCAGTCCGGTCCGGCGGTGATCACCGCCAGTGGCACCGGCGTCACCGCCCAAGTCACCATCGATTTCGTGGCCACCAATCCGGCCACGGTCGTGCTGCAGGCCAGCCCCTCGACCGTGGCTATCCAGGGCCAGAGCACGCTGACCGCCATCGTGCGTGACGCGAGCAACAACCTGGTGGAAGGCGTGGTCGTCGACTTCACGCTGGCTGACATCACGGGCGGCGCGCTGTCGGTGGCCTCGGCCACGACCGACAGCCAGGGCCGCGCGACGACGGTCTACACCGCCAGCTCTACGACCAGTTCCAAGGACGGTGTGGTGGTCACCGCCAGCACCGGTGCAGCCACGCCTGGCACGGCCAGGATCACCGTCGCCGGCCAGACGCTGTTCCTCTCGCTCGGCACCGGCAACTCGATCAATATCGAGAACGCCGCGCAGTACTCGATCGACTATGCGGTGCAGGCCATCGATACGGCCGGCAACGCGGTGGCGAACGCGAACATCACGATGACCGTCGTGTCAATGAACTACATCAAGGGCTTCCGCGAGTGGAGCGGGACGGTGTGGGCGGTCACTGTCAATGCAGCCTGTCCGAGCGAGGACACGAACTTCAACGGTATCGTCGATCCGGGCGAAGACACCAGCGGCACGGGCAACAACAACGGCAAGCTCGATCCGGGCCTGGTGGCCTCGGTCTCCCCGGGGTCCGTCACGACGGATGCCGCGGGCAACGCGCTGGTGAAGGTGCTGTACCCGAAGGATCACGCCGATTACGTGCAGGTCAAGCTGACCGCGAGCACCACGGTGCAGGGAACCGAGGCCAGCACCTCGGCGACGTTCTGGCTGCCCGCCGCGGCCCCCGACGTCAACAAGCAGAACGTGGCGCCGCCGGGCGTCACCAGTCCCTACGGCGTTGCGACGAGCTGCACCAACCCGCTCTGATCGCGATCTGGAGTGATCCGGGCACGGCGGCCGCCTTCGGGCGGCCGCTTTGTTTATGATCGCCGCTAGCATGGCCGCGGGCAGGGACAGCATCTTCCTCATCGGACCGATGGGCTCGGGCAAGAGCGCGGTCGGGCGCCAGCTGGCGCGCGCGCTCGGCATGGCGTTCCTCGACAGCGACCACGAGATCGAGCGGCGCACCGGCGTCGACATCCCGATGATCTTCGAGCGCGAGGGCGAGGCGGGCTTCCGCCGCCGCGAACACGACATGATCGCCGAGCTCACGGCTGGCGAGCGCCTCGTGCTCGCCACCGGCGGCGGCGCCGTCCTCGATCCCGACAACCGCCGCCACCTTGCCGAGCGGGGCTGGGTCGTGTACCTCGAGACCTCGGTCGCGCAGCAGGTCGAGCGCGCCGGGCGGACGCGGCACCGGCCGCTGCTGCAGGGCGTCGACCCGGCGCAGCGGCTGCAGGAGCTGCTGCGGATCCGCGAGCCGCTGTATCGCGAGATCGCGGATTTCACCATCTCCACCAACCGACGCCGCGTGCCGCAGGTCGCCGACCGCGTCGCGCAGGCCTATGCGGCCGCCCGTGCGGCAACGGCCGGCGCGCCTACCACGCTGCCGCCGGGAACCGCGCCGCCCGGCACGAGTTCGCCTCCCGGCTGATCGCGCGGCGCTGCTCGCGCCACGTATACTGGCGCGCGCAGTGGTGCCCGACCACCCTGCCATCACGCCGGCTTCGCATGCAGACACTCACCGTACAACTCGCGGAACGTTCCTATCCGATCCACATCGGCGGCGGGCTGCTGCGCGCGGGCGATGCGCTGCGTGCGGCCATCGGCCGGCGCGACGTGCTGCTGGTCAGCAACGTCACCGTCGCGCCGCTGTACGCGGATCTCCTCAAGCATTCGCTCGGTGGCAACCGCATCGTCGAGGTCACGTTGCCGGATGGTGAACAGCACAAGACGCTGGCCACCGCCGGGCGGGTCTTCGACGTGCTCATCACCAACCGCCTCGGCCGCGACGCGGTGGTGGTGGCGCTCGGTGGCGGGGTCATTGGCGACCTCGCCGGGTTCGTCGCCGCCTGCTACCAGCGCGGCGTCGACCTCGTGCAGGTGCCTACCACGCTGCTGGCGCACGTGGATTCCTCGGTGGGTGGCAAGACCGCCGTCAACCATCCCGGTGGCAAGAACCTCATCGGCGCCTTCCACCAGCCCATCGCGGTGGTCTCCGACACCGACCTGCTCGCCACGCTGCCGGACCGCGAGCTGCGTTCCGGGATCGCCGAGATCATCAAGTACGGGCTGATCCGCGATGCCGGCCTCTTCACCTGGCTGGAACGCAATGTCGACGCCCTGCTGGCCCGCGAACCGGCCGCCCTGCAGCATGCGATCTACCGCTCCTGCGAGATCAAGGCCGAGGTCGTCGGGCGCGACGAGCGCGAGCAGGGCGAGCGGGCGATCCTCAACCTCGGGCACACGTTCGGGCACGCGATCGAAGCGGCTACCGGTTACGTCGAGTGGCTGCACGGCGAGGCGGTCGCGACCGGGCTGCTGATCGCGGCGGACATGTCGATGCGGCTCGGCCGGCTGGGCGCCGCCGACGTCGAGCGCGTGCGGCGCCTGCTGCAACGGGCGGGCCTGCCGGTGGACGCGCCGCGGATCGGCGTCGATGGTGCGCGCGGCTACATGCAGATCGACAAGAAGGTGCGTGCCGGCCGCGTGCGGCTGGTGCTGCTGCAGCGGATCGGCGCCGCGGAATTCACCGGCGATTATGCCGACACGGCGCTGACCGCCACGCTCGAGGCGCATTTCGCGTGAGCGGGGCGAACGCCATGGATGCCGGCCTGGCCCCGTATGCGGCGCACGAAGCGGCGTCGCGCGGCCGCAGGTTTCCCGAGCCGACGCCGCAGTCGCGCGGCGAGTTCCAGCGGGACCGTGACCGCATCATCCACTCCAACGCCTTCCGCCGCCTCGCCTACAAGACGCAGGTTTTCGTCAACCACGAGGGCGACCTGTACCGCACGCGCGTCACGCACTCGATCGAAGTCGCGCAGATCGCGCGTTCCATCGCGCGTTCGCTGCGCCTGAACGAGACGCTGGTCGAGGCCATCTCGCTGGCGCACGACCTCGGGCACACGCCGTTCGGCCACGCCGGCCAGGATGCGCTGAACGAATGCATGCGCGAGTTCGGCGGGTTCGAGCACAACCTGCAGTCGTTGCGCGTCGTCGACGAGCTGGAGGAGCGCTACGCAGCGTTCAATGGCCTCAACCTGACGTTCGAGTGCCGCGAAGGCATCCTCAAGCACTGCTCGGTCGTCAATGCGGCGCAGCTCGGCGAAGTGGGCGAGCGCTTCCTCGAGCACATGCAGCCGGGCCTCGAGGCCCAGCTCGCGAACCTCGCCGACGAGATCGCCTACAACAACCACGATGTCGACGACGGGATCCGTGCCGGGCTGATCACGCTCGACGACCTGCGTGCGGTGCGACTCGTGCGCCGTCACCTGGAGAGCGTCGATACCGAGTACCCGGACCTGAGCGGGCGCCGGCGCGTGCACGAGACCGTGCGACGCATGGTCAACGAGGTGGTGCTCGACGTGGTGCGCGCGAGCGGTGCGCGCCTGTCAGCCGCCCGACCCGCGAGCATCGACGCCGTGCGCGCCCACAGTTCAGCCCTTGTCGGGCTGAGCGACGAAGTTCGCGCCGATCACCTCGAGCTCAAGGGATTCCTGCGCGAGCACGTCTACCGGCATCACCGCGTGCTGCGCATGACCTCGAAGGCCCGAAGGGTCCTGGCCAACCTGTTCCAGGCCTTCACCAGCGACATGCGATTGTTGCCGCCGGAGCACTGCCAGGCTGCCACGCTCGCCGGCGAGCGGGATGGCGCGCGCGGGTCAGCGCGCGTCGTGGCCGATTACATCGCGGGGATGACCGATCGGTACGCGATCCTGGAGCACCGGCGGCTATTCGATCCTGGCGAGCGCACCTGAGCGCGGGCGGGCGCGGCACCGCGCCCTTGGAGGGTCCCACATGGCCCGCTGGGCCCCGTCCGTGCGGGCGGCCAGTGCAAGCTGAATATTTGGTGCAGCCGGGCCAATATTGAGATAGCCCTACGGGCTCGCCAATAGGCGTGTAATCGAACGCCCTGGCTGAACCGGCTCCCGCCGCCGGAACCAATAATCTCCCGAGATTTCAGTGGCTTCCACTGGCAAGCCACGGCAATAATTTGACATAATCACAGCTGAAATTGACAATAAGTACCCGTCCTAGTTACGTTAACTTCCGGGTAATTATGTAACTTGCTAATGGAACAGGCATTTCAGCACAGCGAGCAGCGCTCAGCGTTGATCGACGCCGTCGAGGCGTCTCTGCGCCCGCTGATGCCCCTGTTCCTTAACTACGGCGTAACTCACCACGACCTGACAGAGATGCTCGCTCGCGTTTTCGTCACCGCGATCGAGGAGCAGCTCAAGAAGGAAGGTCGTCCAACGACGGTAGCGCGCCTTGCCCTGTCCACCGGCATCAACCGCAGCCGCGTCGAGAAGATCATCTCCGACCGCGACGCCGCGGCGGCGCGAAGGGCGACGGCGACGCAGAACACCTCGGCCCTCGCCTTAGTGCTTGCGACTTGGCACGACGACCCACGCTTTTCCACCCCATATGGCGTCCCCCTCGATCTGGAGTTTGCGCCTGCCGAAGGTCGTCGATCATTTGTGGATTTAGTCGGTGTTGCCTATCCCGGTTTCGATCCAGACGCGGCTCTTGATCAGCTGATCGCCGCGGGCTGTGTCGAAGTGCACGAGCAGGGATTCTTGCGGTGCACTGATCGTGTCTACATGCCGTCGGGAGTCGACAAGGCTCGAATAGCCCGACTGGGCGAGTGCATCGGCGCTTTGGCCTCGACCTTTTCGCACAACTTGCTTCGTGGCGAAAACGATCCGACCTATTTCGAGCGGCAAGTTGAGACTGATTTTCCGGTTGCCGACGAGGGCCGGCGGAGTATCCAAGAGCACATGGATACGGAAGGCCAAGCCTTTCTTGCCAGTTTGGATCAATGGCTTTCTGCCCGGCACGACCAATTCGTGTCGGCGACAGGTAGGAAGTTCGGCATCTCGATGTTCGTTTACGACGTGGCTGAAGAAGTGGCCAGTGAACCATCTCGCCTGAAGACCGCTGGCTGACTATCAGCAAGGGATTTGAGAAATGACTAACAACAAACTTGTGCGCGCCATTCACATCATGGTCGCTGGTGGCTTGTCGCTGGCTCCGCTTGGTGTTCGAGCGCACATCGCCGCGGACGATGTTGTCGCGGTGGGTCCGGTTGGCACTATTTCGGCCGAAGGACTGGATTTCTCCATCCTTGGCCGGTCGTTTCACGTTGCCAGCCCGGTAGCGTTGTCCGTTGGAGAGTACGTTGCTGTCCACGGATCGCTATTGGCCGACGGGACCGTTGCTGACCCTTGGGTTGAGTCTTTGGGCAATTACTCACCTGGCTCAGATCCCGTTTACGAAAAAGGTGTCGTAACAGAAGTTCGGCCTTTTGTTGGGCAGTTGAGTATCGGCGGCTCTCGGCTGGACTACACGCCTGCGCTCGCGAACCAGGCGGGTTCTGTGCCAGGACTTGGTGAAGTAGTTGCTGTTTCCGGTACGCAGCCATCAGGCGCATCGGCGGTACTGGTAGACAACTTGATGGCTTCGGCAGACAGGGTTCGAGATTCACTGATGAAAGGCGGTGGTGTTGAGACCTCGCTCATGAAGGGCGGTGGTGTCGAGGCCTCCCTCATGAAAGGCGGCGGCGTCCAGTCTTCGCTGATGAAGGGCGGTGGTGTCGAGACCTCCCTCATGAAAGGCGGCGGCGTTCAGTCTTCGCTGATGAAGGGCGGTGGTGTCGAGACCTCCCTCATGAAAGGCGGCGGCGTTCAGTCTTCGCTGATGAAGGGTGGTGGTGTCGAGGCCTCCCTCATGAAAGGCGGCGGCGTTCAGTCTTCGCTGATGAAGGGCGGTGGTGTCGAGACCTCCCTCATGAAAGGCGGCGGCGTCCAGTCTTCGCTGATGAAGGGCGGTGGTGTCGAGACGTCGCTCATGAAGGGTGGCGGCGTAACCGGCAGCTAACATGCGCTAGATTGTCGCGGATCTAGAGGAAGGGGCGGCCACGTGGCCGCCTTTTTCGTCTTCGGTCGAAATGTGAGCGTGCCCAGCGCTGGAGAACCGCCCCCTTCTGCGCAAACCTATCGGCTATAACTGGATGGCTCGGATATCGAAAAGACGCCAATTCCCAATCTGCGTAAATTCTTTCCGACGCTGGAATCCCTCGAGATCTCGTGTTCGTCCAGCCAGTCTTCAATTTCTTCCATCAATTCCATGCCCCTTCTCTTTGAGAAGGACATAAAACTCCCAATGTACCGCTCAGGTATCCAGTGGTTATCCACGGCTCGCCAGTAACGCGGTGCGCTCCTCGTTCGCCCCGCTGATACTTCCAGCTGGTCCTCGATTACGCGAGCAGCATCAGTAAGGAACTGCATGTTCGGTTCGTACGCGACAACTTTGCCGGTCGGGGCTTTCGCCATGAAGGCCCTTGTCCGCAGGCGGAGCAGCCCGGAACGCAGCGTAGTCACGGATCGAAACTCGCGCAGGAGCCGAAGAAGATCGCTTGGCCGTACTCCAGGAGCACTGAGTTTGGCCAATTCGGAGAAGCCCCTACGACCTGAAAGCCGCAAGTCACGCGGATAACCATTGGAATTCATGTAATCCGGCAGAACCTTCCAGTTGGCAATTAGTCTGGCGCACTGGTTATTGAACCGCACTTGTTCAACGCGCCCCCGTTTGGTCTTTGGGATCTTCCGTCGAAATTCGGCTCGCAATACCGGCGCCAACTGCTCAAACGTCACGCCCGCTGCCCGCAAGAACCGGATCTGCGGGATTAGCAGGTGGGCGATATCACTGTCCGCAACGGCCTGTGCGCTTCGTCGTTTCTTGACTGACATATCCCTTTGTCCCCCCGGTCCAATCGGTCCGGCAATACCCTTTTCGAGAGTCTATCTTGTTCCGGTCACTCGACTTAAAATAGCAAGCCTGTAGCAGGGCCCGCAAATCACGGGCGTTACGATCGCACGCAAGGACTGCGGGCGCGCCGGATTTCCATCGGCGCGCAGCGTTCGTCGGATTGAACCGGTACCGCACGGCCGCGATGCGCCTGTGCGGCCATCCGGGGCGTGGGTGCTGGGAAGGGAGTTCGAAGGTAGTCGATGAGCGATCGGACGTCGCACGTTTCCACGCCGCAACCGGTGCTCAAGGCCCTGGCCAGTGCGCTGCTGCCGGCGGTGCGCGTATTCCAGATGGGTGGCTTCGGCGTCGGCGAATTCGAGGTGGCGGTGCGCCTGGCCTTCGTCCAGGTCGCCTCGGTGCAGGGCCGGACCAAGGGCGGCCGCACCAACGTATCGCGCATCGCAGCCATGACCGGCCTCACCCGCAAGGAAGTGCGCCACCTGCTGCACATCCTCGAGGCGAACAGCCGGCTGGTGCCGCCGTCGGCATCGCGCCAGCGGACGGCGCGGGTACTCGAGGCCTGGCGCACCGATCCGCTGTACCTGGACGATCGCGGCCGGCCGCGCCTGCTCACGAACACGGGCGAAGAACCCTCGTTCCGCTCGCTGGTACGCTCGTACGCCGGCGACGTCACGCCGACCTCGGTCCTGCGCGAGCTCGAACGCACCGGCGCGGTGCGCCGGACCAGCGACGGCCAGCTGCGGTGCCGGACGGCCAGCACCGCCAGCGGCCCGGCCGACGCCGCGTTCCTGCAGGAGTTCGCGCAACGGATGCAGGATTTCGCGACGGCGATGGCGGCGGCGGCCGAACCGGGCGACGGCGGCGTCTTCTATGGCATCCGCACGACGCAGATCGCGCCGCCCGACCTGGCGCACCTGTTCCGCACGACCTTCGCCGAGCGCGGCGCAAGCCTGCTCGACGGTGCCGATCGCTGGCTGGCGAGCCGCAAGAGGCAGCGGCGCGCGCGCGGGGCGTCTTCCGAAGGCCCGCCGATGGACATCCGCCTGGGTGTCTTCCTCGCCGGGTCGAAGCCCGTGGAGCCGATCAAGGCGAATCCGCCGGCGTCCGCCGCGCGCCGCAAGCCGGTGGCGGCCCGCAAGGGGCGCAAGGCGACGCGATCAGGCGGCTAGTTCGTCGCGCAGCGCGCGCCGGAGGATCTTGCCGACGTTCGTCTTCGGCAGTTCGTCCCGGAAGATGATCCGGCGCGGCTGCTTGTAGCCGGTCAGGTGCTTCTTGCAGTACGCCAGCAGCGCCTCCTCGGTCAGTGCCGGATCCTTCCTGACGACGAACAGCACCACCGACTCGCCGGAGCGCTCGTCCGCCTGCGCCACGGCGGCGACCTCCAGCACTCCCTCGTGGTGCGCGACGACGTCCTCGACCTCGTTCGGGAACACCTTGAATCCCGACACGACGATCATGTCCTTCTTGCGGTCGTCCAGGAACACGAAGCCGCTCGAGTCGATGTGGCCGATGTCGCCGGTGCGCAGCCAGCCGTCCGGCAGCATGACGTTCGCGGTCTCGTCCGGCCGGTTCCAGTAGCCGCGCATCACCTGCGGGCCGCGCAGGCAGATTTCGCCCGCCGGGCCCACGCCGACGTCATTCCCCTGGTCGTCGCGGATGCTGATTTCGGTCGACGGCACCGGCAGGCCGATCGCGCCATTGAACTCGGCCTGCGGCAGCAGCAGGCTGGCGCAGCCGACGGGCGAGGCTTCGGTGAGGCCCCAGCCCTGCGTGATGTGGCAGCCGGTGAGCTGCTTCCAGCGATCGGCCACGGCCTTCTGCACCGCCATGCCGCCGCCCATCGTGCACACCAGGCCGCTGAAGTCGACGCTCGCGAACCCGGGCGTGTTCATCAGCGCGTTGTAGAGCGTGTTCACGCCGGCGAAGAACATCGGCGGGTGCTTGCGCAGCTCCTTGATGAACCCGCGGAAGTCGCGCGGATTCGGGATCAGCAGGCCGCAGCCGCCGAGCGAGCTGAACAGCAGGCAGTTCACCGTCAGCGAGAAGATGTGGTAGAGCGGCAGCGCGCACACGTAGGTGGTGTTGTCGAGCGCGATCTGCTGGAACCAGGCGCGGCACTGCAGGACGTTCGCCACCATGTTCGCGTGCGTGAGCATCGCGCCCTTGGAGACGCCGGTGGTACCGCCGGTGTACTGCAGGTAGGCAAGGTCGTCGGGCCCCACGTCCACGGGCGCGAGGCGCAGCGGCGCAGCCGAGCGCAGCACGCTGCGCAGGCTCCGCGCGCCCGGGATGCGCCAGGCCGGCACCTTGCGCTGCACGTGGCGCAGCACGAAATTGACGATCGCGCCCTTCGGGAAGGGCAGCAGGTCGCCAACGCCGGTCACGACGACGTGCTTGACGTTGGTGCGCGGCAGCGCCTGCTGCAGCGTCGCGGCGAAGTTCTCCAGCACCACGATCGCGGTGGCGCCCGAGTCGGCCAGCTGGTGGGCGAGCTCATCGGCGGTGTACAGCGGGTTGACGTTGACGACCACCATGCCGGCGCGCAGCGCGCCGTACATCGCCACCGGGTACTGCAGCACGTTGGGCAGCATGATGGCCACGCGCTCGCCCTTGGCGAGGCCCGCCACCTGCTGCAGCCAGGCGCCGAAGGCGCCAGCGAGCGCGTCGAGCTCGCGGTAATGCAGCGCGTGGTCCATCAGCACGAAGGCCTTGCGATCGCCGAAGCGCTCGCAGCCGGACTCGATCAGGTGCTTGAGCGAGCAGTACTCGCCCGGATCGATCTCCGTGGGCACGCTCGGCGGATACGACTTGAGCCAGAATCTGTCCATGTTCCCGTTCCCCCCGCTTCCTTCGCCGGCTCAGCCGGTCTTGCGTGGCGGCACCGCGCTCCGCAGCAGCGGACGCAGTTGCGGCCAGACGTTGTCGAGCAGCCGTGGCTGCCCGCGTTCGTTGGGATGCAGGTTGTCGGCCTGCATCAACGAGCGCTGCAGCGCCACGCCTTCCAGCAGGAATGGTACCAGCGGCACGCGCTCCTGGGCGGAGATGCCGCGATACATCGAGTCGAACGCGGCCGTGAAGCGCGGCCCGTAGTTCGGCGGCAGGCGGATGCCCACCAGCAGCACCCGCACGTCGCGCCCCTTGAGCAAACGGACCATGATCTCCAGGTTCGCCCGGGTGGCGGCGGCGGGCAGGCCGCGCAGGCCATCATTGGCCCCCAGTTCCAGCACCACGACGGCGGGGCGGTGCACCTCGAGCGCGCGCGGCAGCCGCGCGAGCCCGCCGGCCGTGGTTTCGCCGCTGACGCTGGCATTCACCAGGCGGAATTCGTACCCTTCGGTAGCGAGCCGTGCCGCCAGCAGGTCGACCCATCCCTGGCCGGGGCCCAGGCCGTATCCCGCACTGAGACTGTCGCCGAACACCATGAGCACCGGCGCGGGCTTCGCCGGGACGGCCGCGTGCGCCGGCAGGGCCGACAGCAGCAGCAACGACAGGAGAGCAATGGATCGCGACATCGTCCTACGTGCGCAGGCGCTCACCCGGCAGGTTAGCAGCCCGGAGGGGACGCTGACCATCGTCCACGACGTGAGCCTCGCCATCGCGCGCGGCGAGACGGTGGCGATCGTCGGGCCCTCGGGCGCCGGCAAGTCGACGCTGCTGGCGCTGCTCGCGGGCCTCGACGTGCCGACCTCGGGCTCCGTCTGGCTCGCGGGGCAGGAGATCTCGCGCCTCGGGGAAGACGAGCGCGCGGCGCTGCGCGCGGCCCACGTCGGCTTCGTGTTCCAGAGCTTCCACCTGGTGCCCTCGCTCACCGCCCTCGAGAACGTGATGCTGCCGCTGGAGCTCGCGCACAGGAGCGATGCGCGCGCGCAGGCGCTCGCCATGCTGGAGCGCGCCGGGCTCGCCGCGCGTGCCGGACACTACCCGCGCCAGCTCTCCGGCGGGGAGCAGCAGCGCGTCGCGCTGGCGCGGGCCGTCGTCGGCCGCCCGGCGGTGGTGTTCGCCGACGAGCCCACCGGCAATCTCGACGCCGCCACCGGCGAGCGCATCGCCAGGCTCCTGTTCGAGCTCAACGCCGCGGCCCAGACCACCCTGGTGCTGGTCACGCACGAGCCCGCGCTGGCGGGGCGCTGTGGCCGCGTGCTGACGATGGACGGCGGCGCGCTGGTGGCGACGGCGTCCGCCTGAGCCCATGCGCCTGCTGTCGCTCGCACTGCGCTCCCTCGGCCGCGAATGGCGTTCCGGCGAGCTGGCCGTGCTGCTCGCCGCACTGTCGATCGCCGTCGCCTCCCTGACCGGCGTCGGCTTCCTCGTCGATCGCATCGGCCGCGCCGTGCAGCGCCAGGCGAGCGAGGTGCTTGCGGCCGACCTGCGCCTGGAGTCCGAGTCGGCACTGCCCGCGGACACGGCCAGGGCCGCCACCGGAGCCGGGCTCGCGACGGCGCGCCTGACGACGCTGCTGTCGGTGGTGTTCAAGGGCGATGCGAGCCAGCTCGCAAACGTGCGGGCCGTGACCGCGGGCTATCCGCTGCGCGGGCGGGTGACCACCGCGTCGACGCCGTTCGCCGCCGGCACCGTCGCCGCCGGCATACCGGGCCCCGGCGAGGCCTGGCCGGATTCGCGCCTCGCCGCCGCGCTAGGTGCCAACGTCGGCGACGAGCTCAGCGTCGGCGCGCGCGCGCTGCGCATCACGCGCATCCTGATTTCGCGGCCCGACCAGGGCTCGACGTTCGTGGAGTTCGCGCCCGCGTTGCTGGTGAACGACGCCGATCTTCCGGCCACGCAGCTGCTGCAGCCCGGCAGCCGCGCGCGCTTCGCGCTGCTGCTGGCCGGCGAGCCCGCCGCCCTGCAGCGCTTCCGCGCCTGGCACCAGGCGCACCCGCGCGTCGCCGAGCGGCTCGCCGACGTGGCCGAGGCGAGCCCGCAGATCGGCGACGCCGCCGTGCGCGCCGGCCGCTTCCTCGCGATCGCCGGCCTCGTGGCCGTGCTGCTCACGGCGATCGCCGTGGCGATGAGCGCGCGCAGCTACGTGCGCCGGCATCTCGACAGCGTCGCGCTGCTCAAGACGCTCGGCGCGTCGCGCGGCTTCGTGCTGGGCCACAGCCTGGTGCAGCTGGGACTGCTCGCCGCGGTGGCCACGCTGGTCGGCGCCGCGGTCGGCTGGCTCACGCAGGCCTGGCTGCTGCGCGCGCTCGCCGGGCTCCTGCGCAGCGACCTGCCGTCCGCGGGATGGTTGCCGGTGTTCGCGGGCCTCGCGGTCGCCATCGCGATGCTGGCCGGCTTCGCGCTGCCCTCGCTCCTGCAGCTCGCGCGCGTGCCGGCGCTGCGCGTGCTGCGGCACGATGCCGGGCCGCCGCCGCCCGCGCTGTGGCTGGCGCTCGCGCCGGCGCTGGCGGTCGTGGTGCTGGTGAGCCGCGCGACGCTGCACGAGTGGCCGCTGGCGCTGTGGTTCCTCGGCGGCATGGCCGCGGCGCTGCTGGTCCTCGCGCTGGCGGGCGCCCTGCTGGTGCGGGCGACGCGCGGGCTGCGCGGCGCCGCCGCTTCCGCCTGGCGCCATGCACTCGCCGGGCTTGCGCGCCGGCGCACCGAGAGCGTCGCGCAGGTCGCCGCCTTCGGACTTGGCGTGCTGCTGCTGCTGTTGCTCGCGATCGTGCGGGGCGACCTGCTGCGCGACTGGCGCACGCGGCTGCCGCTCGATGCGCCCAACTACTTCTTCGTGAACATCCCGGGCGCGGAGCGCGCCGGCTTCCAGGCGCGCCTCGAGGCCGAGGGCGCGCGCGTCGAGCGCCTGCTGCCGATGGTGCGCGCGCGCCTGGTGGCGATCAACGGCCGACCGGTGGCCGGCATGCACTTCCGCTCGGAGCGCGCCGGCGGCTTCGCCGGCCGCGAGCAGAACCTCACCTGGACCACGGAGCTCGGCGACGACAACCGCATCACCGCGGGACGCTGGTGGGGTCCCGCCGACGCCGGCCAGCCGCTGGTCTCGGTCGCCGAGGATTTCGCCGAGGCGCTGCAGCTGCGGCTCGGCGACCGGCTCGACTTCGACGTGGCGGGCGAGCGCGTCACGGTGCGCGTCGCGAGCCTGCGCAAGGTGCGCTGGGACAGCTTCCGCCCGAACTTCTTCCTGGTGTTCCCGCCCGGCCTGCTCGAGGGCGCCGCGGGCACGTGGATGACCAGCGCGCGCTTCGAGCCGCGCACGCCCGGCGCGCTCGCCGGCTTGGTGCATGCCTATCCGAGCGTATCGGTGTTCAACGTCGGCGACCTGCTCGCCCAGGTGCGCGCCGTCGTCGACAAGGCGGCGATCGCCGTGCAGAGCGTCTTCCTGTTCACGCTGGCGGCCGGGCTCACCGTGCTGCTCGCCGCCGTGCAGGCGAGCCGCGACGAGCGGCGCTATGAAATGACGATCCTGCGCGTGCTGGGCGCGGGCCGCGCGCTGCTGGTGCGGAGCCTGCTCATCGAGTTCGGCGTGCTGGGGCTCCTGGCCGGCGTGCTGGCGGCGACGGGCGCCGGCGTGGGCGGACTGCTGCTGGCGCGCTCGCTCGGCCTCGGCTACCGCTACGATCCGCTGCTCGCCGGCCTCGGCATCGCTGGCACGGTGTTGCTGGTGGCGGCGGGCGGATGGCTGGCGACACGCTCGGTGCTGGAGCGGCCGCCGGCGGGGCTGCTGCGCTGAGGATCCCTGCTGCGCCGGGGATCCGTACGCGGGGGCGCCGGCCCGGCGGTGGCGTCAGTGCGCGACGCCCACCGTGATCCAGGCCTGCGGGCTCGCCTCGCCACGCCAGTTCAGGCCTTCGAGCGTGAACTGGTAGCTCCCGGGCCCCAGGGCCGAGGAATTGATCGATACGTGCACGTTGCCGTTCGAGTCGCGCAGGGCGTTGTGGATCACCGCGACGCGGCCGTGGTCGATGCGGTCGATCGTCACGCGGAACACGGTGTAGGTCGACCAGCTCATGTCGATCTTGAAATCGGCGAGCTGAGCCGCACCGCCGCCGATCACCACCGCGTCGCGGCGCGAGGGCGCGGTGCGGCTCGGAACCAGGGTGATGGGGCGCGTCGAGGTGGCGGGGTCGATGGGCCGCTCGATCGCCTGGGCCTTAAGGCCCGCGACGCTGTGCTCGACCGCGCCCAGCCGCGCCTGCAGGTACAGCGCGAGGCCCGCGAGCAGCACCGCAAGGACGCCTGCGCCGATCAGGGCCTGGGGCTTCTCCCACCATTTGCGCGGCCGCTCTTCCCACGGCTGCGGCCGGCCGCCGGCCTCGAGCAATCGCAACGCGGCATTCACCTGCGTCGGCAGACCGAGTTCATCGAGCAGGCCCGGGTTCTCGGCGCAGTAGCGTTCGAAATCCTGCACGCCCTTGGGCGGCAGGCGACCGGCGAGGTAGCGCTCGACGATCTGGTGCCGCAGGATGAAATCGCGGCTCATCGACATCTGTGCGGGGACCTCCGGCAGCGGCGTGGCCGGATGGGCCGGATGGGGATGAGTCGCGGACGGGCCTGCCGGTTGCATAATGTGGGCGGAGTCTGGCAAAAACACGGACTTGGGGCCATATCGTGCCCTCGCGGGGCCCTTTGGGGTCGCGCGCCAGCTCACACGCTTCGGCGGCGTTCCGGCCCGCCGGGTGATGGACGTCGCACTTTTGACCTGCCAGCCGGTCGGAGTCTTCCATGCAACACAGTTCCCTTCCGGGCGGCCTGCTGGCCGCCGGCCTCATGACAGTCGCGGGTGTCGAGGCGCAGGCCGCGGGGACGGGCGAGACCGCCGTGACGCTCTACAGCTCGCAGCAGCCCGGCGCGATTCCCGCCGCCTACTACCGGCCCTTGCCCGGCGAGGCGGTCCCGGCGGCCAGCGAGGTGCCGGGGTTCGCGCTCGTGCGGCTGGATCGCGACGTGCGCATCGACGCCGGGCGTTCGACCGTGCGCTTCGCCGATGTCGCCGCGCTCATCGATCCGACCACGGTGACCTTCGCCGTGCCGGAGGATCCGGGCACGCGCGTGCTCGAGCAGAACTTCCAGTTCGACCTGGTGAGCACCGCGCGGCTGCTGCAGCGCTACGTCGACAAGCCGGTCACGGTCGAGCACGCCAGCGGCGACAAGGTCACGCAGGTGAGCGGCACGCTGCTCTCCGCGGGCGATGGCATCGTGCTGCGCGGGGCCGATGGCACGATCACCGCGCTGCGCGACTACGCGGCGCTGCGCTTCCCGGACCTGCCCGGTGGGCTGATCACGCAACCGACGCTGGTGTGGGACCTGAACGCCGCGAGCGGTGGCACCCGGCGTGCGCGCGTCACCTACGAGACCGGCGGCATGAGCTGGTGGGCCGACTACAACGTGATCTTCGAGGACGGCGAGAGCGGTGGTGGCAGCCTCGATCTCGCCGCGTGGGTCAGCGTCATCAACCTCAGCGGCGCGAGCTTCGAGAACGCGAAACTCAAGCTGGTGGCGGGCGAGGTGAACCGCGTGCAGCCCGGCCAGCCGCCGCCGCGCGTGCTGATGAAGGCGATGCGCGCGGCCGACGGTGGCGAGGGCTTCGAGGAGAAGGCCTTCGATGAATTCCACCTCTACACGCTCGGGCGGCGCACGACGCTGCCGAACAACTCCACCAAGCAGATCGAGCTGTTCGAGCGCGCGCGGCACATCCCGGCGCGGCGCCTGCTCACCTACGACGCCTTCGCCGCGCCGGCGTTCGGCGCGCCCTACACCGAGCGCGACCCCGGGGTCGCGCCGAACACGCGCATTGCGGCCTGGCTCGAGTTCCGCAACGACGCGAAGTCCGGGCTGGGCGTGCCGCTGCCGGCCGGGCGGGTGCGCGTCGCGCGCATCGATCCCCCGGACGGGAGCCTGGAGTTCATCGGCGAGGATGCGATCGCGCACACGCCCAAGGACGAGACCGTGCGCCTCAAGCTCGGTACGGCCTTCGACGTCGTCGGCGAGCGGCGCCAGACGGATTTCACGGTGGACTCCAAGGCCCGCTGGATGGAGGAGGCCGTCGAGATAAGGATTCGCAATCACAAGTCGCGCCCCATCCAGGTGCAGGTGCGCGAGCCGCTGTACCGCTGGAGCGGCTGGAAGATCGTGAACACCTCGCAGCCCTACGTGAAGGACAGCGCGCAGCAGGTGCACTTCGATGTCGACGTGGCGCCGGATGCGGAAGCTGTCGTACGCTACCGCGTGCGCTACGGTTGGTGAGGGATCGGTGGCCGATCGCCCGAACAAGAATGCGCCGGACCCGGGCACGAAGCCCGGTGCGGTGAAGCACGATTCGCGCGGCAACGCGGTGTGGCAGTGGGCCGTGGATACCGGCAAGCACGCCCTCGATTCCACCTCGGCGCTGCTGCGGCGGCTCGACATGCCCGGCCTCACGCTGGAGGGCGACAAGCCGCCGGAGAAGAAGCCCGATCCCAAGGAAGCGCAGCTCGAGGTGGAGAAGCGCCAGGGCTACGACCCCTACGGTCGGGGAAGGCGGGGCGGCGCCCGCCCGCCCGGGACCGCGCATCCGCCTGCGGCGCCGCGCGCGCCGTCCGCGCCACCGCCGTCCGCCGGCGAGCGTCCGCTCAGCCCGCCCGCTCCAGCGCCAGAGGTTCCTCGGCCTTCGTGGCTGGGGCGGCTTTTCGGTCGTCGCTGACGCGGTCCGCGAAATCCAGGCCCAACGCGGCCAGCCAGCTGGCCGCCGCCGGCGAGGCGACGCTCTTCGCCACGCAGTGCAGTCCCAGCACCCGCGCGGCCTGCACGATCGCCGCGAGCTCGGCGTGCGCCACGCGATCGGTGGTCGCGTGCGCCGTGAGGTGTGCGTCGACCTTCAGGCAGCGCACCGCCGGAAAGCGCAGCAACGCCACCGCGTCGTGGCGCAGCGTGTAGTCGTCGAGCAGCACGCTGCAGCCGATCGCCTCGCACTCGCCCAGGAAGCGGCCGAGCGTCTTGGCCGGGCCGCGCCAGACGCTGGCGGGCAGGCCCAGTCCGAGCTGGCCGCGCTCGAGCTGGTGCCTCTGCATCACGCGCTTCACGCGGCCGAGGAAGCCGGCATCCTCGATGGCCGCGCTGCCCACGATGACCGTGAACACCGCCGGCCGCTGTTCCTGCCGCTCGCGGTTGCGATCCAGCCAGGTCGCGACGCGTTCCACGGCGGCGAGTTCGTCCTCGTCGCCATCCGCCGCCGCCACTTCGTAGCGGCGCGTGCTGCCGCCGCGTTGCAGGCGCACGTACTTGCGCGCCTGCAGCCCACTGCCCGTGCCGGTGGCCGAGGACCCCGTGGCCGAGGACCCGGTGGCCGACGAACCGGTGCCCGGCGCGAGTGCCGCAGCGGGCGCCGCTGCCGCGGCGGCCGCGTCGGACGGGAGTTTCTGCGGCAGCGGCGGCGCGAGCAGCGCGCTGAAGCGCCGCAGCAGCGCCTGCAGGTGTGCGCCGACGTTCAGGTTCGCATCGCTGGCGCCGCGCGCCTCGATCAGCGCCAGCACCAGGCCGCAGCAGGCGCCGAACGGATCGCGCACGGCGAGGAAGATCGCGCGGCGGTGGTCCTCGAGCCGGCGGTCGATCAGCGCGCGGTCGCGCTCGACGGTGAAGGCATCCAGCGACTTGGCGAGCAGCGTATGCTCGTCAGGACCCATGGCGCCGGCGCTGAGCCACAGCACGTCCGCTCCGCCATCGACCATGGCGAGACTCTGGACGCGCAAGGGGTCGAGGGCACGCAGGAACTGCTTGCCCAACTCCTCCACGCGATTCGGGCCGGTTTCCGCCATCGCCCCGAGCTTGGCAGGAAAACGCTGGTTTGGCCGTGATTTTGCTCGCGTTCCCCCGCCCGGCACGCACGCGCGTAGACTTGTCATATTGTCCCGCGAGGAGAAATCCGTGTACCGCGCACCGCTCAAGGACCTGATGTTCGCGCTCACCGAGGTGGTCGACGCTGGTTCGCTGGCGCAGCTGCCGCGCTTCGCCGAATTCTCGCCCGAGCTGGCCGATTCGGTCCTGAGCGAGGCCGGCCGGTTCGCCGGCGAGGTGCTCGATCCCATCAACGGCGTCGCGGACCGCGAGGGCGCGCGCCTGGCGGCCGAGGGTGTGCGCTGCGCCACGGGCTTCGTCGACGCCTACCGCCAGTACGTCGAGGGCGGCTGGCCGCAGCTCGGCGCGGGCGCCGAGCTCGGTGGCCAGGGCATGCCGCTGGTGCTCGGCACGGCGGTCGAGGAGATCGGCTGCGGCGCCAACGCCGCGTTCATGCTCTGCCCGCTGCTGACGCGCGGCGCGGTCGAGGCCATCGCGATCGCCGGCAGCGCCGGGCTGCGCGAGCGCTACCTGCCGAAGCTGGTCAGCGGCGAGTGGACCGGCACGATGAACCTCACCGAACCGCAGGCCGGTTCGGACCTGGCCGCGATCCGCACGCGCGCCGCGCCGCACGGCGACCACTACCGCCTCTTCGGCCAGAAGATCTTCATCACCTACGGCGACCACGACCTGGCCGCCAACGTCGTGCACATGGTGCTGGCGCGCATCGATGGCGCGCCGCCGGGCACGCGCGGCGTCTCGCTGTTCCTGGTGCCCAAGCGCCTGCCGCGCCCCGACAGCAGCCCGGGCGAGCCGAACGACGTGCGCGTCGCCTCGATCGAGCACAAGCTCGGCATCCACGGCAGCCCCACCTGCGTGATGGCCTACGGCGATCGCGACGGCGCCATCGGCCATCTGGTCGGCGAACCCAACCGCGGCCTCGAGTACATGTTCATCATGATGAACTCCGCGCGCCTGGGCGTGGGCGTGCAGGGCATCGGGCTCGCCGAGCGGGCGCTGCAGGCCGCGGCCGAATGGGCGCGCACGCGCGTGCAGGGGCGCCTCGCCGGCAGCGCCGATCCGGCGCCGGTGCCGATCATCCGCCACCCGGACGTGCGCCGCATGCTGCTCGGCATGAAGGCGACGGTCGAATCGCTGCGCGCGCTGGCGCTGTACGCGGCGCTGCAGCTCGACCGGGCGCACGCCGCCGGTGATGCGCGCGAGCGGGCCGCGGCGCTGGCGCGCGGCGAGCTGCTGATCCCCGTCGTCAAGGGCTGGTCCACCGAGCGCGGCATCGAGATCGCCTCGACCGGCGTGCAGGTGCACGGCGGCATGGGGTACATCGAGGAGACCGGCGCGGCGCAGATCCTGCGCGACGCGCGCATCACCGCGATCTACGAGGGCACCACCGGCATCCAGGCCAACGACCTGCTCGGCCGCAAGCTGGCGCGCGACGACGGCGCCGCGCTCGGCGCGCTGCTCGACGACATCGAGGCGGAGCTGCGGGCGGTCGATGGCCGCGACGCCGGGCTGCGCCGCATGGCCGGGGCGGTGCTCGAGGCCGTCGCCGTGCTGCGCGCGAGCAGCACGCTGCTGCTGCAGCAGTACCGCACTGACGCGCCGGCGGCGCTCGCGGTCGCGGTGCCGTACCTCAACCTCGCCGGCTGCGTGCTCGGTGGCTGGCTGTCGGTGCGCGGCGCGCTGCGCGCCGCCGCGCGGCTCGCGGCCGGCGATGCCGACGGCGACTTCCTGCGCGGCAAGCTGCAGGCCACGCGCTTCTACGTCGACCAGCTGCTGCCGTTCGCCGCCAGCTGGGCGCGGGTGTGCGCCGGCGGCGCGGCGAGCGTGGCCGAGGCGCAGCCCGAGCTGATCTAGCGCCGGCCGCGCCGGGCGTTGCTGCGCGCCCGCGTGCGCCGCGCCCTGGCTTCCTACGGGCGCAGCACCGCCGCGCCCTGCAGAGCGCCGGCGCGCAGCGCGTCCAGCGCCTGCTGCGCATCCGCGAGGGCGTAGCGCTGCACGGCGACGCGCAGCGGCAGGCGCGCGGCGAGCGCCATGAATTCCAGCCCGTCGGCGCGCGTCAGGTTCGCGACCGAGACGAGCTCGCGCTCGCCCCACAGCCACTCGTAGGGAAACTGCGGGATCGGGCTCATGTGGATGCCGGCGCAGACCACGCGCCCGCCCTTGCGCACGGCGCGCAGCGCGGCCGGCACCAGCGCGCCGACCGGCGCGAAGAGGATCGCGGCGTCCAGCGGCCACGGCGGCGGCGCGTCGCTCGGCCCGGCCCAGTGCACGCCGAGCGAGCGCGCGAAGGCGGCCGCGGCCGCGTCGCCCGGGCGGGTGAAGGCGGCGAGCTCGCGGCCCTCGTGCAGCGCGACCTGCGCGATGAGGTGCGCCGCGGCGCCGAAGCCGTACAGGCCGAGCCGGCGGCCCTCGCCCGCGGCGCGCAGCGCGCGATGGCCGATGAGGCCCGCGCACAGTAGCGGCGCGGCGTGCTCGGCGTCGAGCGCCTCGGGCAGCGGCAGGCAGTAGCGCGCGTCGGCAAGCGTGTACTCGGCATAGCCGCCGTCGATGTGGCAGCCGGTGAAGCGCGCGCGGTCGCAGAGGTTCTCGCGGCCGGCGCGGCAGTAGGCGCACTCGCCGCAGGTCCAGCCGAGCCAGGGGACGCCGACGCGCGTGCCGGGCGCGAGCGTGCAGCCCGGGCCGACGGCGTCGACGGTGCCGACGATCTCGTGGCCGGGCACGATCGGCAGCCGCGCATCGGGCAGCTCGCCGTCGACCACGTGCAGGTCGGTGCGGCACACGGCGCAGGCCTGCACGCGCACGCGCGCCTGGCCGGGGCCGGGCTCAGGGATAGCGCGCCGCTCGGCCACCAGCGCCTGGCCGGTCGCGCGCAGCACCATCGCGCGCATCGTGCCGCTCACCGCGGCGCGCCCGACGTGCGCAGCACCGGCACCATGTTCGCGACCAGGAAGTCCACCAGCGCGCGCACCTCGGGGCGCGCGGCGCGCGCCAGGTCGCAGGCGGCATGCAGCTCCAGCACGTCGGCGGCCAGCCACTCGGGCAGCACGCGCACCAGCCGGCCCATCGCCAGGCCCTGGCGGCACAGGAACTCCGGCAGCACGCCGATGCCGGCGCCAGCCGCCATCGCCGCGTGCACGACCGCCGGATCGTTGATCGCGAGGCGCGGCGCCACCGGCAACCGCACGACCTCCTCGCCGCGCTTCAGGCGCAGCTCGTCGCTCGCCGTGCCCGCGATCAGCAGCGCGTCGGCCGGCAGCTCGGCGGGGCGCTTCGGGGTGCCGTGCGCCTGCAGCCAGGCCGGCGTCGCGCACAGGATCACCGGCGGGGCGCCGAGCGCCGAAATCACCAGGCCCGGGCCGGGCCGGCCGCACTGGATGAGCACGTCCCAGTCCGGCGCGGCCTTCGTGGGCAGGTCGGCGAGCAGCTCCACCTCCAGCGGGATGGCCGGGTGGCGTTCCAGGAAGCGCGGGACCAGCGGCGTGAGCAGGAGCCTCCCCCAGGCCGCGTCCGCCAGCACGCGCAGGCCCGGGCGCACGCCCGACTGCTGGTGCATGGCGCGGCGCGCGGCGTCCGTCTCCGCCGCGATCCGCTGGCACCAGGGGAGCAGCGCGCGGCCCGCGTCGGTCAGGGCCACGCGGCGCGTGGTGCGCTCCAGCAGGCGCGAGCCGGTACGGGCCTCCAGCGCCTTCACCACGCGGCTCAGGGCCACCTTGGGGACGCCGAGCGAACGGGCTGCGGCGGTGAAGGAGCCGAGCTCCGCGACGCGGGCGAAGGCGGCCAGTTCAGCGGCGAGCCACATAGACTGTATGGTATTCCATAACAATAAAGCCCGTAAGGGGCTTTATTGAACCATCAGGGATCCAATCTGGGCCAGTTGGGTCCCGGGCCACGTGGATCAGGGTGCAGGTGTCTCAGGGAACGGGCGATGCGCTGACCCAGGCGATCCGCAGGCCCTGCAGGAACATCTGCACCGCCACGGCCACCAGCAGCAGTCCCATCAGGCGCTCCAGCGCCAGCAGGCCCTTCTGTCCCAGCAGCCGGGAGAGGCGCCCGCCCATGACCAGGATGATCGCCGTCACCGCCCAGGCCGCGGTCAGCGCACCGAGCCAGGCCGGCCAGCGCGCGGGCTCGCGGCTCACGAGCAGCAGCACGGTCGCCATCGCCGAGGGCCCGGCCACGTAGGGCACGGCGAGCGGCACGATGAAGGGTTCGCCCCCGACCTGCTCGGCCATGCTGCGCTCCGTCGTGGGGAACACCATGCGCAGCGCGATCAGGAACAGCACCAGCGCGCCGGCGATGGTCAGCGCCGGGCCGGTGATCTGCAGCAGCGCCAGCAGCGGCTGGCCGAAGAACAGGAAGGCCACGAGGATGAGGTAGGCGATCAGCAGCTCGCGCACCACGACGCGCGTGCGACGCTCGGGCGCGACGCCCTGCAGCGCGGAAAAGAAGAACAGGATGTTGCCGAGCGGGTCCAGCACCAGGAACAGCAGCACGGCGGCCGAGGCGAGCGTCATCGTTGCTTCACTCCAGGCGGCGAAACCGGCCCGCGGCGACGGGGACCGGCTTGCGGCCAGCTGCGGCGCAGTCTGCCACAATGCGCCGTGACGGGACGGCGGTGGTGTCGTCCGCGGCAGGTGGAGGGGTGGCGGATGATGAAGACGATGCACGGCGCCCGGCTGGGCGGCGCCATCCTGCTGATCACGGCGGTCGCGGCCGGGAGATCGGTCGCGGCTGGTGCCGCCGACGCTGAGACGCCGGCGAGCTGCCCGGCGCAGTCGCTGTCGCCGCAGCCGTACTTCCAGGCCGGCTCGGTGGATCTCGTCGGGCTCATCGCGCCGCCGCCACCGGCCGGCTCGGCCGCCGCGCAGCGCGACCTCGAGGGCGTGATCGAGGCGCAGCGCGAGGCGCGCCGCCAGGGCACGACGGCGCGCGCCGTCGCCGACTCGGAGATCAACTGCCTGCGTTTCGCCGACGTGCTCGGGCCGGGATTCAACGCCGCGCGCGCACCGCTCGCGGTGTACTTCGTCAATCGTGCCGCGCTCGCCGGCGCCTCGGCGTCCGGGCCGGGCAAGACCTACTGGTGGCGCCTGCGTCCCTACCTGGTGAGCCAGCGCGTGCGGCCGCTGGCCGACGTGGCACCCGGCGCGCTCGAGCGCCCGGGTCCCTTCGATGCCTTCCGCGCGGCCTGCAACCCGGGCGCGCCGCCGCCGGTGCCGCGGCCGATCGCGCAGCTCGATCCGCTGCGCGGCCACACCTCCTACCCGAGTGGCCATTCGGCCTTCGGCACGAGCTGCGCGATCCTGCTCGCCGGCATGGTGCCGGAGCAGCGCGTCGCCCTGTTCCAGCGCGGCCGCGACTACGGGCGCTCGCGCAACATCGTCGGCGCGCATTTTCCCAGCGACGTGGAGGCCGGGCGCATCGCGGCAACGGTGGCGGTGGCGCAGATGCAGAAGGACGCGGGCTTCCGCCAGGACTTCGAGCGCGCGCGCCAGGAGCTGCGTGCCGCGCTGGGGTTGCCGCCGGATCCGCCCGACCTGGCGCCGCCGCGGCCGGAGCCGCCGCCGTCGATGCCGGCGGCGCCGCGCGCCGGCTCAAACTGATCCGGGCGCCAGCGCCGCGCGCATGCTGCGCCAGGCCTCGAGCGCCGCGGCGCGCGAGGTGGCCAGGTCGACGATCGGCGCCCGCGCGCGCGCGCCGGCGTCGAGCCAGCGATCCACGTAGGCGCCCTCCGGATCGAACTTCCGCGCCTGCATCTGCGGATTGAAGATGCGGAAGTAAGGCGCCGCATCCGCGCCGCAGCCCGCGGCCCACTGCCAGCCGAGCGTGTTGCTGGCGAGATCGGCGTCGACCAGCGTGTCCCAGAACCAGCGTGCACCCTGCCGCCAGTCGATGCGCAGGTTCTTCACCAGGAACGAGGCCACCACCATGCGCACGCGGTTGTGCATCCAGCCGGTGTTCCACAGTTCGCGCATGCCGGCATCCACCAGCGCGATGCCGGTGCGGCCGCGCTGCCAGGCGGCGAGCTGCTGCGGATCCTCGCGCCACGGGAAGGCGTGGAAGCTCTCCTGGAGCGGCGCGTCCACGGTGTGCGGGAAGTGGAACAGCAGGTGGTGCGCGAATTCGCGCCAGATGAGCTCGGCGAGGAACTTGCCGTGGCGCCACTCCGCGGCCGGCAGGCCGCGGCGCGCCTCGGCCGCGCCGATCGCGTGCCACAGCTGGCGCGGCGAGAGTTCGCCGAAGTGCAGGTGCGGCGAGAGGCGCGAGGTCCCCGCGAGCGCCGGCCGCTCGCGCCGGTCGCGGTAGCCGTCGAGGCCGGTGGCGCAGAACGCGTCGAGTCGCTGCGCGGCGCCGGCCTCGCCGGGCTGCCACGCCGCCTCGATGCCGCGGTACCACTCGACGCGCGGCAGCAGGCCGAGTTCGCCGAGCGCCTCGCTCCGCGGGCCAGGCCGCGGGCGCGGGCCGCGGCGGCGCGGGCAGCGGCATGCCGGCTGCAGCGTACCCATCAGCCGCCGCCAGAACGGCGTGAACACGCGGAACGGTCCGCCGCCCTTGTTGCTCACTTCCCAGGGTTCGACCAGCAGCGCGCCGTTGCGATGGCGACGCCTGCACGCCGGCCGCCTGCAGCGCGCTCTTCACGCATGCGCATCGCGCTCCACCACGGCGCTCGTAGCGTCGGTTCCACACCACGCGCGTCGCGCCGGTCCGCGCGACCAGCGCGTGCAACGCTCGAGCGCCGGGCCGCGCCGCAGCACCAGGCGCGCGCCGCGCTCGCAATGCCGCGTCGAGCGCGGCACCAGCGCGGCGCGCATGCCACCAGCGCGAGGCGGCACCGGCGCCACGCGCCTCCTCCTCGGCCGCATCGACGCACCGGTATCACGCGCCGCCGTGCCGCGCGCCCTGCAGCGCCGTTGTCGGCGAGCCGCAGGTCCGGCGCAGCCACAGCAGGGTTGGTCCGCGTCGTCACGGCCGGCGCGGCGCGCGCGCTGGCGGTACGCGGCGCGAGGTTGAGCTGCTGCAGGTACAGCCGCCGCGCTCGGGCGCGAGCGCCGCGCCAGTCGACCTTGTCGGTGCCGAGCGCGCGCAGCTCGCTGTCGGTGACGCGCACCGGCACCTGCTGCGGCAACGCCGAGGCGCGCTGCAGCGCCGCCGTGTGGCCGTGGTGCACGAGCCCGGCCAGCGCGCGCGCCACGGTCGGCTGCGCAGCAGCTCGCTGTGTTCGCTGCGAAGTAGTGGCAGGGCACGCGGCCGGGGCGGCGCTGCGCGCCGGCACCGTGCCGTCGCCGCCGCTGGTGACGTCGTAGGCGAATTCATCGCCCAGGCGCGCGAGTCCGGTGACGGTGCGCTGGCCGACCCCGACGATCGCGACCCAGCGCTCGTCGGGCGGCGCGGATGCCGCGGCCAGGCCGCGCGCGGCCTGCAGCAGCGCGCGCGCGCGAGCGCGCCGTGCGGCCAGTTGCCCGGAGAGCCGAGCGCGCAGCCGCATGGCCGCCGACGGCGCATCTCGTACGGCTCGGGAAGCTGCCTGAACACGCTGGCCGCGAGCGCCTCGGCATCGTGGCGCCGGTCGAGCGCGGCCAGCCGGCGCACCACCGGATAGGTGCCGCGCAGCGCCTCGAGCGGCGCGTAGCTGCCGGCGTGCGGCGTGCCGACGGTGATGAGGCGCACGACGCGCGCCTGCGGCGCCGCGGCGAGCGCCACGCGCGCCAGCAACCCGCCCATGCTGTGGGCGACGAGGTGGATCTCGCGCGCGGGATCGGCGGCGAGCCGCGCGCCGAGCTCGCGCCCCGTCGCCACGATGCTGCGACGCCAGTCGTAGGCGTGCATGACGACGTCGCAGCCGGCCGCGCGCAGCGCGAGCTGGAGCGGTGCGTAGGTGGGCGGCAGCACGCCGAGCGGCTCGAGCGGCGGTTGCGCGGCGAGCTCGAGCTCGGTGAGCCGCCCCGCGATGATGTCCAGCGGGTCGACCCACAGCAGGTCGGCGGGCCAGGGAGCCGGCCGCGCCCGGCCGAGCTCCGAGCCCATGATGCCCGGGATCACGTAGACGCGCGGCCGCGCGCCGCCGGCGGGCAGTGCCGCGGCGCGCCGCGCCAGCGCCGCGAGCCGCAGGTAGTCGCGCGTGCCGAAGTAGGCGAGCAGCTCGCGGCGGTGCGCGCCGCTGGCCAGCAGCACCTCGAGCTCCGACGCGCTCCAGCGCAACCGGTCGTAGATCGTCAGGTCCGCCGGCGCCGTCGCGCTCACGCCAGCCCCGCGTGCCGCGCGATCAGGTCGGTCACCGCCTGGATCGCCGGTACGCGCGCGCTGCTGGCGCGCCAGAGGGCGCCGATGTGGCGCACCGGCGCCGGCCGCGTGAACGGCCGGATCGCGAGCCCGCTGGCCGAGCCGTAGGCGCCGCGCGTCGCCAGCGTCGGCAGCAGCGTCACGCCGACGCCGGCGGCCACCATCTGCCGCAGCGTCTCGATGCTGGTGGCGCGGAAGTCCTGCTTCTCGTGCGCGGTGGTGTCGTGGCACACGGCGAGCGCCTGGTCGCGCAGGCAGTGGCCGTCCTCGAGCAGCAGCAGCGTCGCGCCGTCCAGGTCGGCGGCGCGCACTTCCTTGCGGCGCGCGAGCGCATGGCCCTCGGGCAGCGCCAGCACGAAGGGCTCGTCGTACAGCGGTCGCGCGACGCAGCCCTCGGCCTGCACCGGCAGCGCGAGGATCCCGACGTCGATGTCGCCATCGTGCAGGTGCTGGAGCATCGGCCGCGTCTGGTACTCGTACAGCATCAGCTCGAGGCGCGGCAGGGCCTTGCGGATCCGCGCCGCGACCAGCGGCAGCAGGTATGGGCCGATGGTCGGCAGCAGCGCGAGCCGCAGGCGCCCGGCCAGCGGGTCACGGAGCGATTGCGCCAGCGTGGCGATGTCGGCGGTGGCCTCGAGGATGCCGCGTGCGCGCGCGCGCGACCGCCTCGCCGGCCTCGGTCAGCGCGATGCGGCGCGGCGCGCGCTCGACCAGCTCGCACGCCGAGCGCTCCTCGAGCTTGCGCAGTGTCGCCGAGAGCGCCGGCTGGCTGACGAAGCAGCGCGCCGCCGCGCGGCCGAAGTGGCGCGTGTCCGCCACCGCGACCAGGTACCGCAGGTCCTTGAGTTTGAGCTCGGCCACCGCGGCGCAACTATACCGCAGTCATGCACCGGCCCTCGGGTCCGCGCCGCGGCCGCGGCAGCCGGCGTTGTTGCTGGCTCAGTGCGCGCCGCCGTCGCCACCGGCGGGCGGCTGGAACGGCGGCCGCGCCAGCCACAGGATCGGCACCAGGCAGACGATGATGCAGGCGAACATCAGGTAGGTGTCGTTGATCGCGAGCGTGCTGGCCTGCTGCGCGACGGTGCTCTCGGCGATGGCGTGGATCGCCCGCTCGGGCATCCCCGCCTGCGTCAGCGAGCCGTGCAGCGCGGTCCAGCCGGGCGCCGCGGGGTTGACGTGTTCGGTGAGCACCGCGTGGTGGTAGTCCATGCGGTGGTTCCAGATGTAGACCGACACGGCGGTCGAGACACTGCCGGCCACCGTGCGCAGGAAGCCCCACAGGCCCGAGGCCGAGGCGAAGTGGTCCGGCGGGATGCGCGACATCAGGATCATGTTCAGCGGCAGGAAGAAGAACGGCATGCCGCAGCCGAGCAGCATGCGCGGCATCGTCAGCTGCCAGAACGAGGAATGCTCGCTGAAGCGCGTCATCCACAGCATGCTGATGGAGATGATCGTGAAGCCGATGGTGACGGTGACGCGCTTGTTGAGCCGCGGCGCGTTGCGGCCGAGGATCGGCATCAGGATCAGCATCATGAAGCCGAACGGCGCCATCGACAGGCCGGCCCAGGTGGCGGTGTAGCCCACCGTGGTCTCGAGCCACAGCGGGAACAGGATGGTCGCGCCGAAGAACGAGAAGAACGCGCAGAAGGTCAGCACCGAGGCGACGGTGAAGTTGCGGATCTGGAACAGGTGCACGTCGATGATCGGGTGGCGGTCGGTGAGCTCCCAGGCCACGAGGTACGTGAGGCAGACGACCGCGAGGATCGCCGCGGCGAGGATCATCGGCGAGCTGAACCAGTCGTGCTCGTTGCCGTTGTCGAGCATGAACTGCAGCGCGCCGACGCCGACGAACAGCAGCACGATGCCGACCACGTCGACCGGCACGTGCACGCGCTGCGTCTCGCGCTTGCGCAGCAGCACCCAGCTGGTGCCCGCCGCGAGCAGCCCGATCGGCACGTTGATGTAGAACAGCCACGGCCAGGAGAGGTTGTCGGTGATCCAGCCGCCGAGCACCGGGCCGCAGATCGGGGCGACCACGACCACCATGCCCCAGATGCTGAGCGCGACGCCGCGCTTCGTGGCCGGGTAGTTGCGCAGCAGCAGCGCCTGCGCCAGCGCCACCATCGGCCCCGAAACCAGTCCCTGCAGCAGGCGGCCGGCGACCAGCACCGCCATGTTGGGCGCGAGGCCGCAGGCGGCCGAGGTGGCGACGAACAGCAGCATCGAGGTGACGAACACGCGCACCTCGCCGAAGCGCCGGCCGAGCCAGCCGGTGAGCGGCTGCACGATCGCCGCGGCCAGCGCGTACGAGCTCACCGTCCAGGTGGCCTCGCTCGGGCTGACGCCCAGGCTTCCGGCGATCGCCGGCACCGAGACGTTGACGATCGTGGTGTCGAGGATCTCCATGAACGTCGACGCGGCGATCGCGATCGACAGCAGCAGCAGCTGCGCGCCCACCAGCGGCGGCGGTTCGGCCGCGGCCGGAGCGCTGCGCGCCGCCTCGCTCATGGATCAGCGCGCGCCGCGCAGGTTGGCGGCGATGATGGCCTCGGCCTCGGCGTCGACGCGTGCCGCATCGAGTGCCTAGACGGCGGTGCCCGCGGGCACCGCCGCCGCCACCGCCGCTGGCGGCGTGGCGGTGTCGATATTGACCTCGGTGGACAGGCCGATGCGCAGCGGGTGCTCGGCCAGCTCCTTCGCATCCAGCGCGATGCGCACCGGCACGCGCTGGATGACCTTGATCCAGTTGCCCGAGGCGTTCTGCGCCGGCAGCAGCGCGAAGGCCGCGCCGGTGCCGGCCGAAACGCCGGCGACCCACCCGTGGAAGGTGACGCCGCCGCCATAGACGTCGGCGACGATGCGCGCCGCCTGGCCGACGCGGATGTGCCGCAGCTGGGTTTCCTTGAAGTTGGCGTCGACCCAGAGCTGGTCCTCGGGAACCACCGCCAGCAGCGGCTCGCCCGGCTGCACGCGCCGCCCGACCTGCGCCGTGCGCTGCGCGACGCGGCCGCCGACCGGCGCGACGATGGTATTGCGCTGCGCGTTGATCCAGGCCTCGCGGAACGAGGCGCGCGCCTGCAGCACCGCCGGGTTGTCGCGCACGTCGACGCCGTCGACCGCGGCGTGCGCGCCACGCGCGAGCGCCCCGGCCTCGTTGAGCGCGGCACGGGCGCGCTCGACGCCGGTGCGCGCGTCGGCCAGTTCCTCGTTCGACACCGCCTGCTCGGCGGCCAGCGGTTCGCGGCGCGCCAGCGTCGCCTCGGCGTTGGCGAGCTCGGTGCGCCGCGTCGCGACCAGCGCATCGGCCTGGGAGGCCGAGGCGTCCTGCGTGCGCACGGCGCGCACCGCGGCGGCGAGTGCGCTGCGCGCGCGCTGCAGGCTGGTCTCGGCGTCGACCGGGTCGAGGCGCACCAGCACCTCGCCCGCCTTCACCAGCTGCGTGTCCTCGACCAGCACGGCGATGACCGTGCCGGGGACCTGCGCCGAGACCGTCACCTGGTGGCCGGCGACGTACGCGTCCGTGGTGGTCTCGCGCACCGACAGCACCAGCTTCCACCACAGCAGCGCGGCGATCGCGAGGACGAGGAACACGCCGGTGACGATCGAGAGCACGCGGCGGCGCGAACCATTGGCGGCGGGTACCGCGGTTTCCGGTGAGGCGTTCATGTCGGGTTCCTGGGGGATGCGTAGCCGCCGCCGAGCGCCTGGATCAGCGCGACGTCGGCGGCGAGCGCCGTGGCGCGCAGTTCCACCTCGGCGGCACGTTGTTCGAGCAGGGACTGGTCCGCCTCGAGCTGCGGCCGCAGGTCGGTGAGGCCCTGCTGCACGCGTCGCCCGGCGATCGCGGCGACGTGCGCCACCGCCTCGGCCTGCGCGGCGCGGGCGCGCAGGCGGTTGTCGATCTGCTGGCGCAGCACCAGCTGCTGGTTGACCTCGCGCGCCGCGTCGAGCAGCGTCGCGTCGTAGTTCGCCACCGCGGCGCGCAGCGCCGCCCGCTGCGCGGCGTGCTCGGCGCGCAGGGCGCCGGCATCGAACAGCGGCAGGTGCACCGCCGCGCCGATCGAGGGCGCGCGGCTGCCGGCCTCGAACAGCTTGCCGTAGTCGATGCTCGACAGCGCCGCGAGCGCGCTCAGGCTGATGTCGGGCAGGAACCGGGCGCGCGCCGCCTTGACGCCCTGCAGGGCGGCCTCGACGCGCCAGCGGCTCGCCGTGATGTCGGCGCGCCGGGCGATGAGATCGATGCCGAGGTCGGCGGGCAGCGTCGCGGCCGTCGCCGGCAGCGCTCGCGGCTCGAGCGCCGGCAGCTCGGCCGGGGCGCAACCGACCAGCGCGGCCAGCACCACGCGGCGCAGCTCGGCCGAGCCCGCCAGCGTGGCGAGCAATTCATCGGTGCCGGCCTGCTGCGCGTTGGCGCGCTGCACGGCGTCGTCGCGCTCGAGGCCGGCGCCGGCGCGCACGACCGCGATGTGCCGCAGCTGCCCGCCGATGCGCGGCGTTCGCGCGCCAGCGCGCGGCTGCCGAGCCGCCTGCCAGCCGAAGTAGGCGTCGGCGACCGCGGCCGACAGCGCCAGCGCGGCGGCCGAGCGCTCCGCCTCCGCGGCGCGCGCCTCGCTGGCGGCGGCGGCGACCAGCGCGCGCTGCCGGCCCCACCAGTCGATGCCGTAGCGCGCGCGCACGCCGAGGTCGCTGCTCGTACCAGCGTGCCGAGGAACTGCGGCGCAGGAACATGCCGTTGTCGCTGAGCCGGTTGCGCTGCACGTCGGCGGAAGCATCGACCTGCAGGCCGCGCAGCGCGGCGGCGAGCCGCAGCTGCTGCTGCGCGCTGTCGAAGCGCGCCGCCGCCTGGCTCATCGACGGGGCCTGCTGCAGGGCGCGCTCGATCAGCGTGGCCAGCGTCGGATCCTGGTAGCGCTGCCACCAGCGCGCTTCCGGCCAGCCGCCGGCCGGCAGCGGTGCCGCGCCGTCCAGCGATGCCGGGTCGGCCAGCGGCGCCTGGCCGCGCAGTTGCGGCGCCGGCGTGCGGGCGGGCAGGCCGGCGCAGGCCGCGGCCAGCAGCGCCGGTGCGAGCAGGGCGGCGATGCGCGACGCGCCCTTCATGATGCCGATTGCTCCGCCGGCCGGACGCCGCCGGGGCTGGACGCCAGGGCGTCGGCCACGCGCCGCAGCTGTGCCGTCAGCTCGCGCACCTCGGTGGCCGAGAACTGCGCGAAGGTGCCGCGCACGCGTTCGGCCACGCGCGGCAGCAGCGTGCGCAGCAGCGACTCGCCGCGGCGCGTGAGCCGCAGCGTGACGCAGCGGCGGTCGGCGGCGCTCGGCAGGCGCGTGAGCAGACCGCGCTCCACCAGGCCGTCGGCGATGCGGGTGATGTTGGCCGGGCTGTGCGCGGTGTGCGCCGCGAGGCTCCCCGCGTTGGCGGTGCCGTCCGGCTGGCCATAGAGCAGCATCAGCACGCGCAGCTCGCCCTCGGTGAGTTCCTGGGCGCGCAGCAGTTCGTCGGCGTCGGCGCTCAGGTCGCGGCCCAGGCCGACGATCAGGCGCGAGAGCATCAGCAGCTCCACCGGCAGCTCGCCATGGCGCTGCGCCACGCGCCGCATGGCGGCGTGGACCGTGTCGATGTTGGCGGACCAGACCGGGTAGGACATCTTTGCTGGCGGAAGTATTCGGAAAGCGAATATTTCATAGCTGAAATAACATTGCAAGCGGGCGGTGCGCGGCTGGTGCCGGCGGCACCTCCCGGCCGTCCGCCGCCGGACTGGAACGCCGGCCGCGGTCCGTGGTCGAATGCCAGCCGTGAACATCCTGCTGGTCGAGGACGACGCCGAGGCCGCGCGCCACATCGCAGCCGGCCTGAACGAGGCCGGTTACGGCGTCGAGCACTGCGGCGACGGCCTGCGGGGCCTCGAGCGGGCCGCGACCGGCGGCCACGACCTGCTGATCGTCGACCGGATGCTGCCGGGCCTGGACGGGCTCGAGATCGTCAGCCGCCTGCGCCAGCAGGGCAGCCACGTGCCGGTGCTGGTGCTGAGCGCGCTCGGCACGGTCGACGACCGGGTCGACGGCCTGCGCGCCGGCGGCGACGACTACCTGATCAAGCCGTTCGCGCTGTCGGAGCTGCTGGCGCGCGTCGAGGCGCTGTTGCGGCGCGCGGTGGCGCAGCCGCCGCCGCACAGCGTGCTGCGCGTCGCGGACCTGGAGATCGACCTGCTGTCGCGGCGCGTGACGCGCGGGGGCCGCGACATCCAGCTCACCACCAAGGAGTTCCAGCTGCTCGAGTACCTGATGCGGCACGCCAGCCAGGTCGTGACGCGAACCATGCTGCTCGAGAGCGTCTGGAACCTGCACTTCGACCCGCAGACCAACCTGATCGACGTGCACATGAGCCGCCTGCGCCAGGCCGTCGACCGTGGCTTCGACCAGGCGCTGCTGCACACCGTGCGCGGCGCCGGCTACATGCTGCGGGCCTGAGCCGCCATGCCCCGCCAGCTGCTGCAGTCCTCCGCGATCCGCCTGGCGCTGCTGTACGTCGGCGTGTTCACGATCGCCGTCGGCGCGCTGCTCGGCGCCGTGTTCCTGCTGGCCCAGCGCGAACTGGTCCGCGAGGTCGACCAGGTGATCGCCGCCGAGATCGAGGGCCTGCGCGACGACTACGAGAACGGCGGCCTGCAGACGCTGGTCGAGACCCTGCGCCGCCGCACCGACAGCTGGGGCCGCACCGGCGCGGTCTACCTGCTGGTCGACGCCAGCGGCAACCGCGTCGCCGGCAACCTCTCGTCCTGGCCGGAAGCGAGGCCCGGCGCCGACCCGTGGATCGAGTTCGAGCTCGCCGCGCGCGAGCACGGCGCCGAGGTCAGCCATCCGGTGCGCGCCGCGGTCTATGCGCTCGATTCGCACCACCTGCTGGTCGGCACCGACGTGTCGGAGCGCCGCGCCTTCGCCGCCCGCCTGCGCGACGCGATGCTGTGGAGCACGCTGCTCGCCGCGCTGCTCTCGGGCCTGATCGGCTGGTGGTACAGCCGCCGCGTGGGCGCGCGGGTGCGCGCCGCGGCGCAGGCCTGCGAGCAGATCATCTCGGGCGACCTGGCGCGCCGCCTGCCGGTCGGCCGGGCCCGCGACGAGTTCGACCAGCTCGCCACGGCGGTCAACCACGCGCTCGACCGGGTCGAGCAGCAGGCGCTGACGGTGCGCGCCACCTTCAGCAGCGCCGCGCATGACCTGCGCTCCCCGCTCCATCGGCTGCGCATGCGGCTCGAGTCGGCGGTGCAGCGGCCGGGCGACGGCGAGGACCTGCGCGAGGCGCTGGGTGCGGCGCTCGGCGAGCTCGAGCGCGTGCAACGCACGCTGGCGACGCTGCTGCAGATCGCGCGCGCCGCCGCCGGCGCGCCGCTCAGCCAGGCCGAGAGCGTCAACCTCGCGGAAATGGCCCACGAGATCGTCGAGCTGTATGCGCCGGCCGCGCGCGAGGCCGGCCTGGCGCTGGCGCTGCACGCCCCGGCCGCCTGCGCGGTGACGGGGAGCCGCCAGCTGCTGGCGCAGCTGCTCGCCAACCTGCTCGAGAACGCCCTCAAGTTCGTTCCGGCCGGTGGCGCCGTCGAGGTGAGCGTGCTCGCCGGCGGCGAAGGCGGTGCGGTGCTCAGCGTGGTGGACAACGGCCCCGGCATCCCGGAGCCGCAGCGCGCCGCGGCGCTCGAACCGTTCCGGCGGCTCGAGCGCGACGCCACGCAGCCGGGCAGCGGGCTCGGGCTGAGCCTCGTGGCCGCCGTCATGCGCCTGCACCGCGGCCACCTGGTACTCGGCGACCGTTCCCCCGGGCTGGAGGTGCGCTGCGAGTTCCCGCCGGCGCCGCCGCCGGCCGCGCGCGCCGCCTGAGCCTCAGCCCGCCTTCAGGCAGGCCGACATGAACGTCCTGCGGTCGGTGCCCTTCAGCCCCTTGCCGCCCGCCTCGGCGTTGCAGGCCTTCATGCGCTCCTGCGGCGTGCTGGCGGCCGGCGCCGCGGTCTTGCCGCCAAGGCAGGCCTTCATGTAGCCCTGGCGCGCCGCGCCGGCCAGGTGCTGCGCGCCAGCGTCGGCGTTGCAGCTCTTCATGCGCTCCTGCTGCGCGGTCAGCGGCTTGACCGTGGCGGCGGCCGGCGGGTTCGCCGTGACGCCGGCGGCCGCCGGATCGGCGCCGGCCAGCGTGGCGGCCAGCAATCCGGCGGCACCCAGCAGCGCGCCGCGGGCCAGCATCGTGCTCAGGTTCATCTTTCAGCTCCGGTGTGCGCCGTGGGCATTCACGGCGCGGTCATTGTCACCGGCAGCCACCGGCCCCGGACGCGGCGGGCATTAAGTCTGGGTTAAATCCGCCGCGGCGCGCCCGGCCATGGCCGGCGGCAGCAGCTTGTACATCACCGGCGTCACCAGCCGCGCCAGCAGCGTCGAGCTGACGAGGCCGCCGATGATGACCCAGGCCATCGGCGAGTACATGCCGCTGTTCTGCAGCGCCAGCGGCAGCAGGCCGCCGATCGCCGTGGCCGAGGTCAGCAGGATCGGCAGGAAGCGCACCTCGCCGGCGCGTTCGATCGCCTCGTCGAGCGGCACGCCGTCCGCGCGCAGCTGGTTGGTGAAATCGACGAACAGGATCGAATTCTTGATCTCGATGCCGATCAGCGCGACGAAGCCGATGCTGGCGACGAAGGAGATGTCGTTGCCGGAGAGCAGCAGCGCCAGCAGGCCGCCGAATACGCCGAGCGGCACCACCGTCAGCACGATCAGCGTGGCGCGGTAGCTGCCGAACTCGAGCACCAGGATCGCGAAGATGCCGAACAGCGCGACGATGATCGCCGTGCCGATGCCGCCGAAGGATTCGGCGCTGGACTCGGCCTCGCCGCCGAGCGAGTAGCGGTAGCCGCGCGGCCAGGCGAAGGCGTCGAGCTTGCGCACCACGGCCGCGGTCACCTTGGCGGTATTGAAGCCGCGCTCGACGCCCGCATCGATCGTGACCGCGCGCTCGCGGTTGAAGCGCTGGATCAGCGTCGGCGCGCGTTCGAACACCGGCGTCGCCAGCTGCGCGAGCGGCAGCAGCGCGCCGCCGAGCGAGGGCACGCGCACGTCGGCGAGCTGCGCCAGGCTGGCGCGGTCGCCGACCGGTGCGCGCACCACGATCGGGTACTGCTCGCCGTCCGGGTTCTTGAAGGTGCCGGCCGGCAGCCCCGCCACCGCCAGCCGCACCGCGCGGTCGATCTCCACCGTCGGCACGCCGAGCAGCCCGGCCTTCTGCGAGTCGATCGCCAGCCTGAGGTTGGTGCGCGGCACGCGCAGCGGGTTGTTGACGTCGCGCGTGCCGGGCGTCGCCGCCACCAGCTGCTGCACGTGGCGCGCCAGCGACTCGAGCTCGGCGAGGTCCGGGCCGATCACCCGCACCGACACCGGCGCGGAGATCGGCACCCCGTTGGTGAACTCGCGCACCTGGATGTGCGCGCCGGGGTAGCGGTCGAAGTCGGCGCGCAGCGCGTCGAGCAGGCGCGGCGTGCGCCGGGTGTCGTATGCGTGCAGCAGCACGAACACCTGGGCGAAGTTGGAGGTGTCGTTGCGGACGATCTGGTTGTAGTAGACCTGCGGGTTGCCGTGGCCGAGGTTGGCGTACCAGGCGCGCACCTCGCGGGTCGCGGCCAGGCGCGCCTCGACGAAGCGCAGCGCGCGGTCGGTGGCGGCGAAGCTGGCGCCGTTGGGCGCCTGCACGTCGATGAGGAACTGCGGCGTGTCGGCCTTGGGGAACAGGCTGGAGCCGAGCAGCACGACCAGCGCCGCCGACAGCGCCAGCGAGCCGCCGATCGCTGCCGCGACCGTGGTGCGGGTGCGCGCCAGGCAGTAGTGCAGCGCCGGGCGGTAGTAGCGGTGGATCAGGCCCATGACGCGGTCGAGCAGCGCGTTGCCGTGCGCCGGGGCGCTGGCCGGCAGCAGCCGGCTGGCGAGGAACGGGATCACCAGCAGCGCGATCAGGAGCGAGCCGATGATGGTCGCGACCACGGCCGTCGGCAGCACGCGGATGAACTTGCCGGGGTTGCCGGGCAGCGCCAGCAGCGGCACGAAGGCGAACACCAGCGTCGCGGTGCAGCCGAGGATCGCCTCGAAGATCTGCCGCGTCCCGGCCAGCGCCGCGGCCACCCGCGTGCCGCCGGCGCGCAGGTGGCGGCTGATGTTCTCGACCACCACGATGGAGTCGTCCACCAGCAGGCCGAGCGCGACCACGAAGCCGGCGATCGAGATCTGGTTGAGCGAATAGCCGATGAAGTACAGCGTCGCGAGGCCGAAGGCGATCGACAGCGGGATCGAGACCATGACGATGCCGGCGGCGCGCCAGCCGAGCGGCAGCAGCGTGAGCGCGACCAGCGCGATGGCGATGCCGAAGTCGCCGTACAGGCGGTTGAGCCGGTGGCTGACGTTGCGCGCCTGCTCGAAGCCGCGCTCCAGGCGGATGCGCGGCGGCAGCGACTGCTGGGCGCGGTCGAGCGCTGCGTCGATCGCCTGCTGCACGCGGATGCTGTTGAAGCCGTCCTTCTGGCTGGCGGTGACGAACACGGCGCGCTGGCCGTTGAAGCGGCCGACGTAGCTGAGCGTGCCGTGGTCCCAGGCGACGTCGGCGACGTCGCGCACGCGCACGCTGCGGCCGCCGCCGCCGCCGATCACCGTGTCGCGCACCTGCCCGAGCGTGGCGTAGGCCCCGGAGGTGCGCAGCGAGAAGCTGCGCTCGCCCAGGTCGACGACGCCGGCCGGGATGCTGGCGTTCTCGCTCTGCAGCGCCTGCACCAGCTGGCCGGGCGTAATGCGATAGCGCGCCAGGCTGGTGAGGTCCACCGCGACGCGCAGCTCGCGCGGCGGGAAGGCCCAGCTCTCGGCGGTGCGCACGCCGGGCACGGCCTTGAGCACGTCCTTGAGCGCGCGCGCGGCGTCCTCCAGCTCGCTGTAGGGCGCATCGGCCGAGACCAGCGCCAGCTGCGTGACGTTGACGCGCCCCGGGCTGACGCGCCGCACCTCGAGCAGCGCCAGGTCGGGCGGCAGCGCGGGGCGCAGCGCGTTGATCTCGCGGGTGACCTCGTCGTACTTGCCCTCGGCGTCGGTCCAGGCCTCGAACTCGATGGCGACGAAGGCGACGCCGTCGACGATCGTGGTCTCCATCCGGTGCACGCCCTCGAGCTCGGCGATGCGATCCTCGACCGGCTTGGCCACCAGCCGCTCGAGATCCTGCGGGTCGGCGCCCGGGTAGACCGCGGAGATGAAGAACGCCGGGAAGGCGATGTACGGATCCTCCTCGCGCGGGATCGCCATGAAGGCGTAGACGCCGAGCGCCACCAGGCACAGGAACGCCACCAGCGTGAACTGGTAGCGGCGTACCGGGAACTCGAGCAGGCGCATTGCCTAGCGATCCGCGACGGTCACGCGCTCGCCATCGTCGAGGTAGGCCGCGCCGGCGGTGACCACGCGCTCGCCGGGCGCGAGGCCGGCGGCGAGCGCCACCTCATCGCCGTCGACGAACGCGACCTGCACCTGGCGACGGCGTGCCACGGCGCCGTCGAGCACGAAGAGGCTGGCGCGGCCGCCGTCGGCCTCGACCACGGCGCCGGCCGGGACGCGCGTCAGCTGCGGCCCGCCGTCCGCGGGCAGCAGCCGCAGGCTCGCCACCAGGCCGCTGGCGAGCGCGAGGTCGGTGGGCGCGAGCCGCACCTCGATCGGGAACAGGCCGGTGGCCGGGTCGGCGCCGCGGCCGCGCTCGCCGACCGTGCCGTCGAGCTCGCGCCCCGGCAGCGCGTCGAGGCGCACGCGCACCGCGTCGCCGGTGCGGATCTGCAGCAGCTCGCGATCGGCGACCGCGGCGCGCACCACCCAGCCGCGCGCATCCGAACCCACGACCAGCACCGGCTGGCCGGCGGGCACCAGCTCGTGCTCGGCGGCGAGCCGCTGCAGCACGACGCCGGCCGCCGGCGCGCTGATGCTCGCGTGGCCGCGGTTGAAGCGCGCCGCCTGCAGGCGCGCGGCGGCCACGCCGCGCTGCGTGCGCAGGTTCTGCAATTGCTCGAGGCTCAGCACCTGCTCGGCGTACAGCCGCTCGCCGCGCTCCAGGTCGCGCGCCGCCTTGCCGTCGAGCTCGCGCGCCTCGGCCAGCTGCGCGTCGATCTCGGTCGGGTCGAGCGCGGCCAGCGGCTGGCCGCGACGCACGCTGTCGCCGGTGTCGACGTCGAAGCGGCGGATGACGCCGCCGACCTTGAACGCCAGCCGCAGCTCGTCGCGGTGCGCCACCACGCCGTGCACCTGCAGCACCGGCTGGGAGGGGCCGCGCGTCGCGACGGCGACGCGCACCGGCGTGGCGGGCGGCGCGGCCGGCGGCACGCCGCGCTGGCAGGCGGAGAGCAGCGCCAGCGCCAGCAGCGAGGGCAGCGAGGTGGATCTCATGGCAGGACTCCGGCGGGTGGCAGCTCGCCTGCCGCCAGCGCGTACTCGAGAGCCGCGTGGCGCTGCAGCAGGTCGAAGCGCGTCTGGTTGAGGTTCAGCTCGGCGCCGGTGAGCGCGCTGCGCGCGTCGAGGAACTCGACCTGCGGGAGCATGCCGGCGTCGCGCCTGCGGCTGGCGATGCGGAAGGCGGCGCGCGCCGCATCGGCGCGCGTGCCGGCCGCGTCGAGCGAGCAGGCGCGCCGTGCGCAGGCTGTCGAGCGCCTGCTGCACCTCGAGCTCGACGCGCTGGGTGGTGGCGACGCGCTGGTTCTCGGCGCGGCGGCTGGCGACGCGCGCCTGCGCGACGGCGGCGCTGCGGGCGCCGCCGTCGAACAGCGTCCAGTTGAACACCAGCGAGGCGGAGACGAAGTTGTACTCGCGGCCGAAGCCGTAGTCCGCGCCCTCGCTGCCCGCATCGACGCCGAGCGCGAGGTTCGGGCGCCAGGCGGCGCGCGCCGCGCGCAGCTGGGCCGACGCGGCGACGCCGGCCTGCTCGAGCTGGCGCAGCTCCGGGCGCGCCTCACGCGCCGTCGCGGTCGCCGTGGCGAGCTCGGGTGCTGCGGAGGCCGCGAGCGCCGGCGCCAGCGCCGGCGCGTCGATCGCCGCCGCCTCGAGTGGCGTCGCGAGCGGCCGGTTAAGCAGGAAATTGAGGTAGCTGGCCGCCTGCACCATCGCGTTCGCGGCCTCGAGCTGCTGCTGCTGCACGCCGAGCAGCTCGGCGCGCGCGCGCAGCACCTGGTCCTCGGTGACCTTGCCGTTGGCGTACAGCACTTCGTTGACGCGCAGGTTCTCGGCCAGAAGTTCGTGGCTCGCGGCGACGATGCGCTCGCCGGCACCCGCCTTGAGCCAGTCGAGGTACGCGACGGTGATGTCGCGACGCAGGGCGCGCGCCAGCGCCTCGCGGCCGTAGCCCGCGGCACGCAGCCCGGCGCGCGCGGCGGCGGCGCCGGCCGGGATGGCCGGCGCATACAGCGGCTGGCGCAGCGTGACGCGCGTGTCCTGCTCGCGCGGCAGCTGCAGCGGGAACGACTGGTCGGTGAGCGGCGGGAAGCGCGGCGTGCCGCCGCCGGCCACCAGCAGCTCGTTGAGCGTCTGGTACGCCGGGTTCAGCAGCTGCGCGACCGGCACGGTGAACTGGCGGCCACCGTCGGCGCGCGTGTAGCGCGCCGCCAGCGCGACTTCCGGCAGGAAGCGCGCGCGCGCCGCGTCCAGCGCCGCCAGGCTCCGTTCCACTTCGAGCGACTGGTCGGCGAGCGCGAGATTGGCGGCGAGCCCGGCGCGCACGTAGTCGTCGACGACGGTGCCGAGCGGCCTGCCGGCCGGCTCCGTGTCGTCACCGGCCCGCGCCGCGGCCGCCGCGCCCACGGCCATGGCCATGGCCAGGGCCAGGGCCAGCGCAGCGAGCCACCGCGATCCGGGCGTTTTCATTGGACACATGTCCAATCACCTCTCGGGTTCGGGCCCGGCCGCCGGCGCCAGGGCGCGGACGGCGAGCGTCAGCGCCTGCTCGCCCAGCGCGCGCGCCGTCAGGCCGTAGCCGGCCAGCACCGCGCCCTTGGTGGCGGTGAGCTGGATGATGCCGTGCATGAAGCCCCACAGGGCCATCGCGATGGCCACTGGCGTGCCGGCCTGCGTGCCGATGCTGCCGTCGCGCTGTCCCGCCTCGATCGCCTCGAACATGATCGCGTGCACGCGCGCGCCGGCGGCCAGGCAGGCGCTGGCGCAGCCGGTGGCCTCCGCGGGCGTGGATTCCTGCGCCTGGAAGCGCGCCAGCGCGTCGAAATACACCGGAAATTCCTGTGAAAAAGCCAGGTAGGCACGGCCGATCGCGGTGATGCGCCCGAGGCCGTCGCGCTGCCGCGCGACCGCCTGCTCGAAGCGTGCAGCCAGCAGGTCGAGGCCGCGCCCGCACAGGCCGAACTGCAGGTCGCTGCGGTCGCGGAAGTACACGTACAGCAGCGCGCGCGAGATGCGCGCGCGACGCGCGACGCGCTCCATCGTCAGCCCGTCGATGCCATGGCGGGCGGCCTCGGCCTCGGCGGCGTCCAGGATGTCGCCGCGGCGGCGATCCTTCTCCTCGAGGCGGCGATCAGCGATAGTGGTCACGCGATCAGGCTGACAGGACGCTGACACAGTGTCAATTACTGGACGGTTGTTCATTGCCGCATGGCTGGCGGTGGCGGGACCCCTGGCCCGGGCGGAACAGGTCGTCGACGACGACGGCCGGACGCTTGCCTTCGACGCTCCGGTCCGGAGCATCGTCAGCCTCTCGCCCGGAGCCACGGCCATGCTGTTCGCGGCGGGGGCGGGCGGGCGCGTGGTGGCGACGCCGCGCTATTCGGACGAGCCGGAAGCCGCGCGGCGCATCCCGCGCATCGGTGATGCGCAGAACTTCGACGTCGAGCGCATCCTCGCGCTGCGCCCCGACGTGGTCGTGGCGTGGTCGGGCGGCACGCCGCCGCTGGCGCTGCAGCGCCTGGAGCGGCTGGGACTGCGCGTCTACCGTCACCGCGTCGAGCGGCTCGATGACATCGGGCCGGCGCTGCGCCGGCTCGGCTCGCTCGCTGGCACCGCCGGGCAGGCAAGCGCGGCGGCCGCGGAGCTCGAGCAGCGCATCGCCGCGCTGCGCGCGCGGACGGGTGCGGCGCCGCGCCCGAGCGTGCTGATCCAGGTCTGGGACCGTCCCATCTACACCGTCGGCCGCGCGCAACTGCTCAGCGATGTCGTCGAGGCCTGCGGCCTGCGCAACCTCTTCGACGACCTCGCGGCACCCGGCCCGGCCGTGGGCATCGAGGCCGTCGTCGCGCGCGACCCCGACGTGATCCTGGCGGTCGCGCCGGACGCGGCGCTGGCGCGGGCCTGGCTCGATGGCTGGCGCGCCGTTCCCTCGCTGCGCGCGGTGCGCGGCCGGCGCCTGCTCGCGAGCGTCGATGCGCGGCTGAGCCGCATGGGACCGGACACCGTCGCCGCGGCCGAGGCGCTCTGCGGCGCGCTCGCCGCGCTGCCGCGCGCGCCCCTGTGACGTGCGTCACAGCACCGCCTAAATAGAGAACCGGTGCCGCCGTTAGTGTGATCGGGCGCCGATGCCGCGGGCGTCGCCGCCCGCACCATGACGGCCAAGGATCCGTCGGCGCCTGTCGCTGTCAGGCGCACGGCATCCACGCCCGTCCGGAGGACGGAACCCGAGCATGCACGCGCATCGAGCCAGATCTCGCCTGCACCGAATTCGCGCCTGCGGCGGCCGCCGGACCGCGCGTGGCTTCACACTGATGGAACTGATCATGGCGCTGATCGTGATCGGCGTCGTCGTCGCCCTCGCGATCAGCAGCTATTCGCGCTACACGACGCGCTCGCGCAACGCCGTGGCGATGCGCGACCTGGGGCGCATCCAGCTCGCCGTCAATCGCTACGTGCTCAACCACGACGGCGCCACCCCGCCCGATCTCGCCGCGGTCGACATGGCCGGCCTGACCGACCCCTGGGGCAGCGCCTACGTGTACCTGAGCTTCACCGGGCTGCGTGGCCACGGCGCGATGCGCAAGGACCACAACCTCGTCCCGATCAACACCGACTACGACCTGTACAGCAAAGGGCCCGACGGCGCTTCTTCCCCGCCACTGACGGCGCGCGCCAGCCGCGACGACATCGTGCGCGCCAACGACGGCGCCTTCATCGGACTCGCCTCGGACTACTGATGCGGCGCGTGCGCGACCTGCTCGAGCGCTCCTCCAGCCGCTTCGGCCGCCGCCTGTTCGCCCTGTTCGCACTGTGCGCCATCCTGCCGGTGCTGATCGGTGGTGCGCTGCTGCTGCGCGATTTCAACCGCAGCACCGGCGAGCACCGGCGGCAGGAACTGCGGCTGCAGGCGCGCGGCTTCGGCATGACCTTGTTCGACCGCCTCGACAGCACCGACAGCGCGCTCGGCGCGGTGATCGGCACCGCGGCCAACCACGATCTCGAGTGGCTGCGCGACACCGCGGCCGGGCTCGACAACGTGACGGCGGCCGCGCTGCTGGCGCCGGGAACCGACGCCTACCGTGGGCTCGGCCTCGATGCCTGGCAGCTCTCGAGCCTGGCGCAGGGTCGCCCGGCGCTGCTCTGGTCGAACGCGGCGCCGCGCAGGTCCGCCAGCGTGCGCCTGGTCCGCCAGGTGCCGGGCGGCGCCCTGCTCGCGGTCGACCTCGCCGTCGGCCGCCTGTGGGGCGACATCGGCGACTACACCGCGGACAGCGACGTGTTCGTCACGCGTGCCGATGGCTCCATCCTCGCGAGCTCCAACAATGCCGGCGACGGCACCGGCGCGTCGGCGCTGCAATTCCGCCCCGGCCTGGCGGCAGCGGCGCAGCCCGCCGCGCGCCGCTGGGAGCTGGCATCGTGGGAAGTGTTCCTGCGCAGCCACTATGCCTCCGAATCCCTCTGGGTGGTGACCTACCTGCCGCGCGCCTCGGTGCTGGCGCCGCTGCGCGGCGCGCAGCTGACCATCGTGGCGGTGCTGCTGGTCACGGTGCTGGTCGCCACGCTGATCGCCAGCCTGGTCATCGGCCAGCTCGCCCGCCGCGTGCAGGCGCTGCTCGAGGGCACGCGCCGCATCTCCGGGCGCGAGTTCGGCGCGCACGTCGACATCCAGGGCAACTGCGAGTTCGCCGGCCTGGCGCGCTCGTTCAACGACATGTCGCAGGACCTCAAGCGCCAGTTCGACGCGCTCAACGCGCTCGCCGAGGTCGACCGCCTGCTGCAGCGCTCGCCGGACATCGAAGCGATCCTCGACCGCCTGCTGCCGAGCATGGCCTCGATCCTGCACGCCTGGTCGGTGTCGGTGCTGATGCTGGATCGCGACTCGCCCGGCCACGCGCGTGTCTACGACCACGTCGCCGGCGACAGCGGCGCGCGGCCGGTGCGTCGCATCGCCATCGATCCGGCCGGGATGCGCGCCGCCTGCGGGCGCAACTCCGGCACGATCTCGCACGCCATCGGGGTCGCGGCCCAGGAACTGATGGAGCCGTTGCTGAGCGCCGGCGCCGGCACGCTCGAGCTCAAGCCGCTGGAACACGAGCGACGGCTGCTGGGCTTCCTGTGCATCGGCCAGGAACCCGCCGGCGCGCCGGCCGCGACCGCCGCCGTCAGCACCGCCGATTTCGCCGACCGGCTGTCGATCGTGCTCGCCAACCTCGAACAGAGCGAGAAGCTGCGCCACCAGGCGCACTTCGACTCGCTCACCGGCCTCGCCAACCGCGCGCTGTTCCGCGAGCGCCTGCAGCTGGCGCTCGACCATGCGCGCCAGGTCGGCCACGGCGGCGCCCTGCTGTACATCGACCTCGACCAGTTCAAGCACGTCAACGACACCTCGGGCCACGGCGTCGGCGACCAGTTCCTCTGCACCATCGCCGAGCGCATCCGCGACTGCGTCGGCGCGGATGCCATGGCCGCGCGGCTCGGGGGCGATGAGTTCGCCGTGCTGCTGTCGCAGGCCGACAGCGCGCTGGCCCTGGCGCGCGCCGCGGCGGTGCTGCGGGTAGTCGGCGAGCCGGTGCGGCTCGCCGGGCGCGAGCTGCGCACCGGCGCGAGCATCGGCATCGCGCTGTTCCCCGAGCACGGCGCCAGCATCGACGAGCTGCTGATGGTCGGCGACATCGCCATGTACCGCGCCAAGGAAGCCGGCCGCAACCGCACCGAGCTGTTCGCCCCGGAAATGCGCCAGCGCATGCAGCGGCGCGCCGAACTGGAAGGCGGCCTGCGGCGCGCGCTCGGCAATTCCGAGTTCGCGCTGGCGTTCCAGCCGATCGTGCGCAGCGACACGGGCGTCTGCGAGGGCGTCGAGGCCCTGCTGCGCTGGCCGCTGCACGAGGGCGGCAGCGTGTCGCCGGCGCACTTCGTGCCGGTTGCCGAGGAATGCGGCCTGATCGTCGAGCTCGGCGACTGGGTGCTGCGCAGCGCCTGCCGACAGTTCCGCGACCTGCGGCGCGCCGGCGTCGCGCTCGAGTACATCTCCGTCAACGTCTCGGCGCACCAGCTGCGGGTGGAGCGGCTGGCGCGCTACGTGCCCGAGCTGCTGCGCGAGCACGACATGCGTCCCGCCGAGCTGCAGATCGAGATCACCGAGAGCGCGCTCGCCGACGGCGGCACGACCGAACGCACGCTGCGCGCCCTGGCGCGTATCGGCGTGCGCCTGGCGCTGGACGACTTCGGCACCGGCTACTCCTCGCTCAGCTACCTGCGCGACTACCCGGTGCATGCGATCAAGATCGACCGCTCGTTCGTGCGCGACCTGCCGCACGACGCCTCCTGCTGCCGGCTGGTCGACGCGATGCTGGCGATGGCCGCGGCGGTGAACAAGAGCGTCACCGCCGAGGGCATCGAGACGCCCGAGCAGCTGCGCTACCTCAAGCAGGCGGGCTGCGGGAGCCTCCAGGGCTACCTGCTCGGCAAGCCGATGGGCGCCGTCGAGCTGATGCAGCGGCTGCTGGCCACGCACGCGCAGGCGGCGCGCGCGGAACGCCGCAGCGCCTGAGCGCGGCGCGCGCCGGCTGCGCTAGCAGGCCGGCCCGGGAAACCCGTCGGCGCCGGCGCGCCATGGCAGCCAGGCGAGCGCGGTCTCGCCCACCGCGATGTCCGACTTGCGCGGGCTCACCTGCACGTCGACCAGCGTCACCGCCGCGGGGTCGAGCGCCTGGCCGATCGCCTGCGCATCGGCGTCGCACTGGGCCTTGAGCTCGTTGAGCCGCTGCGTGACGGCGGCGGCGCTCTCGTCCGCCTGTTCCACGTCCTGCTTCTCCTGGCCAACGCGCGTCGCGCTGCGCACCGCCGTGGCGGCGCGGCCGAGCCCCGCGCTGCTGACCGCGCGGCGGCCGAGGAAGGCGCCGAGGATGGTCGCGCCGATCGCGACCGCCGTCTGCAGCTTCTGGCTGGTGAGCTGCGAGCGCTGCTGCTCGACGCGCGCCTCGGCGCGCTGCAGCCGGTCCTGCAGGGCGGCGAGCCTGGGCGCGTAGCTGGCGCGCAGCTGCTCGAGCCGCGCGTCGCGCTGCTCGCGCAGCAGCGCAGCGAGGCGCGCGCGGAAGTCGCCATCGCCCTCGCCCGGGCTGGAGGCGAGCTTCAGCGCCGCGCACCACTTGAGCTCGGCGCGTGCCGTCTCGTACAGGTGCGCCGCCAGGGCCTTGTTCCATGCGGCGTAGCTGTCGGCGCGGGCGGCCGCGCCGGGGAGCGACGCGAACGCCGCGCCCGGCTGCGGCTGCGCCGCGTACTGCGGCCGCAGCGCCGCGACGTCGCGCTTCTCCTCCCACAGCACGCCCGCGCCGTCGTCGGCGAGCGGCGCAACCCAGTGCGCCGTCTGCCAGACGTCGAGCCCGAGCTTCGCGTCGACGAAGTGCAGCTTGGCGCTGCCGGCGATCATCGGCCGGTACTCGATCGCGCCGCTGCCGCGCAGCGCCGGCAGGAAGTACTCGCGCACGCCGTTGGGGAGCAGCGGGCGCGCGGCCGGCGTCGCGGCGCGGGAAGCGGCGGGCGGCGCGGCGCCGGCGATCGCGGCTGCGGCCGGGCCCGCTGCGCCGGATGCCGCCGGTGGCGCCATCTGCGGCGCCGCCGCGGCCAGCGCCTTGCGCGGTGCCATCAGCCGCGCGATCTCCGGCCCGGTGAGCGGGCCGCGCAGGTACGACAGCGCCCAGCGCGACTGCATCAGGTGCGGTGCGTCCTCGCGCGCGTTGCGCAGCAGGAAGACGCGCGGCTTGAGCGCCGAGAGCAGCCGGCCGAGGTCGGCCTGGTCGAGCCCGGCGCCGCCCTGCGCGCTGGTCAGGCCCTCGACCACGCGCAGCTTGTCGCGCTCGGTCTGCAGGCGGCCGATCAGCCAGGTGCCGCAGTTGGCGAGCCCGCGGTAGTCGAGGTCCACGGGGTTCTGCGTCGCCAGCACGCAACCGAGGCCGAAGGCGCGCGCCTGCTTCATCAGCGTCAGCATCGGCAGCTTCGAGGGCGGGTTCGCGGTCGGCGGGAAGTAGCCGAAGATCTCGTCCATGTAGAAGAGCGCCCGCAGGCTCGAGGTGCCTCCCTGGCGTCGCATCCACGCGACCAGCTCGTTGAGCACCAGCGTGACGATGAACATGCGCTCGGCGTCGCCGAGGTGCGCGATCGAGATCACGCTGATGCGCGGCTTGCCCTGCGGCGTGTACAGCAGGCGCTGCGCGTCGAGCGGCTCGCCCTCGAGCCAGGCGGCGAAGCCAGGCGAGGCGAGCAGGCCGTTGAGCGCCATCGCCAGGTCCTGGCGCTCCCTGGCCGGATAGAAGGTCTCGAGGTCGAAGGCGCCGAGCTTGTCGAAGCCGGGCCGCTGCACCGCGCCGATCAGCGCGGCCAGGTCCAGGCCCGTGCCCGACTGCCACGCCGCCTCGACGATGCGCGCCATCAGGATGTGGTCGCGGCTCCTGACCGGGTCGGCGTCGCGTCCGAGCAGCGCGAGCAGCGCCGCGACGGTCGAGCCGATCTGCTCGCGCAGCGCCGCGGCGTCGGCGAGCGTCGCGGCCGCCGGCACGTCCAGCGAGCGCAGCACCGAGAGGCCGAGGCCGGTGCTGGCGCCGGGGGTGTAGATGGCGAGGTCGACCGCATCGCGGAAGCGCGCGACGCGCTCGGGCGGCTGGTCCCAGTCGGCGAGGCCCTTGCGCCAGGTCGCGGCGGTCTGCGCGCCGAGCTGCTCGGGCGTGAGTCCCTTGCGCGTCGCCTCGGCCGGATCGACCCACGCGGTGAAGTCCGCCGGCGCGAGCGCGGGGAAGCCCAGCAGCAGGTTGCCGATGTCGCCCTTGGGGTCGATGCAGATCGCCGGGATGCCGTCGATCGCGGCTTCCTCGAGCAGCGCGAGGCACAGGCCGGTCTTGCCGCTGCCGGTCATGCCGACGCACACGGCGTGCGTCGTCAGGTCCTTCGAGTCGTAGAGGATCGGCGTCGGCGTCGGCGCGCCGGCGGCGGCGTCGTACTCGCGCCCGAGGTAGAAGACGCCCAGTTTCTCGTAGTCCGCACTCATGGCACTCGCTCCCTGGATCACCGCGGCTCCGCCGCGGCCGTGCTGTTCAATTCCCAGCCTGCGCCGCGCCGGCTGCGGCGGCAAGCCTCATCCCCCGGCCTCGGACGGTTCGCCGCGCAGGCGCGCGACGCTGCAGGCCAGCGCCACCAGCATCAGGCCGCAGGCGATGAAGGCCGGCGCGCGGCCGCTGCCGAGGCCCATGGCGAGCAGGGCCGCGGCCAGCGTCGCGCCGAGCGTCTGGCCGGTGAGGCGGTTGGTCGAGATGAGCCCGCCGGCCGAGGCGGCCCGGTGCCAGGGCGTCGAGCTGACGATCAGGCGCGCGTTCGGCGCCAGGAACAACCCGAAGCCGACGCCGGCCAGCGCCATGCGCCAGCCGACGCTGAGCGCGCCGGCGTGCTCGGGCAGCAGCGCCATCAGCAGCATCGCCGCGGCGTTGATCGCCATGCCGATGCCGCCGAGGATGCCGGCGGGCACGCGGTCGGAGAGGTACCCGGCGATCGGCGCGGTCACCATCATCGCGAGCGGCAGCGGCGTCATCGCCGCGCCGACCTGGCCGGCGTGAAGCCGAGTGCTGCAGCCGGAACGGCAGCGCCAGCGATCAGCAGTCGAGGCCGATGAAGGTCGCGAGCGCGCCGGCCACCGAGCAGCGCCAGCACCGGCCGCGCCAGCAGGTCCACCGGCAGGATCGGCTCGGCCGAGCTGCAGCTCGCGCCGCACGAGATCGGCGCCGAGGCCGGCGCCGGCAACCAGCACGGCCAGCGAGATCACCGGCGAATCGCCGTGCACGGGCTCTCGAGCCCGGCGAAGCACAGGCCGAAGGTGAGCGCGCACAGCAGCGCGCCGAGCACGTCGTAGGGCTCGTCGCGCCGCACCGGCTCGGGGAGCGAGCGCCGGCCGAGCAGCAGCGAGAGCAGCGCGAGCGGCAGGCGGTGGCGAAGATCCAGCGCCACGAGGCGAAGGAGAGGATCAGGCCGCCGAGCGTCGGCGCGAGCGCGCCGGAGATCGAGACGACGATGTTGTTGATGCCGAGCCCGCCGCCGAGCCGGTTCGCCGGGTAGATCGAGCGCAGCATCGCGCTCGCGACGCTGAGCGCGGCGGCGGCGCCCAGCGCCTGCAGCACGCGCACCACGATCAGGAACGGCAGGCTGTGCGCGAAGAAGCACAGCAGCGTCGCCACGCGTACAGCACCTGGCCGTACTGGTAGAGCCGCCGCAGGCCCATGCGCACGCCGAGCGCCGAGAAGGGCAGCAGCGTCATGATCAACGCGAGCTGGTACATCGTGACGATCGAGACGGCCGACGCCGCCGTGACGTGCAGGTCGCGCCAGCGGCAGCGCCACGCCGACGATCGAGCCGTCGAGCACCGCGAGCGCCGTGCCGAAGGAGACGGCGACGATGGCCAGGTAGCGGCGCGGTGTCGGCAGGCCATCCATGCGGGAGCGGGGTGTCGGCGGCGTGGCGGGATGCGGGGAGGGCTACTGTGCCAGAGGCGCCCGCGCGGCGCACGATCGCCGGTGCCGCCCGGGGGCTCCCCGGGATCGCCGAGGCTTGACGGCCCCGCCGCCCGCTGGCCATACTGCCCGCTCATGCGCGCAGCAGCCTCTTCCGCCGTGATCCGCTGGTGGTGGCGCTCCTGAAAGGGAGTGGGCCCCGAGGGCGTTTGCTGCTGCAGTAACTGATTCAACCAGGACGAGCGAAACACCAGGACCCATCTCCGGACCGAATCCGGGATGGGTTTTTTGCTATATGAAGCCGCCATTCGACATCGCGGGCGATCTGGACACGCCGGTCTCGGCCTTCGCCAAGCTGGCCGCCTTCGACCCGCGCTTCCTGCTCGAGAGCGTCGAGGGCGGCGAGCGCGTCGGGCGCTACTCGTTCATCGGCTTCGGCGACACGCTGGAAGTGCGCCTCGATGCGCAGGGATTCCGCATCGGCCCGGAGCTGCGCGCGGTGCCGCGCGATGCCGGCGAGCTGCTGGCCGGGCTGCGCGCCGCGCTGGCGCTCGCGCCGCAGCCTGCGCCGGTGATCCCGCAGGTGCCGCTCGCCGGCGGACTGGTCGGCTACTCGTCCTACGACGTGGTGCGCTACTTCGAGCGCCTGCCGACGCTGGCGCAGCCGCTCCCCGGGGCGCCGCCGCTGCTGCACTACGCCGCGCCGCGTTCGCTGCTGGTGTTCGACCACATCACGCGCGGCATCGCGCTGCTGCACGCCGGGAGCGAGGCCGAGCGCGCCGCGCTGCGCCGCGCGGTGATCGCGGCGCTGCGCGGCCCGATGCCCTCCACGCCCACCGGTGGCCGGCACGGCGCGCCCGCGGCGGCGCTGTCGCGCGCGCAGTACGTCGACGGCGTGCGCCGCGTGCAGGAGTACATCGCCGCCGGCGACGTCTACCAGCTGGTGCTGGCCGCGCGCTTCGTCGGCCGCCACGCGCTCGATCCCTTCCAGGTGTACCGCGCGCTGCGCCTGATCAATCCCTCGCCCTACATGTTCTACGTGAAGCTCGGCGAGCTCACCGTGGTCGGCTCCTCGCCCGAGGCGCTGGTCAAGCTCGACGCGCGCGGCCAGGCGGAGCTCCGGCCGATCGCCGGCACGCGGCCGCGCGCCGCCGACGCCGCGCTCGACCGGCAGCGCGAGCTCGAGCTGCTCGCCGACCCGAAGGAGAACGCCGAGCACGTGATGCTGGTGGACCTGGCGCGCAACGACCTCGGCCGCGTGGCGCGCGCCGGCAGCGTGCACGTCGAGCCGTACCGCGCGATCGAGCGCTACAGCCACGTGATGCACATCGTCAGCGGCGTGCGCGGCCAGCTCGCGCCGGGGCGCGATGCCTTCGACCTGTTCGCGGCGGCCTTCCCGGCCGGCACGCTGGTCGGTGCGCCCAAGGTGCGCGCCATGGAGATCATCGAGGAACTCGAGCCGGTGCGCCGCGGCCTGTACGGCGGCACGGTCGGCTATTTCGGCGCGCGCGGCGACATGGACCAGGCGATCACGATCCGCACGCTGGTGTTCCACGGCGATGAGTACAGCTACCAGGCCGGCGCCGGCATCGTCGCCGACAGCCGCCCCGAGGCGGAGCACGACGAGGTGCTGGCGAAGAGCGCCTCGGCGGTGCAGGCGCTGGAACTCGCGGAGGCCGGCCTATGACGGCGCGACTGCTGCTGGTCGACAACTACGATTCCTTCACCTACAACCTGGTGCAGGCCTTCCTGGTGCTGGGCGCCGAGGTGATCGTGCATCGCAACGACGCGATCTCGGTCGAGGAGGCCGAACGCATCGCGCCCTCGCACCTGTGCATCTCGCCCGGGCCCGGCACGCCGCGCCAGGCGGGCGTGTCGATGGAGATGATCGCGCACTTCGTCGGCCGCATCCCGGTGCTCGGCGTGTGCCTCGGCCACCAGTCGATCACCGAGGTGTTCGGCGGCGAGGTGGTGCGCGCGCCGCGGCTGATGCACGGCAAGACCTCGCTCATCACGCACGACGGGCGCGGCGTGTTCGCCGGCGTTCCCAGTCCCTGCGAGGTCGGGCGCTACCACTCGCTGATCGCGCGGCCGGAGTCGCTCCCGGCGGCGCTCGAGGTGACGGCGCGGACGGAGCAGGGCGAGGTCATGGCCCTCAGGCACCGCGAGCTGATGGTCGAGGGCGTGCAGTTCCATCCCGAGAGCGTGCTGACGCCCGACGGGCCGGCGATGATGCGCAACTTCCTCGGCTTCGCGGGCGGGCGGCGATGAAGGCGCTGCTCGAACGGCTGCTGGAACGCGCGGACCTCGACGAGGCCGAGGCGCGCGGGCTGCTGCGCGCGCTCACCTCGCCGGAGCTGCCGCCGGCGCTGGCCGGCGCGCTGCTCGCGGCGCTGCGCGCCAAGGGCGTGAGCGCGGTGGAGCTGCGCGGCTTCGCCGCGGTGATGCGCGAACAGGCGCTGCGGCCGGTATTGCCGCCGGGTCCGCCGGCGGTCGACATCGTCGGAACCGGTGGCGACCGTTCCGGGAGCCTGAACCTCTCCACCGGCGCGGCGTTGCTCACGGCCGCGGCCGGCCCGCGCGTGGTCAAGCACGGCAACCGCTCGGTCTCGAGCCGCGCCGGTGCGGCCGACGTGCTCGAGCAGCTCGGCCTGGTGCTGCCGCTCGATGCGGTCGCGGCCGGCCGCTGCCTCGGCGCCACCGGCTTCACCTTCCTGTTCTCGCCGCACTACCACCCGGCAATGAAGAGCATCGCGCCGGTGCGCCAGGCGCTCGGCGTGCGCACTGTGTTCAACATCCTCGGCCCCTTGAGCAATCCGGCGGCGCCGGAGTTCCACGTGATCGGCGCCTACAGCAGCGCGACGGCGGCGCTGATGGCGAACGCGCTCGCCGGCCTGCCGTTGGCGCGCGCCTTCGTCGTGCACGGCGCCGACGGCTGGGACGAGCCGACGCCGGTCGGGCCGTTCGAACTCCACGACGTGCGGCCGGGCACGGTGCACCGCGCGGTGCGCACGCCGGAGGACTATGGCCTGGCGCGCTGCCAGTCCGCCGACCTGGTGGGCGGCGATGCGGCCGCCAATGCCGCGGCGCTGGTCGCCGTGCTGCGCGGCGCGGCCGGCGGCGCGCACCGCGACGCGCTGCTGCTCGGGGCGGCGCTGGCGCTGGAGGTGTGCGGCCAGGTGGACGGGCCCGCGGCCGGCGTGGCGCGCGCGGCGGCCGCCATCGACGACGGCACGGCCGGGCGCCTGCTCGACGCCCTCGCGCGCTTCGGCCGCGGGCGCGGCGCGCCGAGCGGCGACTTCCTCGCCGGCATGGCGGCGTCGAGCCGCGCGCGCGTGCGCCGCGGCCAGCACGCGCGCTGCCGCGCGCCGCCCTGCTGGCGCGCGCGCGCGCTGCCGCCGGCGCCGCGCCTGCGCCTCGGCGGCGGCTTCGACCTGATCGCCGAGGTCGAGCTGCGCTCGCCCGCGGTCGGGCAGCTCAAGGCGGGCGACGCCGACCTGGCGGCGCGCGTGGCCGACTACGCCGCCGCCGGCGCCGCCGCGGTCTCCGTGCTCACGGAGCCGGAGCGCTTCGACGGCTCGCTCGCGCACCTCGAGCTCGCCGTGCGTGCGCTCGCCGGCCGGGCGCCGGCAATGCGCAAGGATTTCTTGGTCGATCCCTATCAGGTGATCGAGGCGCGCGCCGCCGGCGCCGGCGGCGTGCTGGTGATCCTGCGCATGCTGGCGCGCGGCGAGATCGAGGCGCTGCTGGCGATGGCCGCCGAGCTCGGCCTGTTCGTGCTGCTCGAGGCCTTCGGCGCCGAGGACATCGCGCTGGCGCACGAGCTGGCGCACGCGCACGCGCCGCGCGCCCGTGCCGCGGACGCGCCGCTCCTGGTCGGCGTGAACAGCCGTGACCTGGTGACGCTGCAGGTGGTGCCGGGGCGGCTCGAGCCGCTCGCCGCGCAACTGCCCGCCGACCTGCCGCGCGTCGCCGAGAGCGGCGTGGCCACCGCGGCCGACGCCGCGCGCATGGCCGCGGCCGGCTACGACCTGGCGCTGGTCGGCAGCGCGCTGATGCAGGCCGCCGATCCGCCCGCGCTGGTCGCCGCGATGCTGCGCGCGGGCCGCGCGGCGCGGCACGCGCCGCCACCGGGGCCGCGCTGATGTGGATCAAGATCTGCGGCATGACCGATGCGCGCGCCGTGGCCACCGCGCTCGAGCTCGGCGTGGATGCCATCGGCTTCGTGTTCGCGCCCTCGGTGCGCCAGCTCAGCCCGGTGCGCGCCGCCGAGCTGGCGCGGCCGGCGCGCGGCCGCGTGAGCTGCGTCGCCGTGACGCAGCATCCCACGCAGGTGCAGCTCGACGAGATCGTGCGCGTGTTCGACCCGGACGTGCTGCAGACCGACGTGGACGACCTGCGGCTGCTGCGCCTGCCCGAGACGCTGGCGCGGCTGCCGGTGCTGCGCCCCGGCGCGCTGGGCACGGGCGCGCTGCCGGCGCGCGTGCTGTTCGAGGGGCCGCGCAGCGGCAGCGGCACCCCCACCGACTGGGGCGCGGCGGCCGAGCAGGCACGTGCGACCGAGCTGGTGCTGGCCGGCGGACTCAACGCCGCCAACGTCGCGGCGGCGATCCAGGCGGTGCGGCCGTTCGGCGTCGACACCTCGAGCGGCGTCGAGGGCGAGCCGGGCCGCAAGGATCCGGTGAGGATGCGGGCATTCGTGGGCGCCGCGCGTGCGGCGTTCGAAGAGGTTGGCACATGAACGCGATGAGCGGGACGGAGAAGGAGCGGCTGCTGGCGGAACTGATCGCCGGGCGGCTGCCGGACGAACGCGGACGCTTCGGCGCCTTCGGCGGGCGCTACGTGCCCGAGACGCTGATCCCGGCGCACGAGCGGCTGGAGCAGGGCGTGCGCCGCTGGCTGCGCGATCCGGACTTCCAGCGCGAGCTCGGAGCCGAGCTCGCGGGCTGGGTGGGCCGGCCGACGGCACTGACGCGCGCGACGCGGCTGTCGGCGCGCTGGGGCGCGGAAGTGTGGCTGAAGCGCGAGGACCTCGCGCACACCGGCGCGCACAAGATCAACAACGCGCTCGGCCAGGCGCTGCTGGCGCGGCGCCTCGGCGCCGAGCGCATCATCGCCGAGACCGGCGCCGGCCAGCACGGCGTCGCGACCGCGGCGGCCTGCGCGCGCGTCGGCCTGCCGTGCACGGTCTACATGGGCGAGGTCGACTGCGAGCGCCAGGCGCCGAATGTCGGCCGCATGAAGCTGCTCGGCGCGCGCGTCGTGCCGGTGACCAGCGGCGATCGCACGTTGCGCGCCGCGATCGACGAGGCGCTGCGCGACTGGGTTTCCGATCCGGTCGGCACCTACTACATCCTCGGCTCGGTGGTGGGCGCGCATCCCTATCCGTTCCTGGTGCGCGAGCTGCAGGCGGTCATCGGCCGCGAGGCGCGCGCGCAGCTGCAGGCGGCGGCGGGCCCGCCCGATGCGGTCATCGCCTGCGTCGGCGGCGGCTCGAACGCGATCGGGCTGTTCCACGCCTTCCTCGGCGACCGGGCCGTGGAGATCGTCGGCATCGAGGCCGGCGGCAGCGGTGCCGGGCTCGGCGAGAACGCCGCGACGCTGGTCTACGGGCGGCCGGGCGTGCTGCACGGCACCTATTCGATGCTGCTGCAGGATCCGGCCGGGCAGATCCAGGAAACGCAATCGGTGTCGGCGGGCCTCGACTACCCGGGCGTGGGACCCGAGCACGCGCTGCTGCACGCGATCGGCCGCGTGCGCTACGAGGCGGCGGGTGACGCCGAGGCGCTCGCGGCGGTGAAGGAGTGCTGCGAATGCGAGGGCATCCTGCCCGCGATCGAGAGCGCGCATGCGCTGGCCGGCGCGCGCCGCTGGGCCCAGGCGCATCCCGGCAAGCGCGTGCTGGTCGGGCTCTCGGGCCGCGGCGACAAGGACATGCCGACGCTGTCGCGCACGCTGATCGCCGGGATGGAGGTGCAGGCATGAACCGCGAACTGCCCCGCGAGCGCATCGCGAATGCCCTGCGCGCCGCCGCCGCGCGCGGCGAACCCGCGCTGGTCGCCTTCCTCACCGCCGGCTACCCGCAGAAGCAGCGCTTCCGCGAGCACCTGGCCGCGGTCGCCGCCGGCGCCGACGTGGTCGAGATCGGCGTGCCGTTCACCGATCCGATGGCCGACGGCGTGACGATCCAGCGCTCGAGCCGCGAGGCCCTGGCGCAGGGCGTCTCGCTCGCCTGGATCTTCCAGGAACTGCAGGCGGCGCCGCGCCCCGCGGCGCCGCTGCTGCTGATGAGCTACCTCAACCCGCTGCTGGCGCACGGCTACGCGCGCCTGGCGGCCGATGCCGTGGCGAGCGGCGTCGCCGGCTTCATCGTGCCCGACCTGCCGCTGGACGAGAGCGCCGAGCTCAGGGCGGCGCTGGCGCCGCACGGCCTGGCGCTGGTGCAGATGGTGACGCCGGTGACGACGCCGGAGCGCCTGGCGCGCCTGTGCGCGGCGAGCGAGGGCTTCGTCTACGCGGTGACCATGACCGGCACCACCGGCAAGAGCGTCGCCGTGCCCGCCGCGACGCTCGAGTACCTCGAGGGCGTGCGGCGCATCGCGCCGGTGCCGGTGTGCGCCGGCTTCGGCATCCGCGAGCGCGCCCAGGTCGAGCGGCTGCGCGGCCACGTCGATGGCGTGGTCGTCGGCTCGGCGCTGGTCGAGGTGCTGGAGCGCGGCGAATCGCCGCAAGCCTTCCTCGCGGGCCTGCGGCCGACGGGCAGGTGAACGCGCCCGCGTCGCCGCCGCCTGCTGGCCGCGCGCCTCGCCTGGCGCTGCTGCTCGGCCTGCTGGCGACGGTCGGTTCGTTCTCGATCGACACCTTCTTCCCGTCGCTGCGCGCGATCGCGGGGGAATTCGGGCTCTCGTACCTGCAGGCGCAGCAGACGCTGACCGCGTACCTGGTGCCCTACGCCGTGATGTCGCTGGTGCACGGCTCGCTGTCCGACGCTCTCGGCCGCCGGCGCGTGATCCTCTGGGGCCTCGGCCTGTACGTGCTCGCCTCGCTGGCCTGCGCGCTCGCCCCGAAC
>JAXMGO010000008.1:0-155134 GCA_046347255.1 Steroidobacteraceae bacterium
CGCGACGCTCTCCCAGCTGAGCTACCGGCCCGTTTTCCAAGGCGGCGGATTCTAGCGAGTCGACCCCGGCACCGCAAACGCCCGGTGTTGCAAATGCGTCTCCATGGCACCGGGAGTTGGCGTACGCTACCACCTGGCCCCGGGCGTGCACGGGGGATTCTCCAGCGGGGGGCCGCCGGGAGGTCGTAGGCAGGATGCTCGCAGTCGGTGAACGCGCTCCGGAGTTCTCCCTGCCCGATGAGCGCGGGGTCGAAGTCTCCCTGACCTCGGTGCTGCACACGGGTGCCGTGCTGCTGTATTTCTACCCGGCGGATTTCACGCCCGGCTGCACGCGCGAGGCCTGCGGCATCGCCGGGTACTTTCCCACGCTCGACGAGCAGCGCATCCGCGTGCTCGGCGTCAGCCCGCAGTCGAGCGACAGCCACCGGCGCTTCCGCGAGCGCCACCGCCTGCCCTTTCCGCTGCTGTGCGATCCCGGGAAGACGGTGATCCGCATGTACGACGTCGACGGGCCGCTCGGCCTCGGCGTGCGCCGCGCCACCTACCTGATCGACCCGGCGCGCATCATCCGTGGCGCCGTGCTGGCGGACTTCCGCATCCAGCGCCACCTGGACTTCATCCGCCAGGCGCGCGAGCTGCTGCAGCAGCCGGGCGTCGGCACTACATGGACAACAGGCTAGCGGCCGCGCCGGCGGCGAGCACGAACGCCGCGGTGGCGATGGCGGCGATGCGGCGGAAGCGCCGCGCCACCTTGCCGAGGTCCGTACCGGCGAGCAGGAACGGCCGCTGGTCCGAGGGGCGGCCGATGACGTTGAGGCGCGGCAGTACCTGCGCCTGCGGGAGTTCCTCCAGCACCTGCTGGCGGGCCGCGGCGCGGGCGCGCTCCCATTCCTGCTCGCTGAGCACGCCGTCGTGGTCGGCATCGAAGCGCCGCAGGAGCGCGGGCTGGTCGTTCTTCCAGGCGCGCAGCAGCTCGAGCGCGCGCGTCATCGGGTCGTCCTGGCCGGCGCCGTCGAGCGTGCGGAATTCGCCGATCACCCCGACATCCAGGTCCGGGTAGATGCGGTACTCGGTGTAGCGGTACTCGCCGCGCCCCGCCGTCGCCATGGCGGTGGCCGCGCCGGCCGGCCACGGCGTGGCGCCGCGCCAGGTGGATTCGTCGGAGGGAAAGACCTCGGCGCCGCTCGGGTCCACCAGGCAGACGTCGGTGTCGTCGGTCAGCAGGAACGGCGCGACGCTGGTGCCGCTGTTGATCGTGACCCAGCGGTTCTGGCCGCGGCTGTTCTCGCGTTGCTGTTCGATCCGGTATTTCCACCACACGCTCGGCCGCCCGGACAGCGGCGCGCGCTGCGCTTCGGCGGCAAAGCTGGCGCGTCCGGCGAGCTCGACGTAGCCCTGGGCGGCCGAGCGCACGCGCGAGGTCGGCGTGTCGTCGATGACGCGCGCGCGCCGCCAGGCGCGCAGCGCGGCGAGGCCGGAGACCGGGACGGCAACGACCGAGAATAGCTGCAGCTGGGCGAGCGTGTCCGCGTCCATCGCCCGTGCGCGGCCCGTGCCTCAGCCCTTCAGCACCGCGCCGACGTCGACGTCGGTCTTTTCCGCGGCCGCGAACTCGAGCAGCGCGGCCGGCTCGAAGCCGTAACGGCGCGCGATCAGCACCGCGGGGAACTGCTCGATGCGCGTATTGTTGATCTGCACCTGCTCGTTGTAGAGCTCGCGCCGGTCGGCGATCGCCTCCTCCAGGCCGCTGATGCGCGCCTGCAGCGCCTGGAAGGACTGGTCGGCCTTGAGCTGCGGGTAGTTCTCGACCAGCCCGAACAGCCGGCCGACGCTGCTGCGCAGCTCCTGCTCCGCGCTGCCGACCGCGCCGACGTCGCCGCCGCTGCGCGCGTCCTGCACGGCGTTGCGCGCGCGGATCACGCGCTCGAGCGTCTCCTGCTCGTACTGCATGTAGCGCTTGCAGGCTTCGATCAGCTTCGGCAGCTCGTCGTGCCGCTGCTTGAGCAGCACGTCGATGTTGGCCCAGGCCTGGCGCACCCGCTGGCGCAACGCCACCAGGCCGTTGTACAGGCCGACGCCGTAGACGACGGCGACCAGCAGCAGCGCGATCAGCGCGACGATGAATGGCATGGCGTGTCGGTCCTTCGTGGCCAGTGGCGGGCGTGCCTATGGTACGCGCTGCGGGCGCGCGGGCCAGCCCGCCCCGGCCGAAACCGTGACCGGAGTGACACCCGCCGGGCGAGGCGCTAGTCTCGCCCCCCGAGCCTCCAATGACCCGCACCTCCACGTCCAGCACGCCGGCCGCCGGCGACCTGCCGCCGCTCGCCGCCGACGCCTTCGAGGTCGGCGCGACGCCCGATTCGCTCGAACGGCTGCAGGCCGTGGCCGCCACCAGCGGCGACATCTTCCGCGTGCACATGCCCGAGCGCCGCGCCGATGCCTGGATCCTCAACAACCCCGAGGACGTGCGCCAGGTGCTGCTGAACCACCACGACCGCTACGCCAAGGGCCTGGGTCTGATCGACCGCGTGGCGATCCTGCTCGGCAACGGCATCATCGTCAGCCACGGCGAGCTGTGGAAGCGCCAGCGGCGCATGATCCAGCCGGCCTTCACCAAGCGCTCGCACGCCACCTTCGCGCAGGTGATCTGCGAGCGGCTGGACGCTGAGCTGCAGGACTGGCGGCGGCGGGCCCGCGCCGGCGAGGTCCTCGACGTCACCGCCGCGCTGAGCCGCATGGCGCTCGACATCGTGCTGCGGGCGCTGTTCAGCGACGACCTCGAGTGGCTGATCGAGCGCGCCGGCGGCAACCCCTTCCTGATGATCGTCGAGGACCCCGCGCGCGACCTGAAGTTCGCCTACCGCTACCGCCAGCTCGGCAAGCTGGTGGCCGAGCTCGCGCGCCGCCGCGCCGACGACGCCGCGCCGCGCGCCGACATCCTCGGCGCGCTGGTCGCCGGGCGCGACCGCGAGACCGGCGAGGCGATGGGCGAGCGGCAGCTGATCGACGAGGTCATGACGATGATCATCGCCGGGCACGAGACCTCGGCGACCGCCATGAACTTCGCCTGGTACCTGCTGTCGCGCCACCCGCAGATCGAGCAGCGCGTGCACGCCGAGGTCGACGCGCTGCCGGACACGGTCGTGGTGAGCTTCGAGGCGGCGCGCGCGCTGCGCTACACGCGCGCGATGATCGAGGAGTCGATGCGGCTGTACCCGCCGGTGTGGCTGCTGACGCGGCGCGCGCTCGAGCCCGACACGCTCTCGGGCTACACGCTGCCCGCTGGCGCGGACGTGATGTTCAGCCCCTACATCCTGCACCGCCATCCGCGGCACTGGCAGGCGCCGGAGGAATTCCGTCCCGAGCGCTTCCTCGCCGAGGATCCGCGTGAGCGCTACGTCTACATCCCCTTCGGCGCCGGTCCGCGCCGCTGCCTCGGCGAGGAGTTCTCGCTCTACGAGATGAGCGTGCATTTCGCCCGCGTCACGCGCCACCTGCGCCTCCTGCCCGCGGACGCCGAGCCGATGGAACTGGAGGCCGGCATCAACCTGCGCACGCGCCGGCCGTTGCGCATGCGCCTGGTCCCGCGCCAGCCCTGACACGCCGCGGATGAGCACGCTCATCGCCCTGGCCTGCGTCCTCGGCCTGCTGCTCGCGCTCACGCGGCGGCCGCTGACTTCGCTCGCGCTGACGCTGTACATCGCGGCGACGCTCCTGACCGCCTCGTTCGTCAAGCAGTCCTTCCTCGGCATGCCGCTGACCCTGGCGGACGTGCGCTTCTTCCTGCTGCGCCCGGCGGTCAACGCCGCGCTGTTCACCAACTACCCCGTGCTCGGCGTGGCGCTGGTCGCGCTCATCGGCTACGGCGTCGCCGTGGCCTGGGCCGGAGTGCGGCTCGAGCCGCCGAGCGGCCTGCTGTCGACGCCGCGCGGCGGCCCGGTGCTGCGCACGTCCATCGCGCTGCTGCCGCTGGTGGCGCTCGCGGTGGGCCTGCGGGCGCCGCCGCCGCGGGCCGGCGCCGCCGCGAGCGACGGCGCCCCGGACAACTACGACGCCTGGCAGGCCTTCCTCACGCTGCACGACATGGAACGCCCGGCCGGCCTGCTGGCGCGGCTGGGCATCTTCTTCGACAACCGCGACATCATGGCGACGCTCCCGCCGGCGCGCGTGCAGCACCGCTTCCCCGGGGCCGAGGAAGCCGCGAGCGACGCGGCGGCGGCACCGCCGCCCGAACGCCTGCCCGACATCCTGGTGGTGCTCGAGGAGAGCACCTTCGACCCGACGCTGATCGCGCGCTGCCCCCTGGCGCAGTGCGACTCGACGCTGCTGCACGCGCCGCGCCGCGCGGCGGCGAACGAACAGGGCGCCCTGCTGGTGCACTCCACCGGCGGCGGCACCTGGCTGTCGGAGTTCGCCTTCCTCAGCGGCTTCGACTGGCGCATCTTCGGCCGCGGCGGCGCCTATGCGCCGGTGTCGGTCGCGCCGCGGCTGCAGCGCGCCCTGCCGCTGCGGCTGCGCGCCGCCGGCTACCGCACCATCGCCGTCTGCCCGACCGACGGGAACTTCCTCAGCGCCCGCTCGGCCTATGCCAGCTATGGGTTCGAGGAATTCCACGCGGCCGAGGACCTGCACTTCGGCGCCAACTGGCATTCGGTGCGCGACGCCGAGGTGTTCGACCGCACGCTCGACATCGCGGCACGCGGCACCGACACCCGGCCGCTGTTCGTGTTCGTGCTGACGATCCGCAACCACGGCCCGCACGGCGAGCCCGGCAGCAGCATCCCGCCGGAACTGGCGGGCGTGCGCAAGCGCACCACCGCGGGGCTCGCCGACTACCTCGGCCGCATGCGCGATTCGGCCACCGACTACGCCGCGCTGGCCCGGCGCTGGCTGGCCGCCCCGCGCCCGCGCGTGATCGGCTGGTTCGGCGACCACCAGCCGGAGACCGCGTGGACCTTCACCGCCGATCCGGCCGCCCTGCGCACCGCGCGCCTGCCGACCCACCTGCCGGCCGACCAGCTGCAGTACCTGACGCGCTGGCAGCTCAGCGCGAACTTCCCGGCCGCCGCCGCGCCCGCCGGCACGGACGCGCTCGACCTCGCCTACCTCGGGGCGCGGCTGCTGCGCTTCGCCGGCCTGCCCCTCGACCCGGAGGAACGCGCCAGCCTCGCGCTGGCCGCCCATTGCCACGGTTTAATGCTAGGCTGTGACGATCGCAACCAGGTCGCCGACTACCTGTCCTACCGCATCCACGAGCTGAGGTCCGTGCAATGAAGCATGCCGTCGCCTTCGCCCTGGGATACCTGCGCGACCCGCGCCGCGTCGGCGCGATCGCCCCCGCCTCGCGCGGCCTGGCCGCCGCGGTCGCCGACGAGGCCGCGCTGCACGCCGCCCCGCTGGTCATCGAGGCCGGGGCCGGGACCGGCGCCATCACCGCGCGCCTGCTGCAGGCCCGCGCCGCCGGAGCGCGCATCATCGTCTACGAGCGCGACTCGCACTACGCGCGGCTGCTGCGCTCGCGCTACCCGACGCTCGAGATCCACAACCAGTGCGTCTCGATGGCGCGCCGCCTGGCGCTCGACCCGGACATGCCGCTGACGATCGTCTCCTCGCTCCCGCTGCTGTCGATGCCGCAGCACGAGCGGCAGGTGTGCGTCGACACCTTCCTCGAATTGTTGGGCAACCACCGCGATGCGCGCCTGCTGCAGTACACCTACGCGCATCCCTGGCAGCGGCCGTTCGCGGTCCATGGCCACCGCCTGCACTGGCGCCGCGCCGCCTCGGTCTGGAAGAACCTGCCGCCGGCGCACGTCTGGTCGCTGGCGAGCGTCACGCCGCCGCACTGAACTGCAGCGCCGCGAGCCGCTGGTACAGCGGGCTCGATTCGAGCAGCTCGGCGTGCGTGCCGCTCGCGACGATGCGGCCGCGATCCAGCACCACGATGCGATCGGCCTTGAGCACGGTGGCGAGCCGGTGCGCGATCACCAGCGTGGTGCGGCCGCGCATCAGCGGATCGAGCGCCTCCTGCACCAGCCGCTCCGACTCGGCGTCCAGCGAGCTGGTGGCCTCGTCGAGCAGCAGGACCGGCGGGTTCTTCAGGATGGCGCGCGCGATGGCGATGCGCTGGCGCTGGCCGCCGGAGAGGCGCGTGCCGCGCTCGCCGAGGAAGGTGTCGTAGCCCTGCGGCAGCGCGCGGATGAACTCATCGGCCGCCGCGGCACGCGCCGCGGCCTCGATCTCCGCCTCGCTCGCGTCCGGGCGGCCATAGCGGATGTTCTCGCGGGCGCTCGCCCCGAACAGCACGGTCTCCTGCGGCACGAGGCCGATCTGCGCGCGCAACGCCTCGGGCGCGAGGCTGCGCAGGTCCAGGCCGTCGACGCAGACGCGGCCCTCGGCCGGATCGTAGAAGCGCAGCAGCAGCTGGAAGGTGGTGCTCTTGCCGGCGCCGGAGGGCCCGACCAGCGCCACCGTCTGGCCCGGCCGCACGTCGAGCGTCACGCCATCGAGCGCGGCGCTGTCGGGGCGCGAGGGATAGCGGAAGCGCACGCCCTCGAGGCTGACGTGGCCGCGGATGCGCGCCGGCAGCGCGACCGGCTGCGCCGGCGCGGCGATCGCCGGCGTCGCCACCAGCAGTTCCGCCAGGCGCTCCATCGCGCCGGCCGCGCGCTGCACCTCGCCCCACATCTCGGTGAGCGCCGCGGCCGACATCCCGACCACGACCGCGTACACCGGAACTGCACAGCGCGCCGAGCTCATCTCGTGCGCCATCACGGCGCGGAAGCCGAGCCACAGCACGCCGGCGATGGCAGCGAACACCAGCATCGTGCCGAGCGCGGTCAACGTGGCGCGCGTGCGGTTGCGGCGGTTGGCGGCGCCGAAGCTCTGCTCGACCGCCGCGCGGTAGCGCTCGCTCTGGAGCGACTCGAGCGTGAAGGCCTGCACCGTCTGGATCGCGTTCAGCGTCTCGTCCACCAGGCTGCTGGTGTCGGCGACCCGGTCCTGCGCGGCGCGCGACAGTCCACGCACGCGCCGGCCGTAGATCACCAGCGGCGCCACGACCAGCGGGATCAGCACCACGATCACACCCATCAACCGGGCACTGGTGAACCACAGCATCACCAGCGCACCGCACAGGTTGACGAGCGAACGCAGCGTGAACGAGAGGTTCGCGCCGGTGATCGACTGCACCAGCGTCGTGTCGGCCGTGAGGCGCGAGAGCACCTCGCCGGTGCGCGTCACCTCGAAGAAGGTCGGGTCCATGCGCACCACGCGCGCGTACACGGCCGTGCGCAGGTCGGCGACCACGCGCTCGCCGAGCCAGGTCACCAGGTAGTAACGCAGCGCCGCGAACACGCCGAACACCACGGCGGCAAGCAGGAAGCCAACGAAATAGCGGTTGAGGACTGCCGCGTCGCCAGCACTCATGGCGTGATCGATGATCTGCCGCAGGCCCACCGGCAGGGCCAGCATCGCCGCCGAGGCGACCAGCAGCGCGGCGAGCGCGGCCGCCAGCACGCCGACATGGGGGCGCAGGAACGGCAGCAGCGCCCGCAGCGGGCGCAGGGATTTCCCCCTCGGTCGCTCGGCCAAGGCGGTCGGCGCCGCCCGGCTACTTCTTCGCGGGCGCGCTGCCCGGCGGGAAACGCTCCATCAGCTTGTGCACGGCCTTGCCGATCTGCACCGCCGCCGCGTCGCCGGACAGCTTGTCGGAGTCGAGCGACACCGTGCCGTGCCAGGCCGCGTCGTGCGTGCGCGCGTCGAACAGGTCGACCGCGAGCCGCGCCTCGGTGACGTAGTACGGGGCGTTGTCGAACATCACCGAGTTCCCCCAGCCGCGCCGGCCCCAGCCCCAGCCCATGCCGACGCTCCAGCGCGGGTCCGGCCCGTAGGGCCGATCGCGCGTGCCGATCGCCCAGCGCACCACCCCGTCAGCCTTGGCCGCATCGTCGACACGCTGCAGGCCCTTGGCGGCGAGCTCGGTCTCGATGGCCTCGCGCACGCGGCGCTGGTTGATCGGGTTGCCGAAGGCGGTCGGGCCCTCGGGCGCAGTCACCGGCTCCTGCTGCATCCAGGCATAGGTATGCCAGCCCGCGACGCTGAGCTGGCGGTCGTAGTCGGTCTGCACCCGATAGGTCTCGCAGCCCGCGGCCAGCAGCACGAGCGCGGCGATTGCACCCAGACGAATGACTTTCACGGCGACACCTCGGGAATTCGTTGTCGGATCAAGGGCCGGCGCCCGCTGGTGGGTACTATAAACCGCGCCCCGGGGTTCTTGCCCGTGGCCAGTCGGCGCCAAATCCCTCGATCACCGTTAATTCTTCGTCACCGCGGCCGTTAAAGAGTTCCGCGCCGTTCGGCTGGCGTTCAGCTCCCGACGCGCACACTGCAGCCATGATTTCCGACAGGCGACTTCGCCTGCGGCGCGCCGGCCCTGTTACGTGGCCGGCGCCGGGAAGGGTACTTGCACCCCGACCGGAGCGCGCCCGTGCCGCCCGCGCCAGAGCACGGACTTTCCTCGCAGATCTGCCGAATTGTGCGCGCGCATGATGGATGCGCGGGCGGCGCGTGGAGTAACGTCGGCCGCATGCCAAACACGCTGCGCAGCGCCCTCGCCGGCGCACTCGCCCTGCCGCTGCTCGCCGCCTGCGGGGGCGATGGCGACCACCGCCCGCACTTCCCGTCGACCGAGGTGCAGTACGGCCTCGCGAGCGCCGACCTGGACGGCGATGGCTTCGCGGACATCGTCGGCACCAGCATGCTGGTGACCGACGCCGGCCCGCCCTTCGCGGCCAACCTGAAGGCCTACCGCCACCCCGGCGCCGGCGGCGGCAGCTTCGGCGCGGCGACCACGTACCCGGACGGCATGGATCCCTGGTTCCTCGCCGCGGGCGACATCGACGGCGACGGCCGGCCCGACATCGTCTCGGCGAGCGTGGCCGATGGCGGCCTCGCGGTCTTCTACAACGATCCCGCCAGTCCCGGAACGCTCAAGGCACCGCAGGCGCTCGTGGCACCGGGCGCCTCGCAGGTCGTGATCGCCGACATGAACGGCGACGGCCACGCGGACCTGATCGCGGCCGACTACGGCGTGTCGCTGTTCGTGCAGGACGCGGCCACGCCCGGCAGTTTCCTCGCGCCGCTCGGCCTGTACGCCGGCGGCGCCAACTGGGTGGCGGCCGGCGACCTGAACCACGACGGCCTGCCCGACCTCGCCATCACCGATGCCTTCGGCGTGAAGGTCCTGCTGCACGCCGCCGACCCGGCGAGCACGACTTTCCAGAATCCCGTCGACGTCCATGACCAGACGCCCAACGCGCACTTCAACGGCGCCGACGCCGTGGCCATCGCGGACGTCAACGGCGACGGGCGCAACGACCTGGTGATCACCGACCCGGGTCCGACCGGCGGCAGCGCGCCGTTCGTCGCCGTGCTGCTGCAGGACGCGGCGACGCCCGGCCAGTTCCTCGCCGCCGTCGACTACCCGATCGCCACGCAGAACGTGGGCGAGTGCGTGACGGTCGCGGACCTGGACGGCGACGGCCTGCCGGACATCGTGGTGGGCGGATCCACGGCGGTCAGCGTGCTGCTGCAGGACGCGGCCCACCCGGGCCAGTTCCTTGCCGCGCAGAATCTCGCGGCGCCGCTCGGCGCCTACCAGCTCGCGCTCGTCGATGTCGACGCCGACGGCCACGTGGACATCGTCGTGACCAACGGCGCGACGACGCCGACGGTCGACGGCGTCGTCACCACGCATCCGGGCGTGCTGCGCCAGGACGCGGCGCACCCGGGCCAGTTCCTCGCGCTGCAGGACCTGCCGTAGCGCGGCCGCGCGGCCCCGGGCGCCGCGGCTCAGGGCTCGAGATGCACGCGCTCCCAGGCGCGCGAGCGCCAGCGCGCGAGCAGCACGAGCCCGAGTACCAGCACGTAGACCACCACGGCGACCCAGCCGCCGGCGGCCCCGAGCCCGAACTGCGGCAGCAGGTCGAACCAGCCCTGCCCCGGCGCGAAGCTCAGCACGTGCGCGAGCGGCAGGAAGAACAGCCATGAGAGCGCCAGCACCAGCACCGCCGGCACCGTGGCATCGCCCGCGCCGCGCAGGCAGAACCCGCTCCCCATGTTGAGCCCGTCGAACAGCTGGTAGACCGCCGCGATCCACAGCAGCCGCTGGCTGAGCGCGACCACCAGGGCGCTCGAGGCGTCGTGCGCGCCGGTGAACAGCGGCAGCAGCCAGGGCCCGGCGAGCGCCAGCACTACGCCGGCGCCTCCCATGTACAGCGCCGCGAGCGCGATGACGCGGTTGCCGAGGCGGAAGGCCCAGCGCCGATCGCCCGCGCCGATCGACTGGCCCACCAGCGTCGTGCCGGCGAGCGCGATGCCGAAGCCGGGCATGTAGGCGATCGAGGTGAGCACCATGACGACCTGCGAGGCGGCGCCCTCGACCGCGCTCAGCCGCACCTGCATCACCTGGAACAGCGACATGCCGAGCAGGTCGGCCGCGCCCATCAGGCCCATCGGGAAGCCGAGCCGCAGCTGCGCGCCGATGCGGCGCGCATGCGGCCGCCACGTCAGGTGCGTGCGGAACTGCGCGCGATGGCCGCGATCGAGGAACACCGTCATCGCCACCACCAGACCGAGCCCCTGCGCCACGGTGGTCGCCCACGCGGCGCCGGCGACGCCGAACCCGAGGTGGAAGATGAAGTACTGGTTGAGCAGCGCGTTGCCGACGGCCATCACGCCCATGACGATGAGCGTCACGCGCGGCCGCCCGATCCCGTTGAAGAATCCCATCACCGCCCAGGCGGCCGCGCCGAGCGGCGCGCCCGCGACGCGCGGCATCCAGAAATCCCCGCCGAGCTGCTGGATGTGCGCCGGCAGGCCGAAGACGCCCAGCAGCCACGAGCCGCCCGCGGCGGCGGCGAAGAACAGCGGCGTGACCAGCAGCACGCCCCACAGCGCGATCCAGGTCGCGCGCGCGGCGTGCGCGCGCCGGCGCGAGCCGAAGGCCTGTGCCGCGAGCGGCTGCACCGCCTGGCCGATGCCGCTGAGGATCAGCACCACCACCAGCGCGAGCCAGTTCACCGCGCCGACCGCGGCCAGCGCGTCCGTGGAGATGCGGCCGATGAACCACATGTCGGTGAGGCTCAGCACGAGCTGCACCGCGCTGTTGGCCACCATCGGCAGCGCCAGCGCCACGATCGCGCGCACGTCGATATGCTCGCGGCCCGCGGCGTCGAGGCGCCGCGCCGGCAGCATCGCGGCGCCGTCGGTGGGCGCCCCCTGCGCGGGCGCTGCGTCGAGGGGCACGGCGCTCACTGGCGCAGCGCCGCGAGGCAGGCCGCCACCGGCGGTGCGACGAACTGCCGGCGCCGCCGGTAGACGTGGAAGTGCCGCGGCTGGTCGAGCTCGCCCACCGGGAGCGTCCGCAGCAGGTTCGCGGCGCGCTCGGCCGCGTAGAGCGGCTCGGGGAGCCAGCCGAGGGCGCGGCCCTGCGCCACCACCGCCTTGATGACCGTGGGCGAGCGCGTTTCGATCGGCACGCGCACGCGGGTCCCGCCCAGCGCGGCCACCAGCGCATCGAAGCGGCGACGCGGCTCGGCGTCGGCGGGCGGCATGACCCAGGGCTGCTCGAGAACGTCGGCGAGCGCGAGCCGCCCGCGCCGGCACAGCGGGTGATCGGCGGCGGCGAGCACGCGAATCTGGTCGGAGTAGCGATGATCGGCGACCGTCATGATCTCCTCGTCCTCGGCGATCGGGCCCGAGAGCACCACGTCGACCTCGCCGGCCGCGAGGGCCTCGGCGAGGCGATCCTCGACGGCCTCGGTGACGTCGACCTGCAGCCCGGGCCAGCGCTGCAGCAGCAGCTGCAGCACGCCCGGCAGCACCATCACCGCGGCGCTCGCGACGGCGCCGATGCGCAGCGCGCCGCGCCCGAGCCCGCGCCGCAGGTCGATCTCCTCGAGCGCCAGGCGCGCTTCGCGCAGCATCCGCTCGGCATGGGGACGCAGCGTCTCGCCGAAGGGGGTGAGTTCCATGCCGCCGGGGCGGCGCTCGAACAACGCCACGCCCACCTCCCCCTCCAGTCGCTTGATGATCCGGCTCAGGGCCGGCTGCGTCAGGTGCAGGCTGGCGGCCGCCCGGCCGAGACTGCCAGCCTCGACGATGGCGAGGAAGGCCTGCAGGGGTCGTGGTTCCAGAGGCATACCAGATTGTTATGCCTTTTTATGAAATCAGCAATAGTCGGCATGTGCGACCTGGGTGAGACTGCCTCGCGCCCGTTCCCCAGCCCCAAGGGGGCCCCGCGTGACCGACTCCAGCACCCTGACCGTCCGGGCAGCGACCTTCGAGCTGCTGCGCGGCTTCGGCCTCACCACGATCTTCGGCAACCCCGGCTCCACCGAGCTGCCGATGTTCCGCGACTTCCCCGAGGGCTTCCGCTACGTGCTGGGGCTGCAGGAGTCCGTGGTCCTCGGCATGGCCGACGGCTTCGCCCAGGCAACGCGCCGGGCCGCGCTGGTCAACCTGCATTCGGCTGCCGGCGTCGGCCACGCGCTCGGCAACCTGTTCACCGCCTACCGCAACCAGACGCCGCTGGTCGTCACGGCCGGCCAGCAGGCCCGGGCGATCCTGCCGTACGAGCCCTTCCTGTACGCGGAGAGGGCCACTGAATTCCCGCGCCCCTACGTGAAGTGGGCCTGCGAGCCGGCGCGGGCCGAGGACGTGCCGGCGGCCATCGCCCGGGCGTACTACGTGGCGATGCAGCCGCCGCGCGGGCCCACCTTCGTCTCCATCCCCATCGACGACTGGGACCGCCCCTGCGAGCCCCTCGCCCCGCGCGCGGTCAGCCAGCAGGTGCAGGGCGATGCCGAGGCGCTGGCACGCGTCGCCGCCGCGTTGGCGCAGTGCACCCGGCCGGTGATCGTCGCCGGCGCCGGAATCGCGCGCGATGACGCCTGGGAGGAGATCATCGCGCTCGCCGAGCGCCACGAGGCGCCGGTCTGGTCTGCGCCCTTCGCCTCGCGCAACGCCTTCCCCGAGCGGCATCGCCTGTTCGCCGGCCACCTGCCCGCGCGCCGCGCCGGCATCGTCGAGCGCCTCGCCGGCCACGACCTGGTGCTGGTGCTCGGCGCGCCGGCCTTCACCTACCACACCGAGGGCACGGGGCCGCACGTGCCGCCGGGCGCGCGGCTGATCCAGCTCGTCGACGACCCGTCCATCGCCGCCTGGGCACCGGTCGGCGAGGCCATCGTGTCCTCGCTCCGCCCGGCGCTGCGGGCCCTGCTCGCCGGCCCGGCGCCCGGCGCGCGTGCCGCCCCGCCGCCGCGCGCGCCGGCGCCGCGCCTGCCGCCGACGCGCCTCACCGACGCCTACCTGCTGCAGCAGCCGGCGGCGCTGCGTCCACCCGGCAGCATCGTCGTGGAGGAGGCGCCGAGCTGCGCGGCGCCATGCACGCCCACCTGCCGATCCTCGAGCGCGACACCTTCTACACCGTCGCGAGCGGCGGGCTCGGATACGCCCTGCCGGCCGCCGTGGGCATCGCGCTCGGCCGCCCGGGCGAGCGCGGGTCGCGCTGCTCGGCGACGGTTCGACGATGTACTCGGTCCAGGGCATGTGGTCGGCGGCGCAGCACCGCCTGCCGATCACCTTCGTGATCGTGCGCAACGGCTGCTACGAGGGCCTGAACGAGTTCGGCCGGCTGTTCCGGATGGACTACATCCCGGGCGCGGAGCTGCCCGGACTGGACTTCTGCGCGCTGGCGCGCGGCTTCGGCATCGACGCCGTGCGCGTCACGCACTGCGGCGAACTCGACGCGGCGCTCACGCGCGCGCTCGCGAGCACCGGCCCCGCGCTGCTCGAGGTCGTGGTCGAACGCTGAGCCGCCGGCACCCCGGCCGCCGGCGCCGGCCACCCCTCGGGGTCGCCGGCGCCGGCGGAATCAGCGCGCGGCCGCGCTCAGAAGTGCTGCCCGATCCGCAGCCCGAACGTGCGCGGCGCCGTGATCGCCACCATCGGCTTCTCGCCGCACAGCGGCAGGCCCGCGATCTGGATCGTGCAGGGCACCGTGCGCGTGGTCTGGCCACGCTTGTCGAACACGTTGTCGACGAACAGCTCCAGGTCCAGGTTGCCCTTGCTCACGCCGCCCAGCAGGTTCGCGAGGCCATAGGCCGGCTGCGTGCCGACCAGGTCGTTGTCGTACGGCGAGAGTTCGGCCTTGATCGAGCTGGTGTACACGTAGCCCGCCTGCACGTGCGCGTCCAGCCCGCCGACCGGGAACTCGTAGCGCACCATCACGTTGCCCTTGAACTTCGGCGTATTGGGCAGCTGCGTGCCCCTGGGCACGGCGTCGTAGGACGGGCACTCCGCCAGCGGCAACGGCGTGCCGGAGGCATCGACGTCGAGGCAGAAGTCCTCGCTCATCTTCGGATCGAGCTCGGTCGCCGCCAGCGTGAACGTCAGTCCGTTCACCGGTGCCCACTCGAGTTCCTGCTCGGCGCCGGTGATGCGCGCCGCCGCGGCGTTGCGGATGATCGTGAAGGAGTTCAGGCCGAGGAAGCCGAACTGGAACTTCTTCCAGTCCTCGCGGAAGAACGCGCCGTTGAAGCGCAGCCGGTTGCCGAGCCAGGTGGTCTTGAACCCGACCTCGTAGTTCTTGAGGAAGTCCGGTTCGTAGGTCGCGAGCGGCGGGTTCGGCGGCGGCTGCTGGCGGCGGTTGATGCCGCCCGGCCGGTAGCCCTTGGACACCGTGACGTACACCATGTGGTCGTCGTCGAACTTGTACGTCAGGTTGAACTTGGGCGTCGAGCCGTTCTTCTTCACGCGCGCATCGAGGTCGGTGCAGGGATTGCCCAGGATCCCGGGCTGCACGCAGGCCACGCCGCGGTTCTCCACCGTGGCGTTCTCGCCGGTGTTCGAGCCCACCGGGTTGTTGACGCCGAAGCCGAAGAAGCCCTTCAGCGAATTGTCGTAGCGGAAGAAGCGGTAGCCCACCGAGCCGGTGAGCTGCGGCGTGAAGTCGAAGCTCAGCTCGCCGAACACCGCGTAGTCCTTGTCGATGCGGTTCTGGTTCGTCAGCCACAGCGTGTGCGGCCAGCCGGTCACCGAGTTGTACTCCGGCAGCTCGTCGATCAGGTAGTTCTGCAGGATGTGGTGCTTCTGCCAGTTGGTGAACAGGCCGCCGATGAAACGCAGGCGCTTGTCGGCCGGCGTCGCGACGCGCAGCTCGTTGCTGAACTTGCGGTAGCGGTCGCGCCCGTCGATCCACTGCGAGGGATCGATCGCGGCCGTGCCCGGCGGCAGGTTCTTCAGCACGTTGTACTCGACGTAGCTGACGTAGTAGGTCTGCTTGGCGTAGGCCAGCGTGTAGTCGGTGTAGTCCGACTGCGTGTGGTCCTGGCGCGAGAGGTAGCCCGCCGCGTAGGTCACGTCGAGGTTGCCGATCTTGCCCTGCACGGTCAGCGCCGCCTGCCACCACTGGTCGACGGCGTTGTCCGGGTAGAAGCGCCGCGTCGAGGTCAGGTCCTTGCCGAGCGCGGGATCGGCGAGGAAGGTGCCGTCCGCCTCGGTGTGCTGGTAGAGCACCTGCGGCGTGATCGTCCAGCGATCGCCCAGGTCCACCTTGAGCGCCGCGCGCCCACCGTAGGTATCGACCGCGTTGAAGCGGTCCTTGGCGCGCGCCGGCGTCTGCTTGCAGCCCGGCGGCGCCGAGCTGGTGTTCGCCAGGCACACCTCGTTCGGCCAGGTGAAGCCCTCCAGCGGATACTGCGGATACGTCAGCGTTCCCGGCAGGTTGTCGATGTAGCCGCCATCGTGCTCGCCGTAGCCGACCAGCCGCACCGCGACATGATCGCCGACCGGCAGGTTGACGAAGCCCTCGGCGATGTAGCCGCCCTGGCTGCGCACCGAGTTGGCCTCGATGTTGTAGCCGGCCTTGAATTTCCCGATCTCGGGCTTGTTGGTGATGATGCGCACCGTGCCCGCCTCGGAGCTCGCGCCGTACAGCGTGCCCTGCGGGCCCGCCAGCGCCTCGACGCGCTCGATGTCGTAGACGTGCACGTCGAGCGAGCCCTGGATGGTCGTGATCGGCTGCTCATCGAGGTACACGCCGACGCTCGGCAGCGGACCGGAGTGGTTGCCGTTGTCGCCGCTCGACACGCCGCGCATGAAGACGCGCGCGAAGCCCGGGCCCGAGGTCTGGAACGAGACGCTCGGCAGGTACTGGACGTAGTCCTCGAACTTGCTGACGTTCAATTCCTCGAGCTTCTCGCTGCCGAGCGCGGTGATGCTGATCGGCACCTCCTGCAGGTTCTCGGTGCGCTTCTGCGCCGTGACGACGATCTCCTCGAGACCACCGCTTTCCTCGGCCGACTCGGCGGCGTAGAGCCGCGGGAACGCGGCCATGACCGCCGCGGCGATCGAGGCGTGCCGCAGCAGCGGCCCCGATCGCGGGCACGCGCGGACACCCTCTTTCTTCAGCTTGCGTATACGGCTGCGTTGCATAGGTACTCCCCTTTCCTGGTCGTCGCAGTTGTCATTGATCGATTCATCGGTCGGCAGCGGCCGGCGCCGCCGGCGCCAGCGGATAGGACTGCAGCACCGGCCCGAGCGCCTGCTCCAGCGGGCCGAGCCATGGCGCGTACGCGCGCCACTGCTCGACGCCGTCGCGGTAGATCGGCGAACGCACCTGCTCGGAGCTCGCGGTGCGCACGGCCCGCTCGTTCTCGTAGAAGCACAGGCAGGCGGGCTCGAAGGCGAGCCCGCAGTAATCCAGCAGCCGCCGCACCTCGCCCTCGGTGTCCTCCACCATGCGCTCGTAGATCACGCGGTGCACGCGCCCGGGCAGCACGGCGTCGAAGTGCGCCATCAGCTCGACGTAGCCGCGGTAGTAGGCGCCGAGCTCGGCGAGGTCGTAGGTGTAGTTCTGGCCGCGGGCGAAATGCTGCTTGAAGGCCGCGAAGCAGCAGCCGAGCGGGTGCCGGCGCGCATCGATGATGCGGGCGTTCGGCAGGATCAGGTGGATCAGCCCGGTGTGCAGGAAGTTGTTCGGCAGCTTGTCGATGAAGTGGCGCCGGCCGAGCTTGCGCTGGATGCGCGTCGTCTCGAGGTAGCGCTCGCCGAGCGCGCGCAGGCCGGCGGCGTCCAGCTGCGCCAGCGCCTCGGGATAGCGGCCCGCGCCGGCGCCCGAACCCACCTCCATGGCGATCGCGGGCAGGTCGGGCAGCTCCATCGTGCCCTCGACTCCCGAATGGCTCGCGAGGATCTGCTCCACCAGCGTCGAACCGGCGCGCGGCAGGCCGACGATGAAGATCGGGTCGGGCTGCGGGGCGCCCTGGCCGGCGCGCGCCGCGAGCAGCTCCGGCGTGAAGAACGCCCGGGTGCGCTCGATCAGCTCGCCGAGCCGCCCGGCGTCGAAGTGCACCAGGCGCCGGCGCTGCGCGTTGCCCTCGCGGTAGTGCTCGAACGAGCCGGCATGCTCGCGCCGGTCCTCGAGCGCCTTGCCGAGGGCGAAGTGGAAGTGGAAGCGGTCCTCCGCCGCGAGATCGGCGCGCTCGAGCTGGGCGCGCATGGCGGCGACGTCGGCGTCGTCGAAGCGGTAGGTCTTGAGGTTGGCGAGGCTCCACCACGCCTCGCCCAGGCCCGGCTCGAGCTCGATCGCGCGGCGGTAGGCGGCCACGCCCTCGGCCGAGTGGCCGGCGGTCTTGAGCGCATGCCCGTAGCTCATCCACAGCTTCGCCTGCGCCGGGAACTCCTTGACGATCTGCGCGTAGACCTCGATGGCGCGCGCGTAGTCGCCCACCGCGCCGAGCACGGCGGCCTGCAGGCTGCGGTAGCTCGGGTTGCGCGGCTCGGCCGCGAGCAGCCGCTCCACCTGCACCAGCGCCGCGGCGTTCTTGCCCTGGCGCGTCAGCGCCACGGCGTAGTTGTGCCGCGCCCCCTCGAAATCCGGCGCCAGCCCGAGGCAGCGCGCCAGCAGGTTCTCGGCGTCGAGGTAGCGCCCGAGCCGGGCCGCGACCTCGGCGAACATGCGGATCGCCGCGATGTCGGTCGGATGCTCGTGCAGGTGCTGGCGCAGCAGCGTCTCGGCCTCGGGGATGCGGTTCTCGCACAGCGCCGCGCCGGCGGCCAGCAGCCGCGGGTCGCGCGCCGAGGCGCGCAGGAACCGGGCACGGGCCCGCATGGCCCCGCTCTCGTCGCCGATCGCGTCCAGGTGATCGGCCAGCGCCCGCCAGGCATCGTGCAGGTTCTCATCGAGCTCGACGGCGCGGCGCAGGGCGCCCACGGCCGCCTCGCCCTGGCCCAGCGCACCGAGCGCGAGCCCCAGCTCGTAGTGGACGGCCGCCCAGCGCGGTTGGCGCCCGGCGAGATCGCGCAGCACGGCGTGCGCGGCCTCGGGCGCCCCGCGCAGCCGCTCGGCGATGCCGAGCAGCAGCAGCGCGGCCGGATGGCCTGGAACCGCCTTGAGGATTTCGCGCGCCTGATCGGCCGCGAGTTCCGGCGCGCGCCCGAGCAGCCGGGTCCCGTGCGCGAGCGCCGCTTCAACCGTGCCGATGGGCTCCGCGGTCACTCGCCCATTCATTATGGAAATCTAGCACGACTGCAAGGCGCCCTCCTAACCGCCCGAGCCCGTGTTCGCCCTGCGCACACGGCCGCGTCGCGGCGCGCGCGGCACGCGCCACGCGGCGGTGCCGGGCCGCCGTGGCAAGGATCGCCGCAGCGCACCGGAGTGCTTCGCATTCGATCGCGTCGTGTTTCCCGCCATGGACGGGATCCGGCGGGATTTTTCTTTACTTTACTTCATAATAGCGGGCCCGGCGGACGTGGAAACTAGTGCCGCCGCCCCCATTGCCGGAGTCCACATGCTTTCTGGCCGCGCGCTGCTGGTCGCCCTGGTATTTCCCCTGTTCGCCGCCTGCGGCGGCGGTGCGCAGATGGCGGGGCGCCCGCCCGCCGAGGTCGGCGTCGTCACGCTCGCGCCGCAGCGCGCCGAGATCAACGTCGAGCTGCCGGGCCGCACCGTCGCGTATCGCATCGCGCAGGTCCGCCCGCAGATCACCGGCATCATCCAGAAGCGGCTCTACACCGAAGGCGCCGCCGTCGCCGCCGGCCAGCCGCTCTACCAGATCGAGCCCGGCACCTATCGCGCCGCGCGCGACAGCGCGCAGGCATCCCTCGACAAGGCCCATGCCAACCTGCAGACGGCGCGCCTGCGCTACGAGCGCATCGACAAGCTCGCCAAGTCCGGCCTCGCGAGCCAGCAGGACCGCGACGACGTCACCGCCAACCTGCAGCAGGCCGAGGCCGACCTCGGCATGGCGAAGGCGGCACTCGAGAGCGCGCAGATCAACCTCGACTACACGCGCATCGTCGCGCCGATCGCCGGCCGCAGCGCCACCTCCGCCTACACCGAGGGCGCGCTGGTCACGGCCAACCAGGCGGCGGCGCTGACCACGGTCACGCAGCTCGACCCGATCTACGTCGACCTGTCGCAGTCGAGCGCCGACGTGCTGCGGCTGCAGCGCCAGATCGCCGCGGGCGCCGTGCAGCGCACGCCCCAGGGCGCCACCAAGGTCAGGATCCTGCTCGAGGACGGCAGCCTCTACCCCCTCGAAGGCACGCTCGAGTTCACCGGCGTGAACGTCAGCGAGAGCACCGGCGCGATCACGCTGCGCGCCATCGTGCCGAACCCGAAGGGCGAACTGCTGCCCGGCACCTACGTGCGCGCGGTGGTGCAGCAGGCCGTCGACGAGAAAGCCATCCTCGCGCCGCAGGGCGTGGTCGCGCGCAACGAGAACGGCGATCCCGTGGCGCTGGTGGTCGACAAGGACAACCGCGTCGAGCAGCGCGTGCTCAAGCTCGGCAATGCCGTCGGCGACCAGTGGCTGGTGGTCGAGGGCCTCGCCGCCGGCGACCAGCTCGTCGTCGAGGGCCGCCAGAAGGCCAAGGCCGGCGACATCGTGCGGCCGGTGCCGGCCGGCAGCACTGCCGCCGGCCCCGGCGCGACGCCGGCTGCGGCCCCGGGTGCGGCGGCGGCGCGCTGAGGCCCCATGTCACGCTTCTTCATCGACCGGCCGATCTTCGCGTGGGTGATCGCGATCATCGTCATGCTGGCCGGCGTGCTCGCCATCAACGAACTGCCGATCGAGCAGTACCCCGACATCGCGCCGCCGCAGATCTCCGTCAACGCCAACTACCCCGGCGCCTCGGCCGCCACGGTCGAGGAATCGGTCACGCAGGTGATCGAGCAGTCGATGCAGGGGCTCGACGGCCTCGTGTACCTCGCCTCGAGCAGCGAGCAGGGCGGCGGCGGCGTGTCGCTCACCTTCCAGGCCGGCACCGACCCCAACATCGCGCAGGTGCAGGTGCAGAACAAGCTGCAGCAGGCGCTGCGGCGCCTGCCGCAGACGGTGCAGGCCCAGGGCGTCAACGTCGTCAAGCAGCAGACCGGCTTCCTGCAGATGATCTCGTTCTACTCGGCCGACGGCTCGATGTCGCGCGCCGAGCTGAACGACTACTGCGCCACCGTCATCGCCGACGAGCTCGGCCGCGTCACCGGCGTCGCCGGCGCGCGCCAGTTCGGCACGCCGCTCGCGATGCACATCTGGCTCGACCCCTACAAGCTCGACCGCTTCCGCCTGGTGCCGGGCGATGTCCGCCAGGCGGTGCTGGCGCAGAACACCCAGCTCGCCACCGGCGAGCTCGGCGACCTGCCGGCGCTGCCCGGCCAGCCCATCAACGCGACCATCACCGCGCAGAGCCGGCTGCAGACCGCGCAGCAGTTCCGCGACATCGTGCTGCGCGTCAACCCCGACGGTTCGGAGGTGCGGCTCGCCGACGTGGCGCGCGTCGAGCTCGACTCCGAGACCTACACGCCGATGGGCTGGCTCAACGGCAAGCCCGCCTCCGGCGTCGGCATCATGCTCGCCCCCGGCGCCAACGCGCTCAAGACCGCCGCCGCGGTGCAGGCGCGCCTCGCCGAGATGGCGCAGTTCTTCCCGCCGAGCCTGAAGTACGCCCAGAGCTTCGACACCTCGGAGTTCGTGCGCATCTCGATCCGCGAGGTGGTCATCACGCTGCTCGAGGCGATCACGCTGGTCGTGCTGATCATGTACCTGTTCCTCGGCAGCTGGCGCGCCACGCTGATCCCGGCGATCGCCGTACCGGTGGTGCTGCTCGGCACCTTCGGGGTGCTGCAGGCCTGCGGCTACACGATCAACACGCTGACCATGTTCGCGATGGCGCTGGCCATCGGCCTGCTGGTCGACGACGCCATCGTCGTGGTCGAGAACGTCGAGCGCATCATGCACGAGGAAGGCCTCGCGCCGCGCGAGGCGACCATCAAGTCGATGGAGCAGATCACCGGCGCACTGCTCGGCATCGCGCTGGTGCTGGCGGCGGTGTTCGTGCCGATGGCGTTCTTCAGCGGCTCGACCGGCGTCATCTACCGCCAGTTCTCCGTCACCATCGTCGCCGCCATGGGCCTGTCGGTGATGGTGGCCCTGGTGCTGTCGCCGGCGCTGTGCGCGACGATCCTGCAGCCGGTCGACAACGAGCACGAGCTGCGCCGCGGTGGCCCGATCGCGCGCTTCAACCGCTGGCTGCAGGGCGCGACGCTGCGCTACCAGCGCGCCGTCGGCCGCGTGGTGCGGCGGCTGGGCACCGGCTTCGCCGTCTACGCCGCCCTGCTGCTGGTGATGGCGCTGCTGTGGTGGCGGCTGCCCACCGGCTTCATCCCGCAGGAGGACCAGGGCGCGCTGATGGTGATGGTGCAGCTGCCGCCCGGGGCGACGCAGGAGAAGACCGCGGGCGTGATGGCGCGGCTGCTCGACCTGGCGAAGAGCGAGTCCCACGTGATCCGCGAGTACGGCGCCTTCGCCGGCTTCAGCTTCGGCGGCGCCGGCCAGACCGCCGGCATGGCCTTCATCCGCCTCAAGCCCTGGGGCCAGCGCGACCGCGCGCACGCCGCCGGGGCCATCCAGCAACGCCTGCAGCGGCAGTATTTCGGCATCCGCGACGCCGACGTCTTCATCCGCCAGCCGCCGACCATCCGCGGCCTGGGCTTCAGCAGCGGCTTCGACATCGAGCTCAAGGACATCGGCGGCCTCGGCCACGAGGCGCTGGCCGCGGCGCGCGACCGCTTCCTCGCGCTCGCCGCCCAGGACCCGACGCTGGTGGCGGTGCGCGCCGGCGGCGTGGCCGACCAGCCGCAGTTCCACGTCGACATCGACATGAACAAGGCGAGCGCGCTCGGCCTCGCGCCGGGCGACGTCAACGACACGCTCTCGAGCGCCTTCGGCAGCAGCTACATCAACGACTTCATCAACAAGGGCCGCGTCAAGCGCGTCTTCATGCAGGCCGACGCGGCGTTCCGCATGCAGCCGGACGACATCGGCATCTGGCGGGTGCGCAACCAGGCCGGCGAGATGGTGCCGCTGTCCGCGATCGCCACCGGCAGCTGGACCTCGGGGCCGCCGCAGCTCGAGCGCTACAACGGCAGCTCCTCGCTCGAGCTCACCGGCAGCCCCTCCGCCGGCCACAGCAGCGGCGATGCGATGAAGGCGGTCGAGCGCATCATCGCCCAGCTCCCGCAGGGCATCGGCTTCGACTGGACCGGCGCCTCCTACCAGGAGCGGCTGGCCGGCGCGCAGGCGCCGCTCCTGTACGCGATCTCGATCGTGTTCGTGTTCCTTTGCCTCGCCGCGCTCTACGAGAGCTGGTCGGTGCCCTTCTCCGTCATCCTGGTGGTGCCGCTCGGCGTGGTCGGCGCGCTGCTGACGACCTCGCTCCGCGGCCTCGACAACGACGTCTACTTCCAGGTTGGCCTGGTCACCACGATCGGCCTCGCCTCGAAGAACGCCATCCTCATCGTCGAGTTCGCCAAGAACGCCATGGCCGCGGGCGCCACCGCGGTCGAGGCGACGCTGCAGGCGGCGCGCATCCGCCTGCGCCCGATCCTGATGACCTCCTGCGCCTTCATGCTGGGCGTGCTGCCGCTGGCGCTCGGCACCGGCGCCGGCGCCGCCAGCCGCAACGCCATCGGCACCGGCGTGTTCGGCGGCATGCTGAGCGCCACGGTCCTCGGCATCTTCTTCGTGCCGATCTTCTTCGTGTTCGTGCAGCGCTGGTTCGTGCGGGCGCGCCCCGCCGCCGCGCCCGGGCCCTGACACCCCCCAACGGCCCGCGGCCATCCACCCCGAATCCCATCCACCCTGACGAGACCCCCCGTGTCGAAACTCCACCCTGCCGTCGATCCCAGCGGCCTGCTCGAGTACTCGGTGGTCTACACCGACCGTGCCCTCAACCACATGTCGCAGAGCTTCCAGGGCGTGATGCGCGACATCTCGGGCGTGCTCAGGCGCGCCTATGCCGCCGAGGCGGTGGCCGTGGTGCCCGGCGGCGGCACCTACGCCATGGAGGCCGTGGCGCGCCAGTACGCCACGGCGCACCGCTGCCTCGTCGTGCGCAACGGCTGGTTCAGCTTCCGCTGGAGCCAGATCCTCGACGCCGGCTCCATCGCCGCCGCCACCACCGTGCTCAAGGCGCGGCCGCTGGCCGCCGGCCCGAAGGCGCCGTTCATTCCCGCGCCGATCGAGACGGTGGTCGCGGCGGTGCGCGCGCAGCGCCCCGAGGTGGTGTTCGCGCCGCACGTCGAGACGGCCGCCGGCATGCTGCTGCCCGACGACTACCTGCGTACCCTCGCCGCGGCGGTGCGCGAGGTCGGCGGCTTGTTCGTCCTCGACTGCATCGCCTCCGGGACGCTGTGGGTGGACATGCGCGCGCTCGGCGTCGACGTGCTCATCAGCGCGCCGCAGAAGAGCTGGAGCGGGCCACCGTGCGCGGGCCTGGTGATGCTGGGCGAGCGCGCCGTGGAGCGCCTGGCGCAGACCACCAGCACCAGCTTCGCCTGCGACCTCGGCAAGTGGCGGCAGATCATGGCGGCCTACGAGAACGGCGGCCACGCCTACCACGCGACCATGCCGACCGACGCGCTGGCGCGCGCCCGCGACATGATGCTGGAGACCGAACGCGACGGTTTCGAGGTGACGCGCGCGCGGCAGCTGGAACTGGGGCGGCGCGTGCGCGCGCTGCTCGAGTCACGCGGCTACCCGAGCGTCGCGGCGCCGGGCTTCCAGGCGCCGGGCGTGGTCGTCAGCTACACCGACGACCCCGAGATCCAGTCGTCGCGGCGCTTCCTGAGCCTCGGGCTGCAGACCGCGGCCGGCGTGCCGCTGCAGTGCGACGAGCCGGCCGATTTCCGCAGCTTCCGCCTCGGCCTGTTCGGCCTCGACAAGCTGCGCGACATCGAGCGCACCGTCGGCGCGCTCGAACAGGCGCTTGCGGCGCTGGGCTGACCCTCAGAACCGGCCGCGCAGCGTCAGCGTGTAGGTGCTGATGTAGTAGCGCGGCAGCGCGTTGCCGAACAGCAGCAGGTTTGCGACCGAATCCGGCGCAACCTCCTCGTAGTGCCAGTCGTTGGCCGAGTAGCGCTCGTACCAGTAGCCGGCAATCAGCGAGAAGTCCTTGGTGAGCTGGTACGCCGCCCGGAACCTGAAGGTGTCCTGCTTGCCGAACGTGTCCGGGAACTGCGGCGTCACCGTGATCACGTCGAGCCCGATGCTGCCGTGCGAGCGGGTGCGGGTATAGTCCGCGCTCAGATCGAGCTTGCCCTTGAGGATCGTGTAGTCGGCTCCGGCACCGACGACGTTGACGACGTCCTCGACGCCCGCCCACCAGTCGGGCGCGGCGTACAACTGGCTGCCGGCCTGGCGCGAGCGCGTGCGCTCGCCCTGCCCGAAGGCGTGGGCGCGCAGCGTCTCGGTCAGGGCCACGGAAACGTCCACGTCCGCGCTCACGCTGCGGCCGTCGAGCAGGCCGAGCGTCGACTCGCGGTACTGGTCCCTGGCCATGTCCGCGCCCAGCCCGACATTGACCTTCTCGCCCAGCGCGATGTCGGCGTGCACGCCGGCCTTGTCGCGCACGCGCGCGGCCAGGTAGTACTTGCGCAGCAGCGGGTTTTCCGCCGGCTCCACCCAGCCCGCGACACCGTAGGTCGAGGGATTGCGCTCGGCGTGCGAGTACTTCGCCTGCAGCGACACGCGGTCGAGGGCCTGGACCGCCAGGCTCCCCCACACCGTCGTCTCGCGGGTATTCACCACTTCCTGGTGGGTACGCTCGCGGTTGTCGACGTCGACGCCGAGCGCCGCGCGCCAGTCGTGGGGCGCCCGGTATTCGGCGTTGAAGCGGATCCGGTCGTTGATGAAGCTGAACGGCTGGTTGGTGTGCGTCTCGTCCTCGACCAGCATGTCGGTCACCACCGCCGGGAAGGCGCGGCTCGGCGAACGGTTGTCGCGCACGTCACGCGCGTAGCTCGCGTTCAGGCGCACGCGCTCGAACACGTTGGCGGTGATGCGCACATCCGAGTTGAACGTGTACACCAGGCCGTCGAGCGAGCCCGCCGGCAGCGTGTAGGCCAGCGCCGGATTGAGCGTGGCCGCGAGGTACGAGGCATTCTGCGTCAGGCGACCGCCGGCCACGTTGGCGCTGGCGTGGATCGTCGGCGAGATGTCGTAGCCGAGCATCGCGGCGAGCTGGTGGAACTGGTTGTCCGGCGCCAGCGCCATCTGCCCCTGTCGCACGCCCGGGAACGGATTGGTCCAGGTGAGTGCGTCCGCGTTGTCGCGGAAGATCGAGCCCTGGTAGGCCAGCGTGAAGTTCAGGTGCTTGCCGGTGCGCGAGGCGGAGGCCTCGAACAGGTCGGTGGTCTGGTCGACCGGGGCCGGCAGCTGCGCGGCAGTCGAGAAGAACGAGCCCGCCAGCCGCTGCGTGCCGCTGCGCTCGTCGTGCCGCACGCCGATCCGCGTCGACCACTGCGAGCCGAACAGCCACTGCAGGCCCGCCTCCAGGCGCGTGCGCTTGTAGCCCACGTCGACGTCCTGCAGCGTGCCGGCGAGCGGCATCGCTGCCGTCGTGCCGGCCGGATAGCCGGCCGGCAACGACAGCACCGAGCCCCTGCGCCCAGGAACGGCGTGCGCGCGCCGTCGAAGAAGTGCCGCGGGATCTGCGAGTAGCCCAGCTTGAGGCGGTAGCTGCCGTCGTGCCCAAGCGTCGCGTAGGCCGAACGCGAATCGAGGCCAAGGTCGGCGGCGCGCAGGTTCGCATAGGTGCCGTTGGCGTTGCGGTAGTCCGCGCTGCCGCCCAGCCCGAGGTAGGCGCCCTGGCGCTTGAGCCCGGTGTAGTCCGCATGGACCTTCGAATCGTCCGATACGGCGACGGCACCAACATCGACGGTCGCGGTCTTCGCCTCGTCCTCGAACGGGCAGGACTCGCACTTCCACTGCGAGGTATCCACGGCGCCGGCCGAGGCGGCGAAGAACAGCGAGCCGAGCGCGCCGAGCAGGAACAGGGGTTGGGTGTTTCTCATGGTCATCTCCTCAGCGCATCAGCTTCGCGCCCGCGGGATGGTTCGACCCGTGGACCTGCGAGTGACAGTTGGTGCAGCTGCCGGCGATCAGGAAGATCGTGCCGCCGCCACCGCCGCCGGGCAGGCCGGCCGCGGTGCGCGCCACCGACGGGTGGCCGCTGATCGAGTGGCACTGCTGGCACAGGAGCGGCGAGCTCTTGTTGAGCAGCGCCGAGCGCACCGAGCCGTGCGGCGTGTGGCAGAGCGAGCAGTCCTCGGCGACCGGCGCGTGCTCCCACAGCATCGGGCCGCGCTTGTCGGCGTGGCAGGTGAAGCAGGTCTGGTTCACGGTCGGCTGGTTGAGCATCGCCGTGCCGTTGGCGCCATGCGCGTTGTGGCAGTCGTTGCAGGCCATCTTGCCGTAGCGCACCGGATGTGCCGAGGCCTTCTCGAAGTCGGCGCGCTGCTTCTTGTGGCAGCGCAAGCAGATGTCGGCGTCGGCGTTCTTCTGCAGCACGGCGTCGCGCGCCACGTGCAGCTGGTGGCAATCGGTGCAGGCGACGCCGCCGCGCTCGTGGGCGCCGGCGTGCCAGCCGGTACGCGCCTGGTTCTCGTGGCAGTTGAGGCAGAACTGGTTGCGCTGCGCCACCGGCAGGAACGAGGTCGCCTTGAAGTTGTTCGTGGTCAGCTTTTCCTTGCTGCCCTTGGCCGAGTGGTTCGCACCCGGGCCGTGGCAGGCCTCGCACTGCAGGCCGCCGGCAGCGAATGGCGAACGCGGATCGCCGCGCCGGCCGTGGGCATTCTTGAAGATGCCGGCCGTCGTGAACGTCGACGTGTCGGCGTCCTCGTCGTGGCAGTTGAGGCAGGTGTCGGCGCCGTGCTCGGTGTACTGGGTGCCGAGCCCGGTGGGGACCGGTGCCTTGGGCGCCGCGGCGGCGGCCGGTTCATCGGCGTCCTCCGTGTCGGCCAGTACCGTGCCCTGCCAGGCCAGGCCGGCCAGCAGCAGCGCCATCGGGATGAAGGATTTGCAGGTTCTCATGGATGCTTACTCGGTCGGGTCGGACCCGGCTGGATGGCAATGATCATGTGGCGGATGGACTGGAACACGCCGGCCGGCAGCACGTTGGCCGTCACCAGCTGCGCCTTGGAATGATACGGGCGCTTCTCGATGATGAGCTTCGCCTGCGCCTCGCTGATCCCGGGCAGGCCCTTGAGCTGCTCGAGCGAGGCGTGGTTGATGTCGATGGGCGCCGCGGGTTTCGCGTGGGTCTTGATGCGTTGCGTGTAGCCGTCGACCGGCCGCGTCGGCATGCCGGTGGCCGGCATGCCCGGCACGGCCGTCGCCGCACCGGAAACCGGGGGGTGCGCGGTGGGCGCCGCCGCCGCCGTGGCGCCAGCCGGCGCCGCGAGGCCGAGGCCCATGACACCCGCGAGCACCGCCGCCGGGCCCATGCCCGCCATCAGCCTCGCTCCCAGCCCGTTGAGCAGCCCCTGGCTCATTCCTGGCGCTTCCCTTGAATCGAAAAAAGACCCGGCGGCGTCGCCGCAGCCGGGTCTGTCACCTCGGCGCTGGAACATGTCCGTCCATGCTCCAGCGCCGCCCTTTCACCGTCTCGGCGCGCCACTACTTGGCGTGCATCACCTTGATGTCGGCGATGCGCCCAGTGTCGTGGCACACGATGCAGGTCTCGGTCACGCCCAGGGCGCCGCCGCGCGGCTGGTAGAACGAGCCGCCGTTGACCTCCATGTGCGCCTTGGCCAGCGTCGAGTCATGGCAGGAGATGCAGGCCGTCGTGACCGGCGAGATCACCAGGCTCTGCGGATCCGCCTGCACTGTCCCACCGGCCGGGTTGGCGACCAACGTGCCATCGGGCTTGCACGAATTGGCCGTCGTGAGGCCAGCGTTGTAGCTGAAGCCGATGCCGTAGTTGCTGAGCGGCGTGATGTACGGCGAGAGCGAGAACACGCCCACCGCCGTCTGCGGCGCCGAGGTACCGGCCGCGCAGGCACCAGCGACCACCGAGTACGTCGTGATCGACGTGCCCGCGGTGCCGTTGAAGATGCCCGTGCCCACCGTCCGGTACAGGCGGTTCGGCAGCGCGCTCTGCGAGGCCGCGGCCGCGAAATTGTAGCTGTCGCGGGTATGGCAGGCTTCGCACTCACGCAGCACGCCCGGGTAACCGATGTCGGCGAAGGACTCGCCTACCGCCCCGGCGTGCCAGGTGAACGCGTCGGCGCGCTTGGCCCCGGCATGGATGCCGTGGACGAAGTAGGCCGAATCCGCCGACCAGCCGCTGCTGGTCTGGTTCGGGCGATGGCACCAGGCACAGGTCGTGCCATCGTTGCGCTGGCCACCGTGGAAAGCGTCCTCGGTGAAGGCGCCGAGCTCCTGGTGGCACTTGTTGCAGTTGGCGTCGGTCACGATCGCGCGACGGCCGGTGTAGCCGGTCGCCACCTTCGAGAGATTCGGCGCGATGACGATCAGGCCGCCGATCTGATTGGCCGCGCCGATCGGCGACGGCGACACCGGGTAGTTGGCCAGGTTCGTCTGCGTCAAGGGCAGCGCTGTGCTCACGTTGTAGGTGAACCCGAGACCGCCGGTGAGCATCACCGCGCTGTCGGGCACCTGCACGCCGGTCAGCGTCACGGTGTAGTAGCCGTTGGCATCCGGACCGGTCAGCGTACCGGCGCCCGCACCCGTCGCCGTTCCGCGCCAGATGTTGCGCAGGTAGCCGGAGACGCTGACGTTGAAGTCCGAGGGCGCCGTGATGCCGTCCTGCGGGACCGCGAACACGAAGTACGCGCTCGGCGAGCCCATGAAGCCGTCCCAGATCTCCTTGCCACCCGTGGCCGGGTTGACCGGAGCCGTTGCGAAGTCGAGCAGGTCGGCGCGCTGCCCGTTCTGCAGCATGCGGAACACCATCACCGGCTGCTTGCTGGCGTTGCGCGACACGCTCTGGATGTCGTAGGTCACGACGATCGCGCCGGCCGGCAGGCGGCTGGTGTTGGAAGCGATCCACGCCGAGTTGGAGTTGGCGTTGCCGCCCGCGACGTGCAGCGCGCTCTGCAGATTCGGCGGCGTCACCGGCGTGTGCACCAGGTCGATCTCGCCCGGCGTGTGGCAGGTCGCACACTGCGAATCATCGCTGTTGGCGAATCCGCCGTGTGCGAAGCCGTTGAAGCTCGTGGTCGAGGTCAGACCCTCGGCCGCGTCGCCGATCGTCACGCCCATGCCCGTCGCAAAGTTGATGCCGTCATGACACGAGCCGCAGGCGAGCCGGTTCGGCGCATTCTTCCAGTTGTCGCCCTGCGCCGTCGGCGCAGTTGAGGTCGCCGAGCCATCATGGCACTTGGTGCAGTTGCGGACGTCCTGCGGATAGCCGACTTCGTTGAAGATCACCTCGGCGTAGTTGTAGCCCTTCTTGGCGAGCAGCTCGCCCATGTGCAGCTTGTGGACGTAGTTCGGCAGCTGCCCGACCGTGCGCCCGTCTACCTTGTAGGTCGAGCTGGCCGTGAACGTGAGCGTCGTGCCGTCGTAGCCCGCCTCGGTGCGGCCGTAGGCTCGCTGGCTGGTATGGCAGACCACGCAGTAGCGCACGTCATTGCGGCTGCCACCATGGAACCCGGCAGCAGAACTCTCCGGATCGTCGCCCGCGAAGCCACCAAGCTTGCGATGGCACTCGTTGCACTTGGCGGTAGCGGCGATCTCGCGGCCCGAGGCTGCGGCGGCGCCGGTCGCCGGGATGAAGTCGTAGATGACGTCCTGCGCGTCCACGATCGGCACGCCCGGATAACCGCTCACCTGCACCGCGTTCGGGGTGTTGGTGCCCGTGCCCGGCGCGTTGCCCGAGAGCTGGATCGTCAGGCGGTGCACCAGGTTCGGCTCCCAGGTGAGGTCATCGAGGTCGGCCTTGTTGTTGGAGCCGGAGACCGTCATGCCGTCGACCGTGGCCTTGATGGTCGTCACGTCGCGGTAGAACGTGTACGTGTAGGTACCATCACCGTGATCGACCAGCGTGCCGGTATTGTCGGTGCTCGGCCGCGTCGGGGCCGCGGCCGCCGTCGTGGTCGGCACCGTGGTCACGATGTAGCTGACCCAGCGGCTCGGCGCCCCGTTGGTGCCCGGCACCAGCTTGGCGATCGAGAAGGACAGGTTCGGGTAGGACGGCAGGGTTGCCGTGGCGCTCTGCGCCGTATTGCCGAGGCCGACGATCGGCTTGCCGGCCGTATCGACCACACGGAAGTCGACCACCGGCGGGCTGTTGACCGCGACGCTGGTGATCGTCACGCGCGGCTGCAGCGCCGCCCAGGCCGCGGCCGCCGCGTCGGTGGCCGGCGTCGCGTTGCTGGGGATGGTCACCACGTCCTGTCCCGGCGGACCTGCCGGACCCGTCGGACCCGTGCCGCCCGGATTTCCCGGCGGCCCCTGCGGACCCACCGGCCCGGTGGAGCCGCTACCGCAGCCGGCCAGCGCCAATGCGCCGATCGCGGCCAGCGCGGCCAGAGCGATTCGAAGCGTCGAAGATTTCATGTATGACTCCCTGTGGGCCCTTGCGGCCACCCCGATAGACGTAAAGCGTGCAAGACGCCGCCCTGCGAACCGGTGCGGCCGGCCGCGACAGCGGCCTGGATGGACGGGCAAAACTCCCCGGATCTCCCCTGGCGGGAGGCTGAACTCGAGCGTGAGTTCGAACAGTTCAAGGCTCAAACCATTTGGACCAGACGATATCCATCGTCGAGCGAGAGGGTAGGAGCCGAGTCACGGAGCGTCAAGGCGCGGAAATTACCTAAGTGGCTGCGCCAGAACGGCAATGTGCCGCTTGCGGCGCGGCATTGTGTACAGGGCGGCGCCGGCTTCAGCCGGCGTAGCGCCGCGCCGCGGCGAACATCGCCCGCACGTTCTCCACCGGCGTCTCGTCCGGGATGCCGAACGCCGTATCCAGGATCAGTTTTCCACCGCGGTCCCATACGTAGTCCACCAGATGCTTCACCGCGGCATCCACCTGCTGCGGTGTTCCGGTGGCCATCAGCGAGGGCGAAAGATTGCCGCGCAGCGCCACGACGTCGCCGAGCACCTCGTGCGCGCGAACCAGGTCGGTGCGCTCGAACCAGTAGATGCACTTGCCGGCCGGGATATCCCGAATCACCTCGAGCCGCTTCGTGCAGTCCGATTCCCACAGCGGCATCGGCACCAGGCCCGCCTCGATGAGATCCAGCATCATCTGGCGGAACGAGGGCCACCAGAAGGTCTCGAACTGCTTCGGGCTCATGAAGGCGTCGGGCGCCCAGTGGATCGGGATGAACACGATCGGGTTGCCCGAGGCGCGCGCGTTCGCGATCGTCATGCGCACCAGGTTCGCGCGCATCATGTCCACCACCTGCAGCAGCAGGTCGCGGTGGCGGTACAGGTCCTTCATCATGCCGGTGGCGCCGCGGAAATAGTCGGCCACCACGTCGTAGGGCGCGCCCGAGGAGCTGCCGTTGATCAGCGGGTAGCCGAGCGCGGCGATGCGCTGGTTCCAGGCGATGGAGCGCTGGGTCAGGCGGTCGACCTCGTCGGCGGCGTCGAGCAGGCGGCGCAGCGCGGCGCGCAGGTCCTGGTCCACCAGCGGCCGCAGGCCCGTCATGGCGCGGAAATAGAACATCCCGGGCAGCTCCGGGAACTTCTCCAGCCCCTCGGCCGCGCCGAAGATGCGCGGCAGGTACTTGCGCAGATAGAAGCCGGTCGGGTCCTTGAGCAGCTCGGGGTACTCGGCCGCTGTCATGTACTCGGCGTCGATGTACTGGTAGGGCTGGTCGTCGCCGACGCCGCGCCCGGCCCAGCGCAGCTGCCTGTAGCCGAAGGCATCGAGCGTGGGGCCGAGGGCGTTGCCGATGAACAGCGGCGCCACCGCGTCGGGCTCGAATTCGAGCACCGCGCGCTCGGCGATTGCCGCGGTCTTCTCGTAGTCGTACATCAGCTCGCGGCAGCTGATGCCGCCGTAGCGCGCCAGCCAGAAGGTCGTATACAGCGCCACCGGCATGCGGTCGGGCTGCCTGAGCGCCACGCAATCGAGGATCCGCTGCCAGCGACGCTGGCGCTCGGCCTCGGCCACGGCGGCCGGTGGCGCTTCCCGGCCCGAAGTCGTCGTCATCCGCTCCCCCTCCGCCGCGCCGTCCCGCGGCGCCGGCCCGGCGCCGATTATGAGTGCACCGCAGCGCATGGACCACCGGCTGCGCGTGGACCGTTCGCGTCGATCCGTGCTACCTTGGTACCAAGGTACAAGGAACCCCCATGCCAGCGGACCGCAAGCCCATCCTCGTGCAGCGCGTGCAGACCGGCGTGCGCCTGGAGCGCCGCCTGCTCAAGGTGCTCAAGGGGCTGGCCGAGTACAAGGAGATGAGCCTCGGCGACCTGCTCGAGGGCATCGTGCTGCACGCCTTCGACGGCAAGGCACCCTTCTCCGCCGAGACGCTGCGCAGGATCCGCGACCTCAAGCGGATCTACGACCTCGATCTCGACGCCGGCGCCAGCCATCGCCTGCAGGAGAAGCCCTGAGCGACGCCGGCTTCATCGCCGCCCTCGCTGGCGGCTGAGCCCGCGCGCCGCCGCCTGGCCGTCAGCGCCCGCTGGGCAGCAGGAAGGCCGCGGCACCCCCGCTCAACGCGGCTTGCGGAAGCGGTACACCACCTGGTCGGTGCGCCCGCGGATCGCCGGGTCAAAGACCGAGAGCGTGTGATCGTCGGCGCGATTGCGCAGCACGCGGCTCTCGGCCTCGAGCCGGAACCCGGCGGCCTTCATGTCGGCGAGGATCTCGCGTGGCTCGATGCGGTGGAGCTTGGCCGCCACGCTCCAGCCCGCGCCGCGCGCCGCCACGTGATCGATGACGAGCAGCGTGCCGCCGGGCTTGAGGGCCGCGTAGATCGAGCGGTCCAGCTCGAGGATCTGCTCGTGCTTCAGGCCGAACTGCAGGTCGTGGTAGTTCTGCGAGGTCCAGATGAGATCCAGCGGCTCGCGGGTCTCGAACGCGCCGGCCGGCGTCGTCACGAAGCTCACGTTGGCGTAGTGCGGATCGGCGGCGAGCGCCTTGATGGCCGCGACCTCGTCCTTCTCGAAGTCGGCCATGAACTGCGGGAACTCCGCATACACGTGCCCGTCGGGCCCGACCACCTGCGCGAAAACGCGCGTGAAGAATCCCGCGCCGGGCATGTAGTCGGCGACCTTCTGCCCGGGCTTGATCCCGGCGAAGGCCAGGTGGTGGGCGGTGTGGCGCAGCGCGTCGCGCTGCGCGTCCGCCGCCGGCCGGGCCGGATCGGCGACGGCGCGCGCGATGTCGCCGGGAATCGCCGCGGCCGTGGCCGCGGCGGACAGGATGAGCGCGAGGACGGCATAACCTGGACGACGCATGTCGAACCCCCTCTGTATCTGGTATGCAGGCCGAAGGGGGATGATAGCGCCGCTCGGGCGCTGGCGACGCGCTCAGGCGCTGGCGATGCGTTCCGGCGCCGGCCCCGCGCCCAGCAGGTCGTCCAGCACTTCGCCCAGCGGGCGGGCGCGACCGAAGAGGTAGCCCTGCCCGTACTGCACGCCGAGGGTGCGCAGGAATTCGGCCACCTGGCGCGATTCGATGAACTCGCCCACGGTCTCCATGCCGATGTGGCCGGCGATCTGCGCCAGCGCCCGCACCAGCGCCTCGGAGCGCGCATTCGTCAGCACGTCACGGATGAAGCCGCCGTCGATCTTGATGCGATGCACCGCGAGTTCCTTCAGGTGCATCAGCGAGGACACGCCGGTACCGAAGTCGTCCAGCGCCAGGCGGCAGCCGAGCTCGGCGACGCGCTTGATGAACCGGCGGGTCGCCTCCAGGTCGCGCACCGCCGCGGTCTCGGTGAACTCCAGGCACAACAGCGCGCCCGGCACGCCGCGGCGGCCGATCTCGCCGCGGACGAAATCGGCGAAACCGGCATCGCTGAGCGACTGGCCGGTGATGTTGACGGCGAAGCGCGCCCCGCAGGCCTGCAGGCGCTGCACCTGGGGCTCGAGCGTGGCCAGCGTGCGCTCGACCACCCAGCGGTCGACGCGGTCGAACAGCTGGTAGCGCTCGAGGGCGTGCAGGTAGTGCCCGATGCTGCGCAGCTTGCCGTCGGCGCCGCGCAGCCGCAGCAACACCTCGAATTGCCGTGCCGGCAAGGGATCGCGCAGGTCGGCGATCGGCTGGGCATGCAGCTCGAGGCGCTCGTTCTCCAGCGCGTCGACGATGGTGCGCGAGTCGCGCACGTCGGCCTGGCGGCGGATCATGCTGGCGTCGCCCGTCTCGAAGATCTCCACGCGGTTGCGGCCGCGGTCCTTGGCGGCGCGGCAGGCGGTCTCGGCCGCCGCCAGCGCGCGCTCGAAGCCGGTGTCGCGCGCCATCACCGCGACACCGAGGCTGGCGGTCACGCGCGCCGGACGACCCTCGACCTGCAGCGCCTCGATCGCCCTGCGCGCCTTGTCGGCCCAGCCGCGCGCCTGGTTCAGCGTGTGGTCGAAGAGCACCGCCGCGTAGCGGTCGCCCGAGAGGCGACTGGCGATGCTGCCGGCGGGCAGGAGTCCTGACTGCAGCAGCCGGCCGACGGCGCGGATCACCTCGTCGCCGCGCGCAAACCCCGCAAGCTCGTTGACCGCGTGCAGCTGGTCGAGGTTGACGTAGACGACGCTGGCGATGTTGAGCGACTGGGCCCGCGTCTCGATCTCGGCCTCGAAATCCGGGCGGCGGAACAGCACCGTCTGGGACGCCGCGGGTGGCGGCGCGAGCGCGGCGAGCAGCGGCGCCGCGGCCGCGGCGATGGCCGCCGCATCGGCCTCGACGAACGGTGGCTGGTGCGGACGGCGCAGCACCGCGAGCAGCCCCTCGCCCTTGCCGCCGAGCGGGCACAGCAGCACCCGGTACGGCAGCAGCGGCCCGTCGCGCCTGACGCGCGCGCGGTTGACGAGCTGCGCGGCCGGGTTGCTGCGGATCAGTGGCAGCAGCACCGGTTCGATCAGCGCCAGGGGTGAGTCGGAGTCGGCGGCGGCGGGCTCGGGCACGAGCGCGTCGGGCGCGAGCGCGGGCGCATGCAGCAGCACGTAGGCGGCCTGGAACTGCCGCGCCAGCGCCTGCAGTCCGGTGGCGATCGACTCCATTCACACTCCGGCCCCGCGGGGCCCGACCGACCATGGTCGAAGCGTGCATGATTCAGGAAAGCACCGGGCATTGTGCGGGCGCCGTCACGGCACGGGCCTGATGCGGCCGTTGTGCCACGACGGAGTGTGAACTGCGTCGTCCACGGGACGGAGGACGGTGCGCTCCAGGCGGTGGCGCGGCGGACTCAGGCCGACTCGCGCAGGGCCAGCGCGTCGTCGATCGGGTGGCGGCCCGCGCGCAGCCAGTAGGCGCGCGCGAGGACCGCGGCGGCCACGGCACCGACGAGCATCGGCGCCGCCGCCAGCAGGAACAGCCGCTGCAGCGGCAGGTGCAGCGCCAGCAGCCATCCGCCCACCAGCGGCCCGACGATCGAGCCGACCCGTCCCACCGCGAGCGCCGCGCCCACGCCGCGCGACTTGACGCGCGGCGCGTACAGCAGGCCTGCCGCCGCGTTGTTGCCGAACTGCGCGCCGAGCACGGTAAGACCGGCCAGCGCCGCGCAGCCGGTGATCGCCGCGTGCGAGAGTCCCGGCCAGCCGATCAGCGCCACCGCCAGCACGCCACCGCCGAGCAGGCCGGCGATCGCGATGAATCCGAGCCGGTCCAGCAGCAGGCTCACCAGCACGCCGCCGACGGCGGCGCCCAGGTGATAGAGCGTGCTCGCGAGCGCCGCGGTCGCCGGCTCCATGCCGACGCGCTCGAAGATGAGCGGCAGCCAGCTGTTGAGGAAGAAGTTCGTCATCAGCGCCGTGGCGAAGCACACCCACAGGAGCGGCGTGAACAGCGCCAGCGCGCCACGGAACAGCAGCGCCGCGCCGCCGGCACCGGTGCCAGCCCCGCCGGCGCCGCCCTCCGGCCCGGCCAGCGCGAAGCGGGCTTCCGGCGGCAACACGAGGTCGGGCCGCATGCGCGCGAGCAGCGCGCGCAGCTCGGCGGCGCGTGCGCCCCGGCGCGCCAGGTACTTCACCGACTCGGGCAGCCGCAGGTACAGCAGCGCCGCCACCAGCAGCGGCACCGTGCCGCCGATCCAGAACAGCACCGGCCAGCCGTGGCCGGGCACCAGCCAGGCGGCCACCGGCCCCGGCGCGGCGCCGCCGAGCGTGATGCCGGTGAACATCAGCACGACGAGCGTGGCGCGCCGGCGCTGCGGCGCGAGCTCGGCGTTGAGCGCGATCGTGTTCGGCATCAGGCCGCCGATCCCGAGGCCCGAGACGAAGCGCAGCGCCAGGATCTGGGCGCGGGTCGTGGCCGCGGCGGTCGCCAGCGTGGCGGCGCCGATCAGCAGGAGGCTTACGAGGATCGCACCGCGGCGCCCGCGGCGATCGCCGAGCCAGCCGAAGAATGGCGCTCCGGCGAGGATGCCGACCAGGCTCGCCGTCAGCACCGGCGCGAAGCTCGCGGCCGGCAGGTGCCACGCGCGCGCGAGCTGGGGCGCGGCGAAGCCCATGGCGGTGAGGTCGTAGCCGTCGGCGAACATCGCGAGGAAGGAGAGCAGCAGCAGCTCGAGGCCGAAGCGCCCGAAGCGCTGGCCGTCGACCAGGGGCTCGATCGCGAGCGGCGCGCTCACCGCGCGCCCCGCAACGGCAGCGTGGCGAAGATCGCCGCCGCGATGGCCAGCGCCGCGCCGAGGAACAGGAACGCGCCGGCGTAGCCGCCCGAGGCGCCCTTGAAGAGCCCGACCGCCCAGGGCCCGACCAAGCCGCCGACCGCGCCGACCGAGTTGATGAGCGCGATGCCGGCGGCGGCGGCGCGCCCAGAAAGGTAGGTCGTCGGCACCGCCCACGAGGGTCCGTGCCGGCCGTAGATGCCGCAGGCGGCGATGGTCATCGCCGCGAGCGCCGCCGCGGTCGAGTGCACCAGCGCGGCGAGCGCGAATCCGCCCGCCGCGACCATGCACGGCACCGCGGCGTGCCAGGCGCGCTCGCCGCTGCGATCCGAGCGCCGCCCGATGTAGACCATGACCAGGGCCGCCGGGATGAACGGCAGCGCGGCGACGACGCCGACCAGCAGGTCGCCGGCACCGGACACTGACTTGAGGATCTGCGGCATCCAGAATTGCAGCCCGAAGCTGCCCACGTTGCCGAGCATCTGTGCCGCCGCGAGCCGCCACACCAGCGAGTCGGTGAACACGGCGGTCCAGCTCGCGTGCGCCGGTATCCCCGCATCCGACCGCGAGCGCTCCAGGCTCGCGACGAGCGCGGCACGCGCCCCGGCGTCGAGCCAGCACGCCGACTCCGGCGTATCCGGCAGGCGGCGCAGCACGATGATCCCGAGCAGCACCGCCGGCAGGCCCTCGAGCAGCAGCAGCCACTGCCAGCCCGCGAGCCCGCCGCGGCCATTGAGGCCGAGCAGCGCGCCGGCGAGCGGCCCGCCGATGATCGAGGCGAGCGGGATCGCGAGCATCAGCAGCGCCATCACGCGCCCGCGTTCCCGTGCCGGGAACCAGTTGCCGAGGAAATAGATGACGCCGGGCAGGCAGCCGGCCTCGGCCGCCCCGAGCAGGCAGCGCATCGCGTAGAACTGGCCCGGCGTGCGCACCCAGGCCGTGGCCGCGGTGATCAGCCCCCAGCTGACGAGGATCCGCGCCAGCCAGCGGCGCGCGCCGACGCGGGCCAGGACCAGGTTGCTCGGGATCTCGAGCAGCCCGTAGCTGACGAAGAACAGCCCGGCGCCGAACCCGTAGACGGCCGCGCTGAACCCAAGGTCACGGTTCATCTGCAGGGCGGCGAAGCCGATGTTGACGCGGTCGAGCCAGGCGACCACGTACACCAGGACCAGCAGCGGCAACAGGTGCCGCCGCGCCGCCACGAGCGCGCGCGCCAGCGCCGCATCATCGATAGGAATGGACAACCCGCCCGCCCCGCGCCGCAGCGCAAGCCCCCGCCTGCCGGCCTACAATAGCAACACCGAACACGAGGAGCGAACCGCATGAGCGCCACGCCGGCCGAATTCGAGAAGGAACTCGCAGCCCTGCGCCAGGAGCTGGCGCAGCTGCGCGCCGAGCAGCGCGCGCTCGCCGCGCGCGCGCAGCGCGCCGAGGACCACGCGGCGATCTGCAACCTGCAGGCGGCCTACGGCTACTACGTCGACAAGGGTCTGTGGGACAAGGCAGCCGACCTGTTCGCCCCGGACGGCACGCTGGAACTCGCCGGGCGCGGCGTGTTCGTCGGGCGCGAACGCGTGCGCCAGTACCTGCAGCACCTGCCACCGTACGTCCGCGGCACGCTCTACAACCACATGCAGCTCCAGCCGGTGATCCACGTCGATGCGACGGCCGGCACGGCCAAGGGACGCTGGCGCTCGTTCATGATGGTCGGCTCGCTTGGCCACGAGGCACGCTGGGGCGAGGCCACCTACGAGAACGAGTACCGGCGCGTCGACGGCCGCTGGCGCATCCAGCTGCTGCACGGCTACATGAACATCTACGTGGAGTTCGAGAAGGGCTGGAACCACGGCGGCGTGCCGCTGCTGCGCTCGATCGCCGGCCTCACGCCCGACCGCCCGCCGACGCTGCAGTACGAGACCTTCCCGGAGCCCTTCATCGCGCCGTTCCACTACGACGAGGTGTAGCGGCGCGCATCTACATGCCGAAGGCCTTGCGGAGGAAGGCATCGCTCCGCCGCAACAGGTCGGCGCGGGCCGCGGAGTCCTCCAGGTAGTGATCGAGCCCGTCGAAGATCACCAGTTCGTGCGGCACGCCGGCCGACTTGAGCTTCGCGTCCATGCGCCGCGACTGCTCGACGCGCACGCTGCTGTCGAGCGTGCCGTGGAACAGCAGCACCGGCACCTTGATGCGCTCGGCCTGCTGTGCCGGCGAGCCCTCGCGCACGTACGGGCCGTCGCCGATGTACCGGCTCATTTCGTCGAAGGCGCTGGTGTTGCGGAAGTCTTCCTTCAGCTGCACGAGGTCGGTCACCGGCGCCACCGCCACCACGGCCTTGAAGAAGCCCGGCTCCATGACCGCCGACTGCAGGGCCGCGTAGCCGCCGTAGGACCAGCCGACGATGCCCAGCTTCGCCGGATCGGCGATCCCCTCCCGGACCAGCCAGCGCCCGCCCGCCACCACGTCGCCGACCGACACCCGCCAGGAACGGAAGCCGTTCTCCTGGCGCCAGTCGTCGCCATACCCGCTGGAGCCGCGGAAATTCGGCTGCAGCACCGCGTAACCGCGTGCGGCGAAGAACTGCGCCATCCAGTGGAAACCCCAGACATCGCGCGAACCCGGGCCGCCGTGTGGCAACACGATGGCCGGCAGGCCGTGCGCCTCCTTGAGGCCCGGCGGCAGCGTCAGGTAACCCGGGATCGAAGTGCCGTCATCGGCCGGGTAGCTGACTGGCTGCATCGAAGCCAGGCGGATGCCCTGCAGCGGCCGCCGGATATCCACGATCGGCGCGAGCCCATGCGTATTGCGATCGAGCATGTAGTAGGCGCCGGGATCGGAATCGCTCCCCGCGGCGATCAGCACCCGGCTCCCATCGTCGCTGATGCCGTCGATGCGCAGCTGCGGGGTTTCGGGCAGCGCGGCCGCCAGCCCGCCGAGCAGCTTCCTGATGTCGGGAGCGAAGTATTCGATCTGGCGCCGGTCCGTGGCGTAGATCGCGCCGACGATGCGCCCACGGCGCCCGATCTGCACGATCCCGGCCACGTCGACATCCGGACGCGAGTAGACGAGTTCCTCGGCGAGCGAACCGTCGAGCCTGACGGCGTACAGTGCCATGCGGCCGTCCAGCTTCTTGTACCCGTAGGCGACGTTCCGGTCGGCGTCCACGGCCTCGGGCATGAATCCGCTGCGATCGCTCCAGTCGTATTCGCTGAGTGGCTGCCAGTTGGTCGAGCCCTGCTGGCGATACAGGTAGCGCCACACGCCGGTCGACATCTCGCCGGAGGTACGGCCGCGCATGCCCATGATGCGCACGGTGCCGCGCCCATCGCTGATGAAATCCGTCGCGTCGTAGCGCGGCGGAATCACCGGCGATACGGACAGCGTGCGCGTATCCACGCGATCGACGCCGACGCCGATCGTGTCGCTGCCGACGCGCGTTCCCAACCGGTCGTTCGGCAGGTAGACACGCGCCATCAGCACCTTGGCGTCCTCGTCGGGCAGCCAGTCGATGACGCCACCGCCGCCCACCTGCCAGCCGTAGGTGTTGAAGCCCTCGCGCGTGCTCAGCAACTGCTCGTTCGACCCATCCGGATTGACCGCGATGACGCGCGTGACACGCGAGCGGCCATACCAGGCATCGTGCACGGCACTGTAGATCGTGCACACCAGCCGGTCGTTGGATACCCAGTCGCAGCGTCCGATGCGCCACGGCTTGCCGTCGGCCACGACCGTGCCGACCGGCTTGGCCCCCGGTGACAGCTCGAGCGTGAACACGGCCGAGGCCTGGCCCGGCGCTGGGGTGATGTAGGCCACGTGCCGGCCATCAGGCGAGAGGCTCATGCCCTCCACCGAGGGCCGCGCGCCGAAGGCCGCGGCGGCGTCGAAGGCTCGCGCCTCCTGCGCGGGGGCATGAGGCCCCATCGCCAGTGACATCGCCACCGCGAAGATGAATCGCTGCGTACGCATGGCCACGCCCTCCCCCGTTCCCTGGCCCGTGGCGGCACTATATATCGGAACCGCCGGACCCCGCAGTCCGTTGGGCCCGGGCGCCCACAAATGCGCAGGCGCACCGCACCGCGCTCGCGCCGGCGCTCGCGCCGGCGCCGGCGCCGCGCCGGCGCCGCGCCCGTCGCAGGCGCGATAGCCGCTACTGCGCCTGCGCGGCCTGCTGGCCCGCTTCCGTCGGCAGCCCCGCGAGCTTCCACGCCTCGAGGCCACCGCGGTACCACAGCACGTTGGTGTAGCCGGCCGCGATGGCGCGCAACGCCGCGTTGTACGACAGCCAGCATTCGCGCGAGAGGCAGTAGACGACCAGCGGCATCTGCTTGTTGCCACCGGTCCGCTGCTGCAGCAGCTGGACGAAGGCCTGCTGCACCTTGTCGTCGAGCGAGCCGGCCTGCGCCGCCCACGCCGCGGGCACGGCCCCGGGGAGCACCTCGGGTCCGCCGAGCGCATCGAGCATCACGTACGGCATGGGCCGGTCGCGCACCAGCGTCACGAGGCCCTTGGTCGTGACGACCTGGCCGCCGGGAATGCTGGCCGGCGTGGGCCCGTGCATGGCGCCGGCGTGCAGCTGCTTCGTCGGCTGGACTCCGAGTTCCTGGCGCTCCGCCTTCATCAGCTGGTCGAGATCGACGCCACCCGCCGCGCCGCCCTGCTGCGATGGGGCCTGGCCGGGATAGCCACCCTGGGGCCCCTGGGGAACCCCCGGCTGCGCGGCGCCCCCGCCCATCGATGCCGCCGCATTGCCGGCCTGCTGGCACAGGTACTGCCGCGGACCGGGCCCGATGGGGTTCGCGATCAGCAGCAGCTGCTGGCCCTGGACGACGAACTGCACCCGGAAGCGCTCGTTGTTGGTCATGTCGACGAAATCGGCGTACTGGTTCTCGCCGGTGAACGAGTAGCGCGCGCTCGCCGATGTCAGCGTGCCCTGGTAGTAGTAGTTCACCTCGCCGCTGTCGATCGCGCCGCCGAACTGGCCGCCCGAACCCATGAAGATGCCCGCGGGCCTGACCGTCTCCACCTGGGCGACGAGCTCGGCCGGAGCGCCCTCGAGGTTGCAGGTGTAGTTGACGACCTTGATGTCCCGCGCCTGGGCCAGCGCGGGCGAGTGGCCCGCGAGTCCGAGCAACGCGATCGAGCAGCAAGCAAAGAGACGCGTTTTCACCATGGATCCTCCCTTCGACACCGTGCGACGCGGCTGCGGCCGCGTTTTGCTTTGTTTCCAGTCTGCGCCTTTGCCGCAGCGGGCAGCAAGGTGTGGAAAGCCACGGATCCACCACCGCAGTGGCTGCGCAACACTCGCACTCGCCGGCCAGTGCGGAACCGTGGAGCGAGGAGACCGCCATGATCAATCGACCCTGGGTCCTGGCAGGTGTCCTGCTTGCCGCCGGTCTCGCGGCCCATCCCGCGGCGAGCGAGGAGGTGAACCTCCTGGCGCTCGGCGAGGGAGTGCTTCCGGCCGCGGAGCCGGCCCACTACGGCAACTGGGCCGCGGTGAACGTGCTCGACGATTCGCCCAAGTCCGGCTGGGCGAGCCCGTCGGGCAAGACGTCGGACAACGTCTTCGTGTTCGAGCTGCCCGTCGCGGGAACCCTCTCGCGGATCGAATTCGACACGGGGATGGCCGACTGTGCGGGGTGCGGGGCCAAGGATGTGCTCGTCGAGGTCTCGGCCACGTCGAAGGAAGCCGGGTTCGAGGCGATCCTTAAGACATCGCTCGCCGACCGGAAGGACGCGCAGGCCTTCCCGGCGGCGAAGAAAGTGGCAGGCCGATTCGTCCGGCTGACGATCGCCAGCAACCAGGGCTCGGCCGAGTACACGGAACTGATGGGATTGCGCGCCTGGGGAACGCGCGGTGCCGTTGCCACCGCCGCGCAGATCAACGGGACGTTCGCGACGAACTACAACGCCTTTCACCTCCGGCAGCAGGGGACGGCGCTGTCGGGTTGCTACGAGTACAAGGAAGGACTCTTCACCGGGACCGTCGAGGGCCGCGTCGTCAAGCTTACCTGGAACGAGTTGATCGGCAAGAGGACGGGACCGGCGATCCTGGTCTTTTCGCCCGACGGCAAGGGTTTCCGGGGCTACTGGTGGTTTGACACCGACAAGGGGAAAGCCGTCGACGGCGACTGGCAGGGCACACGGTCCAGCGCGAAGGTCGGCGGCTGCCCGCACTGGTCCGGATCGGTCGGCAGCCAGCTCCGCAAGGAGCTCGCGAGCCAGGGGCGCGCCCGCCTCTACGGCATCCTCTTCGACACGGACTCGGCGCGCCTCCGCCCCGAATCGCTCCCGACGCTCGACGAGGTGGTGCGCCTCCTCGCGGCCGAGCCGGGATGGTCCCTCGTCATCGAGGGGCACACGGACTCGACCAGTACCGTCGCGCACAACCAGGAACTGTCGGAGCGGCGCGCGCAGTCCGTCCGGGATTACCTGACAGGCAAAGGCGTTGCGGCCCCGCGGCTCGGTTCGGTCGGCTACGGCCAGAGCCGCCCCGTGGCCGACAACGCGACGGAGCTGGGCCGCGCGCAGAACCGCCGGGTCGAACTCGTCAAGAAGTAAGGCCGGTTGCCGCGCCGGATGCACGGCAACCTGGCGGAGAGGGTGGGATTCGAACCCACGAACCCCTTGCGGGGTTGCCGGTTTTCAAGACCGGTGCATTCAACCGCTCTGCCACCTCTCCGCAATCCGTTCGTCCAGCGCCGCACCGGGCCCGCGCGGCGCCGCGTTCAGCCCTTCGCAGCCTCGATGCGCTCCATGCCGCCGACGTGGCCGCGCAGCGCCGTGGGGACCGTCACCGACCCGTCCTCGTTCTGGTAGTTCTCGAGGATCGCCACCAGCGTGCGGCCGACCGCGAGCCCCGAGCCGTTGAGCGTGTGCACCGGCTCGGGCTTGCCGGTCTCCGGGTTGCGCCAGCGCGCCAGCATGCGCCGCGCCTGGAAGGCCTCGAAGTTGCTGCATGAGGAGATCTCGCGATAGCGCCCCTGCGAGGGCAGCCACACCTCGAGGTCGTAGGTGCGCGCGCTGCTCGCGCCGATGTCGCCGGCGCACAGCGCCACGGTGCGGAACGGCAGCTCCAGGCGCTTGAGCACCGCCTCGGCGTGGCCGGTGAGTTCCTCGAGCGCCGCATACGAATCCTGCGGGCGCACGATCTGCACCAGCTCGACCTTGTCGAACTGGTGCTGGCGGATCATGCCGCGGGTGTCGCGGCCGGCGGCGCCGGCCTCGGAGCGGAAGCACGGCGTGTGCGCCACCATCTTCAGCGGCAGCGCCCCGGCATCGAGGATCTGCTCGCGCACCAGGTTGGTGACCGGCACCTCGGCGGTGGGGATCAGGTGGAAGCCCGGCTCGCCCTCGACGGCGAACAGGTCCTGCTTGAACTTCGGCAGCTGCCCCGTGCCGGTGAAGGCCGCCGGGTTGGCGAGGTACGGCACGTACAGCTCGGTGTAGCCGTGCTCGCGCGTGTGCAGGTCGAGCATGAACTGCGCCAGCGCGCGGTGCAGGCGCGCGACCGCGCCGCGCATCACGACGAAGCGCGCGCCGGCGATGCGCCCGGCAGCCTCGAAGTCCAGGCCGCGCAGCCCTTCGCCGACGTCGACGTGGTCGCGCGGCTTGAACGGGTACTGCTTCGGCTCGCCCCAGCGGCGCACCTCGACGTTGGCGTTCTCGTCGTGGCCGTCCGGCACCGCGGCGTTCAGCAGGTTCGGCAGGCCCATCACCCAGCCGTCGAGCCGGGCCTGCACGGCCGCGAGCGCGTCATCGGCCGCCTCGGTCTCGCGCGCCAGCGCCTCGCCCTGCGCCACCAGCGGCGCGATGTCCTCGCCGCGGCCGCGCGCCGCGCCCACCGACTTGGCGTGCGCGTTGCGCGCCGCGCGCAGCCGGTCGGCTTCGACCTGCCACTTGCGGCGCTGCTCCTCGAGCGCGTTGAAGCCCGCGACGTCGAGCTGGAAGCCGCGCCGGGCCAGGTTGCGCGCCACGCCCTCGGGGTCGTTGCGCAGCAGTTTCGGATCGATCATTGCTTGCCTCGCAGGCGCTCCAGCGCCTCGCCTATCCTGATTTCCAGTCCACGCGGCACGGGGCGGTAGTACCGCCGGTCGGGCAGCCCGTCCGGCAGGTAGCGCTCGCCCGCCGCGACCGCGCCCGGCTCGTCGTGCGCGTAGCGGTAGCCCTGGCCGTAGCCGAGTTCCTTCATCAGCCGCGTCGGCGCGTTGCGCAGCTTCAGCGGCACCTCGAGCGTGCCGTATTTTTCCACGTCGGCACGCGCCTCGCCAAAGGCGACGTAGGCGGCATTGCTCTTGGCCGCGACCGCGAGGTACATGACCGCCTCGGCGATCGCGAGCTCGCCCTCCGGGCTGCCGAGCCGCTCGTAGATCTGCCAGGCCTCGAGCGCCAGCGTGATGCCGCGCGGGTCGGCCAGGCCGATGTCCTCGATCGCCATGCGCACCACGCGCCGTGCGAGGTAGTGCGGGTCGCAGCCGCCGTCGAGCATGCGCGTGAGCCAGTAGAGCGCCGCGTCCGGGTCCGAGCCGCGCACCGACTTGTGCAGCGCCGAGATCTGGTCATAGAACTGCTCGCCACCCTTGTCGAAGCGGCGCCGGCCGCCGCTCGCGACCTCCTCGGCCTGCGCCAGCGCGATGCTGCGCGCGCCGGCCGCCTCGGTGAGGCTCACGGCGAGGTCGAGCATGTTGAGCGCGCGGCGTGCGTCGCCGTCGGCCGCCTGGGCGAGGAGCTCGAGCGCCGCGGGCTCGATGCCGATGCCGTGGGCGCCGAGGCCGCGCCCGGCGTCGGCGAGCGCCGTGCCGAGCAGCGCGGCGATGTCCGCGGGAGCGAGCGCCTTGAGCACGTAGACGCGCGCGCGCGAGAGCAGCGCGCCGACGATCTCGAACGAGGGATTCTCGGTGGTGGCGCCGATGAAGGTGAGCGTGCCGTCCTCGACGTGCGGCAGGAACGCATCCTGCTGCGTCTTGTTGAAGCGGTGCACCTCGTCGAGAAACAGCACCGTCGGCCGCCCGGCCGCCGATTCCTCCCGCGCCTGCTCCACCGCCGCGCGGATGTCCTTGATGCCGGCCTGCACGGCCGAGAGCGGGATGAAGTTCGCGCCCGATCCGGCGGCGATCAGCCGCGCCAGCGTCGTCTTGCCGGTGCCCGGCGGCCCCCACAGGATCAGCGAGTGCAGGCGCCCCGACTTGATCGCCTCGTACAGCGGCTTGCCCGGCGCGAGCAGGTGCTGCTGGCCGACGTACTCCTCGAGCGTGCGCGGCCGCATGCGATCCGCCAGCGGCCGCCAGCCACCGCCCGCCGCCGCGGCGCCAGGCTTCAGCGCCACCAGCGCTCCACCAGCTGGGCCCAGTGGCGCAGCCCGAGCGCGCACAGCGTGAGGCCGAAGGCGATGCCCCAGGCATCGGCGATGAGGTCGCGCACGTCGGCGAGGCGGCCGAGGCCCATCAGCCCCTGGGCGATCTCGATGCCGCCGCCGAGCGCCAGCAGCGCCAGTGCCAGCCAGCCGTAGCGCCGCTGCGGCAACAGCCCGCCGAACCACAGCGCCAGCGCCGAGAAGGCCAGCGCGTGCTCGATCTTGTCGCTCAAGCGCAGCGCCGGCAGGTCGCGCGTCGGCACCAGGCTCGTGACCACGATCACCGTGGTGAGCAGCACGCCGAGCGCGTACCACAGGCGCGCATGCGGCAGGCGGGCCATCAGGGCACGGGCGTGCCGATCACGTCGGCACCGGCCGGGGGCTGGAACTGCAGGTCCGGCGCGGCGATGCGCGCGTTGCGCTCGCCGTGCGTGAACACCAGGGTCACCGTCTGGCCAAGGCGGTCGGCCACCACCATGCGCGCGAGGCGCGCGCCGTCGAAGCCGACCTCGGCGCGCGCGAATTCCGCGTCCGCCGCGCGCGGCGTCACCGTGACCCACTCGAGCCCGCCGCGGCGCGCGCCGGCGCGCTGCTCGAACGCGGCGTGCAGCTCCTCCAGCGAGGCCGACAGCAGCAGCATCGGCGTCGCCGACAGGGACTCGCCCAGCGGCTTGACCGTCACCTGCTCGAGGTCGCGGTCGAGGAACCAGAGATTGCGGCCGTCGGCCACCAGCAGCTGGCCCGCGCCGGCCGCCGCATCGCGCGGATGGTAGTCCCAGCGGAACCGCCCAGGCCGGCGCACCAGCAGCACGCCGGAGCCGGCATCGACCTTGCGGCCCTTGCCGTCGACCACGTCCTGCGTGAAATCGCTCCGCCAGGTGTCGAGGCCCTCGAGGAATCGCTCGAGCGGCGTCGCGGCACGCGCCGGCGCGGCCAGCAGGGCCAGCGCGAGCGCGAACGCGCAGCGGCGCAGGAGCGGCGCGCGCTGGCGCAGCGGCGATGCGCGGCGCACGGCGCTACCCGCCGGCCGGCGGCGGTGCCAGCACTTCGCGCGAGCCATTGGACTGCAGCGGACCGACGATGCCCGCCGCCTCCATCGCCTCGATGAGGCGCGCGGCGCGGTTGTAGCCGATCTTCAGCCGCCGCTGCACGTAGGAGATCGAGGGCTTGCGCTCGCCCGTCACGATGCGCACCGCCTCGTCGTACAGCGCATCCTGCTCGGCATCCTCCGGCCCGCCGCCGCCGACGCCCTCGTCCTCGCCCGGCAGGCCCGGGATCGGCTGCGAGGGGCCCTCGAGCACGTCCTCGATGTAGTTCGGCGGCGCCGACTTCTTCAGCGACTCGACGATGCGGTGCACTTCCTGGTCGGAGACGAAGGCGCCATGGATGCGCGTCGGCGTCGAGGTGCCGGGCGGCAGGTACAGCATGTCGCCGTGGCCGAGGAGCGATTCGGCGCCGATCTGGTCGAGGATGGTGCGCGAATCGACCTTGGCCGAGACCTGGAAGGCGATGCGCGTGGGGATGTTGGCCTTGATGAGGCCGGTGATCACGTCGACCGAGGGGCGCTGCGTCGCGAGGATCAGGTGGATGCCCGAGGCGCGCGCCTTCTGCGCCAGGCGCGCGATCAGCTCCTCGACCTTCTTGCCGACGATCATCATCAGGTCGGCGAGCTCGTCGATGACCACGACGATGAACGGCAGCGGGTCGAGGTGCGGGATGCGGCTCTGGTCGATCGTCGGGTCGTTGGCCGCCTTCTGCAGCAGCAGCGGGTCGAGGATCGGCTTGCCCTCCTCGCGCGCTTCCTTGACGCGGCGGTTGTAGCCGGCGATGTTGCGCACGCCGAGCGCCGACATCAGCTGGTAGCGGCGCTCCATCTCGGCCACGCACCAGCGCAGCGCGTTGGCCGCCTGCTTCATGTCGGTGACCACCGGCGCCAGCAGGTGCGGGATGCCCTCGTAGACCGAGAGTTCCAGCATCTTCGGGTCGATCATGATCAGCCGCACGTGCTCGGCGGTCGACTTGTAGAGGAGCGAGAGCACCATCGCGTTGATCGCCACCGACTTGCCCGAGCCGGTGGTGCCGGCGATCAGCAGGTGCGGCATGCGCGCCAGGTCCGCCACCATCGGGTTGCCGCCGATGTCCTTGCCGAGCGCCAGCGCCAGCGGCGAGACGATGTCCTCGTAGGCGCGCGCCTTGATGATCTCGCCGAGCGTGACGATCTCGCGCTTCTCGTTGGGGATCTCCAGCCCCATGACCGACTTGCCCGGGATCACCTCGACCACGCGCACGCTCACGGTGGAGAGCGCGCGCGCCAGGTCCTTGGAGAGCGCGGTGATCTGGCTCGCCTTGACGCCCGGCGCCGGGCGCATCTCGAAGCGCGTCACCACCGGGCCGGGGTGCACCGCGGTCACCTCGACCTCGACGCCGAAGTCCTTGAGCTTGAGCTCGACCAGGCGCGACATCGCCTCGAGCGCCTCGGCCGAGTAGGTCGGCTCGCGCTCGCCCGGGTCGTCCAGCAGCGCCAGCTGCGGCATCGCCTGCGACTGCGGCGCGTCGAACATCGGCACCTGGCGTTCCTTCTCGGCTCGCTCGCTCTTCGGCGGCGCGGGCGCCGGCGCCTCGATCTTCGGCGCCGCGCGCGGCGGCGCCTTCTTCTTCTCGACCTCGACCGCCTCCTTGCGCTTCTCCTTGCGCTCGCGGCCCTCGCTGACCTCCTTGCGCGCGCTCCAGCGCGCGCGCACGAAGCCGATCGCGCGCCAGGTCCACTCGCCGATGCGGTCCATGATCGTGAGCCAGGAGACCCCGAAGGCCACCGACACGCCGGCCATCCAGGCCGCGAGCAGCACCAGCGTCGCGCCGAGCAGCTCGAGCGAGCCGGCGATGCCGTTGCCGAGCGCGCTGCCGATCACGCCGCCGGCGCTCTGCCGCAGGGTCCCGGGATTCCAGTGCAGCGCCGTGAGCGCGCAGCTCACCACCAGGAGCAGCACGAAGCCGAGCACGCGCGCCAGCACGTTCAGGCCCGAGCCGTGCTCCTCGCGCGCGCCGCCGCGGCCGAGGCGCACGGCCGCGACCAGCAGCACCAGCGGCAGCAGCCAGGCCGGCCGGCCGAACAGGAAGTACAGCAGGTCGGCGATCCAGGCGCCGAGGGGGCCGATGCGGTTGTGCACGCCGTCGCCGGCCCCGGTGAAGGAAAAGCCGGGGTCGCGGGCGTCGAAGCTGCCCAGCGCCACCATCAGGACGAGCGCCAGCACCGCGATCGCGATCGCGCCGCTCTCGCGCAGGCCTCGATGCACGGCGGCCGACAGCCGCCCGGAGGCCTTGGCTTCCCCTGCCACGTTAACTACCATCCCGAATCCACCCGGAACCTCCGGAACATCAAGGGAAATTGTACATGAGCGACCCCGTGCACCGGCGCCTGATCATCCTGGGTTCGGGGCCCGCGGGCTACACGGCCGCGGTCTACGCCGCGCGCGCCAACCGCAAGCCCATGCTGATCACGGGCCTCGAGCAGGGCGGCCAGCTGATGACCACCACCGAGGTGGACAACTGGCCCGGCGACGTCGAGGGGCTGCAGGGTCCGGGGCTGATGGAGCGCATGCGGCGCCACGCCGAGCGCTTCGCCACCGAGATCGTCAACGACCACATCCAGAAGGTGGACCTGGCGCGCCGCCCGTTCCTGCTCGAGGGCGACTCCGGGCGCTACAGCTGCGACGCGCTGATCGTGGCGACCGGCGCCTCGGCCCGCTACCTCGGCCTGCCTTCCGAGGAGGCCTTCAAGGGCAAGGGCGTCTCGGCCTGCGCCACCTGCGACGGCTTCTTCTTCCGCAACCAGAAGGTCGCGGTGATCGGCGGCGGCAACACCGCGGTCGAGGAGGCGCTGTACCTCTCGAACATCGCCGCGCACGTCACGCTGGTGCACCGCCGCGACCGGCTGCGCTCGGAGAAGATCCTGCAGGACCACCTGATGGAGCGCGCCGCCGCCGGCAAGGTCAGCGTCGTGTGGAACCACGCGGTCGACGAGGTGCTGGGCGACGACTCCGGCGTCAACGGCCTGCGCATCCGCTCCACCGCCGACGGCGCCACGCGCCAGCTCGAGCTCACCGGCGTGTTCATCGCCATCGGCCACACGCCCAACACCAGCCTCTTCGAGGGGCAGCTCGCGATGAAGGGCGGCTACCTCACCGTCAAGGGCGGGAGCGAGGGCGACGCCACGGCGACCAGCGTCGCCGGCGTGTTCGCCGCGGGCGACGTGCAGGACCACGTCTATCGCCAGGCGATCACCTCGGCGGGCTCGGGCTGCATGGCGGCGCTGGACGCCGACCGCTACCTCGAGCGCCTCGAGGGCGGTCACTGATGGAGCGCGGCGGCGCCGGGCGGCGCCGGGCCGCGCCACGCTGAGGCCCATGCGCAGCCGCCACCTCGGCAGCATCCGCGACATCGGCGCGCGCGAGTGGAACGCGCTCGCGACCGACTATCCGTTCCTGCGCCACGAGTTCCTCGCCGCGCTCGAGGACACCGGCTGCGCCAGCGCCGCGACCGGCTGGACGCCCGCGCACCTGGTGCTCGAGGACGCGGCGGGGCTCGCGGCCGCCGCGCCGCTCTACGCCAAGGCGCACTCCTGGGGCGAGTTCGTGTTCGACTTCGCCTGGGCGCGCGCCTGGGAGAGCCGCGGCCTCGACTACTACCCCAAGCTGGTGCTGGCGATCCCCTTCACGCCGGCGAGCGGGCCGCGCGTGCTGGTGCGCGCCGGCGCCGATGCCGCGGCCCTGCAGCGCGCGGCGCTGGAGGCGATCGCCGCGCGCACCGCCGCGCGCCACCACTCCTCGGCGCACGCGCTGTTCATCGACGAGCCGCTGCGCGAGGCGGCCGCCGCGGCCGGCTGGCTGCTGCGGCGTGACTGCCAGTTCCAGTGGCGCAACCGCGGCTACCGCGACTTCGAGGACTTCCTCGCCGGCTTCTCCGCCGAGAAGCGCAAGAAGGCGCGGCGCGAGCGGCGCCGCGTGGCCGAACAGGGCATCGGCTTCGCGACCTTCGACGGCACCACGATCGATGCGGCGCGCCTCGAGCACGCCTGGCGCTTCCACGCCGACACCTTCGCCCGCCACGGCCACACCCCCTACCTCGATCGCGCCTGCTTCCGCCAGCTCGCCGCGGCGCTGGGGGCGGCGATGGTGTTCAAGTTCGCCGAGTGCGGCGGCCGCGCGGTGGGCGTGGCGATCTTCTTCCGCTCCGCCGACACGCTCTACGGGCGCTACTGGGGGGCCGACGAGGCCTACCACAGCCTGCACTTCGAGGCCTGCTACCACCAGGGCATCGAATACTGCATCGAGCAGGGCCTGGCGCGCTTCGAGCCGGGCACCCAGGGCGAGCACAAGGTGGCGCGCGGCTTCGAGCCGGTGCACACCTGGTCGGCGCACTGGCTGGTGGATCCGGCCCTGCGGCGCGCGGTCGCCCAGCACCTGCGCCTCGAGGGCGCCGCGGTGGACGAGTACGCGGCCGCCGTGGCGGCCCACACGCCGTTCCGGCGCGATGATTCGGGTGGGCCGCGGTGATCCACTGGCTGTCGGCGCGCGATCCGCCCGACGCCTTCCCGCCGGTGGAGCGGGCGCTCGCCGATCCGCCCGGCCTGCTCGCCGCGGGCGGTGATCTCGCGCCGGCGCGCCTCATCGCCGCCTACCGGCGCGGCATCTTCCCCTGGTATTCCCTGGGCCAGCCGGTGCTGTGGTGGTCGCCGGATCCGCGCGAGGTGCTGCCGGTCGACGGCCTGCACGTCTCGCGCAGCCTTGCGCGCACGCTGCGCCGTGGCGGCTTCAGCACCAGCGTCGACACCGACTTCGCCGCCGTGATCGAGGCCTGCGCCGCGCCGCGCGCGCGCAGCCCCGGCACCTGGATCACCGCGGAGATGCGCGCCGCCTACCTCGGACTGCACGCACTGGGCGTCGCCCACAGCATCGAGGTGCGCCGCGGGAGCGAGCTGGTCGGCGGCGTGTACGGCGTGGCGGTGGGTCGCGTGTTCTCGGGCGAATCGATGTTCAGCCGCGCGAGCAACGCCTCCAAGGTGGCGCTGGTCGCGCTGGCCGGCTGGTGCCGTGGCCAGGGCCACGCGCTCATCGACTGCCAGCTGCCCTCGGCGCACCTGCGGAGCCTGGGCAGCCGGCCGCTGCCGCGCGCCGGGTTCCTCGCCTACCTCGCATAGCGGCTGAAGCCGCTGTAGTGCCACGGCCGCGCCGCCAGCACGATCGCCGCGCCGTGCCGCCCGGAGAACGGCTGCGCCTCGTCCTGCTCGGTCACCGCCTGGCAGTCGCGCAGCGCCCGCTGCAGCAGCCGCTGCACCTGCGCGAGCCCGGCGGCCGACAGGATGGTGCCGTGCAGGTGCAGCGCCGCGCCCGGGACGCTGAAGTCGCCGGCGAAGAACTCGCGCAGCATCAGCGTCTGCACGTGCCGCTGCAGCGGCCCGCCGCCCTGCCAGATGACGTCGCCGCGCGCACGCAGGCGCACGCGGTTGCCCGGCTGCAGCTCGATCAGCTTGAAGCGGTCCAGCCGGATCAGGCAGCGCTGCAGCTCGCGCTCGCCGAGCGCGAATCCGGCCAGGATGTCGCGCGTGCGCCAGCGGTTCAGCACCAGCCAGGCGACCAGGAACAGCTTCGGGTCGTCGACGATCTCCTGTTCCTGGGCCCGCGTCAGCCGCAGCTGCGCCGGCGCGCGCCGGCGCACGCGCTCGGCGAGCTCGGTGAGCTCGACGTCGGCGAGCGCGCACAGCGCCGCGAAGCGCTCCAGCGTGAAACCGCCGCGCGAGAACAGCCGCTTGATGCTCGCCTCCGAAAGCGCCAGTGCGCGCGCCGCGTCGCGGTACCTGAGCCCGCGTTGGCGCAGCGCCAGCTTGAGCTCCTGCACGAGTTGCTTCTCCTGCGCCACGGCCACCCCGATTCGGTAAAGAAGTATCGGTAAATGATACCCCAGTGCCCGCCGGGAGTGACGCGCGCTCGCGGCGCTCGCCAGCACGCGCGCCGCGCCACACCCTCTTCGCGCCCGGATGGCGGGCGCGACGGGGCATGGCAATGCGTGCGACGGGCATCGGTTGCGTGCTGGCGGCGTTGCTGCTGGCGGGCGGCTGCGCGGGACTGGAGCCGCTGCTGTGCGGCGGCGACTGCAACCACGCGGGGCGCCACGCCCACGGCTCCTCGAGCCTGGTGGGCTTCCTGTACCCGGAGGGGACCGACGCCGTCCCGGGGAACGAGCTGCCGACGCTGCCGGTGCCGCTGCGGGTGGGCCTGGCGTTCCTGCCCGAGCGCAGCGGCGCCACCGCCTCCGGGCTGGAGGCGGCGCGGCGCGAGCGCATCATGCAGCGCATCGCCGAGCACTTCCGCAGCCGCAAGTTCATCGCCGACATCGTCGAGATCCCCGACTACTACCTCGGCGGCGTGCGCGGCTTCGACGGCCTGGCCGGCGTCGGGCGCCTCTACAAGGTGGACGTCATGGCGCTGGTGTCCTACGACCAGGTGGGCCACCAGGACGACCGCGGCCTCTCCTTCGGCTACCTGACGATCGTCGGCGCCTACGTGCTCAAGGGCACCCGCCAGGACGTGACGACCCTGGTCGACATGGCCGTGGTCGATCCGGCCACGCGCTCGATCATCCTGCGCGCCGGCGGCACCGATACGCGCGCCCACAACACGACCTACGTCGGCAGCGAAGTCGATGCCCGGCAGGCCGCCGCCGACAGCTTCGACGCCGCCGCCGGGCAGCTGATCGGGCACTTCGATGCGGCGCTCACGCAACTGGAGGCCGACATCCGCGCCGGCCGCTCCACGGTCAAGGTGCACCACCGGGACGGCGGCGGGGGCGGCGGGGGCGGTGGCGGCGACTTCGGCGCGCTCGCCCTGGCGGGGATCGCCGCTCTGGCCGCGACCCGCGTCCGCCGCCGCCGCGACCGCGTTAAGCACAATTCATTGCATTGACAGGGATATTTAATGCAGAATCCGCGGCCTTTGGGGCCAGCGTAGCGCGTGCATGCCGAAAGAAGATGCCATTCAGATGGAAGGCGAGGTCGTCGAGACCCTGCCGAACACCACTTTCCGCGTGAAGCTGAAGAATGGCCACGTCGTCACGGCGCACATCTCGGGCAAGATGCGCAAGAACTACATCCGCATCCTGACCGGTGACGCGGTGACGGTCGAGATGACCCCGTACGACCTGAGCAAGGGCCGCATCGTCTACCGCGGCCGCTGAGCGCGCCGGCCGCCGGCCACGCCGGCGGCACGGCTCAGGCCGTGAGCTGCGGCTCCTCGGCCGGCAGGCACTCCATCGCCAGCTTCTCCCCGTCCGGCGCCACGGTGACGCGCACCTGGCCGCCGTTGGCGAGCTTGCCGAACAGCAGTTCCTCGGCCAGCGGGCGCTTCAGGTGCTCCTGGATCAGGCGCGCCATCGGCCGCGCGCCCATCTTCGGGTCGTAGCCGCGCCCGGCGATCCAGCGCCGCGCCGCGTCGTCGATGTACAGCGCGACGTTCTTCTGCTCGAGCTGCGCCTCGACCTCGACCAGCAGCTTGTCGGCGACGCGCTCGATGGTGGCCGGATCGAGCGGCGCGAACTGGATGATCGCGTCGATGCGGTTGCGGAACTCGGGCGTGAACAGCCGGCGGATCGCCTCCATGCCGTCGGGCGCGCTGTCGGCCTGCGTGAAGCCGATCGCCGGCCGGCTCATCTCCTGCGCACCCGCGTTGGTGGTCATCACGATGATGACGTGGCGGAAATCGGCCTTGCGGCCGTTGTTGTCGGTGAGCGTGCCGTGGTCCATCACCTGCAGCAGCAGGTTGAACACGTCCGGGTGCGCCTTCTCGATCTCGTCGAGCAGCAGCACGCAGTGCGGGTGCTTGGCGATCGCCTCGGTCAGCAACCCGCCCTGGTCGAAGCCCACGTAGCCCGGCGGCGCGCCGATCAGGCGCGAGACCGTGTGCCGCTCCATGTACTCGGACATGTCGAAGCGGATGAACTCGACGCCGAGCGCGATGGCGAGCTGGCGCGTCACCTCGGTCTTGCCGACGCCGGTGGGCCCGGCGAACAGGAAGCTGCCGACCGGCTTGCGCTGGTCGCCGAGCCCCGAGCGCGCCATCTTGATCGAGGCGCCGAGCGACTCGATCGCCGGGTTCTGGCCGAAGATCACCAGCTTGAGGTTGCGCTCGAGGTTGCGCAGCACGTCGCGGTCGGAGGCCGAGACGGTCTTGGCCGGGATGCGCGCCATGCGCGCCACCACGTCCTCGATGTGGCGCACCTCGACCTGCGTCTCGCGCTCGCCGGCGGGCTTGAGGCGCAGGCGCGCGCCGGCCTCGTCGACCACGTCGATCGCCTTGTCGGGCAGGTGGCGCTCGTTGATGTGCCGGTCGGCGAGCTCGGCCGCCGCCTTGAGCGCCTCGGACGTGTAGGTGACGCCGTGGTGCTCCTCGAACTTCGGCTTGAGGCCGATGAGGATGTCGATGGTTTCGGCCACGCTCGGCTCGGTCACGTCGATCTTCTGGAAGCGGCGCGCCAGCGCGTGGTCCTTCTCGAAGATGCCGCGGTATTCCTGGTAGGTGGTCGAGCCGATGCAGCGCACCTCGCCGTTGGTCAGCACCGGCTTGATGAGGTTGGAGGCGTCCATGACGCCACCGGAGGCCGCGCCGGCGCCGATCACCGTGTGGATCTCGTCGATGAACAGGATCGCGCCGGGCTGCTTCTTCAGCTCGGCGATCACCGCCTTGAGGCGCTTCTCGAAGTCGCCACGGTACTTGGTGCCGGCGATCAGCGAACCCATGTCGAGGGCGTAGATGGTGCAGTCGGTCAGCACCTCGGGCACGTTGCCCTCGACGATCAGGCGCGCGAGGCCCTCGGCGATCGCGGTCTTGCCGACGCCGGCCTCGCCGACGTACAGCGGGTTGTTCTTGCGCCGCCGGCACAGGATCTCGATGGTGCGCTCGACCTCGAGCTTGCGCCCGATCAGCGGGTCGATGCGCCCGGCCCGCGCCTGCGCGTTCAGGTTGGTGGCGTACTTCTCCAGCGCGCTCTGGCCCTCGCCCTCGCGCTCGCTCTCCGCGGTGGTCTCCTCGCCCTCGGGCCGCGACTCGCCGGCCTTGCCGAAGCCGTGCGAGATGAAGTTGACGACGTCCAGGCGCGTGACGTTCTGGCGCCCGAGCAGGTAGACGGCGTGGCTCTGCTTCTCGCTGAAGATCGCCACCAGCACGTTGACGACGCCGACTTCCTTCTTGCCGCTCGACTGCACGTGGAACACGGCGCGCTGCAGCACGCGCTGGAAGCCGAGCGTCGGCTGCACCTCGCGGTCCTCGCCGGTGGGCAGCTCCGGGGTGTTGTTGGCGATGTGCTCGCGCAGCTCGGTGGCCAGCCGCTCGACCTGCGCGCCGCAGCCCTCGAGCACCTCGCGCACGCGCGGCGTCTCGACCAGGCCGAGCAGCAGGTGCTCGACCGTCAGGTACTCGTGCCGCTGCGTCCGCGCCTGGCGGAACGCCTGGTTCAGGCAGAATTCAAGTTCGCTCGACAGCATGTGCCTACCTTCCGGGCCCCAGGAACCGCCTCAGGTCGCCTCGAGCGTGCACATCAGCGGATGCTGGTGCTCGCGCGAATAGGCGGTGACCTGCGACACCTTGGTCTCGGCGATCTCGTACGTGAACACGCCGCACACGCCCTTGCCGCGCGTGTGCACCTCGAGCATGACGCGCGTCGCCGTCGAGCGCGTCATCGCGAAAAACCGCTCCAGCACGTCGACCACGAACTCCATCGGCGTGTAGTCGTCGTTGAGCAGCACCACGCGGAACAGCGGCGGGCGCTTGGTCTGCGGCGGTGCCTCCTGGACGGCGGTGCCGCCATCCGTACGTCCTTTTTCGGCCGGTCCCGCCACCGCTTCAGCACCCCGTCATCGACCCCGCATGACCCGGTGCCAATTATAAGTCCTCGGCGCCGGTGCCGCTGGATCGGCCGCAAACCGTCGCCAATCGCAGAATCCATGCGAAACAGGCAGTTGAGTGCAACAATCGCGGCGTCATATGATGCTTTGCGTGAATTCCCGCACCGGAAGGCGAAGCCCGTGCCCGTAGGCGCCGCGACCGTGGTTCAGCGCGCTGGGGGCCTCCACAGGGCGGCTGCAGGCGTTCGTGGCCGAGCGCGGCCCGCGCATCGCCAGCGCCGTGCTGCTCGGCGCCCTCGCCATCGAAGCCGGCGTCGTCCTCACCCGCAACCTGGGCCGATGTCCTGCCGGCCGCCGCGGCGCCGCAGGCTGCCGCCGTGCCGCAACGCCGCGGCGTGGACCTGCGCACGATCGTGGATGCCCACCTGTTCGGCCAGGCGACGGTCAGCAGCACCGATGCGCCGCAGACCTCGATCCCGCTGGTGCTGGCCGGCGTCTGGCGCTGCAGGACCCGAGCCAGGGCATGGCGATCCTCGGCCCCAACCCCGCCCAGGCGAAGCTGTATGCCGTGGGCGCCGCGGTGCCCGGCGGCGCGCGGCTGCACGCCGTCTACCGCGACCGCGTGCTGCTCGACCGCGGCGGCGCGATCGAGTCCCGCGCGCTGCCGCGCAAGTCGCTGGTGGCCGCGCCGCCGCCGGCGGCGGTCTCGCCCACGCCGGGGCAGCGGCTGCAGGCGCTGGCGCAGAACAATGGCGCGCTGCTCGGCGGCCTGATCCGCTTCCAGATGGTCCAGGCCTCGGGGCAGCCGGGGAAGATCATGGGCTTTCGCATCTACCCCGGCAGCCGCGGCAACCCCACCACCTTCGCCCAGCTCGGCCTGCATTCCGGGCGACCTGTCACGGCCGTCAACGGCACGCCGCTCGACGACGCGAGCCGCGCCAACGACGTGCTGCTGACGCTGTCGAACGCGAGCTCCGCCACGGTCACCCTGGTGCGCAACGGCGCCCAGCAGGACGTCGCGCTGAACCTCGCGGCCGTCGCCAACGAGGCCGAGCGCGCCGCCGAGGATTCGGCCACGGCGGGCGGCGCCGCCGCCAATGCCGAGTAAGATGGCGTCGGCAATCGAACACAGGTTGAACGCCCGCTTGCGGCTGCGGTCTCATCGGCTGCTGCACGCGGGCCCGAGGCCCGCACGAGGATCCACGCGCTTGCACCCGACGCCCGCCCGCTTCCCCGCCGGCCGCATCGCCGGCCGCATCGCCGCCTGCGCCGCCACCGCGCTGCTGTGCCTGACGGCCGCCGCCGCTGCCCCGACCAACGACAGCGGCGCGCGCATCACGCCGAACTTCAAGGACGCGGACATCGCGCAGATCATCGAGGCGGTCAGCGCCGCGACCGGCAAGAACTTCATCATCGACCCGCGCGTCAAGGCATCGGTGACGATGCTCTCCTCGACGCCGATGACGCCGGACCAGTTCTACCAGGCCTTCCTCGCGATCCTGCAGGTGCACCAGTTCGTCGCGGTGCCGGCCGGCAACATCATCAAGATCCTGCCGGAGGGCAGCGGCACGGCCCGGCAGATGCCGGGCATCGACCTGCCCGATCGCGTCAGCAGCAGCTCGGACGAGTACGTCACGCAGGTCGTGGCGCTGCGCAACGCCAACGCGGCGCAGCTGGTGCCGGTGCTGCGCCCGCTGATGCCGCAGAACGCCAACCTCGCGGCCATCACCGGCGCGAACATGCTGATCATCACGGACCACGCCAACAACGTGAACCGCATGATGCGCATCATCGCGCGCATCGACCAGTCGGGCAGCTCCGACATCGACGTGATCCCGCTGCAGAGCGCCACCGCCGCGGACACCGTGCGGGTGCTGATGTCGCTGATCTCCGGCCAGGGCGCCGAGGGCGGCGGCACGCCGGTGCGCATCGTCGCCGACGACCGCTCCAACAGCATCCTGGTGAGCGGCGACCAGTCGCAGCGGCTGCGCATCAAGGCGCTGATCGCGCACCTCGACACGCCGCTCGACAGCGGCAGCGAGACGCAGGTGCGCTACCTGCGCTATGCCGACGCCGAGGACCTCGCCACGCGGCTCAAGGGCCAGCTCTCCGGCACCAATACCGGCAGCAGCAGCGCCCGCGGCCCGCAGCAGCCCGCGGCCGCGCCGGCCCCGGCCGGCGCCACCGGCCCGGCGACGCTGTCGCTCGAGGGCGGCAGCGCGACCATCTGGGCCGACAAGGACACCAACGCGCTGGTGATCACCGCCGGCCAGCGCACCATGCGCGCGCTCAACGCCGTCATCGACAAGCTCGACATCCGCCGCATGCAGGTGCTGGTGCAGGCCATCATCGTCGAGGTCTCGGCGGAGAAGTCGGCCGAGCTCGGCGTCAACTGGGTGGTCGACGGCTCGAACAACAACCTCGCGGCCGGCGGCTTCATCGAGCCGATCGGCGGCACCTCGATCATCGACCTCTACACGGCGGCCAAGTCGGGCACGACCACCGGCTCCTCCGGCAAGCCGATCTCCCCGCTCGGCACCACCATCGGCATCGGGCGCCTCTCGGCCACCGGCATCAACTTCGCGGCCATGGTGCGCGCGCTGCAGGGCGATTCGCGCACCAACATCATCGCCACGCCCTCGATCCAGACGCAGGACAACCAGGAGGCCAAGATCGAGGTGGCGCAGGAAGTGCCCTTCATCACCGGCCAGTACACCGGCTCGACCGGCACCACCAGCGCCTTCCAGACCATCCAGCGCCAGGCGGTCGGCACGCTGCTCACCGTCACGCCGCAGATCAACCAGGGCGACGCGGTGCTGCTGAAGATCCAGGTGGAGAGCTCGAGCATCGCCTCGACCTCGGTGACCGCCTCGGACATCATCACCAACAAGCGCACCATCACGACCAACGTGCTCATCAAGGACGGTGGCACGCTGGTGCTCGGCGGCCTGATCTCCGACAGCGCCACCAACGGCGAGCAGCGCGTGCCGGTGCTCGGGCGCATCCCGCTAATCGGCGAGCTGTTCCGCACGCGCAGCACCAAGCGCACCAAGAGCAACCTGATGGTGTTCATCCAGCCGCGCATCCTGCGCGACGACGCGCAGGCGGCCTTCGAGACCGACGCCAAGTACAACTTCATGCGCGAGGAGCAGAAGCGCAGCAACCGCGAGACGACGCTGGCGCCGCTGCTGCCGTTCGAGAAGCCGACGGCGCTCAAGCCGCTGCGGCAGCCGGCGACCACGCCGCCGGCGGCCGGCGACGCGGCCGGCGGCGCCGATGCCGCCGCGCCCCCCGCCACGACCTCCCCGGCGCCGGCCGCGAGCGCGCGACCCGAGGGCGGGACGCCGTGAACGCGGTCATCGCGCCGCCGGACGGCGCGCTGCGCCTGCCCTTCGCCTTCGCCCGCCGCCACGGCGTGCTGGTGCGCGGCGTGGTCGACGGCCAGGCCGACTGCGTGTGCCGCGCCGCGGTGGCGCCGCTGGCGATCGCCGAGGTGCGCCGGCACCTGCGCCTGCCGCTGCGCCTCACGCCGGTCGCGCCGGAGGAGTTCGACGAGCTGCTGCGCAAGACCTACGAGGGCGGCGCCGAGTCGATGACCATGGTCGACGGCTTCGAGGACACCACCGACCTCGCGCACCTCGCCCAGGACCTGCCCGAGCAGGCCGACCTGCTCGAGAGCGACGACGACGCGCCGGTCATCCGCCTGATCAACGCGGTGCTGACGCAGGCGATGCGCGAGAACGCCTCCGACATCCACATCGAGCCCTTCGAGAACCGCCTGGTGGTGCGCTTCCGCGTCGACGGCATCCTGCGCGAGGTGCTGCAGTCCAAGCGCGCGGTCGCGCCGCTGGTGGTCTCGCGCATCAAGGTGATGAGCAAGCTCGACATCGCCGAGAAGCGCCTGCCGCAGGACGGCCGCATCGGTCTGAAGATCGCCGGCCGCGCGGTCGACGTGCGCGTCTCGACCATCCCCTCGGGCCACGGCGAGCGCGTGGTGCTGCGCCTGCTCGACAAGCAGGCCGGCCGTCTCGACCTCGGCTCGCTCGGCATGGACCCCAAGACCCAGGGGCTGATGGACGAGCTGATCCACAAGCCGCACGGCATCCTGCTGGTGACCGGCCCGACCGGCTCGGGCAAGACCACCACGCTGTACGCGAGCCTGATGCGGCTCAACGACAACACGCGCAACATCATGACGGTCGAGGACCCGATCGAGTACTACATCGACGGCATCGGCCAGACGCAGGTCAACACCAAGGTCGAGATGACCTTCGCGCGCGGCCTGCGCGCCATCCTGCGCCAGGACCCGGACGTGGTGATGGTCGGCGAGATCCGCGACCTCGAGACCGCGCAGATCGCGGTGCAGGCCTCGCTCACCGGCCACCTGGTGCTCTCGACCCTGCACACCAACACGGCGGCCGGCGCGCTCACGCGCCTGCGCGACATGGGGATCGAGCCCTTCCTGCTCTCCTCCAGCCTGATCGGCGTGCTGGCGCAGCGCCTGGTGCGGGTGCTCAATCCCGAAACCCGCGCGCCCTTCACCGCCGGCGAGTACGAGCGCCGGCTGCTGGAGCTGGCCCCGGGGGCGCCCTCGCCGACGCTCTACCGCCCCGGCCGCGACAACGGCTACCGCGGCCGCACTGGCATCTACGAGCTGATCATGGTCGACGACGCGATGCGCACCATGATCCACGACGGCGCCAGCGAGCAGGAGCTCGAGCGCCACGCGCGCGCCTCCACCCCCTCGATCCGCGACGACGGCCTCGCCAAGGTGCTGGCCGGCGACACCACGATCGAGGAAGTCCTGCGCGTGACGCGCGAGGACTAGGCCCCGGCGCCGCGCAACGCTCATGGGCGCATTCGAGTACACCGCGCTCGACACCGGCGGGCGCCAGCACAAGGGCGTCATCGAGGGCGACACCGCGCGCCACGTGCGCGCGCTGCTGCGCGAGCGCGCGCTGCTGCCGGTCTCGGTCGCCGAGGTGGCCGAGCGCGCGGCGCAGTCCGGCGGCCGGGTGAGCCTGTGGCGGCGGGTCTCGGCCGCGGATCTCGCGCTGCTGACGCGCCAGCTCGCGACGCTGGTGCGCGCCGGACTGCCGCTCGAGGAAGGCCTGCTCGCCGTCTCGCAGCAGACCGAGCGGCCGCGCGTGCAGAGCATCCTGATCGGCGTGCGCGCCCGCGTGATGGAGGGCCACACGCTCGCCGACGGCCTGGCCGGAGTTCCCGAGCGTGTTCCCGGAGATCTACCGCGCCACCGTGGCCGCCGGCGAGCAATCCGGCCACCTCGACACCGTGCTCGAGCGGCTCGCCGACTACACCGAGAGCCGCGAGCAGACGCGCCAGAAGGTCATGGGCGCGATGCTCTACCCGATCGTGCTGATGCTGTTCTCGCTGGTGATCGTCTCGGCCTGCTCGCCTACGTGGTGCCGAAGGTGGTCGAGGTGTTCGAGAACAACCGCGCGCGGCTGCCGTTCGCCACGCGCTGCTGGTGGCCCTCCGAGCGGGCCTGCGCCACTACGGCATCTGGCTGCTGCTCGCGCTGCTGCTGGGCGCGGTGGCGTTCTGGCGCTGGTCGCGCCAGCCGGGCCCGCGGCGGCAGGTGCACCGCTCGATGCTGCGCGCACCGCTCCTCGGGCGGCTGGTGCGCGGCATGAACACGGCGCGTTTCACGCGCACGCTCTCGATCCTGACGGCGAGCGCGGTGCCGGTGCTCGACGCGCTGCGCATCGCCGGCGACGTGGTCACCAACCTGCCGATGCGCGACGCCGTGGCCGAGGCCGCCGCGCGCGTGCGCGAGGGCGCGCCGATCGGCCGCTCGCTCGCCCAGAGCCGGCTGTTCCCGCCGATGACCATCCACCTGATCTCCAGCGGCGAGTCCAGTGGCGAGCTCGAGGGCATGCTGGAGCGCGCCGCCCAGAACCAGGAGCGTGAGCTCGACGGACTGATCGGCGCCCTGGTCGGCCTGCTCGGGCCCCTGCTCATCATTGTGATGGGCGTCTTCGTCATGGGCATCGTTTTTGCGATGCTGTTGCCAATTTTCGAAATGAACAACCTCATCCGCTGACCGACACGTTGCATCGGCCCGGCCGAGGCATTAAGTTCGGCCCGAATCAACAGCGCGGTATCGGAGTACCGCAGGACTCGGAACATGGGTGGGAATTCCGATTCTGACGAGTTCGAGGACGACGACGCCGGGGAGATCGGCGCCGAGACCGATATCGACCTCGACCGCGTCATACGCGACATGGACATCGCCAAGCGGCGCGCGCCCAAGGGCGTGGGCGAGCCGGCCTGGCGGCGCCTGGAGCAGCGGCTCGAGCAGAAGCAGACGGCCGAGCTGATCAGCGATTTCGAGGACTACGAGGTGGACGACGGCGGCACCCCGCGCGCCCACCCGGGTTCGGGCGCCGGAGCCGGCGCCGGCCGCAAGGCGCGCCGCCAGCGCTGAGCGGCGCCGCTCAGGCCGAGAGCCGCAGCACCCCGACGACGACGCCCTCGATCAGCAGCGGCTGCTGCTTGAGATCGACGCGGATCGGCTCGAATTCCGCATTTTCCGGCAGCAGCCAGGCGATCGGCCCTTCCTGGCGGTAGCGCTTGACCGTCACCTCGTCCTCGAGGCGCGCGACGATGATCTGGCGGTTGCGCACCTCGGGCGTGCGGTGCACGGCCACCAGGTCGCCGTCGAGGATGCCGGCATCGCGCATGCTCATGCCCACCACCTTCAGCAGGTAGTGCGGCTGGGGCTTGAACAGCGAGGCATCCACCCGGACGTGGTCGACGATGTGTTCCTCGGCGAGGATCGGCCGGCCGGCGGCGACGCGGCCGATGAGCGGCAGCCCCTGCTCCTCGCGCAGCGCGTCGGCGAGCTGGATGCCGCGGGAGGCCCCGGCCAGCAGCTGCACGCAGCCCTTGCGCTGCAGGGCCCGCAGGTGCTCCTCGGCGGCGTTGGCGGAACGGAAGCCGAGCTGCTGCGCGATCTCCGCGCGGGTCGGCGGCATGCCCGTCTCGGCGATGCTGCGCTGGATGACGTGCAACACCTGGCGCTGGCGTACGGTAAGTTCCTGCATGGTGTGATTATATACAGGATTGGCGCCGGTGGAAGCCCCCGTTGCGGCGGTGCAGGCAGAAGCTAAATCTTTGAAAAACCTGTCGCTACCCGCCGACAGCTCCCCGTATTGCGCTTGCAATCGCGCGGGGGATTTGGTCAAGTTGCGTCTCCCGCGGATCCCACGCGGCAGTTTTCTGCAACCTGCAGGACGCGGGCGTGGGGCGGTGTGGACCGAAGTCAAAGTGGTTTGTGTTCTTTCCTTAAGGGGATCCGTGATGAACAAGGCAATCGTTGTAAAGCTGGCAGCCGCCGCTGCCGTCCTCGCGCTGGCGGGCTGCCAGGACCTCAAGCCGCTGCAGGCGGACGTCGACACGCTGAAGAGCCAGGTCGCGAAGCTGCAGGCCGACAGCGGTGCGCATGCCAGCTCGGACGCCCAGCAGTTCAGCAAGCTGTCCTCGGATGTCGCTGCGGCGAATTCGGCGGCCAGCGGCGCGCAGAGCGCGGCGAACCAGGCCCTGTCGGCCGCCCAGGCTGCCCAGGCTGGCGTCGACGCGACCAACGAGAAGATCGACCGCATGTTCAAGAAGTCGGTTTCGAAGTAAACCGCTTCGCCTGATTGGCCCGCCTCCGGCGGGCCCGATCAAAACGCCGCGCATTGCGCGGCGTTTTTTTTTCAGTAGCGCACCAGCGCCGCGCCCCAGGTGATGCCGCCGCCGAAGGCCTCGAGCAGCAGCAGCTCGCCGCGCTTGATGCGGCCGTCGCGCACGCCGGCATCCAGTGCCAGCGGCACCGAGGCCGAGGAGGTGTTGCCGTGCTCCTCGATCGTGAGGATCACGCGCTCCATCGGCAGGTCGAGCTTGCGGGCGGTTGCCTGGATGATGCGCATGTTGGCCTGGTGCGGCACCAGCCAGTCGAGCGCGTTTTTCTCCAGGCCATTGGCCGCGAGCGCCTCCTCGACCACCTGCCCGAGCCGCGTCACCGCCAGCTTGAACACCTCGCTCCCGGCCATGCGGATGAAATCCCCGGGCGGCATGGTGCCCGGCGCCTTGCCACGGCCGAGGCCACCGGTGCAATACAGCAGGTCGGCATGCGCGCCGTCGGCGTGCACGTGCGTGGAGAGGATGCCCGGATCGGCCGCGGCGCTCAGCACGACCGCGCCGGCGCCGTCGCCGAACAGGATGGCCGTGGTGCGGTCCGCCGGGTCGGTGATGCGCGAGAGCGTCTCGGCGCCGACCACCAGCGCGTGCTTCGCCTCGCCGGCGCGGATGAACTTGTCGGCGACGCTCAGCGCGTAGATGAAGCCGCTGCAGGCGGCCTCCATGCTGAAGGCCGGGCAGCCGCGCTTGCAGCCGAGCCGCGCCTGCAGCAGCACCGCGCTGTTGGGGAACACCAGGTCCGGCGTGACGGTGCCGAAGGCGATGAGGTCGATGTCCTCGGGCTTCAGGCCCGCGGCGGCGATCGCCGCGCGCGCCGCGTGCTCGGCCATGTCGACCGTGGATTCCTCGGCGCCGACGCGGCGCCGGCGCACGATGCCGGTGCGCTCGCGGATCCACGCGTCGCTGGTCTCCATGACCTTCTCGAGGTCGGAGTTGCTGACCACCTGCTGCGGCAGGTAGCCGCCCGTGCCTGCGATGCGCGAATACATCGGTGCGGAGGCGCCGTGCCGGACGTGAGGGCCCGGGGCGCTCAGTCCTGCTTGTCGGCGTCGCGCTTCTCGATCACGCGCTTGCCCCGGTAGAAGCCGTCCGGCGTGATGCAGTGGCGCAGGTGGCTCTCGCCCGACTGCGGGTCGATCGACAGCGCCGGCGTCGCCAGCGAGTCGTGCGAGCGGTGCATGCCGCGCTTCGACGGCGTCTTGCGGCTTTTCTGTACGGGCATGGCCAGGTCCTCTTCTTCAGCAATTCGTTCCAGGCATTGCGCCGCTCACTTCCCGCCGCGCTCCAGCAGCGCCTTCAGGTCCGCGAACGGCCGTGTCTTCCCCGCTGGCTCCGGCACCGCCGGGGCCGCGGGCGGCGGCGCGCCGCAGCCCGCATCGACGTGCAGCGGCACGATCGGCAGGGCGAGCAGCACCTCCTCGGCGACCAGCGCCGGGATGGCGAGCATCCCCTCCTCGGCCAGGTAGGTCTCCCAGCCCGCCGGCACCGCTTCCGCCGCGGCCTCGCCCGCCACCAGCACGACGCGCGAATCCGTGTCCAGCTCGACCGCCAGGGGCTGCATGCAGCGCTGGCAGGTCAGTCCCAGGCTCGCCTCCAGCCTGACGTGCGCCACGCTGAGGCCCTGCTCGCGCCCGAACTCCAGGCGCGCGTGCACGGGCGCGGCAGCGGACAATTCGGCTGAGATACCCGGCAGCTCTGCGACGGGAATGTCGAACTCGAATACTGCCCGCGAGTCCGCCAGTTGCCTGACGTCGCGGGGCCTTGACCAGCCGCCCGGCATGGGGCGCGTATAATAGGTTTCGGTCGGTCCCAAGTCAAAGCCGGCTCGCACTTAAGCCGTTGTTTCTCCATTGGTGATTGCTTGGCTACCGCCCCACCGCTGGTCCTCGCCTCCACGTCCCGCTATCGCCGCGCCCTGCTGGAGCGGCTGCAGCTGCCCTTCGAGGCCGTCGCCCCCGGCGTGGAGGAGGCCTACCTGCCCGGCGAGCCCCCCGATGCCAGGGCCCGCCGCCTGGCCCTCGCCAAGGCGCGCGCCGTGGCCGCCGCCCGCCCCGGCTCGGCGGTCATCGGGAGCGACCAGGTCGCCGTCTGCGGCGCCGGGATCCTCGACAAGCCGGGCGACGCGGCGCGCTGCGAGGCGCAGCTCGCCGCCCTCTCCGGGCGCGAGGCGCGCTTCATCACCGCGGTCGCCGTGGTCTGCGCCGCGCGCGGCGTGGTCGATGAATTCTGCGACGTGACGCGCGTGCGCTTCCGGCCGCTCGACGCCGGCGAGATCGCCCGCTACGTCGAGCGCGACCGGCCCTGGGACTGCGCCGGCGGCTTCCGCGGCGAATCGCTCGGCATCGCGCTGTTCGAGCAGGTCGAGAGCGCGGATCCGACCGGGCTCGTCGGCCTACCGCTGATCCGCCTGGCGGCGTCGCTGCGGACGCTGGGGTTCGCGCTGCCCTGAGCCGCGGTGCGCCGCGCCGCCGCCGCGCCGTGGCGGGCCGCCGCCGCGGCGCGTGCCGAGCGCATCGAGCACGCCCTTGAGCACCGCCGGGAGCGGCGCGCTCAGCGACACTTCGCCACCGTTCGGCCAGCTGAAGCTGCAGCTGTGCGCGTGCAGGAACATGCGCGTCAGCCCGAGCTCGCGCAGCGCGGCGTTGAAGTCCGCGTCGCCGTACTTCGGGTCGCCCGCCACCGGATGGCCGCAATGCGCGGCGTGCACGCGGATCTGGTGCGTGCGGCCGGTGTGCAGCGTCGCCTCCAGGAGCGAGGCGCGCGCGCCGAACTGCTCGACCAGGCGGAACTCGGTGCGCGCCGGCTTGCCGCTCGCGTGCGCGCGCACCGTGCGCTCGCCGCCGACGCGCGTGTCGGTGCGCAGCGGTACGTCGATCATCTTGTGGCCGAGCTCCCAGCGGCCCTTCACCAGCACCAGGTAGCGCTTCTCCACCGTGCCCTCGCGCAGCAGGGCGTGCAGCGCGCGCAGGCTCGAGGGCCGGCGCGCGATGAGCAGGATGCCGCTGGTGTCGCGGTCGAGCCGGTGCGCGAGCTCCAGCGTCTCCTCCGGGCGCGCGGCGCGCAGCGCCTCGATCAGGCCGAAGCTCAGGCCGCTGCCGCCGTGGACCGCGAGCCCGGCGGGCTTGTCGAGCGCCAGCAGCCGCTCGTCCTCGTGGATGATGGCGCGCTCGACCGTCTCGATGAGCGCGGCCGGCACCCGCGTGCGCGCCGGCCCGCCGCAGCCCGCGCCGGCCCCCGCGCCGGACCCCGGCTCGCCGTCCGCGGCTTCCATGCGCACCGGCGGCACCCGCAGCTCCTCGCCCGCGACCAGGCGTTGCTCGGGGCGCGCGCGGGCGCCGTTCACGCGCACCTCGCCGCGGCGGATCAGGCGGAAGATCCGCGTCTTCGGCACGCCCGGCAGCAGCGCGCCGAGCACGCGGTCGAGGCGCTGGCCGGCCTGCTCCTCGCCGATCCGGACGCGGCGGACCGCGGCCCCGGCGGGAGCCCCCGCGGGCGCCCCGGGCGTGAGGGACTGGGCATTCTTCTCGTAAGACATTGTTTTTACAGAACTCACTCGCTATACTCCGCCGCGTCCTGGATCAGCCCTGCCGGGGTACGCGAATCGCGGCCCTGGGGGGATGAACAGCGGCGAAGGCGGTCCGATGGACCGCATGGTAGTTGGTCCTGATCGCTCAGGGCCATCGTGTAACGAAGGCCGACCAGATCGGTAGGCGTTCCGAGGTATCGAGTCAGAGTTCCAGGCTCCGCGCGGGGAACGCCCCGGGGCTGGCACTCCTCGATCCGGACGTCCAGCCGTCGGTCAGTGGATCTCAGAAGGTTTCCGGCGCGCCGCCCGTAGCAGGCGGAGCATCTTCAGAACTCCAAAGCTGATGCACCCAACGGACGCTGCCCCCAATCCCTTGAGTTTCTCGCTGTCTGCGACGGACCGGAGTCGCTTCGCGCACGCGCAAGCGTAAGTGAAGCCCTCGCCTGGCGGCCCCTTGACCGTATAACGGAAGGGGCACATGAAGAGAATGCTCGTCAATGCAACTCAGGCGGAAGAGTTGCGCGTTGCCATGGTCGATGGCCAGAAGCTGTACGACCTCAGCATCGAAATCCCGTCCCGCGAACAGAAGAAGGGCAACATCTACAAGGCGCGCATCGCGCGCGTGGAGCCCTCCCTCGAGGCCTGCTTCGTCGATTACGGCGCCCAGCGCCACGGCTTCCTGCCGCTGAAGGAGGTCTCCAAGGAGTACTTCCGCCAGCAGCCGCAGGGCGGCCGCATGCTGATCCGCGAGCTGCTCAACGAGGGCCAGGAACTGATGGTCCAGGTCGAGAAGGAGGAGCGCGGCAACAAGGGCGCCGCCCTCACCACCTTCATCAGCCTGGCCGGCCGCTTCCTGGTGCTGATGCCGAACAACCCGCGCGCCGGCGGCGTCTCGCGCCGCATCGAGGGCGAGGACCGCGACCAGATGCGCGAGACGATGGCGCAGCTGGTCGTGCCCGAGGGCATGGGCGCGATCATCCGCACCGCCGGCGTCGGCCGCGCGGTCGAGGAACTGCAGTGGGACCTCGACAACATGCGCACCCAGTGGGACGCGATCGACGCGGCCTACAAGGCGCGCAGCGGCCCGTTCCTGGTCTACCAGGAGAGCGATGCCGTGACGCGCTCGCTGCGCGACTACCTCGGCGACGACATCGGCGAGATCCTGGTCGACGACAGCGCCGCCTACCAGAAGGCGCAGGAGTACATGCAGCGCGCCATGCCGCCGGACGCGCAGCGCAAGCTCAAGCTCTACACCGACGACATCCCGCTGTTCACGCGCTTCCAGATCGAGAGCCAGATCGAGTCGGCCTACGCGCACAAGGTGCAGTTGCCCTCGGGCGGCTCGCTGGTGATCGACTACACCGAGGCGCTGGTGTCGATCGACATCAACTCGGCGCGCGCCACCCGCGGCTCGGACATCGAGACCACCGCCACCAACACCAACCTCGAGGCGGCGGACGAGATCGCCCGGCAGCTGCGCATCCGCGACATCGGCGGCCTGATCGTCATCGACTTCATCGACATGGAGGAAGGCAAGAACCAGCGCGCGGTCGAGGACCGGCTGCGCGATGCGATGAAGATGGACCGCGCCCGCATCCAGATCGGGCGGCTGTCGCGCTTCGGCCTGCTGGAGATGTCGCGCCAGCGCCTGCGCCCCAGCCTCGGCGAGTCGAGCCACCTGGTGTGCCCGCGCTGCAACGGCATCGGCAGCATCCGCAGCGTCGAATCGCTGGCGCTGTCGATCCTGCGCCTGATCGGCGAGGATGCGCGCAAGGACCGCACCTCGCGCATCATCGTGCAGGTGCCGGTCGACGTCGCGACCTACCTGATCAACGAGAAGCGCGACTGGCTGCGCGAGGTCGGCGACCGCTCGCGCACCGACATCGTCATCGTGCCGAACCCGCACATCCAGACGCCCGAGTACTCGATCCGCCGCGTGCGCGACGACGAGGCCGGGCTCGCGGAGAACCAGCAGATCAGCTACCAGATCCCGCAGGCGCCCCAGGTCGCGGACCCGACCGCGGCCGAGAAGAAGCCGGCGACGGAGCCCGCGGCGGTGCAGCCGCTGATGCCGGCGACCGCCGCGCCGATCGTCATCGCCGCGACGCCGGAACCGCCGGCCGAGGCCGCGCCGCCCAAGCGCGCGCTCGGACTGGTCGGCTGGATGAAGCGCCTGATCGTCGGCGACCCGGAGCCGCCGCCAGCACGGAAGAGCGTCCCGGCCACGGCCGGCGCGATGGCCGCGCGAGCGGCCAGCGGCCGGCGCGCGCGAGCGCCGTGATCGCGGCCGGGACCGCGACCGGCATCGCGATCGCGACCGTGGCGACCGCGGTGACCGCGGCGCGCGCGGCGAACGCGGCGCGCGGCGAACGCGGCGACCGCCCGGGCGGCCAGCCGCGCCGCGACGAACCGCGCCGTGGCGAGGGCCGGCGCAACGAGCCGCGTCGCGACGAACAGCGGCGTGACGAGCCGCGCCGCGACGAGGCGCGACGCACGAGGGCGCGGCGCGAGCGAGCCGCGCCGTGACGAGGGCCGCCGCGAGATCGAGGTGCGGAGCGAGGATCCGACGGCGTCGGCGCCGCGCCCGGCGCCAGCGCCGCGGGCGCGGCGCAGCCGGGCGGCGAAGCGGCCGCGCCGCGTCCCCGAGGGCGAGCGCGGCGAGCGCGGCGCGAGCGTCGCTCGCGTCGCGGCGGACGCCGGCGTCGCCGCGGGGCGGCGGCGGCCGCGACGGCATGACGCAGGGCGGCGGCGCCGAGGGCGCCGCCGCGCAGGGCGACGGCGGCTTCGGCGGCCGCCGAGGACGGCGGCGGCCAGGGACGCGCGAGCCCGCCGGCGGCGACTTCGATGGCGGCTCCGCGCCGTCCGCCGAGCCGCGCCGGCCCAGTTCGACTTCGGCCCCACGGCGGCTCCGAACCGCGTCCGGCAGCGCCTTCGGAGGCGCACCCGCCGCAGCCGCGGCGGCACCGCCTCCGCCGGCGGACGGCGCGCGCAGCGGCGCGCGTGGTGTGGTCGTCGGCGCCCTCGACCTCGAGCTGGTCCGGAGACGCGCGCCGCGACGAGTGAGCGCTCGCGCGGCCCGCCGCGCGTCGTCGCTGGACGGCGTGCGGCAGGCCGTTTCGTTCAGTCCGCCAGCAGCGCCTCCACGCGCGCCACGTCCTCGGGCGTATTGACGTCCAGGCCGGGCAGCACGCTCGCGTCGGCGACGCGGATGTCGAAGCCGTGCTCGAGCGGCCGCAGCTGCTCGAGCTTCTCGAGCGCTGCTCGAGCGGCGTGGGCGCGATCGCCGCCATGCGCCGCAGCGCCCCGCAGCGGTAGGCGTAGATGCCGATGTGCCGGCGCGCGTGGCCGTAGGAGCGCTGGCTGGCGAGGCCGGCCGGCGCGGCATCGCGGTGCCAGGGAATGGGCGCGCGCGAGAAGTACAGCGCGCGCTGCGCGGCGCCGGCGACCACCTTGACGACGTTCGGATCCATGTAGGCCGCGAGCGAGCCGAGGCGCGCCGCGAGCGTGCCGATGTCGGCGCCCGCGTGGAGCTCGAGCAGCCCGGCCGCCTGGTCGATCAGCGCCTCGGGCATCAGCGGCTCGTCGCCCTGCAGGTTGACGACGACCTCGGCGTCTTCCCAGCCGCGCTGCGCCGCCACCTCGGCGATGCGATCGGTGCCCGAGGCGTGCACGATCGAGGTCATCACCACCGGCGCACCGCAGGCGGTCGCGGCCTCGGCGATGCGCTCGTCGTCGGTGGCGACCAGCACCTCGGCGGCGCGCGAGCGGCGCGCGCGCTCGTAGACCCACTGGATGAGCGGCCGGCCCTTCAGCTTCACCAGCGGCTTGCCCGGCAGGCGCGTCGAGGCATAGCGCGCCGGAATCACGACCCGGTACATGGCTGGAGGCTCCGCGCGCCGCGCTTCAGCGCGCCAGCAGCGGATCGCCGGGCGGGAGCGTGCGCGCCTCGTTCTCGAGCAGCACCGGGATGCCGTCGCGCACCGGGAACGCCAGGCGGTCGCCGCGGCAGACCAGCACGGCGGCGTCGCGCACGAATTGCAGCGGCCCCTTGCGGTGCGGGCAGGCGATGATGTCCAGCAGGCGTGTATCCACGATGATCCTCCCGAGCAGCGCGCGCGCGGCGGCGGCCTCGAACTCCGCCTCCACCGGCAGGTACCAGCGGCCGGCGCGCGCGAACGCCTGGCATTTTACTGCATCCTTCTCGGTCATCAGGACCGGAAGATCGTCGCCGAACTCGATGTCCGCGGCCTGGTAGGCGTGGTGGTCGGCGAAGGCGTGCGGGATCGGCTCCAGGCCCGCGGCCCGCAGCGTCGCGAAGAAGCGTTCCGGAGTTGCCGATGCCCGCCACCGCGTGCACGCGGCGGCCGGCGAGATCGGCGAGCGGCAGGCCCGGCTCGGCGCCGGCGAGCGGCCGCAGGCGCCCGGCGCACGAGCCGCATCGTGAGCGCGCCGGGCCGCGGCGACGCGCTCCCCGTTGTACACCACCAGGCTCACGCTCTCGAGCCGCCCCGGCGGCTCGCGCAGCGGGCCGGCGGGCAGCAGCAGGGCGTTGCCGAGGCCGCGCCCGGCGTCGATCACCGCGATCTCGACCTCGCGGGCGAGCGCATGGTGCTGCAGGCCATCGTCGGAGAGCACCACATCTACGCCGGCGGCCACCAGCGCGCGCGCCGCCGCCAGCCGCTCGCGGCCGACGATGACCGGCACGCCGGTGCGCCGCGCGATCAGCAGCGCCTCGTCGCCCACCTCCTCCGGCCGGCTGTGCGCCTCCACGGCGCGCACGCCGCGGCCGGTGCCGCCGTAGCCGCGCAGCACGACGCCGGCGCGCAGGCCACGCGCCGCGAGCTCGCGCGCCAGCCACACCGTCAGCGGCGTCTTGCCGCTGCCGCCGACGGTGAGGTTGCCGATGACCACGACGGGCGGCCCGGCGTGCCCGACGCCAGCCAGCCGCGCCGGTAGGCCGCGCGCCGCAGCGCGACGACGGCGCCGAACAGCCGCGCGAGCGCGCGCAGCCAGGCGGGCGCCTTGCGTCCGCCCCACCAGATGCCTTCGAGCCATGCGCGCACCGCCCGCGCCCGCTGCGACCCGCGCCGGGCCGCTACTCCGCGAACTGCAGCCGGTGCAGCTGCGCGTACAGGCCGCCGCGGCCGATGAGCTCGGCGTGCGTGCCGCTCTCGGCGACCGCGCCCTCGTGCATGACCAGGATGCGGTCGGCGTTCTCGATGGTCGAGAGGCGGTGCGCGATCACGAAGGTGGTGCGGTCGCGCACCAGCTGCTCGAGCGCCGCCTGGATGTGCCGCTCGAGGCGGTGTCGAGCGCCGAGGTCGCCTCGTCGAGGATCAGGATCGGCGTGTTGCGCAGCAGGGCGCGCGCGATGGCGATGCGCTGGCGCTGCCCGCCCGAGAGCAGCATGCCGCGATCCCCGACCGGCGTATCCAGGCCCTGCGGCAGCTCGGCGCGAACTCCATGACGTGCGCGGCGCGCGCCGCCGCCGCCAGCGCCGCGGCGTCGACGCCGGCTCGCGCCGAAGCGGATGTTGTTGGCGATGCTGTCGTTGAACAGCACCACGTCCTGGGTCACCAGGCTCATCTGCGCGCGCAGGTCGTGCAGCAGGTACTCGCGGATGTCGACGCCGTCGAGCAGCACCACGCCGGCGGTCGGGTCGTAGAAGCGCGGCAGGAGCGACATCAGCGTCGACTTGCCGCTGCCCGAGCGCCCGACGATCGCCAGCGTCTGGCCGGGCTCGACCTTGAAGCCCACGTCGCGCAGCACCTCGCCCTTCTCGGCACTGTAGGCGAAGCGCACGCCGCGGAACTCGACCGCGCCGCGCGCGCGCGCCAGCGGCCGCGTGCCGCCGGCCGGCTCGGCCGGCGTGTCGAGCTCGGCGAACACGCTGGCGCCGGCGGCGATGCCCTGCTGCAGCGGCCCGGCCACCGCCAGCAGGCGCTTGAGCGGGTCGGGGATCAGCAGCAGCGCGATCAGGAACAGCAGCACGTCGGCGATCGCCATGTGGCCGTGCAGCACCTGGTTGCCGGCGATCACCATGACGCCGCCGAGCCCGAACGAGGCGATCAGCTGCACGATCGGGTTGCTGCTGGCGCTGGCCGAGATCAGCCGCATGTTGTTGCGGCGGTTCTGCTCGTTGACGGCGCCGAAGGCGGCGTTCAGGTGCTCCTGGGCGTTGAAGATCTTGACGACGCGGTGGCCGTCGAGCGCCTCCTTGGTCACGCGCGTCACGTCGCCGACCGAGTCCTGGATGCGGCGGCTGTAGCGGCGGAAGCGCTGGTTGACGCTGCGGATCAGCCAGGCGATCACCGGCGCCACCAGCATCGCCGAGGCCGCGAGCTGCCAGTTGCGCCAGAAGATGTAGGCGATGAGCGCGGTGACGGTGATCGAGTCGCGGATCAGGATGGTGAGCGAATTGGTGGTCGCCTGCGCCACCAGCTCGATGTTGGCGGTGATGCGCGTGAGCATCGCGGCCGAGGACTCGCGGTCGTAGTAGCGCGTCGGCAGGCGCATGTAGTGCGCGAACAGCTCGCCGCGTAGCGCGCGCACCACCTGCCGGCCGACCCAGCCGGGGAAGTAGTTCGCCATGTAGTCGCCGAGGCCGCGCAGCGCGAACAGCCCGACCACCGCCAGCGGCAGCTGGAACAGCAGCTTTTCCGGGTGCTGGCGCAGCAGCGGGTTGTCGCCCTTGAGGAACTGGTTGACGCACCAGAGGATGACGAACTGGCTGGCCGAGTACATCAGCATGCCGAGCACGCCGAGCAGGTACATGCCGCGGTGCGGCCAGGCGTAGCCGAGCAGGCGGCGGTACACCGCCCCGGCCGGCGCGGCGGCGGCGGGCGCGGTCAAGGGGCGGCGGCCCCGTTGGCGTCCGTCGTGACGATGTTCAGCTGGGCGTAGCCGATGCGGCCGAGCACGTCCATGGCGGTCACCACCGCCTGGTGCGTGGCGCGCGCGTCGGCGCGGATGGTCACCGGCTGCGTGCGGTCGCCCTCGGCCACCTTGAGCACGGCGGCGCGCAGCGTGTCGGCGCTGGCGTTGATGAGCTCGCGATCGTTCACCAGGTAGCCGCCGGTCGCGGTCACCGTGACCACCAGCGGCTCGAAGCCCGGCCGGCTGACCGGCACCGAGCTCGCCTCCGGCAGCCTGACCTTGAGCCGCCCCTCGACGATGAAGGTCGAGGAGAACATGAAGAACAGCACCATCATCAGCAGCACGTCGATGAGCGGGATCAGGTTGATCTCCGGCTCCATGTCCGAACGGCGCGGCCGGAGGTTCATGGCTGCGCGGCCACCGCCGGATGGCCGCCGGTCTGCGCGGTCGCCAGGGCGGCGCGCCGCTCCGCGGAGTCGAGCGCGTCGGCGAGCCGCATCGCGTCCTTCTCCATCTGCACGACGATGCGGTCGACGCGGCCGCGCAGGTAGCGGTAGGCGATCAGCGAGGGGATCGCCACCAGCAGGCCGCCGGCGGTCGCGACCAGCGCCTCGGCGATGCCGCCGGAGAGGATGCGCGGGTCCCCGAGGCCGCTGACCTTGATGGCGTTGAAGGCGCGGATGATGCCGGTGACCGTGCCCAGCAGCCCCAGGAGCGGCGCGATGCCGGCGATCGTGCCGAGCGTGTTGAGGAAGCGCTCGAGCTCGTGGACCACGTGGCGGCCCGCGTCCTCGAGCCGGTCCATCATGATCTCGCGCGGCCGGTGGCGGTTGGCGAGGCCGACGGCCAGCACCCGCCCCAGCGGCGAGTTCTTCTCGATCGCCTCGATGACCCGCTCGCCCAGCTGGTTGGCGTCGATCAGCTGCTGGACCCGCGGCACGAGGTCGGCCGGGAGCACGCGCCGGTCCTGCAGCGTCCACAGGCGCTCGAAGACGATCGCGACGGCGATGACCGAGCACAGGATGATCGGCCACATCATCGGCCCGCCGGCGCGCACGATTTCCCACATCTTGGCTCGATCTCCGACTCGACTGGACGCGGAATGATACCGAGAGCGGGGTTCATCCGCAGCCCGAGGGCCCCCTCCACGCCCGTGATGCGCACCACGGTTCCGGCGTCCCGCCAGGCGGCGAGCGTGGCCGCGACGCCGCGCCCGGCCGCGCCAGCCGCCGTATTGGCCACCAGCGCCACGCGGGCGCGGGTCGCGGCCCGGAGCGCCGGCTCCTCGCCGCTGGGCGCGCCGTGGCGCGGCAGCTGCACGACCGCCGTGGCCCCGAGGCCCCGGCGCACGAGCTCGCGCTGCGCCGCGGGCTCCAGTTCGCCGGTGAGCAGCACGGCCGCCCCGCCGGCCACGGCCGCACGCAGCACGCATTCGCGGGCGGCGAGCAGCTCGAAATGCACGCCGTCCCAGTCCCAGGCCTCGCCCGCCCGGCAGGGGCGGTATTCGGGCGGCACCGGGCCGGCCTCCCCGGCCTGCAGCTCGGCCACGGGCAGCGCCGCCAGCAGCGCCGCGACCCCGTCGCTGCGCGCGCGCGTGAGCCGCGGCACCAGCAGGCGGTCGACGCGCGCCACCTGCAGGGCCCGCAGCGCCGGCAGCACCGTGCGGCTGGTGACGGCGCCATCGGTGCCGTAGGCCTCGCCCAGGTCGTAGACCAGGGCGTGGTGCTGCGTGCGCGCGATGACCGCGAGCCCGCGGCCGGCGTCCAGCAGCGTCAGCGCCAGTTCGCCCCGAGCCGGCCCCAGCGCCGGCGGCCAGATCGCCGGCGCCAGCGCCAGCACGGCCACGAACCGCAGGCGCGGCCTCCACGGCAGCAGCGCCAGCGGCAGCACCGCGGCGGCCAGCGGGTACCACCAGGCCGGCGGCGCCAGGTGCCACAGGGCGGCATCCCGGTCCGCCACGGCCTGCAGCACCGGCGCCGCGGCGTCGACCAGCCGCGCGGCCAGGGTGAACAGCGGGCGTGCCCAGGCCTCGCCCAAGGCGCTGGCGGCCACGCCGGCGAGCACCAGCGGCACCAGCACGCCGCCGCACAGCGGGATGGCCACCAGGTTGAGCGCGAGGCCCGCCCAGGAGAGCGTGCCGAAGGCCGCGGCCGTCACCGGCAGCAGCGCCACGGCCACCACCCACTGGGCGTGCCACAGCTCGCGCACGCGCCCGGCGAGCCCACCCCGCCCGCGGCCGCGCCCATGCCGAGCATCAGCGCCGCCACGGCGACGAAGGACAGCCAGAACCCCGGCGCCAGCGGCGCGAACGGATCGAGCAGCAGCACCCCCACCAGGGCCACGGCCAGCGGCGGCGCCACGCCCGGGGGCCGCCGCAGCAGCCGCGTCAGGCACCAGGCCGCGAGCATGATCAGCGTGCGCTGCGCCGGCACCGAGAAGCCCGCGAGCAGCGCATAGCCGGTGGCGGCCAGGAGGCCGGCGAGCAGCGCGCAGCCCTCGCGCGCCACGTGGCGCACCAGCGCGCGGCTCAGGCCCCACAGCCGCCGTGCCAGCGCCGCGGCCACCACGCCGAACAGCGTCACGTGCAGCCCGGAGATCGCCACCAGGTGCGTCAGGCCGGTGGCGTTGAACACGCGCCACTGCTCCACCGACACGCGCCGCGTATCGCCGACCGCGAGCGCGGCGATCAGCGCCGCGGCCTCGCGCTCCGGCACCGCGCGGCCGATCGCGGTCGCGACGTCCTCGCGCAGGCGGTCGATGCTCCACGCCCCCGCGGCGACCCGCCGGTCGAGCGGCGATGCGAGCACGCGCGCGAAGCCGTGGATGCGCTGGCGGCGCAGCGCCATGACGCCGTCGGCGCCGCCGGGATTGGCGCGCAGCCGCGGCGCGCGCAGCGCCACCAGCAGCCGCCAGGTCTCGCCGACGCGCAGCGGCGGCGCGCCCTCCCAGCCCACGCGCAGCGCCAGGCGCCGGCCCGGCTCGTGCGCGCCGCGGCACTCGGCATCGAACCCGGTGTCGAGCCCGTTCGCCGCCGGCAGCGTCGTGATGCGGCAGTCGAGCAGCCGCCGCTCCTCGTCGCGTGGCTGCAGGCGCTCCTGCTCGTAGCGCGCGAGCGGCAGCAGCGCGAGGCCGGCGCCGAGCAGCAGCGCCGCCGCGCGCCGCAGGCGCGGCCGCAGCAGCCCGGCGAGCCCGGCCACGGCGACGAGCGCCGCGAGCGCCACCGGCGGCGCCCAGGGCAGCGCGAGCGCGGCGAGCGTCCCGGCGAGGAACGCGAGCGCTAGCGCTGCCACGCCCGCGCACCCGATGCTAGAGTGGCTTCCCGATGCCCCGTCGCACCATCAAGCGCATTGCCGACACCGTCCATCGCCTGCGCCACCGCTGGTACTTCCGTGTCTTCGGCGGGCGCATCACCGATCCGGGGCTCTGGTCGCTGAAGCGCGGCAACATCACCGCGGCCTTCGGCGCGGGCGTCGCCATCGCCTTCGTGCCGCTGCCGGTCCACACGCTGCTGGCCGTCGTCATCGCCCTGGTGCGCCGCCTGAACCTGCCGGTGCTGGTCGCCAGCACCTGGATCTGCAACCCTTTCACCGTGGTGCCGCTCTATGTCGGCGCCTACCGCCTCGGCGCCTGGCTGCTGCACTACCGGCAGCGGCACTTCGCCTTCGAGATGAGCTGGCGCTGGCTCGAGAGCGGCCTGGGACCGAAGTGGAAGCCGTTCCTGTTCGGCTGCCTCGTGTGCGCGATCGTCGGGGGCTGCTCGGCCGCTGGTGCCTGGAGCTCGCCTGGCGGACCGTCGTCATGCGCAAGTTTCGGACGCGGCGCGCGCGGCGCGCAACGGACTAATCAGCGCGCTTCGCGCAGTTTCCCGCCGTCGAGCTCGAGCACGCGGTCCATGCGCGCCGCGAGGCGCGTCGTGCGTGACCACGACCAGCGCGGTGCCGAGCTCGCGGTTGAGCTCGAGCATCAGCGCGAACACCTGCTCGGCATTGCGCCCGTCGAGGTTGCCGGTCGGCTCGTCGGCCAGCACCAGCCGCGGCCGGTCACCAGCGCACGCGCCACGGCGGCGCGCTGCCGCTCGCCACCGGAGAGCTCGCCGGGCCGGTGCGTGAGGCGCTCGCCGAGGCCGACGCGACCGAGCAGCTCGCGCGCGCGCGCTGGCGGCGGCGGCGCTCTCGCGCCGCACCAGCAGCGGCAGCGCCACGTTCTCCAGCGCCGAGAACTCGGGCAGCAGGTGGTGGAACTGGTAGACGAAGCCGAGCGTGCGGTTGCGCAGCGCGCCGCGCGCGGCCTCGTCGAGCGAGTGGATGTCGCGGCCGTCGACCAGGATCGAGCCCGCGTCCGGCCGGTCCAGCCCGCCGAGGATCTGCAGCAGCGTGGTCTTGCCGGAGCCGGAGGCGCCGATGATCGCCAGGCGCTCGCCGGCGCGCACCGCGAGGTCGAGCCCCTGCAGCACCTCGAGCGTCACCGGGCCCTGGCGGAAGCGGCGCACCACGCCGCGCGCCTCCAGCACCGTCGCGGCCGCCGCTGGCGCCTCACTCATGTCGCAATCCCTCCGCCGGCTGCATCTGCGCCGCGCGCCAGGCAGGATACAGCGTCGCGAGCGCGCACAGCGCGAAGGCGACGCCGCAGATGCGCAGCACGTCGCCGGCCTCGGCGTGCGCCGGCAGCTCGCTCATCAGGTAGACGCGCGCGTCGAGGAACTGCGTGTGCAGCAGCCGCTCCAGGCCCCGCACCAGCGCCTCGAGCCGCGCCACCAGCGCCAGCCCGAGCGCCGCGCCGCCCAGCGTGCCGGCGAGACCGATCAGCACGCCCTGGATCGTGAACACCGCGAGGATGCCGCGCGGCGTGGCGCCGAGCGTGCGCAGGATGGCGATGTCGGCGCGCTTCTCCTTCACCACCATCACCAGCGCCGCGACGATGTTGAAGGCCGCGACCGCGACCACCAGCAGCAGGATCACGAACATCATCGACTTGGTCATCTCGATCGAGCGGAAGAAGTTGGCGTGGTTGCGCGTCCAGTCGCTGACGTAGAAGCCGCCGCCGAGCGCGACCGCCAGGTCCTGCACCACGCGCGGCGCGGCGAACGGGTCGGCGAGCGCGAGGCGCAGGCCCGTGACGCCGTCGCCGGTGCGGTAGAGGCGCGCCGCGTCGCCGAGCGCCACCAGCGCCAGGCCCCGGTCGAACTCGTACATGCCGGAGTGGAACAGCCCGACGACGCGGAAGCGGCGCATGCGCGGCACGACGCCGGCCGGCGTCGCCGTGCCCTGCGGCGCCACCACCACCACGTCGTCGCCGGGACGCGCGCCGAGCGCCTCCGCCAGCGCATCGCCGAGCACGATGCGGTAGGAACCGTCCACCAGGTCCTCGATGCGCCCGCCCTGGATGCGGCTGGCGATGCCCACGGCGCGCCGCTCCTCGGCCGGATCGACGCCGCGCACGCTCGCGCCGGCCGTGCGGCCCGCGCGCGCCAGCATCGACTGCTGCTCGACGTACGGCACCGCCGCGACCACGCCCGGCGTGGCGAGCGCCCGCGCGCGCGCCGCGCGCCAGTCCGGCAGGGTCGTCTCCAGGCCCGTCAGCGTGGCGTGCGAGGTCACGCTCAGGATGCGCGCGCGCAGCTCGCGCTCGAAGCCGTTCATCACCGACAGCACCACGATCAGCACGGCGACGCCGAGCGCCAGGCCGACCACCGACACCACCGCGAGGAACGAGGGGAAGCCGCGGCCGCGCGTCGCGCGCAGGTAGCGCGTGCCGAGCAGCCATTCGTAGCGCATCGCCATGCCGCTATTCGTAGCGCAGCGCTTCGGCCGGCGACGTGCGCGCGGCGCGCAGCGCCGGGTAGAGGGTCGCGCCCAGCGTGAGCAGCAGCGCCGCGGCGGCGATCCAGGCCACGTCGAGCGCGTGCAGCTCGGAGGGGATGCGCGTGATGTAGTAGACGTCGGCGTCGAACATGCGGAAGCGGAACAGCCGCTCGAGCACCGGCACGATGCGGTCGACGTTGAGCGCCAGCAGCACGCCGAGGCCGATGCCGCCGAGCACGCCGCACCAGCCGATCACCACGCCCTGGGTCACGAAGCTCGCCAGCACCGTGCGCGGGCGCGCGCCGAAGGTGCGCAGGATGGCGATGTCGGTGCGCTTGTCGTTGACCACCATCACCAGCATCGCGACGATGTTGAAGGCCGCCACCGCCACGATCAGCAGCAGGATCAGCGCCATCATGGTCTTCTCGATGCGGATGGCGCGGAAGTAGCTGGCGTGGTCCTCGCTCCAGTCGTGCGCGCTCTCGCCGGCGCGCAGTGCCGCGCGCACCGTCCCCATGGCCGCCGGCGCGGCGAGCGCGTCGGCGAAGCGCAGCCGCAGCTGCGCCGCCCCGACCGCCGCCGGCGCGAGCGCGCGCACGTCGGCGAGGTGCGCCAGCGCCAGCGTGCCGTCGTGGTCGGCGAGCCCGGCCTCGAACACCGCCGCCACGCGGAATTCGCGCAGCACCGGCTCGACGCGCGAATCGGCGCCGACCACCGGCACCAGCAGCCGCAACGCGTCGCCGACGCGCACGCCGAGCTGCTCGGCGACCGCGCTGCCGATGGCGATCGCGCCGCTCCCCGGCTGCAGCGCCGCCGCGTCGCCCTCCACCACCAGCGGCCGCAGCGGCGCGACGCGCTCCTCGGCCGCCGGGTCGATGCCGCGCAGCAGCAGCGGCAGCATGTCCGGCTCGTGCACCGCGAGCGCGCTCAGCTCGACGCAGGGCGCAACCCCGGTGACGCCGGGGATGGCGCGCAGGCGCTGCGCCAGCCCCGGGTCCGGGTCGGTGGCCGCCGGCCCGGGCAGGTTGACGCGCGCGTGCGCGGCGAGCGAGAGCAGCCGCTCGCGCAGTTCGGACTCGAAGCCGTTCATCACCGAGAGGATCACGATCAGCGCGGCCACGCCCAGCGCCAGGCCCGCGAGCGCCACCCAGGTGATGAACGAGACGAAGAAGCGATGCTGGCGCGCGCGGACGTAGCGCAGGCCGATGAAGACGCTCAGGGGCTGGAACATGCGTGCGGCATTAGACCACACCGGCGCGAAATGCGGCCTGCATCACGGAAACCGTCATGCGAATGGCGACAGGTGGGGGCGTCCGGAAGGCGGGTGATATAGTCACATCCGTCGCGGGATTTCCGACCGGAGTTGCCATGAAACCAGCCCAGTTCGCCCTCGCCTTGCTGGCGGGAAGCCTGCTGGCCGGCGTCGCCGCCGGCGAAACCCTGGTGGTCAACGACCAGCTCACGGTGCGCGAGGCCGCGGGCGATCGCCCGACGCGCGGCATGCGCATGTCGGCCGTCGAGGCGCGCTTCGGCGCCCCGCAGAACCGCCACGCCGCGGTCGGCGAGCCGCCGATCACGCGCTGGGACTACGCCGGCTTCGCGGTGTTCTTCGAGCACGACCGCGTCATCCACTCGGTGGCCACCGCGCCCTGAGCGCCGCCGCGCACCGCTGAACCTCCGAGAGCCCCAGGGCCGCCCGCCGGGCCGCCGGGGCCGGGCCGTTCCGGCGCGGGAGCCCCTATACTTCGCCCACGATGACGGCCCTGCTCCGTCCGCCACGCCCGGGCGCGGCGGCACCCCACCTCTGCTGGAACGCGCTGCACGGCAGCGCCCGCTCGCTGGCGCTGGCCGAGGCCATCGCCGCGGACAATCGCGCCTGGCTGGTCATCGCGCCCGATGCGCGCGAGCTCGAAAAACTGGCGGCGGAGCTGCGCTTCTTCGGCGGGGCGGAGCTTGAGATCCTCACGCTCCCGGACTGGGAGGTGCTGCCCTACGACCTGTATTCGCCGCACGCCGACATCGTCTCCGAGCGCCTGCGGACGCTGGCGCGCCTGCCGCAGCTGCGCCGCGGCGTGGTGCTGCTCACCGCCGAGAGCCTGCTGGCGCGCCTGCCGCCGGTGCCGTACGTGCAGGCACGCAGCCTCGAGCTGCGCGCCGGCGACACGCTCGACCTCGAGGCGCTGCGCGCGCGGCTGGTGGCGGCCGGCTACGCCAGCGTCGCGCAGGTCAAGGCGCCGGGCGAGTTCGCGCTGCGCGGCTCGCTGTTCGACGTGTTCCCGACCGGCGCCGCCGACCCGGTGCGCGTCGACCTGCTGGACGATCTCATCGAGTCGATCCGCGCCTTCGATCCGGACACGCAGCGCTCGGGCGCCGCCGCCAGCGAGTTCCGCCTGCTGCCGGCGCGCGAGCTGCCGCTGGACGCCGAGTCGGTGCGCGCCTTCCGCCGCCGCTTCCGCACGCGCTTCGAGGGCGACGTGGCGCGCATGCCGGTCTATCGCGGCGTCAGCGAGGGCCTCGCGCCGCCCGGGATCGAGTTCTACCTGCCGCTGTTCCACGAATCGACCGCCGGCATCGCCGACTACCTGCCCGGCGAGGTGGTCTGCGCCGCGGACTTCGACGTCGCCGCCGCGCTGGAGTCGGCCTGGAGCGCGATCCTCGAGCGCTACGAGGAGCGGCGCCACGACGCCGAGCGGCCGCTGCTCGCGCCGCCCGAGGCCTTCGTTCCGCCGGAGGAGGTGCGCGCCTGGCTCGACGGCCTCGCCAGCGTGCGCATCGAACGCTTCCGCGCCGCCGGCACCGATGCGGCTGCCGATGCGCATGGCGCGCACCACGACTTCCCGACGGGCACGCCGCCCGCCTTCCGCCTCGACGCCCACGCGGCCCAGCCGCTGGCGCCGCTCATCGAGTTCCTCGATGGCCACCCCGGGCGCGTGCTGATCGCCGCGGATTCGGCCGGCCGGCGCGAGGTCATCAGCGGCATGCTCAGCGCGCACGGCCGGCGGCCGCGCGCGGTGGCCGACTGGGCCGCCTTCGCCGGCGGCGAGGCGCGGCTCGCGATCACCATCGCCGAGGACCTCGAGGGCCTCGCGCTCACCGAGCCGCCGCTCCTGCTGCTGTCCGAGTCGGCGCTGTTCGGCGCACGCGCGCGCCAGGAGCGCCGCCGGCGGCGCCAGCAGGCCGATCCGGCCGCGATCCTGCGCGACCTGCAGAGCCTCGAGCCTGGCGCGCCGGTGGTGCACGAGGGCTACGGCGTCGGCCGCTACGTCGGCCTCACGCTGATGGAGGTCGGCGGCGACGCCGGCGAGTTCCTGGTGCTCGAGTACCGCGACGGCGACCGCGTCTACGTGCCGGTGCACGCGCTCGCGCTGGTGACGCGCTACACCGGCGGCGCCCCCGAGACCGCCCCGCTCCACAAGCTCGGCACCGACCAGTGGGCCAAGGCGCGCCGCAAGGCCGCCGAGGCGGTGCGCGACGTCGCCGCCGAGCTCCTCGACCTGCATGCGCGCCGCCAGGCGCACCGCGCGCCCGCGCTCGTGGCCGGCGAGCTCGAGTACCAGACCTTCGCCAACGCCTTCCCCTTCGAGGAAACCGCCGACCAGGCCGAGGCGATCGCGCGCGTGATCGAGGACCTCGGCAAGCCCGAGCCGATGGACCGCATCGTCTGCGGCGACGTCGGCTTCGGCAAGACCGAGGTGGCGATGCGCGCCGCCTTCGTCGCGGTGCAGTCCGGCCGCCAGGTCGCGGTGCTGGTGCCGACCACGCTGCTCGCCGAGCAGCACGCGCAGAGCTTCCGCGACCGCTTCGCCGACTGGCCGGTGCGCATCGAATCGCTGTCGCGCTTCCGCTCCGGGAAGGAATCCGCCGGCGTGCTCGCCGGCCTCGAGCAGGGTGGCGTCGACATCGTCATCGCCACCCACCGGCTGCTGCACGCCGACCCGCGCTTCCGCAGCCTCGGGCTGATCATCGTCGACGAGGAACACCGCTTCGGCGTGCGCGACAAGGAGAAGCTCAAGGCGCTGCGCGCCGAGGTGCACGTGCTGACGCTGACGGCGACGCCGATCCCGCGCACGCTGAACATGGCGCTCGGCGGGCTGCGCGAGCTGTCGCTGATCGCGACGCCGCCGGCGGCGCGCCTCGCGATCAAGACCTTCGTCACCGAGTGGCACGGCCCGATGCTGCGCGAGGCCTGCCTGCGCGAACTGCGGCGCGGCGGTCAGATCTACTTCGTGCACAACGAGGTGCAGTCGATCGAGAAGATCGCCGCCGAGCTCGCGCAGCTGGTACCCGAGGCGGTCATCCGCATCGGCCACGGCCAGATGCGCGAGCGCGAGCTCGAGCAGCTGATGGTGGATTTCTACCACCGCCGCTTCAACCTGCTGGTGTGCACCACGATCATCGAGAGCGGCATCGACGTGCCGACCGCCAACACCATCCTGATCAACCGCGCCGACCGCCTCGGGCTCGCGCAGCTGCACCAGCTGCGTGGCCGCGTCGGCCGCTCGCACCACCGCGCCTGGGCCTACCTGATCGTGCCCTCGCGCCGCGCGCTCACGCCCGACGCCGAGAAGCGCCTCGAGGCCATCGAATCGATGGAGGAGCTCGGCGCCGGCTTCGTGCTCGCGACCCACGACCTGGAGATCCGCGGCGCCGGTGAGTTCCTCGGCGAGTCGCAGAGCGGCGAGTTCTCGGCGGTGGGCCTGTCGATGTACCTCGGCATGCTCGAGGAGGCGGTGCGCGCGCTGCGCGCCGGCAAGGCGCCGGCGCTCGACCGGCCGCTCGCCGCCACCACCGACGTGGAGCTGCACGTGCCGGCGCTCCTGCCCGAGAGCCAGGTGCCGGACGTGCACCTGCGCCTCGCGCTCTACCAGCGCATCGCCGCGGCGGACGCCGCCGCGCTCGAGGACCTGCGCGGCGAGCTCATCGACCGCTTCGGCCCGCTGCCCGAGCCGGCCGGGAACCTGCTGGCGATCGCGGCGCTGCGCCTCAAGGCCCGCGCCCTCGGCATCCGCCGCCTCGAACTTGGCGCCCAGGGCGGCAGCATCGCCTTCGAGGAGTCCAATCGCGTCGAACCCGCGGCGGTGCTGGCGATGATCCAGAAGCAGCCGCGCGAGTTCCGGCTCGAGGGCCCGCTGCGGCTGCGCCTGTCGCGGCCGCTCGCCGACGCGACCGAGCGCTTCGCCTACGCCGAGCGCGTGCTCAAATCCCTCGAAGCGCCGCCGCCACCGGCCGGCCGGCGCGGCTGATGCTGCTAAGATGCCGCCCATGATGAAACGACTCGGCACGCTGCTCGCCGTCGCGCTGGCGCTCGCGTGGCTCGAACCGGCAGCGGCGCAGCAGGGCGCGCGCACGTTGTATCGCGTCGAGCTGCTGGTGTTCCGCGTCGTCACGCCGCCGGCCGGCGAGGACTGGAGCGCCCCGCCCGGCTTTCGCGGCTTCGGCGGCGATCCGGCGGCGATGGCGATCACGCCCAGGCCCTCCGTGGTGAAGGTCTACGGCCCGGACCGCTACCAGCTCGGCGGCACCGCCGCCAGGCTGCGCACCAGCGGCGTCTACCAGCCGGTGGCCCATGCCGCCTGGCTGCAGACGGCGAGCCCCTGGGGTCGCCACGCGGGCATCGACCTGGCCGAGGTGGGTATCCAGGCGAAGGACCTCTCCGGCAGCGTCTACCTCGAGCGCGGCACGCTGCTGCACCTGGGGCTCGACCTGCGCTACGGCACGGCCCCGGTGTACCACCTCAGCGAGCTGCGCCGGATCAAGTTCAACGAGAAGCACTACTTCGACCATCCCGCCTTCGGGGCGATCGCCATCGTCTCGCCGGTCACCGGCGCCGAGGCCCGCGCCGCGGAGTGAGGCGCGCGCGACGCGCCGCTAGGGCGCGTCGCCGGGCAATGCGACGTCGGCCTCGGTCAGCCGGAAGGTGACGGCCAGCTCCTTCGAGGCCGCGACCGGTTGGCCCGATCGCTGCTGGCCGGCGAAAGGTGGCGGCCTCCTGGATCCAGCGCAGCGCGGCCGCATCGAGCGCGCGCGCCGAGGAGACGCGCACGCCGCTGGCGATCGCCGCAGCGCGCGCGCGGATGGCGAGCACCACCGCGCCGACCTCGCCGCCGCGCTTGCCGGCGGCCGGATAGTACTCGTCGATCGCGCGCTCGCGTCGACGCTCACCGGGCGCTGCCCGCGTCCGGCTCGACCGCGACCGGCGCGGGACAATCGGCCGCGGCGCGCCTGCAGCGCATGCCCCGGCGGCAGCGCGCGCGGATGCGCGGGAACAGCGCGCGGCTCCTCGCGCAGCGCCGCGCAACTGGTCGGCCAGGGCCGCCGTCGATGGCCGCGGCGCCTGACCCTGCAGCGCCGCCCACGAGTCGGGTCGCGCAGCTCGACGACGCGCGCGCTCTGCGGCGTCATCGGCGGGCAGGCCATTGCGCCAGGAACGCTGGCCAGCCCTGTTCCAGCGTGCGCGAGCTCCCCGGCGTCGCCCCAGTAGTCCAGCAGCGTGGTCATGCGCGCGTCCGACCTGCGCGATGACGAACAGGCGCGCCTCGACCTGCGAGCGCTGCCGGCGAGCCCGCCGCTGGCCGGCCGCGACCGGCCTGCCCATTGCAGCTCGCGCAATGCGGATGTGCAGCCAAGCGCCGGTCCACCACGTATTCGCGCGCGTCGTCGGCGAAGTGCCGGCCGCGCGGAAATCACCAGTTTTCCGGGTCGCCCGGTCGCGCGCGGCGGCAAAGGTGTCCATCGCCGCGAGGCGCTGGTCAGCACGGCGGCCAGCGGTCCGCGCCGGGCGTTCGCGCCGCCCCCGCCGCGTGCGCCATCGCACCGGAGGCGGCGGGTGGCGCTGCGCGCTCGCGCGTGCCGCGCTCGAGCACGTGCACGGCGCGCAGCGCGCGCTGCTGCATGTCGAGCACGTCCTGCATCTGCGGGCGGTTCTCGGTGTGCACCCGCAGCGCGTACACGAGATCGTCGGCGACGCTGCCCGGCGAGCGCGCCGGCACGTCGATGGCGCCCTGCACCGTCCAGGCGTTCGCGCCCTCGCGCGTCGGCGCCCCGTTGTAGGGACTGCGGCGACCGACCAGGTCGTCCCAGCGGTCGCGCAGCTCGCGGCTGGCGGCCGCCGGCGGATGCAGCTGCCGCTCGACGGCCAGCCAGGTCTTCTCCGTCTCGTCCTGGTACCAGGCGATCCCGCCGATGCCCCAGCGCGCCCGCTCGCCCTCGGGTTCATAGGCCATCTGCACGCCCAGCATGCTGTGCTCGTCCGCCGGCATCAGCGCCGGCGCCAGCTCGATGCCGAGGCGCGGGGCCTCCAGCCGCCAGCCGCCCTGCGCCGCCGGCTCGAGCCGCAGCGCCGCGAGCGCGTCGGGCAGCAACGGGCGCCGCCCGAGGAACGCGCGCCACTGCGCGAGCGTGCCCCAGTAGGAGACGTCGATGAGGTCCGCGAGCAGCTGCAGGCGCTTGCGCGTCTCGGTGAGCGTCACGCCGCCGCTGACCTGCGCCAGCCCGACGTAGCCGTCCGGCGTCGGCAGCAGCAGCGCCACGACGTGGGCATCGAGGTACGGCAGCACCCAGCTGCGCTGCTGCCAGCGACGCCCGTGGTGGTCGACGTGCAGCGACTCGCTGGCGGCCGCCCCGAGCGAGGTGACGCGCACCTCGTCGCGCCCCACGGGGCGCGTGACGTCGAGTCCCTTGAGGGCGAGGTCCATGAAGCCCTTCGAATCGGCATACCAGCCGCCATCGGCGGCATTGCCCGGACGGTGCAGCCGCAGCAGCGAGAAGCCGCGGTCCGGCTGCGTCGCCACGGCGATGTAGCCATCGCCGCCGAGCTCGGTGCGCGCGTAGCGGGGTTCGTGGGCCACCCAGCGGTCGTCGTTGTCCTGCATGATGACGCGGGGGAAGTACGCCGCGTCGACGCCGTACAGCAGGTCCTCGACACCGCGGCCCTTCGGGAACAGGCGGTCGGCGTAGGCCGCCAGCAGCTCGGCGCGCGCGAGCTCGCCGTGGCGGTCGATGACCTCCTGGTAGGCGCGCGCGAAGTCGGCCCAGCCCTTCGGCAGCGCGAAGCCGTCCTTCAGCAGGTAGCTCCTCGTGCCGCGCAGGAACGGCAGCGCCTGCAGCGCCCGCACGTCGAAGCCGGCGGCACCCGGCGCGTCCAGCACGCGGCCGATCGGCAGCGAGTAGTTCAGGTTCTCGTTGGCCGACTTGCCGATCACGATGCCGATCACGCGGCCCGCGGCATCCAGCAGCGGCCCGCCGCTGTTGCCGGGCGAGGCCGCGGCCGAGAAGCGGATCCACTTCCAGCGCCCGTCCTGGTCCTCGGGCGTCGAGGACGTGTACAGGCCGTCGCGGATCACGATGCCCTCGCCGAGCGCGTTGCCGACCGCCAGCACGGGGTCGTCGAGCTGCGGCTCGCGATCCACCTCGAGCGGCGGCGGCGCCGGATCGTCGGCGAGCGCGAACACCGCGTAGTCCTCGTGCGCCGAGAACTTCAGGATCCGCTCGATGGCGTGCACGCTGCCGTCGGCAGCGCGCAGCGCCGGCGCGCCATACTGGCTGGCGATGCCGGCCACCAGCACGTGGCCCGCGGTGACATACGTGTTGTGCCCGAGCGCGAAGGCCGTGCCGATCGAGCGATAGGCGTCGGTGCGCTCGATGTAGGGGAGCAGTTCCAGCGGCAGCGGCTTCTCGTAGCTCAACGGGTCGCGCTCGGGCTTCTTCAGCACCACCTCGAAGGTGGCGCCGCGCACGCGCTTCTGCAGCTCCGGTGTGACGCCGGCCGCGCGCGCCGCCGGCGTGGCCAGCAGCGCTCCCAGCAGCAGCGCCGCCGCCAGCAGCGCCGCGCCACCGCGCGTGGCCGCGACGGCCGCCGCCCGCTGCAACATCCTGGTCCTCGACTCCAGCAGACGCCTCACGCGATCGGCCCCCATCGACAGCGCCGCGCAGTCCATCGACAATCGCGGCCATGGAACACTTCGACGTCATCGTAATCGGTAGCGGACCCGCCGGCGAGGGCGCGGCGATGACGGCGGCCAAGAACCGGCTGCGGGTCGCGGTCGTCGAGCGCCACGCCGAGGTCGGCGGCGGCTGCACGCACTGGGGCACGATCCCGAGCAAGGCGCTGCGCCACGCGGTCAAGACGCTGCACGACGCGCGCCGCGAACCGCTGCTGCGCGAGCTGCGGCCGCAGCTCGCCACGCGCTTCCCGCAGCTGCTGGCCTCGGCCGCCGGCGTGGTCGAGAGCCAGGTGGCCAACCGCCAGCGCTTCTACGACCGCAACCGCGTGCCGGTGCTGGCGGGCTCGGCCTGGCTGGTCGACGCGCACACCGTCGAGGTGCGCTCGCAGGGCGCGGGCACGCGCCGCTACAGCGCCGATCACCTCGTCATCGCCACCGGCTCGCGCCCCTACCACCCGCCGGGACTCGACTTCGCGCACCCGCGGCTGCGCGACAGCGACAGCGTGCTGCGCTACGCCGACAGCCCGTTCGCCGTGACGATCTACGGCGCCGGCATCATCGGCTGCGAGTACGCCTCGATCTTCGTCAACCTCGGCTGCAAGGTCACGCTGGTCAACACGCAGGAGCGGCTGCTCTCCTTCCTCGACGCGGAGCTGGCCGAGGCCCTCGCCTACCACCTGCGCGAGCAGGGCTGCGTGATCCGCCACAACGAGCAGCTCGCCGCGGTCGAGGCGCGCGCCGACGACGTGGTGCTGCAGCTCGAGTCCGGCCGGCGCATCAAGTCCGACGTGCTGCTGTGGGCCAACGGCCGCACTGGCAATACCGACGCCATGAACCTCGAGGCGCTGGGCCTCGCGCCCAACGGGCGCGGGCAGCTCGCGGTGAACGCCCACTACCAGACGGCCGTGGCGCACATCTACGCCGCCGGCGACATCTGCGGGCCGCCGGCACTCGCCAGCGCCGCCTACGTGCAGGGCAGCCATGCCGTGCAGCACATCCTCGATGCGGGCGTGGCGCCGCACCGCCTCGACCTGGTGCCGCTCGCGATCTACACGCTGCCCGAGATCAGCTCGGTCGGCCGCACCGAGGAGCAGCTGCGCGCCGCCCAGGTGCCGTTCGAGGTCGGCCACACGAGCTTCAAGAACCTGGCGCGCGCGCAGATGACCGACGAACGCGTCGGCATGCTGAAGATCCTGTTCCATGCCGGCACGCTCGAGGTGCTCGGCGTGCACTGCTTCGGCGACGGCGCCTCGGAGATCGTCCACATCGGCCAGACGGTGATGTCGAGCCGCGACCTCAACTCGCTGAAGTACTTCGTCGGGACGACGTTCAACTACCCGACGATGGCCGAGGCCTATCGCGTGGCCGCGTACAACGGCCTCAACCGCCTCGCCTGAGCGGCGCGCCGCCGGCGCTCGCGCCGCCTACTTCGGCGGCGGCGGCAGGTCCATCGAGGTGCCGGTGTAGCGCGTCCAGACCTGCGACTTGCCGAGCAGCGCGAAGCCGAAGTAGCCGCGCACCTTCAGCGTGCCGTTGGCCTGCAGCTCGATGTAGCACTTGTAGGTGCTGCCGCCCTCGGGGTCGTAGATCGTGCCGCCCGACCAGCGGCTGGCGCCGTCGGCCTTCAGGCCGCGCATGATCACCTGGCCGCGCAGCACGCGCTCGCGCAGCGCCGGGTCGGGGTTCTTCGCGTCCTTCTTGCCCGGATAGGCGCCGCCGACGATGCGCCCCTGCAGCGCGCCGTCGGCGCCCTGCGTGATCTCGATGATCCCGTCCTTCGGTTCGGTGAGCCACAGGCCGAGCGCGCCGGCCGCGCCCGCGGCCCAGGCGCCGGGTACCGCGGCCAATGCGACGAGCACGGCGCAGGCGATGTGCAGACGTTTCATTTGCATTCCCCCTTCACGGCTCCCCGCCGCTGCCGGGCATTGTCCCGCAATGCCGGGGCGACGCAACCCCCGGCGCGGCCCCGCGGCGCGCGCGACGGCCGCGCGCGGGGCGAGGCTCAGGCCTTGAAGTCGGCCGGGCCGGCGACGGCGATGTAGGCCTCGCGGTCCTTCTTGGCGCGCTTGAGCGCGGCGAGCGCCGCGCGCACCAGGTCGTCGGGCGCGCGCCCGCCGCCGGGGTTGAGGCTGCGCGATGCCGCCGCTCACGGTCACGAAGCGCTGGCGCGTGGAACGCGGATGGTGGATGTGCTGGCCGGCCGCGCGCTGCGCGATCGCCTCGGCGAAGGCCGGGACCGAGGCGGCGTCGGTGTTGCGCACCAGGGCGCACAGGCACCCGCCCTCCCAGCGCGCGACGATGTCGGCGCCGCGGCGGAACGAGGCGCCGATGACGCCGGCGATGCGGCGGATGCAGGCGTCCCCGGCGGCACGCCCGTAGGTGTCGTTGTAGGCGGTGAGCGCGTCGATGTCGAACATCATCAGCGTCAGCATGCGCCCTTCGCGCTCGCCGACGCCCCAGTCGTGCGCCAGCAGGTCCTCGAAGTAGGCCCGCGAGGCGAGCCCCGTGAGCCGGTCCTCGCGCATCCAGGTCGGCAGCCCCGCCGCCGGGCGCGTCGCCAGGCGCGAGCGCTCGGAGATGTCGCGGTGGAAGCCGACCACGTGGGTGATGGCGCCGTCGGCGCCGCGCACCGGCTCGAGGAATATCTCGTTCCAGAACTGCGCGCCGTCCTTGCGGTAGTTGCGCACCAGCACCCGGCAGCTCTCGCCGCGCGCCAGCGCGGCGTGCATCTGCACCTGGCCCTCCTGGTCGCGATCGGCGCCCTGCAGCATGCGCAGGTCGCGGCCGATGAGCTCGGCGGCCGGGTAGCCGCTCATGCGCTCGAAGGCCGCGTTCACGTACACCACCGGGTGGTCGGCGCCGGCGCGGGCGCAGATGACGACGCCTTCGGGCGCCGCGTCGATCACGCCGCGCAGCAGCTCCGGCGAACCGAGGGGCGAGTCGGTGGTGCTCATCGGCGGCAGGCTCAAGCGTCGAACTCCAGTTGCGGGGCGGCGGTGCAGCGTTGCAGCCAGTCCTGGCTGGCCTGCCAGGCGGCGCTGGCGCGCAGCGCCGCGGGATCCAGCTCGTGCCGGCCACGCATCCGCACCAGGCGCAGCCGCGCCGCCGGATCGACCTCGACCTTCAGGCCGTCGAGCAATCGCTCCAGACTCGCACGGTCGTTGCACACCGGCAGCACGTCGCAACCTGCCGACAGGGCCAGGCCCGCCCGGGCGACGATGTCGCCGACGCTGGCGGCGCCGGCCATGGACAGGTCGTCGGCGAACACGGCGCCGGTGAAGCCGAGCTCGCCGCGCAGCACGCCGCCGACCCAGCGCGAGGAGAAGCTCGCGGGCAGGGCGTCCACCGCCGGGAACAGCAAGTGCGCCACCATCACGGCCGGCAGGCCGTTGTCGATCAGCCAGCGGTAGGGCAGCAGGTCCTCGCGCAGGTCGGCGAGCTGGCGCCGGTCCACCGGCAGCGCCAGGTGCGAATCGGCCACGACCGCGCCGTGGCCCGGGAAGTGCTTGGCCGTCGCCGCCATGCCGGCGTCGCGCATGCCGTGCATGTAGGCCACCGCGAGGCGCGCCACGGGCTCGGCGCGCCGGTGCAGCGCGCGGTCGCCGATGACGGAGGAGACGCCGTAGTCGAGGTCGACGCAGGGGGCGAAGGAGAAATCGACGCCGACGGCCAGCAGCTCCGCGGCCATCAGCCAGCCGAGGCGGCGCGCGGTCTCGAGCCCCTGCGCGGCGTCGAGGTCATGGACGTGGCCGATCTGGCGCAGCGCGGGGAGCGGCGAGAAACCGCTGCGGAAGCGCTGCACGCGCCCGCCCTCGTGGTCGACGGCGACCAGCAGCGGCGGGGAGCGCACGGCGTGGATGTCGCGCACCAGCCGCTCGAGCTGCGCCGGATCGGCGTAGTTGCGTGTGAACAGGATCACACTGCCGACGAGCGGGTGCGCCAGCAGCTCGCGGTCGGCGCGCGTCAACTCGGTCCCCGCGACGTCCACCATCAGCGGCCCGAGGCTCATGCCCGGTTCTCCGGCCAGCGCCGCCAGGGGTGCGTGGCCAGTCGGAAGTTGTAGTAGCGCACGTCGTCCGTGACCTCAGCGCCCAGCCAGGGCGGGCGCCCGAAGACGGCATCGGCCGCTTCCAGCTCGAGTTCGGCGATGACCAGTCCGGCATTCTCCCCAAGGAATTCGTCGATTTCCCATTCGCGGTTCTCATAAACCACGTGATGCCGCCACTTCTCCACCAGCGGCCCCTCGCACAGGCCGTCGAGCATCTCGGCCGCGTCGGCCGCCGGCACCGCCGCCTCGTACTCTGCGCGGGCGATGCCCGGCGTCATGGCCTTGACCGACAGCCACCCCTGCTCCCCGGCCAGGCGGACGCGCACCGAGCAGCGCGCGGTGTTGGCGAGGTACCCCTGCCGCAGCAGTTCGCGGCGCCGCACCAGCGGCCGCCAGCCCGCGTCCGCCACCAGGAACTTGCGTTCGATCTCGAGCGCCATCGCCTGCAGCGGCTCCGCGGGTCCCTAGCGGCCGCGCCCGGCCGGTTCCAGCACGGCGAGCGACTCGACGTGCGCGGTCTGCGGGAACATGTCGGCCACGCCCGCGGCCACGAGCTTGAACCCGTGCTCGTGCACGAGCAAGCCGAGGTCGCGCGCCAGCGTCGCCGGATGGCAGGAGACGTAGACCACGCGCCGCGGCCCCAGCGCCGCCACGCTGCCGAGCAGGGCCGCGGCGCCCACCCGCGGGGGATCGAGCAGCACGTGGGTCGCGCCGCCGGCGAGCCAGGGCGCCGATCGGCCGGCGGCGCGGCCGCGAGGTCGGCGACGTGGAAGCGCGCGTTGTCGATGCCGTTGCGCGCGGCGTTGGCGCGGGCGCGCTCGATGAGCCCGGCATCGCCCTCCACGCCAGCGACCGCGCCCGCGCGGCGCGCCAGCGGCAGCGTGAAGTTGCCGAGGCCGCAGTACAGGTCCAGCACCCGCGCATCGGGCTCCGGCGCCAGCAGCGCGATCGCCTGCTCCACCAGCAGGCGGTTCATCGCGGCGTTCACCTGGATGAAGTCCCCGGGCTCGAAGTGCAGCGTCACGCCCGACTCCGGCAGCGTGTAGCTGAGTTCGGGCGCGGGCTCGGTCAGCGGCCGCACCGTGGCCGGCCCGCCCGGCTGCAGGTAGAAGCGCACCGCGTGCTCGAGCTCGAAGGCGCGCAGCCGCGCGAGGTCTTCTGGGCTCGGCTCGCTCAGCACCCGCAGCACCAGCGCAGTGGCCGAATCGGCGACCGCGAGCTCGATCTGCGGCACGCGCTCGCGGATCGTGAGCGCGCTGAGCAGCGCGCCCAGCGGCTGCAGCAGCGCGCCGGCCGGCGGCGCCAGCACGTGGCACTGCTCGGTGTCGGCGATGTAGGTCGAGAGGCGCTCGCGGAAGCCGACCAGCGAGCGCTCCTTCTTGTGCACGAAGCGCGCGCCCAGGCGCGCGCGGCGCCGGTAGCCCCACTGCGGGCCGGCGAGCGGCTCGAGCCAGCGCTGCGGCTCGACGCGGCCGAGCCGCGCCAGGTCCTCGCGCAGCTGCTGGTCCTTGTGGGCGAGCTGTGCGCCGCCCTCCAGGTGCTGCAGCGCGCAGCCGCCGCACACGCCGAACTGCGCGCAGCGCGGCACGACGCGCTGGGGCGCGGCCTGCAGCACCTCGACCAGCTCGGCCTCGTCGTGGCGGCGGTGCCGGTGGCGGCGCTGGAAGCGCACGCTCTCGCCCGGCAGCGCGCCGTTGACGAAGGCGGCCTTGCCGGCGTGGACGACGCCCTCGCCTTCGTGGGTGAGCGCGCTGACCGTGCCGGTTTCGACCTGCGCCGGCTCGCCCTTCAAGCCCCCGGCTCCCAGGCGGCCAGGAATTCGGCATGGTGCGGTTCGCCGGAGGCGGCGAGCGCCGCGCGTACCCGGGCCAGTTCCGCCTCGTAGGCCGCCCGGTCGAGGCGGCCGCGCATGAACTCGAAGCGCAGGTAGATGAGCGTGGTGTTCAGCACGTCGGTCTCGCAGTAGCGCCGCACCGCGTCGAGCTTGCCGGCCAGCACCGCGTCCCAGACCTTGTCGCCCGCGAAGCCGAGCTTGCCCGGCAGGCCGAGCAGCCCCGCCATGTCCTCGAGCGAGGCGCGCGCGCGCGCGTTGTGGCTCGAGAGCACGTCCATCAGGTCGAGGTGCCGCCAGTGGTAGCGGCTCAGGTAGTTGTTGTAGCGGAAGCTGGTGTCGTCCTCGCCGGTCTCCCAGTAGCGCGGCGCCTGCACGCCGGCCTTGAGCGCCCGGTAGTGCAGCACCGGCAGGTCGAAGCCGCCGCCGTTCCACGAGACGAGGTCCGGCGTGTACTTCTCGATGCCATCGAAGAAGCGCGCGATCAGCTCCGCCTCGCTCGCGCCCGGATCGCCCAGGCTCCACACGCGGAACTGCTCGCGCGTGCGCAGCGCGCAGGCGATCGCCACCACCTTGTGCTGCTCGTGCGGCAGGAACTCGCTGCCGCTCGCGGCGCGCGCCTGCGCGAACATGGCCCGCGCCACCTGCGCGTCCGCCAGCCCCTCGAGCCCGAAGACGCGCCGGCCGAGCTCCACGTCGGGCACGGTCTCGATGTCGAACACCAGCCAGCTCATCGCCGCTTCCGCGCGGCGCGCTTCGCCGCGGCCGGCCGCGTGCGCGCGCGCTTCGCGGCCGTGCGCCGCGTCCCCGCCTGCTTCGCGACCGGCGGCCGCTGCCCGCCGCCGCCGGTCCGCCGGCCGGAGCGCAGCAGCACCGCCACCGCCACCACCAGCCCGGCCTCGTCGGTGAGGGTCACGTGCCCGGCGCCGATGCCGAGCTTGCGGCGCAGCCGCTCGCCGCGCGCCGACCAGACCAGCTCGGGCTTGCCCCAGGCGTCCTGCACGATCCCGACGTCCCGGATCCACATGCCGTGCGCGAAGCCGGTGCCCATCGCCTTGACAACCGCCTCCTTGGCGGCGAAGCGCATCGCGAGGAAGCGCTCGGGCCGCCGCGTGCGGCCGAATTGCGCGCGTTCCGCCGGCAGCAGCAGCCGCTCGACGATGCGCTCGCCCCAGCGCTCGAAGGTGGCGCGCATGCGCCGCGCCTCGAGCACGTCGATGCCGATGCCGTAGATCATCGCGCCGCGAGCATCGCCGCCTTCATGGCGCGCACCGCCGTCGGCAGGCCGTCGAACACCGCGCGCGCGACGATCGCGTGGCCGATGTTGAGCTCGACGATGTCGCGCAGCGCCGCCACCGGGCCGACGTTGTGGTAGTTGAGCCCGTGGCCGGCGTGCACCTCGAGGCCCAGGTGCGCCGCGTGGCGCGCCGCCGCCTGCAGGCGCTGCAGCTCCTGCGCCTGGCGCTGGCCGCTGGCGTCGGCGTACACGCCGGTGTGCAGCTCGATCACCGGCACGCCGCAGTCGGCGGCGGCGTCGATCTGCGCGATCTCCGGGTCGATGAACAGCGCCACGCGCACGCCGGCGGTCGCCAGGCGCCGGCAGGCCGCGCGCAGTTCGGCCCCCGCGGCCAGCACGTCGAGGCCACCCTCGGTGGTGAGCTCCTGGCGGCGCTCCGGCACCAGGCAGCAGTCCGGCGGCCCCAGCGCCACGGCGAGATCGAGCATCGCCGGCGTCGCGGCCATCTCCAGGTTCATGCGCGTCTGCAGCAGCTCCGCCAGCAGGCGCACGTCGCGCTCCTGGATGTGGCGCCGGTCCTCGCGCAGGTGCAGCGTGATGTTGTCGGCGCCGGCCTGCTCGGCGAGCTGCGCGGCCAGCACCGGGTCCGGGTAGAGCGTGCGGCGCGCCTGGCGCAGCGTCGCCACGTGGTCGATGTTCACGCCGAGCGCGATCGAGGCATTGAGGCTCACAATGACTTCTCCAGCTTCTCCAGCTGCACCACCGAACGGGCCACCGCGCGCGTGGCGAGCTCGCGGCCCTCGAGGCAGTGATCGAGCGCCGCGCGCAGCAGCGCGCGCGCCGCGCGCAGCCCCGCGAGGTCCTGCAGCAGTTCCTCGGCGGCCAGCGCCAGCAGCACGCGCCCCGGGCAGGCATCGGCCGCCGGGGTCGTCGCGCCCACCAGTCCGCGCGCGGGCACGAAATGATAATACGCGTCCGGATCGACCGCCTGGCCGGCGCTGTCGACGCTGAACTCGATGCCGAAGCCGACCAGGTCGAGCAGCTGCTTCTCGAACCGGCGCAGCAGCGGCTCGAGCGGCTGCGCGGCGCGCAGCCCGGCGAGCGTGGCGGCATAGGCGTCGAACAGCTCGGGATGCGGGTCGTGGCGCTCGGTGAGCCGCAGCAGCAGCTCGTTGAGGTAGAAGGCGCCCAGCAGGCAGGCCGGCGGGAGCGGCGGCGGCACGCCGTCGGGCTCGGCCGCGGTGAGCTGCGCCGCCTCGCCGCGCCCGCTGAAGGACAGCAGCAGCGGCTGGAACGGCTGCAGGCCGTGGAAGCGCGGCCGGGGCCCGCGCGCGCCGCGCGCGAAGGTGGTCAGGCGGCCGTGGTCGCGGGTGAAGATCTCGACGATCAGGCTGGTGTCGCGGTACGGCCGCTGGTGCAGCACGAAGGCGCTCGCCAGCAACACGCGGCGCGCGCCGCGGTTCATTCGATCCCCAGCGTCGCGAGCGCGCGGGCGTCGTCGGCCCAGTCCTCGCGCACCTTGACCCACAGCGTCAGGTGGAAGCGGCCGCCGAGCAGGTGGTTGAGCTCGGTGCGCGCCGCGCGGCCGATGCGCTTGAGGCGCTCGCCGCCGGCGCCGATCACGATCGGCTTCTGCCCGGCGCGATCCACCCAGATCACCGCCGACACCAGCGTGCGGCCCGGCTCGCTCGTATCGATCGACTCGACCTCCACCGCGATGCCATAGGGCAGCTCCTCGACCAGCTCGAGGGTCAGCTTCTCGCGGATGGTCTCGGCGATGCGGAACGCCTGGGTGCGGTCGGTGAGCTGCTCCGGCGGGAACAGCGCCGCGCCCTCCGGCAGCGCCGCCAGCGTCACGCGCAGCAGCGCCTCCAGGTTGCTGCCCTTCTGCGCCGACACCGGCACCACCTCGAGGAACGGGTGGCGCGCGGCCAGCTCGGCCAGGTAGGGCAGCAGCTTCGCGCGCGGCTGCGCGCGGTCGACCTTGTTGACGACGGCGATCGCCGGCCGGCCGCTCTCGGCCAGCCGCGCGAGCGCCAGCTGGTCCTCGGCGGTCCACTTCAGGCCCTCGACCACGAACAGCGCCAGGTCCGCATCGCCGAGCGCCGCGGCCGCGGTGCGGTTCATCGCGCGGTTGAGCGCGCGCTTCGGGCCGCGATGCAGGCCCGGCGTGTCCACGAAGGCGATCTGGCCGCCCGGCAGGTTCAGCAGGCCGATGACGCGGTGGCGCGTGGTCTGCGGCCGCGGCGTCACGATGCTGAGTTTCTGGCCGAGCAGCGCGTTGAGCAGCGTCGACTTGCCGACGTTCGGCCGGCCGACCAGCGCGACGAATCCCGAGCGCGTCGTGCTCATGGCCCGAGCCCGGCCAGCAGGCGCTCGGCCGCGTCCTGCTCGGCGCGGCGGCGGCTGGTGCCCTCGCCCTCGGCGCGCGCATCCAGGGCCGCGACCTCGCAGCACACGCGGAAGTGCTGCGCGTGCGGTTCGCCGCTGACGCTCGCGACGCTGTACGACGGCAGCGCGATGCCACGCCCCTGCAGCCATTCCTGCAGGCGCGTCTTCGGGTCCTTCAGCTCGGCATCCGGCTCCAGCGACTCGATGACCGGCGCCAGCAGCACCAGCAGGCAGCGGCGCGCGGCCTCGATGCCGCCGTCCAGGTACAGCGCGCCGCACAGCGCCTCGAGCGCGTCGGCGAGGATCGACTCGCGGCGGAAGCCGCCGGTCTTGAGCTCGCCGGGCCCGAGCGCCAGCACGTCGCCCACGCCGATCCCGGCGGCGATGCGCGCCAGCGGCTCGCCGCTGACCACGCGCGCGCGCAGGCGGCTCAGCGTGCCCTCGTCGGCCCGCGGGAAGCGCGCATACAGGTGCTCGGTGGCCACCAGGTTGAGGACCGCGTCACCGAGGAACTCCAGCCGTTCGTTGTTGGCGCCGGAGGCGCTGCGATGCGTGAGCGCGGCGGCGAACAGCTCCGGCGCGCGCGGCTCGTGGCCGAGACGGCTGCGGACCCAGGCGGCCGGCCAGTCCGGGGAGGTCACGGCCGCCATCGACGCACTGGCCTCAATGCAGCTCGACTTCTTTGTTGAAGTCGACCACCAGCGAGACGTTGCCGAACAGCGGGGCCTCGCCCGTGTAGTTGGCGATCATCACCCAGCCCTCGCCCTCGCGGTGGATGTCGATGTCCTTGGACGTCGGGTACTCGATGCTCTCGATGTCGAAGCGACGCTCCAGGGTGGCGCGGACTTCCTGCGGGTTGACCTGGCCGCCGTCCTGGTACTGCATCGCCGTCTGCTGCAGCGAGCGCGCCACGCGGAAGTAGTTGAGGTAGACCGGCGTCAGCCGGATGCCGGCATAGACCAGGACCGCAACCGGGACCAGCAGGAACAGCCAGCCGATGAACGTCACGCCACGCTGCGGATTGCGCATGTCGACTCCTTTCGAAGGCCTCAGTTGATGCGGCGCCCGATGCGGCTCCAGACGGGACCGCCGGTACGCTGGAAATCCCAATTCAACCAGATCCGCGTCGCCCTGCCGACCATGTGGTCCTCGGGCACGAAGCCCCAGACCCGGCCGTCCGAGCTGTTGTCGCGGTTGTCGCCGATCATCAGGTACTGGCCGGCCGGGACGACCCGCTCCTCCATGTCGCTGAAGTCGCCGGCCAGTTCGGCCTCGGCCCCCTGCGGCTCGCTGCACTGGTAGTTGTGCTCCGGCGGCCGCCGGCACTGTGGATCCGGCGTCGCGCGCGCCAGTGGCCACGGCGAGCGGCACGAGAGCACCGCGTGCGTGTGCGTCCCGAGCGTCTCGGTCAGCAGCCGCATGCCGTGGTAGCAGCCGTCGTTGAAGGCGCCGTCCGGCACCTGCTCCACCGCGACGTCATTGACGAACAGCTGGTCGTTCTGGATGCGCACGCGATCGCCCGGCAGGCCGACCAGGCGCTTGATGTAGTTGATCGCCGGGTCCGGCGGGTAGTGGAACACCACGACGTCGCCGCGCTGCGGCTGGCCGACCTCGATGACCTTCGTGTTCAGCACCGGGAGCCGCAGGCCATAGGCGTACTTGTTGACGACGATGAAATCGCCGTCGAGCAGCGTGGGCATCATCGAATCGGAGGGGATGCGGAACGGCTCGAAGATGAACGAGCGCACCAGCAGCACGATGATCGCCACCGGCAGGAAGCTGCGCGCGTAGTCGACGGTGACCGGCAGCGGCATCGCGGCCGCATCCCGCCCTGAGGCCTGCGCCGCCCGCGCCCGCGCCGGCGCGAACGCCAGCCGGTCGAGCGCGGCCACCAGCGCCGAGACCACCACCACCAGCACCAGCACCAGGCTGAAGTCCAGCCGCTCGGAACCGAGGAGCTTGAGCAGCGCGGCGAACAGCAGCACCGGCACCATGTGGTAGAGCACGGCGAGCCAGCGCGGATCGGCCGCATCCGGCCCGGCGGCCGCCCGCCGCCGCGGGCGCAGGAACCAGTCGTCGACCACCGTGACGAGCGTCACCGGCAGGGCCGCCCAGGCCGCCCAGGTGAGCACCAGCGCCATCATTTGCGGCCCACCTGCAGCACCGCCAGGAAGGCCTCCTGCGGGATCTCCACCGAGCCGACCTGCTTCATGCGCTTCTTGCCCTCTTTCTGCTTCTCGAGCAGCTTGCGCTTGCGCGTGATGTCGCCGCCGTAGCACTTGGCGAGCACGTTCTTGCGCAGCGCCTTGACCGTCGCCCGGGCAATGATATGGCTGCCGATCGCCGCCTGCACGGCCACTTCGAACATCTGCCGCGGGATCAGTTCCTGCATCTTGTCGACCAGCTCGCGGCCGCGCGTGTAGGCGTTGTCCTTGTGGACGATGATCGAGAGCGCGTCGACCTTGTCGCCGTTGATCAGGATGTCGAGCCGCGACAGCGGCGCCGGCTGGAAGTGGCTGAATTCGTAGTCGAAGGACGCGTAGCCGCGGCTCGCCGACTTGAGCCGGTCGAAGAAGTCCAGCACCACCTCGGCGAGCGGCAGCTGGTACTGGAGCGAGACCTGCCGCCCCAGGTACAGCATCTTCTTCTGCACGCCGCGCTTCTCGCTGCACAGCCCGAGCACCGCGCCGACGTACTCCGGCGGCACCAGGATGTTGGCGGTGATGATCGGCTCGCGCAGCTCGGCGATGTAGTTCGGCTCGGGGAGCTTGGCCGGGTTGTCGACGAACCCGGTGGTGCCGTCGACGCGCGCCACCTCGTAGACCACGGTCGGCGCGCTGGTCACCAGGTCGAGGTGGTACTCGCGCTCGAGCCGCTCCTGCACGATGTCCATGTGCAGGAGCCCCAGGAACCCGCAGCGGAAGCCGAAGCCCAGCGCCGTCGAGACCTCGGGCTCGTAGTGCAGCGCCGAGTCGTTGAGCTTGAGCTTGGCGAGCGCGTCGCGGAAATCCTCGTAGTCCTCGGAATTGACCGGGAACACGCCGGCGAACACCCGCGGCTGCACCTGCTTGAAGCCGGGGAGCGGCGCGGCCGCCGGCCGGTTCTCGAGCGTGATGGTGTCGCCCACCGGCGCGCCGTTGATCTCCTTGATGCCGGCGACCATGAAGCCCACTTCGCCGGCCGAGAGCCCCTCGAGCGCCACCGGCTTGGGCGTGAAGCGGCCGATGCGGTCCACCTCGTGCGCGCGGCCCGTGGACATGACGCGGATCTTGTCGCCGGGCTTCATGGCGCCATTGACCACGCGCACCAGCGACACCACGCCGAGGTAGTTGTCGAACCACGAGTCGACGATCAGCGCCTGGAGCGGCGCGGCCGGATCGCCCTTGGGCGGCGGGATGCGCCGCACGAGCTGCTCGAGCAGCTCCGGCACGCCCTCGCCGGTCTTGGCGCTGACGCGCACCGCGTCCTGGGCCGGGATGCCGATGATCTCCTCGATCTCGGTGATGACCTTGGCCGGGTCGGCCGAGGGCAGGTCGATCTTGTTGATGACCGGCAGCACCTCGAGGCCGAGCTCGGTGGCCGTGTAGCAGTTGGCGACGCTCTGCGCCTCCACGCCCTGCGAGGCGTCGACCACCAGCAGCGCGCCGTCGCAGGCCGCAAGGCTGCGCGACACTTCGTAGGAGAAGTCGACGTGCCCCGGCGTGTCGATCAGGTTCAGCTGGTAGCGCTGCCCGTCGCGGGCGTCGTAGAACAGGGTGACGCTCTGCGCCTTGATGGTGATGCCGCGCTCACGCTCGAGCTCCATCGAGTCGAGCACCTGCGACTGCATCTCGCGCTCCGCCAGTCCGCCGCACAGCTGGATCAGCCGGTCGGCGAGCGTCGATTTGCCATGGTCAACGTGGGCGATGATCGAAAAGTTGCGTATGCGTTCCATCAAGCCGATCCGGAGCCCCCAGGGGGCTCCGGGGCGCCGCGGATTATAGCCGGCAGCACGGGCTTGATGGGGCCGGCGTTGGGCAGCCCGACCCAGGCCGGCCGCCGGTACAGGAACCACAGCGGCGTCGCGCTGCAGAGCCAGTAGAGCGCGACCGTGCCGGCCACCGTCAGGACGGTGACGCCGAGCGCCAGCGTGCCCACGTTGGCGACCAACGGCGCCGCCAGCAGCAGCATGATGCGCGCGACCAGCGGGTTGGCGAGGTAGACGACGATCGAGTGCTCGCCGAGGTAGCGCAGCGGCCGGGTCCAGCGGACCCGGGTGCACAGCCCCGCGGTGAACACCACCGCCATGCCGCCCAGGTAGCCGAGCGCGATGCTCACGCCGGGGAGCTTCGACCAGCCGCGGCTCACCATCCAGCCGTTGAGCAGGCCCCAGGCCGCGAGGTAGCCGAGCGAGCGGCCGGCATGGGCCAGCGCCCACTCGGCCATGCGGAACACCAGCGGCGCGAAGGCGTAGCCGGAGTAGAAGTACAGGTAGCGTGCGGCGAACTCGTTCGGGATGACCCAGTCGGTCTCGATCCGCAGGCTCTGCAGCAGCGCCGCCGCTGCCCACACCGTCCACCACGGGAGCGACTTCACCCAGCGCGTCACCACGAAGAAGATCGGCAGGATGAAGATGAACCACATCGCGTCCTCGGGATCGAGGTACAGGCCGATGTAGTGGCGGATGAGCCGCCCCGCGTCGGCGCCCTCGCCCAGGTCGCGCCACAGCGTGTAGCTCAGGAACTGGATCGAGGCCCAGATCGCGTAGAAGTAGTAGAAGTGCACCACCTTCTTGTCGAGGTAGGTGCGCCACGGCCGGTTGATGACGCTGGCGAGGAACAGGCCGGCGATCAGGAAGAAGTCCGGCATGCGGAACGGCCGCGCGAATTCGACCACGTGGCTGAGCCAGCCGCTGGCGTGCGCGAGCTTCTCGGTGATGCCATTGCAATGCAGCATCACGACGAAGAAGATGCAGATGCCCTTCGAGTAATCGACCCAGTCGACTCGGGGCGCGCGCGGACGGGCGGTGGTGGTGGCGGCGGCGGACATGGCGGTCCTTGGGATTCTAGCCATGGGAGCCGCGCCGTCCGGCCCCTCTTCCATAATATGTGCGGCCGCGCACGAAAACGTGCTGTACGGCCCTCAGCGGCGCAGGAGCCGCAGCAGCTCGGCGGCGTCGAGTTCCTGCTGGCAGACCAGCGCACCGTCGAGCAGCAGCACCGGCACTTCCAGGTCGAAACGCCGCTTGAGCTCCGGGTCGGCGTCGACGTCGAGCAGCTCGAGCCGCGGCAGCGGGTGCGTGCTCCGCAGCCGCTCGATCTCGGCGTGCATCTCCTCGCACAGCCCGCATTCGGCCCGCGTGATGAGCGTCAGGCGCGGGGCCGCTGGCTCGCTCATCGCGGGCACGCCCTCAGCGCGGCCGGGCGCCGGGCGTGGCGGTGCCGCTGTTGCGGATCGGCGGGCCGAAGCCGTCGCCCCCGGCCGGCGGACGCGGTCCCTGCGTCGGGTTCGCCGCGGCGCGCAGCGAGCGCGCGATCGCGCGCACGGTGTCGGGCGGCACCTCGCCGATCGCCGTGACGCGCCGGCCGTCGAGCGTGGTCGAGAAGGCCGAGGACGAACCGACGCTGGACGAATCGATCGGCATCTCCTCGGCGTCGCGATCGTGCGGCTCGACGAACACCGACACCGAGGCGAGCCCGTCGCTGAACACCAGGTGAGTGACGGCGCGGCTGCTGCCCGGCATGCGCTGCAGCGAGCGCACCGTCATGCGGAAGCCCGGCGGGAGCTCCTCCGGCTGCCAGGCGGGGGCCGGGGCGTCCGCCGCCGGGGCGTCCGCGGCCGCGACCTCGCCGGCATGGCGCAGCCAGCGATAGTCGCGCGCATCCACCGCCGGCTGCAGCGCCGCGTCCGGAACCTGCGCCGGCAGCGTCAGGCTGGTGAAGATGAGCTGCTCGACCACGCGGCCGTCGGCCGCGTGCAGCTGCGTCTTGAGCGGCATCGCCGTCGCGGCGTCGATCCAGATGCGGTAGCCGTAGCGGTACTCGTCGCGCGGCGCCACCTCGATCACGCGCGTCTCGCGCCCGGCGACGCGTGCGCGGCCCGCATCGCGCACCGCGTAGTTGCCGGAGGCGGCGGCGCCGGCGGCGCGCACTTCGGCGAGCAGCAGCCCCGCGTCGGGCGCCTTCTCCACCAGCACCAGCTTCAGGTCCGGCAGGTAGGTGGAGAGCTCGACGCCGCGGCGGATGAACTCGCGCCCCGAGCCGTCCATCGAGACGATGCGCTCGGCGACCTCGCCGTTGCTGATCCGGTGCAGGATGCGCAGGGTCTCGGACTGGCCGCCGTGCTCGTGGACGAACACGCCGTCGTAGTTGCGCGTCGTGAGTGCCTGCTCCATGCGCCGCAGCCAGTCCTGCGAATCGTCGGCGGCCCGGGCCGCGCCGGCGAACGCCAGCAGGCCTACGAGCAGCGCGAGTTCAGGGCGCCGACGTGTCATCGGCAGGCGTGCGCGCCGCGTCGGCGCCGGTGGCGGCCGGCGACGGCGACGGCGACGGCGACACCTCGGCCGCATCGCCGCTGACCAGCGCCGAGAGCAGGTTGCGCCGCATGAGCGGCGAGGAATACTGGCTGTGCGCCACCACGAAGCTCGCCAGCTCCACCGGCGGCGCGAGCCGGCTGCCGGTGCTCGGCGGCGGCACGACGTAGCGGGCCGGCGCGCGGCTCGCCGCGACCGGCGCCGCGGCGGCCGGCCGCTCCGGCGCGTTCGCCGCCACCACGGGGGCGTTGGTCACCGTCGGCGCGATCACCACCTCGTCGGCGAGCGGCGTGGCCTGCTGGCGCAGCAGCAGCACCGCGACGGTGGCGACGCTCGCCGCCACGGCCCCGCCGATGCCCAGCTGCCAGGCCATGCGGCGCCCGAACGCCGGCAGGCGCGCCGCCGCCGGCGGCTGGGCATCGGCGACGATCGCCGCGCTCACGCGCCGCGCGAACCCGGTGCGCACCGCGCTCACCGGCTCGGAGCGCACCACCGCGCCGATCAGCGCGTAGCGCGCCCAGCGCGCCCGCAGAGCATCGTCGCGCACCAGCCGGCGCGACAGCAGTTCGCATTCGGCGCCGGGCAGCTGCCCGTCGAACATCGCCGACACCTGGCTGTCGAGTTCCTCGTTGTTCACGTCCACTCCGTCGCTCAAACCACTTCCTCGGCGCGGCCGAGCCCGCCGTCGAACACCTCGCGCAGGCGCTTGTCGATCGCCTCGCGCGCCCGGAAGATCCGCGAGCGCACCGTCCCGACCGGACAGTCCATCGCCGCGGCGATCTCCTCGTAGCTCATGCCATCCAGTTCGCGCAGCACGATCGCCGTGCGCAGGTCCTCGGGCAGCGCGTCGATCGCCGCCGTCACGGTGCTGCGGATCTCCTCGCTCAGCGCCAGACCCTCGGGCGTGTCCGGGTCGCGCAGCCGGCTGGTGACGTCGGGCGCGTCGTCATCGCTGTTGAGGTTGATCTCGTAGGAGATCGGGCTGCGGTCGCGCGACACCAGCGCGTTCTTCGCGGTGTTGATCGCGATGCGGTACAGCCAGGTGTAGAAGGCGCTGTCGCCGCGGAACTGCGGCAGGGCCCGATAGGCCTTGATGAAGGCTTCCTGGGCCACGTCCTCGGCCTCGGTCGGGTCCCGCAGATAGCGCATCACGAGCTTGACCACCTTGTGCTGGTACTTCAGCACCAGCAGGTCGAAGGCCCCGCGCTCGCCGGCCTGGACCCGGCGCACCAGGCTCAGATCACCGGCGTCAGCAACCATGGGCATCCTGTCAGAGGGGCGTTCCTGCCCCTCACCCGCCGCGTTCGACTGCGGCAAATCCCGAAAGTTCGGCCCGGGATGCGGCACGCGGGCGGTTCCGTGCAGGCCGGAGGGTCGGACATCGCCGAGGAGTCTAGCAGTTGGGTCTGTCACGGTCGCTCGCGAGGCCTCCAGGGCGCTCGGGGTCGAGGCGGAGAGTCAGTTTGAGCAGGCGGAAGGCCCCGGGTTCCGCCCGGCGACCGTCGATGAATACGTAGCGGGTGCCCGAAGGGCCCCGCAGGCGGAGCCAGATCCAGGGTCCGAGCAGCAGGGCCCGCCCCCTGGGTTGGACATAATCCGGCCTTCCTGCGCCCTCCCCGAGCCACCAGCGGCCGCTGGAATCCCGGCCCAGGCGCCGCCGGCCGCCGCGCCCGGCCAGCTCCGCCAGCGGCGGGGCGAGGGCCGCGACGAGGAGCCCCAGCGCGCCGAGCCGCCACGGCAGGGCCAGCGTCGTGCCGAACAGCAGGGCGGCGCCCAGGGCGAGGCCGAGCGCGGCCAGGGCCAGCGCAAAGGCCGGTGCCGCCGGCACCTCAAGGTGCAGAGCGGGCGAGCTGCGCCCAGATCGCCGCGAAGGCCTCCTGCCCGGGTCGTTCACCGCCCAGCAGATAGCGCGCGAGCTCGGGATCGGGCAACTCGAGAAACTCGGCGAAGGCCTGCCTTTCGGCCTCGCTCGCGGTGGCGTAGTGGCGCGCGAGCCAGCGCTCGAGCACCAGGTCGAGCTCCTTCATGCCGCGGCGGCAGCGCCATGCCAGCCGGCCGTGGCTGATCGCGCTCAGTGCTGCCGCTCCAGCAGCAGCCGCTTGATGTCCGCGATCGCCTTCGCCGGGTTGAGGTCCTTCGGGCAGGCCTCGGTGCAGTTCATGATCGTGTGGCAGCGGTACACGCGGAACGGGTCCTCGAGCGCATCGAGCCGCTCGCCCGTCGCCTCGTCGCGCGAATCGACGATCCAGCGGTAGGCGGCCAGCAGCGCCGCCGGCCCGAGGTAGCGGTCCGAGTTCCACCAGTAGCTCGGGCAGGAGGTCGAGCAGCAGGCGCAGAGGATGCAGGCCGAGGGCCGGTCGATCTTCTCCTGGTCCTCCTTGCTCTGCAGCCGCTCGCTGTCCGGCGGCGGCGGCGTGCGCGCCTGCAGCCAGGGCTTCACCGCCGCGTACTGCGCGTAGAAGTTGGTGAGGTCGGTCACCAGGTCCTTGACCACCGGCTGGTGCGGCAGCGGGTAGATGGCGATGTCGCCCTTGCCGGCGTCCTCGCAGGCGCAGGTGCAGGCGAGCGTGTTGATGCCGTTGATGTTCATCGCGCACGAGCCGCAGATGCCCTCGCGGCACGAGCGCCGGAACGACAGCGTCGCGTCGATCTCGTTCTTGATCTTCAGCAGCGCGTCCAGGACCATCGGCCCGCAGTCGGCCATGTCGACTTCGTAGGTGTCGACGCGCGGCCGGCTGCCGTTGGCCGGATCGAAGCGGTAGATGCGGAAGGTGCGCACGCGCTTCGCGCCGGCGCTCGCCTTGTGTTGCTGGCCCGCGGCCTTGTCGATGCGCGAGCCCGGCGGCAGTGTGAATTCGACCATCGTTGGCGTTTTCCGTTGGGCGGTGGGTTCAGTAGGTCCGGGCCTTGGGCGCGACGACCTCGACCTCGTTGGTGAGGGTCGCGAGGTGCACCGGCCGATACTCGAGGCGCACGCGACCCGCGTCGTCGACCCAGGCGAGCGTGTGCTTGAGCCACTCGGTGTCGTTGCGCTCGGGGAAGTCCTCGCGCGCGTGCGCGCCGCGGCTCTCCTTGCGATTGGCGGCCGAATTGATGGTCGCCACCGCCTGGCGCAGCAGGTTGTCGAGCTCGAGCGTCTCGACGAGGTCGGTGTTCCACACCAGGCCGCGGTCGCTCACCTCGACGTCGACGAAGGAGTCGACGGTGCGCGCCAGGCGCTGGCAGCCCTGGGCGAGCGACTCGCCGGTGCGGAACACGGCGGCGTCGGCCTGCATGATCTTCTGCATCTCGAGGCGGATCGCGGCGGTGGGCCGCGAGCCCTTGGCGTTGCGCAGCCGGTCGATGCGGGAGAGCGCCTGCTCGTGCCCCTCGGGCGGCAGCGGCTTCTGCCGTGCGCCGGCCTTGACCGTGGCCGCGCAGTGGCGCGCCGCCTCGCGGCCGAACACCACCAGGTCGAGCAGGCTGTTGGAGCCGAGCCGGTTGGCGCCGTGCACCGAGACGCAGGCCGCCTCGCCCACCGCCATCAGCCCCGGCACCACCGTGTCGGGGTTGCCGTTCTTCGACGTCACCACCTCGCCGTGGTAATTGCAGGGGATGCCGCCCATGTTGTAGTGCACCGTCGGCAGCACCGGGATCGGCTCGCGCGTCACGTCGACGCCGGCGAAGATGCGCGCCGACTCGGCGATGCCCGGCAGGCGCTCCTTGATGATGTTCGGCCCGAGGTGCTCGAGGTGCAGGTGGATGTGGTCGTGCTGGCTGCCCACGCCGCGGCCTTCGCGGATCTCCACCGTCATCGCCCGGCTGACGACGTCGCGCGAGGCGAGGTCCTTGGCGTTCGGGGCGTAGCGCTCCATGAAGCGCTCGCCGTTCTGGTTGGTGAGGTAGCCGCCCTCGCCGCGCACGCCCTCGGTGATCAGGCAGCCGGCGCCGTAGATGCCGGTCGGGTGGAACTGCACGAACTCCATGTCCTGCAGCGGCAGCCCCGCGCGCAGCACCATGCCGCCGCCATCGCCCGTGCAGGTGTGCGCCGAGGTGCAGGAGAAGTACGCGCGGCCGTAGCCGCCGGTCGCGAGCACCGTCATCTGCGCGCGGAAGCGGTGGATCTGGCCGGTCGCGAGGTCGAGCGCCACGACGCCGCGGCACTCGCCGTTCTCCATGATCAGGTCGATCGCGAAATACTCGATGAAGAACTCGGCCGAGTGGCGGATCGACTGCTGGTAGAGCGTGTGCAGCATCGCGTGGCCGGTGCGGTCGGCCGCGGCGCAGGTGCGCTGCGCGATGCCCTTGCCGTAGTGCGTGGTCATGCCGCCGAACGGCCGCTGGTAGATGCGTCCCTCGGCGGTGCGCGAGAACGGCACGCCGTAGTGCTCGAGCTCGATGACCGCGGCCGGCGCCTCCTTGCACATGAACTCGATCGCGTCCTGGTCGCCGAGCCAGTCGGAGCCCTTGACGGTGTCGTACATGTGCCAGCGCCAGTCGTCCTCGCCCATGTTGCCGAGCGCGGCCGAGATGCCGCCCTGCGCCGCCACCGTGTGGCTGCGCGTCGGGAAGACCTTGGTGATGTTGGCGGTCGCGAGCCCCGCCTCGGCGAGGCCGAGCGTGGCGCGCAGCCCGGCGCCGCCGGCGCCGACGACGATGACGTCGTAGGTGTGATCGACGATCTGGTAAGCGCTCATCCGAAACTCCGCAGGGCGATGCGCAGCACCGCAAAGACCGCGCCCGCCCCCACCAGCAGGTGGGCGCCGGCCGACACCAGCAGCAGCAGCGTCTTGGTGGCCTTGGTGTGCACGTAGTCCTCGACCACCATCTGCACGCCGAGCAGCGAGTGCCAGGCGGCGAGGCCGATCAGCAGCGCGAGCAGCACCGGGTTCCAGCCGCGGCCGACCCAGTCGGTCATCGCCGCGTAGTCGCCCAGCGGCAGGCGCACCAGCGCGACCAGCAGCCACAGGCCCAGCGGCACGATCGCGATGGCGGTCGTGCGCTGCACCCACCAGTGGTGCACGCCGCTGCGCGCCGCGCCGTGGCCGAGCACCGCACCGAGCGGACTGCGCAGGCTCATGGCTGCGACCCCACCGGGCAGAAGAGCAGGTAGCCGAACACCGCCACCGCGATGACGACCAGCGTCACCAGCACCCAGGCGCTGCGCAGCGCCTCGCGCTTCTCCAGCAGCCAGCCGATGTCCCACACCATGTGGCGGACGCCGTTGGCGAGGTGGTAGAGGAACGCCACCATCAGGCCGAACAGCACCACCTTCACCGGCCAGGTCGCGAGCCAGCCGAGCGCCCACTGGTAGGTCGCCTCGCCGCCGGCGAGCGCCACCAGCCACCAGGCCAGCGCGATCAGCCCGAACGAGAGGCCCATGCCGGTGGCGCGGTGCGCGAACGACAAGGCCATCGTGTGGCGGAAACGGTAAATGTCCAGATGCGGCGACAGCGGTCGTTCGCCCATGTGCTTAGGCTCCCTCAGAGAAGCTAGAAGTCGATGCAGCGGCCGTTCTTTTCCCAGTCGCCGTAGCGCGTGGGCTCCGGACCCGGCGGCCCGCCGATCTCCCGCGGGCCGCGGTCCCTGCCGTCCGTCGCCTCCGCGGCGCGCGGCGCGCCGCCCGCCGGCAGGGCATTCTGGGCCGCCTCCCCCTCTGCTTCCGGGGCGGCGGTTGGCGTCGGTTCCGGCATAGGCGGCGGAGTGTGCCAGAATTCACCGCGATCGAGAATCCGAAACTTCTGCCAAAACAGCGAGCTAGCGTCCGTGCAATCCCCTATTCCGGATAGCGTTGTCAGCCTGGGCGTCCTGCGGTTCCAGGGCCGCGATGCCGCGGCATTCCTGCACGGCCAGCTCTCGAACGACGTGCTCGCGCTCGCCGACGGCGCACAGCAGCTCGCCGGTTACCACACGAACCAGGGCCGCGTGATCGCCTTGCTGCGCCTCGCGCGCCTCGGCCGCGAGGAGCTGCTCGCGCAGCTGCCGCTCGAGCTCGCCGATGCGGTGGCGCAGCGTCTGCGCCGCTACGTGCTGCGCGCCAAGCTGACGATCGAGGTGCTCGACGCCGCGGCCGCGGCGGTGGCCGCGGCCTCCATCCCCGGCTGGAGCCCGGCGCGCGCGCGCGGCGACGACATCGCCGCGGGACTCCCGCAGGTCTACGCCGCGACCTCCGAGAAGTTCGTCGCGCAGATGCTCAACCTCGACTGCCTCGGCGCCATCTCGTTCAGCAAGGGCTGCTACACCGGGCAGGAAGTCATCGCCCGCGCCCACTACCGCGGGCGCGTCAAGCGGCGCATGCAGCGCTTCGCGACCCGCGCGCCGCTCGCCGCGCCGCCGCGCCCGGGCGACGTGCTGCACCTCGCCGATGCGCGGCGCCTCGAGGTGGTCGACGCCGTCGCGCTCGCCGATGGGCGCGCGGAGTTCCTGGCCATCGGTCCGCTGCCAGGCGGCGCCGAGGAATCGCCGGACGCGCCGCCGGACGCCGCGCTGCCCCGCCGCGACCGCCGATGCCATCGGCGCCCGCCCCGGTGCTCGACTGCGAAGCCCTGCCGCTGCCCTACGCCCTCCCGGACTGAGCGGCGGCGCGTCCCATGACCGGCGGCGTCTTCGCGCACGGCTTCCTGCTCTCGCTGTCGCTGTGCCTCGACCTCGGCGTCGTGAACCTGGCGTTGATGCGCACGGCGATGCTCGCCGGGCTCCGCCCGGCGGTGATGATCGGCCTCGGCTCCGCGATCGGCGACCTGGTCTATGCCCTGCTGTCGGCCTCGTCGCTCGCCCTGCTGCTGCACCATCGCGGCGTGCGCCTCGCGCTGTGGCTGCTGGGCTCGGCCGCGCTCGCCTGGCTGATGCTGCGCATGCTGCGCGAGACGTTACACCCGCATGCGCTCGGCGCCGCCGCCGACGCTGGCGGCGAAGGCGCGGCGAAGGCGCGCCGACGGCGGCCGCAACGACGGCCGGCGCAGCGACGCGTGGCATGGCGGCCGGCGACGCCGCGCACTTCCGCCGCGGCATCGTGCTCGCGCTCGCCTCGCCCTCGGCGATCCTGTGGTTCGCCGCCGTCGGCGGCAGCCTCATCGCGGCGACCGCGCGCGCGCCGGGCGCCTTCGCGCTGTTCCTCGCGGGCTTCGCGCTCGCCGGGATCCTCTGGTCGTTCGCGCTCGCCGCGCTCGTCGCCCGCACGCACCACCTGCTGGGCCAGGCCGGCCAGCGCCTGCTGGCCTTCGCCTCCGCGCTGCTGTTCGCCTGGTTCGCGATCGAGGTGATGGTGCAGGGCTACCGGGAGTTCATCTTCGGCGCACCGCGCGGCTGAGCGCGGACGGCTCCGGGCGCCCTACGTCCCCTGCCCGCTCACGTTCACCGCGCGCAGCACGCGCTGCGGCTGCGAGATGCCGTAGCCCTGCGCGAAGTCCACCTTCATGCCGGTGAGCATCTGGATGATCTCGGCATTCTCGGCGTACTCGGCGATGGTTTCCTTGCCGGTGAGGTGCGCCATCTCGTTGATCGAGCGCACCATCTCGCGGTCGATGCTGTCGTGCAGGATCTCGCGCACGAAGCTGCCGTCGATCTTGATGTAGTCGACCGGGAAGTGCTTGAGGTAGCCGAACGAGGACAGGCCGGTGCCGAAGTCGTCGAGCGCGAAGCGGCAGCCGAGCTCCTTGAGCGCCTGGATGAAGCGGTTGGCCTGCGAGAAGCTGGCGACCGCCGCGGTCTCGGTGATCTCGAAGCAGATCTTGCCGGCATCGATGCCGCTGCGGTGGAACTGGTCGATGACGAACGGCAGGAACTTGTCGTCGCCGAGGCTCTGGCCCGAGAGGTTGATCGAGCACATCGCCAGGCGCTCGCGCTCGTCGGCCTCGGAGACCAGCCAGCGGAAGGCGTTCTCGATGACCCAGCGGTCGATGCTCGGCGTGATGCTGTAGCGCTCGGCCGCCGCGATGAAGGCATCCGGCGCGACGATGCGGCCGTTCTCGTCGCGCATGCGCAGCAGCAGCTCGTAGTGCGCGCCGGTCTCGGGGCGCTGCAGCGCCTTGATCGGCATGCGGAACAGCTCGAAGCGGCCTTCCTCGAGCGCGGCGTTGATGCGCGCGGCCCACTGCATCTCGCGGCGGCGGCGCATCAGCTCGATGTCGTTCTCGGCGAAGCTGTGCACGCGGTTGCGGCCCTGCTCCTTGGCGGCCTGGCAGGCGCTGTCGGCGGCCGAGAGCACCGAGGCGACGTCCTCGTTGTCGGCGGTGATCGGCACGACGCCGAGGCTGGCGCCGAGGCGGAACACGCGCTCCTCCCAGGTGAAGCGGAAGTTGCGCACCGCCTCGCGCAGCGTCTCGGCCATGCGCATCGCCTCGTCGAGCGAGCAGCTCTCGAGCAGCACGCCGAACTCGTCGCCGCCGAGGCGCGCGAGCGTGTCGCGCCAGCGCACCTTGCTCTTCAGCAGCGCGCCGACCTGGCCGAGCAGCGCATCGCCGGCGCTGTGGCCGCAGGTGTCGTTGACGATCTTGAACTGGTCGAGGTCCAGGTGGCACAGCGCGTAGGAGGTCTCGCGCGCCTTGGCGCTCTTGAGCGCGCGCTCCAGCCGGTTCTCGAATTCGCGGCGGTTGACCAGGCCGGTGAGCAGGTCGTGGCTGGCGTGGTACGACAGCCGGCGGTTGAGCTCGCGCGACTCGCTGACGTCGTGGAACACCAGCACGCCGCCGGCGGTGCGGTTGGCGCCGTCGCGGATCGGCGAGGCGGTGCTCTCCACGTACAGCTCGTTGCCGTCGCGCCGGATCAGCAGCATCGGCCGCACCGACTTGATCGGCCGCGAGCGGCGGATCGACACGCTCAGCGGGTTCTCCAGCGGCTCGCAGGTCTCCTCGTGGAAGGCGCGGAACACCTCCTCCACGGGCTTGCCCATCGCGTCCTCGAGCCGCCAGCCGGTGAGCTGCTCGGCCACGGGATTGATGTAGTCGATCACCGAGTTCGCGTCGGTGGTGATGACGCCGTCGCCGATCGACTGCAGCGTGATCTGCGCGCTCTCCTTCTCGCGGAACAGCGCCTCCTCGTAGAGCTTGCGCTCGGTGATGTCGAGTTCGACGCCCACCAGCCGCAGCAGCCGGCCGTGCTGGTCGACCTGCGCCTTGGCGCGGCTCACGACCCAGCGCCACTCGCCGCTCCGGTGGCGCATGCGGTGCACGCTCTCGAACATCGGCGTCTTGCCGGCCACGTGCTCGCGGATCGCGCTCTGCACGCGCGCCATGTCGTCCGGGTGCACCAGGCTGCGCCAGTCGAAGTTGCCGCGCACGTCGGCGGCGTCGTAGCCGAGCATCGCGCGCCAGCGCGGCGAGAAATACACCTCGTGGCCGTCGACGTCGAAGTCCCAGATGCCGTCGTTGGCGGTGAGCTCGGTGAGCTGGTTGCGGTCCTGCAGGCGCGCGAACTGCAGCGCCGTGCGCACGCGGTCGAGGCCGGTGGCGAGGCTGCTGCCGAGGAGCTTGAGCAGCAGCTGGAAGTTGACGTCGAAGCCGGCGCGCGGCAGGCCGTAGCCCAGCGCCAGGTAGCCGGCCGGCCGGTTGCGGATGCGGAACCCGACCGCCAGCACCGCGCCGAGGCCGAGCCGCGCGAACACCGCGGCGTCAGCGGCCTGCTCGCGGCGCGGCTGCGCCGTATCGCGGATCTCGCTGAGCTTGAGGTGCTCGTTGCGCTCCCCGAGCCAGGGGAGTTCGGCGAGCGGGCGGCCGCGCAGCTCCTCGGGGTGGCAGGGCACGAACTGCCCGGTCACGTTCGGGACCGATTCGATCTTCGCCGCGGTGGAGTCGAGGAACACGACGAAGGCCACGTCGGCCGAGGCCGCCTCGCGCAGGATCGCGAGCCCGCCGGCAATGCAGGCGTCGGCCGTCTCGCGGCTGATGTTCTGGAAGTCGACGGCGACCTTGGTGCAGGCCATGTCCAGGCCGGGCACCGGCCGTTCAGGCCGCCCGGTCCAGAACTGGGGCGCAAGCACATCCGACGCCGTGAACTCGGCGCCCTGGATTGGCGGCGATTTCGACATGTGCGCCGGATTCTCCCACAGGCGCGCAGGAAAACAAGCTAACGCCGCGAGAAATCTCGCTTATTTCACGCCGCCCCGGGGGTCGCGGCAGGCGCCCCGGGGTACGCCCGGGCACCGCGCGCCGAGGCGCTCGCCGCCGTCAGCCGGCAGCCGGCGCCTCGGCCAGCGCCGCCCGCGCGGCCTTGAAGGCCGCGTGCAGCGCTCGATCGACCTCGCCCTGCATGCGCTCCATGCCGGCGGGGTCCAGCACGCGCGGCACGGCGATCGGCGGCCCGATGGCGATGGCGACGCGGCAGAACGGCAGCGGCAGCACGAACTTGTCCCAGGCCACCAGCCGCGCGCGCGAGGCGCAGTAGGCGAGCGGCAGCAGTGGCCGCGCCGACATCTGCGCGAGCAGCACGACGCCGGGCTTGCAGCGGAAGCGCGGCCCGCGCGGCCCGTCGGGATTGATCGCCGGCGAGACCTTCTCGCGGATCAGCGCATTGAAGTAGTCCTTGAAGGCCTGCGCGCCGGTGTGCGAGGAGGAGCCGCGCACGACCGTGCCGCCGAGCCGGCGCACCACCATCGCGCCAAGCTCGCCGTCGACCGAGGGGCTGATCAGGAACCCGGTGCGCAGCGTGCGTCCGCGCTGGGCCTGCAGCAGGTAGCGCGCGCAGAAGATGTGGTGCTGGTGCCAATAGACCGGCATGAACGAGGGATGGCGCGCCAGCACCGCGTCCAGGTGCTCCTCGCCGACCACGCGCACCACGCGGCAGGTGCTCCACCAGATGCGCAGCGCCAGCAGGATGAGCGGCACCGCGAGCGCATAGGCGAAGCGGCGCGCCGGCGTCATGCTGCGACGCGAACGCGTGGCGCGGCGGTAGATCGAATTACGGAGCGTGCCGTCCGGCGGGGAGTCGTTCATCCAGCCAGGAATTTTCCGCGAACGCCTCCGGGGGCACAAGCTCGACGGTGGCCGGCACCGCCACCGCGATGCGCGCCACGCAGCCCGCGGGCGCGTCCGGCGCGAGCAGCCACCAGTGCCGCCCGTCGAGCGTGGCCGCCGCGCCCGCTGGCGCGACGCGCGCCGCCGCGTCCAGCGCGGCGCCCGCCGCCTTGAGCACCGCCTCGCGCGCCACCCAGTCGGACGGATCGCGCGGCGCGCCCGGCAGCGCGCACTCGAGGTCGAAGCCCACCGCGCCCGTGGCCGCGACCGCGCAGCCCACCCACTCGCCCGCATGGCTGATGCTGAAGTCGGGCAGGCCCGGGGCGTGCGGCTAGCCGCGCCAGGGGAAACGCAGCGCCGCGGCCGGCACCGGCCGCCCCGCCACGCGCCCGAGCAGCGCGCGCGCCAGCTCGATCCCGACGAGCGTCCGCGCCTGCGCCGCGAGATCGCCCCGAAGCCGCATGCGCCGGCCATAGGGCAGGCGCTCGCGCAACCGGGCATGCAGCGCCGGCGGCAACTGCCTCGGCTGGTGCGAGTAGGCTAGAATGACGCGGTTGTCGGGCACGGCGGCCCGCAGATTCCACAACCGGCGCGGCGCGCGTCAAGTCCAGGCTTTCGTAAGGTTCCGGCAGTTCGATGCAAGCGACGACGCTGACCGCGCTGATGCAGGCCAACCGTGGTGCCGAGCGCAGCATCACCTACCTCGAGGGCGAGAAGGACGCGCGGCGCGTCGCCTACGGCGCGCTGTACGAACGCGCCCTCGGCATCCTGCACCACCTGCAGCGCCTGGGCGCGAAACCCGGCGACAAGCTGATCCTCTTCCTCGGCAGCAACGAGCCGTTCATCGACGCCTTCTGGGCGGCGATCCTCGGCGGCGTCATCCCGGTGCCGGTCGCGCCGGGCATCAGCGACGAGCACCGCCACAAGCTGCTGCGCATCGCGCGCCGGCTCGGCGAGCCCTTCCTGTACACCGACCGGCGCCTGCTCGAGCGCATCGCCGGCTTCGCCGCGCAGGCCGGCGAGCTCGACGGGTTCGAGCGCCTGCGCCGGCGCACCTTCCTGGTCGACGAGCTCGACGACGTCTCGCGCGCCGGCAAGCCGCGCGAGGCGCGGCCCGGCGACGTCGCCTTCATCCAGTTCTCCTCCGGCTCGACCAGCGACCCCAAGGGCGTGGTGCTCACGCACGCCAACCTGATGGCGAACATCGACGGCGCGACGCGCGCCGCCGGCTTCAACAGCGACGACGTGAGCCTCTCGTGGATGCCGCTCACGCACGACATGGGCCTGATCGGCTTCCACCTGGTCATGTTCGCCAACCGCATCCAGACGCACCTGATGCCGACCGACCTGTTCGTGCGCCGCCCGCTCCTGTGGCTGCAGTTCGCCTCGCAGGTGCGCGCCTCGATCCTGTGCTCGCCGAACTTCGGCTACCGCCACTACCTCAAGGTGCTCGGCGAACGCGCGCCCGAGGGGCTCGACCTCGCCGGCGTGCGCCTCATCTTCAACGGCGCCGAGCCGATCAGCGTGCCGCTGTGCAACGAGTTCCTGGCGCGCCTCGCGCCGGCGGGCCTGAAGCGCGAATCGATGTTCACCGTCTACGGCCTGGCCGAGGCCTCGCTGGCGGTGAGCTTCCCCGCGCCGGGCGTGGCGTTGCGCAGCGCGCGCTTCGACCGCCACCACCTCAGCATCGGCCGGCCAGTGGTCGCGGGCGCCGTCGCCGACGTCGACGCGCTCGAGCTGCCGAGCGTCGGCCGTGCGATCCCGCACTGCGAAGTGCGCATCGCCGGCGACGACGACGCGGCGCTGCCCGCCGGGCACGTCGGCCACATCCTGATCCGCGGCGGCAACGTCACCGGCGGCTATTTCGAGGCGCCCGAGACCAACGCGGCGAGCTTCAGCGCCGACGGCTGGCTGCGCACCGGCGACCTCGGCGTGCTCCACGAGGGCGAGCTCTACATCACCGGCCGCCACAAGGAGATCCTGTTCGTCAACGGCCAGAACTACTACCCGCACGACCTCGAGGCGCTGACCTTCGACCTGCCGGGCCTGGAACTCGGCAAGGTGGTGGTCGCCGGCGTGCGCGCGAGCGGCGCCGACACCGACGCGCTGGTGGTGTTCGCGCTGCACCGGGGCAGCCCCGAGGAGTTCGCGCCCACCGCCCACGCGATCGCGCGCCGCATCGGCGAGCACGCCGGGCTCGAGGTCGCCGCGGTGGTGCCGGTGCGCCGCATCCCCAAGACCACCAGCGGCAAGGTCCAGCGCCACCTGCTCGAGCAGGAGTACCTTGCCGGCGCCTACGCCGCCGAGCTCGCGGCGCTGCAGGCCCTCGCCGCCACGCACGCCGCCGGCGGCGATCCGCCGCACACGCGCATCGAGCGCGCGCTGCAGGCGATCTGCGAGACCGCGCTCGACGGCCGCCACGTCGAGCTGCACGAGAACCTCTTCGACCTCGGCGCCAGCTCGCTCAAGCTGGTGGCGATCCACGAGCAGATCGACCGCCAGTGGCCCAACGCGGTGGACGTCACCGACATCTTCGACCACCCGACCATCGCCGAGATGGCGCGCTTCATCGAGAGCCGCGCCGCGGCCGGCCCCGGGGCCTGATGGACCTCGACGGGCGCACGGAGGCGGCCGCCCGCTACCTGCTGGAGCGCCGCGCCGGCGCACCGCGCGAGGGCGCGTTCCCGTCCTGGCTGGCGCCGCCGGACGAGGCACGCGCCTACGCGATCCAGGATGCCGTGGTGCGCGGCCTCGGGGCGCGCGTCGCTGGCTGGAAGGCCTCGCTCCAGACCCGCACCGAGGGACACTCCGCGCCGCTGCTCGCCGAGGGCCTGCACGACTCGCCGGCGCGGCTGCGCGCCTCGATGACGCCGACGCGCGGCACGCGCGAGTTCGGCATCGAGCCCGAGATCGCCTTCCGCATCGCCGCCCCGCTCGCGCCGCGCGCCGATGGCGCGCCGCACGGCCGCGCCGCCGTCATCGAGGCGATCGGCGCGGCGCACGCGGTCATCGAGCTGTGTGTGTGCCGCTTCGAGCCCTTCCGCACGGCACCGCTCCTCGACCGGCTCGCCGACGGCCTGCTGGCCGAAGGCCTGGTGGTCGGCCCGCCGCAGCCCGCGTGGCGCGCGCTCGAGATCGCGCGCCTGCCGCTGCGCGTGCGCATCAACGGCGAGGTGGCGCACGACGCGCGCGGCGGCCACGGCTTCAACGATCCGCTCGGCTCGGTGGTATGGCTCGCCAACCACCTCAACGCGCGCGGGCGCGCGCTCGCCGCGGGCGAGATCGTCACGACCGGCAGCTGCGCCGGCATCCGCTTCGTGCCGGCCGGCACGCGCGTCGACGTCGAGTTCGGCGGCCTGGGCGCCGCCAGCGTGGAGCTCAACTGAAGTCCCGGGGGATCCCGACATGGCGACATTGCTCCGCCGCGGCCCGCGCCGCGGCCTCTGGCTCATCGGCCTGATCGCCGGCCTCGCCACCGCCCGCGCCCCCGCGCCACCCCCACTGGAGATCACGGGCTTCGCCCCATCGGGCGAGGACGCGCGCGGCGCGCGCCAGGTGGTGATCCGCTTCGCCGCGCCGATGATCGCCTTCGGCGACCCGCGCGCCGCGCCGGCGGCCATCGACGCGCCGCGCCAGGCAGCGGCCGCTGGCTCGACGAGCGCACCTGGGCCTACGACTTCGACAACGCCCGCGCCCGCCGGGCTCCGCTTGCCGCGCCACGCTCGCCAAGGCCTCGCCGCGCTCGACGGCCGGCGCCTGCGCGCGGGCGCGCAGCTACACCTTCGCCACCGGCGGCCCGGCAATCCTGCGCAGCGCGCCGGACGCCGGCGCCGAGATCGACGAGCAGCAGGTGTTCGCGCTGCGCGTCGACGGCGCGGTGGACCCGGCCGGGCTCGGCACGCACGCCGCCTGCGAGGCCGAGGGCATCACCGAACGACTGCCGCTGCGCATCGTCGCCGGCGCCGAACGCGCGCGCGTGCTCGCGGGCCTGCGCCGCCAGCGCTGGATGCTCGGCGAGCTCGTGAACCCGGACGAGCCCTGGAAACCCGTCGACGCGGGCGCGCTCGAAGGGTTGCTGCTGGTGCAGTGCGCGCGGCCCCTGCCCGCCGGGCGCGCGGCGCACCTGGTGTGGGACGCCGGCCTCGCCTCGCCCGCCGGCGTGGCGCGCAGCGAAGCCCAGCGCCTGGACTTCAAGGTGCGCGGCGCCTTCCTCGCGACCACCCGCTGCGAGCGCATGCAGCCGGACGCGCCCTGCCTGCCGGTCGGCATGCTGGCGGTGGAGTTCTCCGCGCCGGTGGCGCGCGCCGCGGCGCTGCGCGTGCGCCTCGGCGACGGCCAACGCAGCTACGCCCCGCGCGACACCGCGGCGCTGCCGCCCTACGTCGAGCGCCTGGAGTTCGCCGGGCCGTTCCCCGCGCGCGGCACGCTGCACCTGGAGGTGCCGCGCGACCTGGTCGACGAGAGCGGCCGCCCGCTGGCGAACGCCGCGCGCTTCCCGCTCGCGATCCCGCTGGATGCGGCGCCGCCGCTCGCGAAGTTCGCCGCCGAGTTCGGCATCCTCGAGCGCAACGCCGGGCCGGCGCTGCCGGTGACGCTGCGCCACCTCGAGAACCCGCTGGCCGGCGGCGAGGTCGCGGTGCCCGGCGCGGCCGTCGTCGCCGACACCGACGCGGCGATCATGGCCTGGCTGCGCCGCCTCAACCGCGCCTGGGACCACGACCAGCCGCTGCTCGGCCCGAAGGACGCCGCGCAACCCCTGAGCCTGCCGCGCAACGACACCGGCACGACGCAGGTCATCGGCATCCCGCTGAAGAGCCCGGGGCTGCACGTCGTCGAGCTGCGCAGCCCGCTGCTCGGCGCCGCCCTCGCCGACCATAGCGCGCCCGCCAAGGGGACCGGCGCGCCCGCCAAGGGCGCCGATGCGGTCTACTACGTGCGCGCTGCCGCGCTGGTCACCAACCTCGGCGTGCACCTGAAGATCGGCCGCGAGTCCTCGCTCGTGTGGGTGACGACGCTCGACACCGCGACGCCGGTGGCCGGCGCCGCGATCAGCGTGCGTGGCTGCGATGGCGCCGAGCAGTGGCACGGCACCACGGATGCGAGCGGCATCGCGCGCGTGCGCCAGCCGCTGCGCGAGGTGCGCAACTGGGACGCCTGCGGCGGGCTCGACGGCTTCTACGCCAGCGCCCGCGCCGGCGACGACGTCGCCTTCGCGCTCAGCTCCTGGCGCGAGGGCATCTCGAGCTGGGACTTCAACCTCCCCTCGGCCGGCTACGAGCCGGGCCCGCTCGTCGCCCACACCGTGCTCGACCGCGCGCTGGTGCGCGCCGGCGAGACGGTGCACATGAAGCACGTGGTGCGGCGGCACGACGCCGGCGGGCTCTCGGTCCCGGCGGCGAAGGAGCGACCGGCGCTGCTGCGCATCAGCCACGTGGGGAGCGAGGAGCACTGGGACGTGCCGCTCAGCTTCAATGCCGCGGGCAGCGCCTGGACCGACTGGAGCGTGCCGCGGGCCGCGAAGCTCGGCCGCTACCAGCTCACGCTGATGCGCGGCGAGGTCGGCGACTTCCGCGTCGCCGAGTTCCGCCTGCCGACGATGCGCGCCACGCTGCAGCTCGAGCCCGGCCCGCTCGTCGCGCGCGGCGAAGTCGGCGCCGACGCGCTGGTGAGCTACCTCGCCGGCGGTGGCGCCGCCGGCCTCGGCGCCACGCTGCGCTGGCGCGTGCAGGGCGCCAGCGTCGGTTTCGCCGGCTTCGAGGACTACACGTTCACGGGCGGCGCGGTGCGCACCGGGAGCGTTGCCAGCTTCTCCGACGGCGCGGACGAGGAGGAGAGCGACAGCGGCGAAGGCCCGGCCGCGGCCGCGTCACCGGTGCACGAACTCGCCATCGGCCTCGATACCGCCGGCGCGCTGCGCACGCGCCTCACTGGCCTCGAGGCCCAGGCCGATCCGGCCGAGCTCGTCGCCGAGCTCGAGTACCCGGACGCCAACGGCCAGCGCCTCTCGGTCAGCACGCGCGCGCGGCTGTGGCCGGCCGCCGAGGTCGTCGGCATCCGCGCGCCGGCCTGGCCGCGGCGCGGCGAGGCCTTCGCCGTCGACGCGGTCGTGCTCGACCTCGAGGGCAAGCCGCTCGCCGACCGCACGGTGCGCATCGAGGCCTACCGCCGCTCGATCTACTCCTACCGCAAGCGCCTGGTGGGCGGCTTCTACGCCTACGAGAACAGCGCCGAGGTCGAGAAGCTCAAGGACCTGTGCGAGGGCCGCACCGACGCCGCCGGCCGGCTGCGCTGCACGGCGCAGCTCGACGAGGCGCAGCAGCTCATCCTGCGCGCGGTCGGCAGCGATGCCGCCGGCCGCACCGCCGCCGCCTCGCAGAGCCTGTGGCTGCTCGGCGTCGACGCCTGGTGGGGCGGGAGCGACAGCGAGCGCATGGACCTGGTGCCGGCGAAGCGCGAGCTCGAGGTCGGCGAGAGCGCGGCGATCGAGGCGCGCGTGCCGTTCCGCAAGAGCACCGCGCTGGTCACGGTCGAGCGCGAGGGCATCCTCGACGCCTTCGTCACGCCCCTGGGCGCCGCGCAGCCGCGCGTCAGCGTGCCGATCCGGCGCGGCTACTCCGCCAACGTGTTCGTCTCGGTGCTCGCCGTGCGCGGGCGCGTCGCCGCGCCGGCGCCCACGGCCATGGTCGATCTCGCGCGCCCGACCTTCCGCCTCGGCTACACGACGCTCAGCGTCGGCCGCGCGCCGCACCGCATGCAGGTGACGGTGCAGGCCGACCGCAAGGTCTACCCGACGCGCGGCAAGGCCGAGGTCAGCGTGCGCGCGCTCGGCCCCGACGGCAAGCCGGTGCGCGGCGCCGAGCTCGCCTTCGCCGCCGTCGACGAGGCGCTGCTCGAGCTCGCGCCCAACCCGTCGTGGCAGCTGCTCGAGGCGATGCTGCAGCCGCGGAGCCTGGAGGTGCAGACCGCGACCGCGCAGCTGCAGGTGATCGGCAAGCGCCACTACGGCCGCAAGGCCGCGCCGCCCGGCGGCGGCGGCGGCGCGCTGCCGACGCGCGAGCTGTTCGACACGCTCCTGAGCTGGCAGCGCAACGTCACGCTCGACGCCGAGGGCCGCGCCCGCCTGGAGGTGCCGCTCAACGATTCGCTGAGCGCCTTCCGCCTGGTGGCCATCGCCAACGCCGGCGACGACCTGTTCGGCACCGGCAGCGACAGCGTCACCACGCACCGCGACCTGATGCTGTTCGCCGGGCTCCCCGAGCACGTGCGCGAGGGCGATGCCGAGCAGCCCACCGTGACGGTGCGCAACGCCGGCGCCGTGCCGCTCGAAGTCACCGTCAGCGCGGTCGCGACGCCGATCGCGGCCGACGGCCATCGATACGCATCCGTGGCGCCGCCGCCGCAGAGCGTGCAGCTCGCCGCCGGCGCGGCCCGCGAGCTGGTGTTCCCGTTCCCCGTGCCGGGACTGAGCACGAGCATCGAATGGCAGTTCCAGGCGAGCGCGCCGGGCGTGCCGGGCGATGCGCTCAAGCTCCAGCAGCGCGTCAGCGCCTGGCCCGGGCCGCCGGCCGTCTACCAGTCGACGCTGCAGCGCGTGGACCAGCCGCGGCGCGTCAGCGTGGCGCGTCCGCGCGACGCGCTCGCTGGTCGCGGCGGCGTGCGCGTGGTGTGGTCGCCGAGCCTGGCCGGGAGCCTCGCCGGCGTGCGCGACTACATGCAGCGCTACCCCTACGACTGCCTCGAGCAGCGCGTCTCGCGCGCGGTGGCGCTGCACGACGCCGCCGCCTGGCAGGCGATCGGCGCCGACCTGCCCACGCTCCTCGATGCCGACGGCCTCGCGCGCTACTTCCCGGCCGACTGGCTGCACGGGAGCGACGTGCTCACCGCCTACGTGCTCGCCATCGCGCAGGAGTCCGGCGCGCCGCTCCCCGAGGAGGCGCGCACCCGCATGCTCGACGCGCTCGAGGCGCTCGCCACCGGCAAGCAGGCCTACCGCGGCCTGTTCCGGCCGGGCGATGACACGCTGCGCCGCCTGATCACGCTCGAGGCGCTGGCGCGCTACGGGCGCGTGACGCCGGCCATGCTCGAGCCCCTGTCGGTGCAGCCCGAGCTGTGGCCGACCTCGGCGCTGCTCGACTGGTACTCGATCCACCTGCACGCCACGACGCTCCCCGGGCGCGAGGCGCGGCTCGCCGCCGCCGACGCGCTGCTGCGCAACCGCCTGGTGTGGTCGGCCACGCGGCTCGGCTTCGGCACCGAGGCGCGCGACGGCCTGTGGTGGCTGCTGCGCTCGCCGGACGAGAACGCGGCGCGCGCGCTGCTGCTCACCGCCGACCTGCCGGCCTGGCGCGAGGACGCGCCGCGGCTCGCCAGCGGCACGATCGCGCGCCAGCTCCGGGGCCACTGGGACACGACGCTCGCCAACGCCTGGGGCACGCTCGCGATGCAGCGCTACGTGGCGCGCTTCGAGAACGAACCGGTGGCCGGCAGCAGCAGCGCCGCGCTCGGCGGAACGCCACAGGCATTGCAGTGGAGCGCGCCTGCCGCCGCGACGCCGGGCAACGCGGCAGCCACGACCGCGCAGGACTTCCCGTGGCCGGCGAACGGCCGCGGCGACCTCACGCTCACCCACCAGGGGAGCGGCGCGCCCTGGGCCATCGTGCAGGCGAGCGCGGCCATCCCGCTGCGCCAGCCGCTGGCCGCGGGACTGAAGGTCACCCGGGTGGTGGAGAGCGTGCAGGCCGCGGCGCCGGGCCGCTACACCCGCGGCGACCTGCTGCGCGTCAAGCTCACGATCGAAGCGCCCCAGGACCTCACCTGGGTGGTGCTGGACGATCCGGTGCCCGCCGGCGCGAGCGTCGTCGGCGGCCTGCGCAACAACGGCGCGCCGCTCGGCCTGAAGTCCGCCGCGCAGGACCTGTGGCCCGCGTTCACCGAGGCCGGCTTCGAGAACTACCGTGCCTACTTCGACCTGCTGCCGCGCGGCACCTGGCACGTCGAGTACCTGCTGCGGCTCAACGCAGCCGGCGAGTTCCGCCTGCCGCCGACGCGCGCCGAGGCGATGTACGCGCCCGACATCTTCGGCGCCCGGCCCAACCCGATCATGACCGTCGCGCCGGCGGCGGCGGCGACAGCCGCGGGCGGCGCGCGGGGCACGCGGTGAGCACGGCTGCCGGCGTGCGCCGCGGCCTGCGCCTCGCGGGCGTCGGCGCGCTCGCGCTGCTCCTCGTGCTGGCGCTCGCCGTGGCCTTTGCGGCGCTCACCACGCCCTCGTTCGAGCGCGTGCGCGGCCGCTACGGCTCCTCCGAGGGCCGCCTGCTCGACCGCCATGGCGAACTCCTGCAGACGCTGCGCCTGGACGCGCGCACCCGCCAGCTCGACTGGGTGCCGCTCGCCGAGGTCTCCCCGCTCCTGCCGCGGACCCTGATCGCCATCGAGGACCGCCGCTTCGCGGCCCATCCCGGCGTCGATCCGCTCGCGGTGGGCGCCGCGCTCGCCGAGGGCCTGCGCGGCCGCGGCTGGCGTGGCGCGAGCACGCTCAGCATGCAGCTCGCCGCCGACCTCGACGGCCAGGGGAGCCACCGCACGCCCGGCGGCAAGCTCCGCCAGGCGATCGACGCGCTGGCGCTCGAGCTGCGCTGGAGCAAGGCCGAGATCCTCGAGGCCTACCTCAACCGCGTCAGCTTCCGCGGCGAGACCCGCGGCGTCGGCGCCGCAGCGCGGCTGCTGCTCGGCAAGGAGCCCGCCGCGCTGGACGCCGACGAGAGCCTGCTGCTCGTCGCCGGCCTCGCCGCCCCGGGCGCGACGCCCGCGGCCTGGGGCGCGCGCGCCTGCCGCCTCGCCGCCGCGACGAGCGCGCGCTGCGCGGCGCTGCACACGCTGGCGCTCGACGCCGCCGTGCCCGACCGCCCCACCGCCCTGCCCCAGCTCGCGCCGCACCTGGCCCGCGCGCTGCTCGCGCGGCCCGGCGCGAGCGTCACCAGCACGCTCGATGCCGGCCTGCAGCGCACCGTCGCCGACATCCTGCGCACGCAGCTCATGACGCTCGAGCCGCAGCAGGCGCGCGACGGCGCGGCGGTGGTGCTCGACAACGCGAGCGGCGAGGTCCTCGCCTACGTCGGCAGCGCCGGCCCGGCCTCCAGCGCCGCACAGGTCGACGGCGCGCGCGCGCCGCGCCAGGCGGGCTCGACGCTCAAGCCCTTCCTCTACGCGCTCGCGCTCGAGCGCGGGCTCCTGACGCCGGCCTCGCTCCTCGACGACAGCCCGCTCGCGATCGAGGCCGTCGGCGGGCTGTACGCCCCGCAGAACTACGACCATGCCTTCCGCGGCCTCGTGAGCCTGCGTACCGCGCTCGCCAGCAGCCTCAACGTCCCGGCCGTGCGCACCCTGGTGCTCATCGGCCCTGACCGCCTGCACGCCACGCTCCAGCGCGCCGGCTACGCCCACCTGCTGCCCAACCCCGATGCCTACGGCTACGCCCTCGCGCTCGGCGCGGCCGACGTCACGCTCCTCGAGCAGGCCAACGCCTACCGCACGCTCGCCAACGGCGGGCTTTACACGCCGCTGCGCCTGGTGGCACCCGGCGTGCCCGCGGCGGCAGCCGGCGCCGCCACGCCCGTGCGCGTGTTCGACGAGCGCGCCGCCTGGCTCGTCGGCGACATCCTCTCCGACCGCGGTGCGCGCGCCACGACCTTCGGGCTGGAGAACGCGCTCGCCACGCGTCACTGGAGCGCGGTGAAGACCGGCACCAGCAAGAACATGCGCGACAACTGGTGCATCGGCTGGTCGCGCCGCTACACGGTGGCCGTGTGGGTCGGCAACTTCGAGGGCGACCCGATGCGCGCGGTGAGCGGCGTCACGGGCGCCGCGCCCGCGTGGACCGCGATCATGGAACGCCTGGAGGGCGAGGCCCCGGCGACCGAGCCGCCGCCGCCCGCGGGCCTCATCGCGCGGCGCGTGCAGTTCGGCGGCGAGGTCGAGCCGCCGCGGCGCGAGTGGTTCCTGGCCGGCACCGCCCAGGCGCGCGTCGCGCCGGCCCCCGCGGACCCGCGCCGCGCGCGCATCGTGCACCCGGTGGACGGCGAGGTGCTGGCGATCGACCCCGACATCCCGGTAGCAGCGCAGCAGCTGCTGCTCGGCGCCGAGCCGGCGCACCCGGACCTGCGGTGGAGCATCGACGGACGGGACCTGCCCGCCGGCGCCCGCGGCCGCTGGGCGCTGGTGCCGGGACGGCACACCATCGTGCTGGCCGCGGCCGACGCGGGCGAGGCGCTGGATCGCGTGGAAATCGTGGTGCGCGGCGCCGCGGCCGCCCACCCCTCAAGCTGACAGCAGCTTCACCACGCCGGCTGTCACCGCCACGGCGACGGCCAGGAAGCTCCCGAGCCGCACGATCAGGCGCTGCTCGATCGCCTGCATGGAATCGGTGATCTGCCGCTGCATCGCGTCGAGCCGCCGGTCGACCAGGTCGAAGCGTTTGTCGATCTGCTCGAAGCGCTTCTCGATCTGCTCGAACCGTTTTTCGACCTGCTCGAAGCGCCGGTCGATCTGCTCGAACCGGTGGTCGATCTGGCCGAACCGCGCGTCGAGCAGGTCGAAGCGCGACCCGGAGTGCAAGTCGAGCGCGGTGAACTGGGACTGCGTTGCGTACAGGGCCATGTCGCGCTCCATGGACTGGACGACCACGCGGATCTTCTCCGGCGGGACGTCGATGGCGCTGAGCGCATCATACAGCGCGTACGGCGTTTCCATGAATGCTCCGTGGCATGTGTGGCTCCGGGACGCCATGATGGGGGCGCGCAGGCCGCCGCCGCAGCTCGTGAAACGGATGGACTAGACAGTCATCCGGATTTCGCCGGGCGGGACCTCGATCGCGCCGGCCAATCATACGGCGCAAGGCACTCGCCCGTCCCGATGCCGCTCAGCCGAGCAGCTCGATGCGCCCGAGGCCGCGGCAGGCGCGCGCCAGCTGCCGGTCGAAGGTCGCGAAGCTGCTCGCGGCATCGGTACCGCAGGCGACGTGCAAGGCGTCGGCGCAGTCGACGCCGGCCCGTTGGGCCTGCAGCGCGCGTGCGACCTGCGGCGCGCATTCCACGTGGACCGTCGGGAGCCCGAGGAACAGCTCGATGCCCTCGGCGACCGCGGCCGGCGCGAAACCGTAGGCGGACTCCAGCACCCACATGGCCTCGAGCAGCACCGTGAGCCCCAGCCACACCGCCTCGCCCTCGATCAAGCGCCGCGCCGCCTGGGCCTGCCGCGGCTCGTCGCCGACGAGGTAGCGCACGACGACGTTCGTGTCGACGGCCTTCATCGGCCGGTGCGTCGCGGCCCGAAGCGTCGTGCCACGGCCGAATGCATCTCCTCGAGCGTCAACGCCGCGCCCGCGTGCCGCAGCCGCCCGAACACCTGCTCCGGACGACTCGGCGCGAAGGGCTTGCGCGCGCGCAGCGTGACGCCCGCGGGGGTGAGGTCCACCGTCAGCTCGACGCCGGCCCGCCAGCCGCAGGCCTCGCGCACGGCCTTCGGCAGCACGACCTGGCCCTTGGACGAGAGTCGCGTGGTGGTCATGGAAGCAAAGTAAGACTGGGTAAGACACAAGTCAAGGAGCCATTTCCGGCGCGAGTGAAGCGAAATCGCCCGCCGCGCCGAGCGCGCGCGCCGCGCCTCGTCGGCGCGCCCCGCCGCTGCGGCCGCCCGCGCGATGCTATCCTCCCGCCCGGCCGCCGAGTGCGGCCGAGCCAGGAGACCCCCGAAGGTGCAAAAGCGGGCTTTGATCACCGGCATCACCGGCCAGGACGGCGCGTATCTCGCCGAGTACCTGCTGCACAAGGGCTACGAGGTGCACGGCATCAAGCGCCGCGCCTCGAACTTCAACACCCAGCGCATCGACCACCTCTACCAGGACCCGCACGTCCCCAACCCGCGGCTGATCCTGCACTACGGCGACCTCACCGACGCCACCAACCTGATCCGCGTCGTGCAGCAGGTGCAGCCGGACGAGATCTACAACCTCGCCGCGCAGAGCCACGTCGCGGTCTCCTTCGAGACGCCCGAGTACACCGCCAACGCCGACGCGCTCGGCACGCTGCGCCTGCTCGAGGCGATCCGCATCCTCGACCTCAAGGAGCGCACCCGCTTCTACCAGGCCTCGACCTCCGAGATGTTCGGCAAGGTGCAGGAGACGCCGCAGCGCGAGACCACGCCGTTCTACCCGCGCTCGCCCTACGGCGCCGCCAAGCTCTACGCGCACTGGATCACGGTCAACTACCGCGAGGCCTACGGCCTCTACGCCTGCAGCGGCATCCTCTTCAACCACGAGTCGCCGATCCGCGGCGAGACCTTCGTCACCCGCAAGATCACCCGCGCGCTGGCCCGCATCCGCGTCGGCCTCGACGACTGCCTCTACCTCGGCAACCTCAACGCCCGCCGCGACTGGGGCCACGCGCGCGACTACGTGCGCGCCCAGTGGCTGATGCTGCAGCAGCGCGAGCCGGAGGACTTCGTCATCGCCACCGGCCAGCAGTACTCGGTGCGCGAGTTCGTCGAGCGCGCCGCCGCCGAGCTCGACTTCCGCATCGACTGGCGCGGCAGCGGCCGCGAGGAAACCGGTGTCGACCGCACCACCGGCCGCACGCTGGTGCGCGTCGATCCGCGCTACTACCGCCCCACCGAGGTCGAATCGCTCCTCGGCGATGCGAGCAAGGCGCGCGCGCGCCTCGGCTGGCGGCCGGAAGTGAGCTTCGAGGACCTCGTGAAGGAGATGGTCGCGACCGACCTCGACCAGGCCAAGCGCCACCAGCTCGTGGCGAGCCAGGGCTTCAGGACCTTCCGCCGGCACGAGTAGCGCCGGCTGGCCCTGGCGGCGTGCTAGGCCGCCAGCGCCGCTGGATGTCCGACCAGCAAGCGGTCGGCCGTCAGCAATCGCAGGGTCTCGACTTCGCATTGCGCGAGCAACAGGCGGTCGAAGGGATCGCCGTGAGTCGAGTCAACGCGCCCCACGCCGGCGGCGTGGCCCAGGGTGACGTCCAGCGCGGCGAACCCCGAATCGGCCACGGCCTTCTCGATCGAAGCCAGCGGACTGGCGAGCGCGAGCTTGCCAAGCCGCGACTTGATGGCAATCTCCCAGATGCTCGCTGCACTGACCCAGCATTCGTTGGACGGATCAGCGACCAGGCCGCGCGCCCGCCGTGAAAGCCGCGGACTGTCCTCGAGCACCCAGATCAGGACGTGCGTGTCGAGCAGCAACCTCACGGCTCGAGCGAACCGCCGAAGAGCTTCTTCATCTGGGCCGCGGATAGCGGCCGGTCGAAATCGCGGGCCACCCGGGTGAACTTGCCCTTCAGCAGGCCGAAGCGCACGCAGCGCCGCGGCTCCAGCCGCGCCAGCCGCGCCACTGGCCGGCCAGCGCGCGCCAGCACGATCTCCTCGCCGGCCTCGACGGCTTCGACCAGCTGCGACAGGCGCGTCTTGGCTTCGTGGATGTTGACCTTGCGCACGGGCGGGACCCCAAGTTAGCTAACTTGAGCTAACTGTATCCCGGGGCCGCTGGCGCCGACAAGGGCCTATTGTGCGCAGGTCGTGCGAAAACCCGGTGTCCCGGGGGAGGAATCAGCGCCCCGCCGAGGCCAGCGCGCCGCCCAGCGCCGCCTGCGCCCCGAGCCACTTGCGGATGCGGCGCGCGTCGGCGACGCGGGTGTACTTGCCGAAGGAATCGAGCAGCACGATCACGAGCGCGCGGCCGTCGACCCGCGCCTTCATCACCAGGCACCGGCCCGCGCTGCGCGTGTAGCCGGTCTTCTGCACGATCACGTCCCACTCGGGGTCGCGCACCAGCGAATCGGTGTTGCGGTACTCGAGGATCTGCCGCCCGACGCGCACGTCGTGGTGCGGGTCGGTCGAGAACTCGCGGATCGTGGCGTTGTCGGCCGCGGCCTCGACCAGCCGCGCCAGGTCCTCGGGCGAGGCGACGTTGCCGGCGCCGAGGCCCGTCGGGTCGACGAAGCGCGCGTGCGTCATGCCGATCGCCTTCGCCTTCTGGTTCATGGCCGCCACGCAGGCCTCGAGGCCGCCCGGGTAGTGGCTCGCCAGCGACTGCGCCGCGCGGTTCTCCGAGGACATCAGCGCGAGGTGCAGCAGGTCGCCGCGCGTCATGCTCGTGCCCGGCGCGAGCCGCGAGGGCGTGCCGCGCGCCCGCAGGGCATCGTCCTTGCCGATCGTCAGCGTCTCATCGAGCGGCTGGCCGCCTTCGAGCACCACCAGCGCCGTCATCAGCTTGGTGATCGAGGCGATGGAGCCCGGCGTCGCGGCGTTGTGCGCCAGCAGGACGTCGGAGGTGGCGGTGTCGAGCACCAGGGCAGAGCCCGAGCGCAGCTGCGGACCCGAGGCGTGCGCCGCCCGCCCGGCACCCTTGCCCGCGGCGCCCCAGGCCGGCACGCCCGCAAAGAGCACCACCGCTAGGCCCAGGCCGAATCGCGCTCGCTTCATGCCGGATCGTGCTCCAGTTCAAAATTCCCCGCAGTTTAACAAGATCCGGCACTACACTTCACGCCCATGGATCACGCTTCCCGCATCTTCGTCGCCGGCCACGCTGGCCTCGTCGGCGGCGCCATCGTCCGCCGGCTGCGCGCCCTCGGGCACGGCCAGTTGCTGCTGCGCACGCGGCACGAGCTGGAGCTGCGCGACCAGGCCGCCGTGCGCGCCTTCTTCGAGCGCGAGCGGCCCGAGTACGTGTTCCTCGCCGCCGCCAAGGTCGGCGGCATCCAGGCCAACGCCACCCGCCCCGCCGAGTTCATCGGCGACAACCTCGCCATCCAGACGAACATCATCGATGCCGCCTGGCGCTGCGGCGTGAAGAAGCTGCTGTTCCTCGGCTCGAGCTGCATCTACCCCAAGCACGCCCCGCAGCCGATGCGCGAGGAGTGCCTGCTCACCGGCCCCCTCGAGCCCACCAACGAGTGGTACGCCGTCGCCAAGATCGCCGGCCTGAAGATGGCCGCGGCCTACCGCCGCCAGTACGGCTTCAACGCCATCTCGGCGATGCCCACCAACCTCTACGGCCCCGGCGACAACTTCGACCTCGCGAACTCGCACGTGCTGCCCGCACTCATCCGCAAGTTCCACGAGGCCAAGGCCGCCGGCGCCGCCGAGGTCGTCGTCTGGGGGAGCGGCACGCCGCGGCGCGAGTTCCTGCACGTCGACGACCTCGCCGACGCACTCGTCGTGCTGATGCAGAGGTACTCGGAGGAAGCGCCGATCAACGTCGGCTGCGGGAGCGACGTCTCGATCGCCGAGCTCGCCGCGCTGGTCGGCAAGGTCGTGGGATTCAGCGGACGGATCGCCTACGACGCCAGCAAGCCCGACGGCACGCCGCGCAAGCTCCTGGATGTCTCGAAGCTCGGCGCGCTCGGCTGGGCGCCGAAGATCGCGCTCGAGGACGGGATCGCGGAAACCTACCGCTGGTTCCGGGAACACGCCGCGCAGGCGCGGCGCTGAGGGATCAGGCTCGGGGGCTTCAGGCAGCCTCGGCGCCCGTCTCGGCCACGCCGCGCCGCCGGCGCGCCATCGCACCCAGGCCCGCGACGCCGGAGAGCAGCAGCCAGGCCGCGGCGGGAATGGGGACGACGTTGGTCTTCTGGTAGCCGCCGCCGAAGAAGCCGCTGGTCGTCGCGTTATCGTTATTCGAAGGCAATCCCGAGGGATCCTTGAACCCGGTGATGTGCAGGGCAAAGTACTGGTAGCCCTGCCCCGGCGGCTTTCCCGACTGCGTCGTGGAGAGGTCGAAGTAGGTCGAGAGCAGGTCACCGGTCACTCCCGTGACCTTGAAGACCAGCGGATCGAGGCGACCATTGCCCGTGGTGTCCACGGTGCAATCGAAGATACCGAAACCATCCATCTGGCCGCCACAGCCCGCGCCCCAGCCGTCAGGCAACGAGAAGTTCGAGCCGCCGTTCAGGCTCGGACCGCCGGAGATGATGTTGAAACCGAATTGCTGGATGCCGAAGTTGGAGTCCGGGTCGAACACGCCCGGCAGTATCGACACCGTGAACTGGATGTCGCTGCCGACGTCCTCGATGACGACCTTGGCGTAGTCGGTGCCGTCCGGATAGACGCTGTCGACGTTGCTCTGGTTCAGGTAGTACGTGACGCTCGATGCGTGCACGGCCGGTGCCAGCATGACGGCCAGTGCCGCCGTCCAGAAGATCCCGCGCAAACGCCTGTTCCCCATGGCCGCTCCATCCGCGAAGGCCGAGCCCTCGCCCCTCAGTCCCTTTGACGAAATGCTATCGCCGGACATATTCGCGTTCCATATTGCACCGGGCCATGCCGCCGATTTCTCGGGGGTTGAGGCGGCGGACGTATGACAGGTGTCGTCCGGCATCCGGTGGCTTCGCCGCGGTGCCGCATGGAGCCCGACGGCGGCGCGATACGGCGTCCATAACGAAAACGCCGCGCAACTTGCATTGCGCGGCGTTGATTCGCCCGTCTCGGCCCCAGGGGAAGGGCCGATCCGCGAGTCAGCTAGACCCAGACCCCTGGCTCAGGCCTCCGCTGCGACCTTGCGGCGACGAGCCATCGCACCCAGGCCAGCGACGCCCGAGAGCAGCAGCCAGGCGGCGGCAGGCAGCGGGACGACCTGGAAACCAGCCGTGTAGCTACCGGCAATGCTTCCAGCCTTCATGGTGATTGCCAGCAGGAAGATCCCGTCGCTCAGAAGCTGATACGGAATGCTGACGGTCTTGTTAATCACGCAACCCAGACACGTATCGCTGTCGAGCAACAACGTGGACGTGGGGCTGAACAACTGGACCCGGAAGCTGTCCACGTTCTGGAATGAAACCTGCCCGTACTTGATGTAGAGCGGCTGGGTAATGTTGAAGTACCAATTGTCCGTTCTTGCGGGGGCCCCGGGCTGCAGTTTGTCACCGTACAGCGTGACATCGTCAAGATAGACCAGCCCTTGGCCTGGCGAACTATTTCCAGTTCCCGTAAAGGTGTAGGAAAACGCATTGGCGAGTCCGCACGCGCCAAGCATCAACGTCGCGACAAACCCCATTTTCACGTTCTTCGAGAAAAGCATGGCGCCTCCTTAGCTGGTCCCCTGGGCGCAGGCGACTCAACCTGCGACTTACCAAGATCTTACAGATTGGACTTAAGGACGATCAAGCGCACTTAGGCAAAAGAAGTTTCGCGAGATGATCGCCCGCGCCAAACGTATTGCATTGGTAGTGCGCTCTGGCATGATGCCTTAATGGGCGCGCGGCAGTGATTCCAGCGCCGCATCAACCAATTTGCGCTCTGGCAAGCCTTCTAGGCGGTTGACCACTGCCTCCAGATTCCGCCGCGCGGGCCCGGTTTCGCCGACCCTCATCTGCGCAAGACCCAGGTGAGCACGAATCTCCGGGCGATCGGGCAAAGCCGCATCGGCCCTACCCAGAGCGACCAGAGCAGCCTTGGCATCGCCGGCCAGATAGCGAACCCAGCCGTAGGTGTCCTGGTACTGCGGCTGCGGAAGATCCCGAAGCCGGTTCGTTAGCTGCACCGCACGCTGGATACTCGCCGCATCCCGCGACCGGTAATTGACCAACAGCATCGCGTAGTTGTTCGCGGCAACGACAGACTCCGAGTCGCGCTTCAGCCAACCGTCGTACAGGACCATGGCTTCGTCAATTCGACCCAACCGCTCATACAACTCACCCAACTGCGTCAGGAGTTCCGGCGAGAATCCGGTTGCATCGATGCCGCGCAGGTAGGTTGCCACGGCAGCCTCATTCCGCCCCCGCGAGCGCTCGACCTGCGCCAAGTCACGGTACGCTACCCACCAACCCGGTGCTGCGGATACCGCGTTCTGCAACGCCTCGGCAGCCTCGTCATAACGCTTCAGGCGCAAAAGGACGTTGCCCTGAACCGCCAGCAGTGCGGCATTCTTGGGGGACTTGTCGAGTGCGGCACTTACCCGTTCCATGGCTCTGTCGTTCTGCTGCAGCTGCAGGTCGATGCGGGCTGCCGCGGCCACGGGTTCGACCGCCGTCGGCGAAACGGCAGTGGCACGCTCGAATGCTGCCAGCGCATCAGCCCGGTTTCCAAGAGCCTCGTTGACCAGACCAACCAGGAAATACCCGTCGGGGAGGTCTGGGCGCAAGGACTGTATGGCCACCGCAGTGGCTCGCGCGCCCGCCATGTCGCGCCGCTCCACCTGCACCTGGAACGCCGCCCTCAGCCCATCGACGTCGCCGGGTCGATCCTTCACTGCCTGATCCGCCACCGGCTGTGCCTCGTCACCGCGTCCGTTCCGCATCAGGAGCTGCGCCAGAGCCAGCCGCGATTGGACATCGCTAGGATTTGCGCGAATGGCGCCGCGCAGTGTCTCCTCGGCCAGGCCCACATCGTGATTGACCTCGTAGGCCCTTGCCAGCATCCGCAATGCCTGCATTGATGCCGGCGCATCGCGCAGCACCGCCCGCAGATCCGCGATGGCGCCGGTAGCGGCACCTCTATCCAAGGCAATGCCCGCCCGTGCGAGCAGGGCGCCGGGATCGCGCGGATTCTTCTGCAGTACTTCCTCGAGCAATGCGCTGGCCTCGGTCGTGCGGTTCGAGGCCAGGTAAAGGGCGGCTATGCGGTCACGAGCCTCAAGTCCTGCGGCTGCAGTACCGGCGTCGCGGACGATATCCCGGTAGACCTGCTCGGCTTGCGCCGACCGTTGGTGAGAAGCGTAGAAATCGCCGAACCCCATCCGCAGGTCGTAGTCGCTGGACGCGCCAGAGACGAGTTCCTTCAGGCTCTTTTCGCCCGTCTCGAAGGACCGATGGGACGCAATGAAATCGGCGAGTGCCAGCTTGGGCTGCGCCTTGTCCGGCGCGATCTTTACGGCCTCACGCAGCGCCAACTCGGCAGCGTCCACGTTCTGCTGCAGGAGATAGAAATTCGACAACCGATATCGGTGCGCAAGTTCATTCGGCTCGAGGCGGATGACTTCCTGCAGTTCCCGCTCTGCATCACTCGCACGCCCAATGCCGGTCAGAAGCTGCGTCAACACCAACTTCAAGCCGACGTTGTCGGCATTCGCCTTCGACACCCGCTCGAGCAGGGCCAGCGCCTCGTCGCGCTTCCCATCCCCGGCCAGGATCGAGGCCAGAAGCGCCGCAGCATCGGCGTTGTTCGGTTCCTTGGCGACGGCGGCCTTGGCGTCCTCGAGCGCGCCCGCCCTGTCCCCACGAGCCATGCGCGCCACACCACGAACCGCAAGAAGGCCGGCATCGTCGGGATGGCCTGCCAGCCCCTCCTCCGCCAGTTTGGTCGCTTCCGCAGCAAGGCCGCCCGCCGCATACAGGCGCCCGAGGGCTACCCGGGCCTGCAGGTTGTTCTTGTCCTGCTCGAACAACGCGCCATAGCGGCCTGCCGCCTCCGGGTATTCGCCCGCCCGCTCAGCCGCCTGGGCCGCGAGGAACTGGACTTTGGCGTCCTTTGGATCGATCTGCAGAGCATTGCGGAAATCCAGCCGGGCCTTCTGCCAATCGTGGCTGGCCATATGCTGCTGGCCCTGCGACACGAAGCTGGCTTTCCGCGACTCGGCGCCTGTGCAACCGCACATGACGAGGGCCGAGACAAAGGCGAACGACACTCGCCGGACGAGGACTGACTTGGACATTCGGCTGGAACTCCGCAGATTCGCGACGCGGGCCGTCAATCAGCCCGATTGTAGCGGCTTCAGGTCAAAGCCCGAATGGAAACCGCGACCAGGGACGCAAGGACTCCACAGGCGACCAGCCGCTGCCCCTTGGGCGTCTGGTCTGCCACGAGCTCGATCGCATAAACGAGGGCGACGAGCTTGAGCAGCGAAAGCCCGAGGTTTCCCTGACCGCCCGCCAGGCCGGGCAGAAGCGGGACCACGGCGGCCGCGATCATGATGAGGACATCGAGCGCCGTGACTGTGAACCGCCGCTGGGAAGAAAGGCGTATCCGGACTGCCACCGAGGCCACCAGTAGAGGCAGGCAGATCCACTTCAAGGTCTGCAGCGGCACGGACTTCGCTTCGGTCATGTGATCCAAATAGACCGCGGTGGCTGCCGCGACGTACAGGATCATCCTTACCAGCCATTCCACGCGGCTGGACTTACGCCCGAACGCCAGTGCGCCAAGCAGGACGCCGGCCATGCCGGCCGCCGGCCACCCGAGATCGTGCCGCGGCCGGCCTGCGATGCAAGCCACGCCCAAGACATAGGCTAGCAGACAAACGGCCGCGGTCCGCAAGGCCCACCGGGGCAGGCGCGTTGGCGTTGCCAGCCAAACGAGGACTCGGCGCAGCCGAGACTCCGCCGGCAATGCATCCGGATCGCCGAAATGGCGCCACCGCCAGCCAAGACGACCCGCCGCGCCCAGCACACCAACGATGATGACCGCGAGTCCGACGAAGACCCCGATGATCACCGGATCCGACTCGTAACGAACCCGCCACGCGGTCACGAAGAAGACGGCCTGGACGAGGTAGATGACCACCACCGCCTCGGCGTGATCGAACCCCAGCGAGAGCAATTTGTGGTGCACGTGGCGCCGGTCGCCACGAAATATGGGACTGCCCTCGCGCCAACGCTGCGCCATCACCATGAGCGTGTCCACCACGGGCAGCCCAAGCAGCATGAGAGGCAGTGCCGTACTAAGCGGGACCGAAGAGTCCTGTGTCAGCATCAATGCCAGCGTGGCCACCGTGTAGCCGAGCAGCTGGCTGCCGCCGTCGCCCATGAAGACGCGGGCTGGATAGGTGTTGAACCTGAGGAATCCGAGGATCGCACCGGCGGCCGCCACACCGGTCACCGCGACAGGCGTCGCGCCGTACGTAAGCCCAAGCAGGGCCAGCGCGCCACAGCTCAGCAACGTCGTTCCACCGGCAAGCCCATCGAGGCCGTCGGCCAGATTGACGGCGTTGGTGGCGCCAAGCAGGAAAACGAAGGTCAGGGGGACCGCCAACCACGACGGGATCGCGTGTCGCTCAGTCAACGTGAACGTGTCGATGCTCAGGCCGCCGAGGAAGACGATGCAGGCAATACCGAGCAACTGACCAAAGAGCTTGATGCGCGGCGGCAGGGTCGCCCGGTCATCCCAGACACCAAAGGCGAAGACTATTGCGGCCCCGATCAGCCACGCACGCATCCGCAGGTCGAACGCCGGCAACCACAGGACCAGGGCGATGCACAGACCCGCAAGCATCGCGATGCCGCCTACGCGCGGCATGGGCGTCGCGTGCACCTTGCGCTCGCCCGGCGAATCGAGAACGTGCATGCGGCCCGCTGAACGCATCAGTACCGGGATTAGGGCCATCGTCACAGCCATCGCCACGAGGAATACCAGCAGCAGGTTCATGCGGCGGCTCCGGCCCTCAGTCCGGCACGTAGGGCTCGAGTTGGCGCAATGCTGCGCCGACAAACTCGGCCAGGCGATGGTCGGCCGCGCGCTCATCCTCGGTGGAAAGAATGGGTGTCACGAAACGGATCAGTGCCCCATCCGTGCGATTCCTCGTTAACCCATCCCAGAAGAGGTACCACTTGACCGCGTATTCGCCAGTCACCACGCGATCGCGCTGCTTGAAGAAGTAATACACGAGCTGGCGCGCATCGCCGCGACTGATCACTGCACGGTTTACCCGCAGGGGATGGCCCGACACCCGCTCGCCTGGCACCTCGAATTGAGAGAACTGTCGCACCGTCCACCCGCCCGCGGGCAGGCAGACACTGGGCGAATGGGTGGTCCGTTCGGCACGTTGCGAGTCGTACCAGGCCACCCACAGGTCCACCGGAACATCACCGTCACTTGCCGGCCCGAATTCGGCCAACAGGTAGTCATCCAGGTTGAGGATTGCGAGGGAGGCGGGATCGACCACTTCACGCTCACCGGACCGCCCGGCAATGGACAACGGGAAGTCAACGAGCTGCCGTCGCCCCGGCACGGCATCGCGGCGTTCGGGCAGCAATTGCGCGGCCAAAGCGCCGACCAAAAGGAACACGACGCAGGCGACATAGCTGCGTGGCAGACCGCGATCGACAAAGCGTGCACCCTGCGGAACTGGCGGCGGCAACTCCACCCCGAATACCTGGCGCCACGGCCGCCGATCCTTGCCGATGCGAGCAAGCAGGACGACCTCGAAGAGCATCACCGCTCCGCTCGCCATGAACACGACCCAACCCTCGAAGTCATGCAGCAGGCCTTCGGCCATGCGAGGGCCCCAATACTCCACCGTAACGCCAATCAGCCCGATGCGCAGGCTGTTCATCGCGATGGTGATCGGGATGCTGGACAGGAAGACGATCAACCGCTTCCAAAATGCCGACTTGAAGAAATACGCGACGATGAACCCAAGCGTCATCAGCGGGAACAGGTAACGCAGTCCGCTGCAGGCTTCCGCGACCTGCAACTGCATTGCACCGAGGTCGATGACGTTGCCCTCGACGTACACGCTGATACCAAAGAGCCGGATCACCCAAACGCCGGCGCGCGAGGATAGCAACTGCAGCTGCGAAGACAGGCTCTGGTAGAGGAACTCGGGCAGCGAAATCATGAAAAGCAGGATCAGCAGTGGCACCCAGAGGCGGCGGAATACCTGCGCACCAACCAGCGACAGCACCAATCCGTAGAGCGCAAAGAGCGCGGCGTATTGCTGGATGAACAGGCCACCAAGGCGCCCTACGGCGTTGAGCGCGAACGCCAGCACAATGAAGACGAGACCTAGCCAGGATCCCGGAAACGCCGTGCGCTCAAGCCAGTCGCGGTGCTGCCACACGAGAAACGCGGCGATGAAGGGGATGACCAATCCATGGCTGTATTCGGGACGCGTCCACAACTGGAGAGCCGAGAGGTCGACACCGGCCCGGAATGCGACATAACCCGCCGCCATCCCCACGACCGCCAGCAGCCACGCCACGATGGGCAGGCGGTAGAGCTGTGGCGCGGCGCCAGCGGCTGCGTTCATTGGCCCATTATGCCTTCCAGCACTTCCTGCCATCGGGCGATTGCATCGGTTCGCTTGAACCGCGCTTTCCAGAGTGAACGGGCAGCCTCGGCCATTGCCGCGACGCGCCCCCCGTCGCGCGCCACAGCCCGGATGGAGGCGGCCATCGCCGCGCCATCGTTGGCGGGCACAACCATGCCAGCACCGGCTCGCAGCACGAGCGACCCGACCTCGCCGGATTTGCTACCGAGCCACAACACCGGCTTGCCGAGAGCGATGACGCCGACGACCTTGCTCGGCACGATGAGGCCTTCTAGCCGTTCGTCGAGCGAAGCTACGTGAAGGTCCGGCAGCGTAAGGCTCGTGCGCAGGGCCTCGCGCGGCTGGTGCGGACGGAAAATCACGTTGATGAGTCCGCGCTCGTGCACCATCCGCTCGAGCGCCGCGCGCTGCGCGCCTTCGCCAACCAGCAGGAAGGCTATTCCGGGTTCATTTCGCAGGCGCTCCGCGGCATCGATCAGTCCGGCAAGCTGGTGTGCGCGCCCCATGTTGCCGGAATAGCCCACGATGAAGGCCGCACCGAGATTCCATTCACGGCGTAGCGGATGCGACTGTCGGGTCGGCGGTGCATCGGTGTCGCTATGCTCTTCCAGCGCCCAATTTGGGATGACCACCGGTGCTCGGGAGCACTCACGCCAGACCAGGGCTGCCATGGAGTCGCCAATTGCCACGATCGAACTGGCGCGACGCAGCGCCGCATTGCGTAGCGCCCGCAACAACCCCGCGACAGGACGTATGGCCCGCATGCCGAGCCGCACCGCGACCTCCGGGAACAGGTCCTGCAACCAATGCACCAGCTTGGCACCGCGCAACGCGGCGACGGGCCAGAGGGCGACGCCCAGCATCGGCGGATCGGTCATCGCCACGACCACATCGCCGCGCCTTGCAGTTCGCAGCACGCGCCACATCGCGCCCAGATAGAACCCCATGTAGTCAAACGCCCGCCCGAGCAGGTTGCCGCGGCCGAAGATCGGCGTGCGCACGCGCAGGATGCGGACGCCCTCGAGCGTTTCGTCGCGCTGCAGCGCCGCGCCCGGATCGTCGTAGCGCTGCCGACTCGTGATCGCGATGACCTCCATGCCGCGCGCGGCGAGCGCGAACACGAGGTCACTTGCGATCTGGCTGGTCGCGGAGTGATCGGGGTGAAAGTAGCGGTTGACGAAGACGACGCGCATCAGCTTGCAATGCGCGACCGCACCCATGCGGCTGGATTGCCACGGTAAACGCCCCCCGGCTGCGCGTCAGAGTTCAACACGCTTCCGGCAACCAGCACCGCCTCGGCGCCCACCCGCACGCCCGGGCAGACAATGACCCGGGCGCCGACCCACGCCCCATCTTCGATGACAATCTCACCGGTGATCAGTCCAAACCGCGGATCGCGGTAGTCGTGATTCCCAGTCAGCAGGTACGCCCCTTGCGACACGCAGGCATTCGCACCGATCTTCACCGCCACCAGGTTATCGATCCACACACCTTCGCCAATCCAGCTGTTGTCGCCAACGGCCAAGTGCCACGGATACTTGATGTTGACCCGCGGCTTGAAGACGACGCCGGAGCCAATGCGCGCCCCCAATAGTCGCAGGAGCAGGCACTTGGCGCGCGACCACGGCAATAGCCAAGAATCGAATACCAAGGCGTTCACGATGTACCAGATGACACGCCGGAGCAGCCCCGCGCCGGGCGTATAGGCGCGTGCGTCGTAATTCGAAAGGCTCACGCCTACCGTCGGCGCCTTGGCACCTGTTTCGCTCCCGGACCGCCGGGATTCGGATTCGTTGTCCATGCCTTCAACGTGCCAGATTGACGAGAGTCGCCGTCAGTGACATCCGCTTACCGACAAGCCGCGACCCATCGACCGACAGGTGGCCGGCATCGCGGTAGAGGGGCACCCTGTCGGCCTGCACTTGGCAGAATTGCGCATCACAGAGAAAGCCATCCATGCTGAGAACGCCCACTCCCGCTTCGCGCCCTGCCCGTTCCAACGCTGTGAGGACGCGGGCCCGGGTTTGCCGATAGTCGCCCACTAGTATCACACAGCCATCATGCGCGCCCAGCAGGACCTTGCCGGTTGCACTGCGTTCCAGGCAGCGACCCGTATTGAATCCGCCCGTCGGCGGCGGAGCGACGACCACCACACGCTTTCCCATCGCCCTGATCCGCATCACCGTATCTCGCAGGCCGCTCATGAGGTGTTCCACGCCCGCATCGTCCTCACGCGGACCATCGGCTCCTGCGGTGAGCGCACGCCACCGCTCGGAATCGAGGTATTGATCGAATAACGAGGCCAGGACGACGGTTGATACCGATGGAGCCTCCTCGAGATACGAGACGACCGATGCATTGAACCGCAGGCAGCCTCTGGCCCATGCCTCATCGAACTGCACAACTTGCTCGCGCCGGCTCGGCCGCTCGATGGGCGCCAGACCCAATACAGGCCCGCAACCGCTGCGCGTGGCCTGGATCACCCCTCGATCGTCGCTGGACACCACGATTCCGGGCACCAGATGCATGGCGTAGGAATCGCCCCATACCAGCACCGACGGGCTGTCCGATGTCTTGCAGTCCGGCAACGGAGCGAACTGGTCCCCGAATTCGCACCGTCTGCTCAGCCCGAAGTTGATCCGCCTTGCCTCGGCATAGGCCCGGGCCTCGGCCGACTCGCGCAACAGGCCTGCTCCCACCAGGACGAGTGCGACGGACGCTGCAATCGCCGCTGCGCCGAATCGCCAACGCGGACGAAAATCAGCGCGCCGGATCGGTTGCTCGATGAGACGGTACATTGCGTACCCCAGAAGCACCGCCACGACCACCGCGCCGACGCGCACACCTACCGAAAGCTGACCCGGTGGCTCACTCACCGTCGCGTTGTTGGCGTAGGCAAAGATGGGCCAGTGCACGAGGTACAGCGAGTAGGAGAAATCGCCCACCTTGCCGAGCAGTCCCGCCGGCCGCGCGGAGTTCAACCACGGATGCCGGCGGAGTATGAGCACGAGGGTTGCCAGGCAGAGGGTCACAGCCACCGGCACGGGGTGATCATCGGCGAACGGAGCAACAGGCATCGCGATCATCGCCAACACGGCCGGCGCAAACAGCCTGCCGACCCATCGGCGGATCTCCTCTGACATGCCAATCAGGGCACCGACCGAGCCCAGCGCCAACTCCCAGGCCCGGGTCGGCAGCAGGTAGAAGGCCGCAGAAGGCTTGAGCATTTCCCCGGCCACGTACAGCGCCAGGCTACCCACCAGCACGCACAGCGCCGCCGGAAGCCATCGCCGTGGCGCGATCAGGAACAGCGCGGCTGGCACCAGCAGGTAATACTGTTCCTCGATGGCCAGTGACCACACGTGCAGCAGTGGCTTCAGCTCGCTTGCGATGCTGAAGTACCCGGCCTGCTTCCACAGGATGAAGTTGGCACTGAAGGTGAGCGCCCCCACGAGCTGCGCAAAGACATTCCGATACTCGGAAGCGTCCACGAACCAGGGAGCGAGGAGGACGGTCAGCAGGAAGGTGGCATACGCGGCCGGCAGGAGCCGCTTGGCCCGGCGAAAGTAGAACTCGGTGAAGCTGAAGTCACCGCGCCGGATGCCGTCGCGGATCATGCCGGTTATCAGGAACCCGGAGATGACGAAGAAGACATCAACACCCAGATAGCCGGCACTCAACCCCGCCAGCTTGGCATGGTGCAGGACGACGAGTAGGACGGCGTAGCCGCGCAGCGCCTGGATATCGGTGCGATTCTTCAACGACTGAATCGATCCCTGCCAAGCCCGGATCAGAGTGACTTGACCACCCGCGCTGGAACTCCGGCAACGACCACGTGCGCCGGGACATCTTCGGTGACAACCGCTCCGGCGGCCACGACCGCACCGGCGCCAATCGTCACCCCCGGCATCACGACACTCGCCGCCCCAAGCCAGGCGCCATCCTCAATGACCACATCCTTGTTGATGCCCGGACCAGCAACACGCGGGCTGCGCGGCGCGACCTCATGGGTTCCGGTACCAATGTAGGCACGAGGCCCGATGTCGACGCGCTGCCCAATAGACACCCTGGAACTCGCACATATCAGGACCTGATGCCCCACCCATGTGTCCTGCCCCAGTTCGAGGACGCCAGCCCCGAGGATCATTGCGGAAGAGCACACCTGCACTCCGTCACCCACCCGAACGCCGGCGAACTGCAGCGCCCGTCTCTTTAACCCGAAAAGCCGCGTCTCCGGGATCAGCCCGAACAGCCTTTGCGCCACAAAAAGGATCGATGTACGCACGATCGTCGCCTCTAGGAAGCAGGGTGCGACGGTTCGTGGCTTAGCCGATTCCACCCCGGCCTGTTCATTGGTTGCGCCACACCACCATACCATTCAAAGTGGCCGGGACGAAGCACGAGCGCGCTGGCAACCACAGCGCGGCTCTGACCAGGAGCCCACCGATGCCCCCCTTAAGACTCCACTTCTGCGACTTCGGAACGGCCCGCAGTGGGCAGCTCATCATCGACTTCTTCAAGTCACTCATACTTCCAAAGTACGACGTCACCCTGGACGGTGCCGCACCCGACTACGTCATCTACTACATGCTGGGGCACGAACACCTCAATCACAATTGCGTGAGAATCTATTTCACCGGCGAGAACGTCTGCCCGGACTTCAACCTGTGCGACTACGCCATCGGCAGTTCGCCGATATCATTTGGAGATCGCTATTACCGGTACCCGTACTACGGAATCCTGAAGGATCAACACGAACGACTCGTACGCTCGCGGACCTTTACCGCGGAAGATCTCCGGAAGAAGACGAACTTCTGCAACTTCATCTATTCGAATAGCTTTCTACCTACCGACCCCACACGTGACGCGTTCTTCCACCTGCTGTCGCGGTACAAGCGCGTGGATTCCGTCGGCCAGCATCTGAATAACCTGCGCGAGGCCATCGGCGACCCCTACCAGGGTGCCTGGTACGAGACCAAGGTCGAATATCAGCGCAAATACAAATTCACCATCGCATTCGACAATTCGTCCGTTCCCGGCTACACGACCGAGAAGATCACCCACGCCTTTCTGGCGAACACTATTCCAATCTACTGGGGGAACCCGGACGTCTCTCTGGACTTCAACCCGAGGGCGTTCATAAACGTCTTTGATTTCCCGAATCTCGACGCCGTCGTAGATCGCGTCAGGGAAATCGATGCGAACGACGACTTGTATCTGCAGATCCTCAACGAGCCGCCCTACAAGAACAACGAACTACCGGCGGCGCTTCAGAGGGACAACATAGGCCACTTTCTGGACAACATATTCCGGCGTCCCAAGGAACTGGCGCGGCGGCGCCCGAAGTACGGTTACGGACCGCTCTACGAGGGTGACATCAGGGAAATGGCCATGGCAAAGCGCTATCAGAAGTACAACTTGCTCGGCCGGGCTCTGCGCATGTCGACCCGGCTGACGGCGCGCCAGCACTAACTGAATCAGAGGCCTCAATTCGGCACCCTTCGGCTATTCTTGCCCCAGGGCCGCCCCTCCGAAGCGTCATTGGGCGGGCCACCGAGCCTGCAATCGACACATTGAACGTGGCAGCAGAAAAGCCGGCGAGCAACTACGCCCAGATCCTGAAGTCCTCGTCCGTCATGGGCGGGGCCCAGATCCTGGGCTATCTCATCAGCACCGTGCGCACCAAGGTGATCGCCGTGCTGATTGGGCCCTCCGGTGTCGGACTCCTTGGCCTATATGTCTCCGCAACGGAACTCATCGGGAATCTCGCACGTCTCGGAATCAACGATAGCGGCGTCCGCGAGGTGGCGGAGGCACAGGGTAGCGGCGACTCGGATCGCGTGGCGCACACGATCAAGACCCTGCGCCGCGTCTGCTGGCTGACCGGCATCGCTGGTTGGCTTCTGACAGCCGCATTGGCTTACCCGCTGAGTCTCTGGGCATTTGGCACCGCCGATCGAGCCTGGTCGGTCACTATCCTCGGATCCACGCTGCTTTTCGGCGCCATTTCGGGCGGACAGACGGCTCTTCTCCAAGGGACGCGCCGCATTGGCGATGTCGCACGACTCAATGTTCTGAGCGGTGCTGCGGCCACTGTCGTCGGCGCAGCCATTTACGCCGTGCTACGCGAAGACGGCATCGTTCCGGTCCTGATTTGCACGGCCATCATCAACCTGGGGCTCTCCTGGACCCTGTCGCGCAGCATCCACACCGCCGATGTCCAGCAGTCATGGAGCCAGACATTCCGTCAATCCCGGCGACTGATCACACTTGGCCTCGCATTCATGTGGAGCGCCCTTCTCGGAAGCATCGTGGCGCTTGGAATCCGATCCCTGATCGTGCGCCATCTGGGGCTCGACGCCAACGGCATCTATCAGGCCGCCATCGGCATCTCGACGATTTTTGGCGGACTCGTACTCGGCGCCATGAGCACGGACTTCTATCCTCACCTCACCGCAACGGTGCGCGACCACGCCGCAGCAACGCGACTCGTGAATGACCAGACCGAAATCGGCCTCCTGCTGGCGCTGCCGGGACTTCAAGCCACACTCGCCTTTGCTCCGTGGCTGGTGCGACTCTTCTACTCCGGCGACTTCATTTCCGGCTCCGCTCTCCTGCCCTGGTATGTGGTTAGTGTCCTGTGCAGGATGGTCACCTTCCCGCTGGGCTATGTCCTGGTCGCCAAGGGCGCCGGCGCGCGCTATGCCTTGATCACCTCTGGGTTCCACATCATCAACCTGGCAGGGTGCGCGATTCTCATCCCTCGCAGGGACTCCTGGGGTGGCAACCCTTAACACCTGCGTTTCCATCATCTATCTTGCAGGCATGCGCGCTACTGCCGGACCGCTGATCGATTTCACCTGGGCCGCCGGCACGAAGAAGCTGCATGGTGGCGGCTTTTGCATTGGCGGCCGCTGGGGTTTTGTGCGCGGCTCAATTGCCGCCGACCGCCGCGACCATCGCTGGAACTGCCCTGACCCTTGCCTCATGCGTTGTATGCGCCCGGAGTGCAGTCCAGCGACTGGACTCACGCCACAGACTCGTAAGACTCCTCAGCAGGATCCCGGTCGTGAACCGCGTTTGCGGTCTCTAGCACCGAACCGAAGCGACGCGTGACGATGACGATCCGACTCGGCCAGCCCACACTGACTTCCAGACAGGACGCGGCCCGCCTGAGCGCCGGGGTTACGACTCAGGCTGGCCAGCGCGACCTGTGGTATGAAACCGACGCCGAGCGCTCGACTGCGTTCACAGTGGACCGCTGCGATGGATTCGTGGTGGCGCTATTGGTCCAGGCGATGCGATCGGGACAAGACATTCATGTCGCGGGGCGAATGTCTTCACGCCTGTGGCACAGTCTGACGCAATTCGCGATTCCTCTGCTCACGCAGACCTTTTCAGAATTGCGCCCGATTCAGATTGAGGCTGACGAACTTCTACCAGCGACGTCCGCGGGCACAGGAGTGGCCACCGGGTTTTCCGCTGGCATCGATTCCTACGCGGCCGTCGTCCAGCATCACGTCCGAGAACGCGACGAAGATAATCGAATATCGCACTTCCTTTTCAACAATGTCGGCTCCCACAGTCACGGAAGCCCGGAGCAGGATCGCGCATTGTTCCGTCGGCGCCTCGACGCCATCCGGCCCGCCGCCGATGAGCTGGGCGTACCCGTCATTGTCATGGACTCGAATGTCTCCGAACTGTTTCCGTACGAGTTCATCAAAGTCCATTCGGCTGCGAACGCGGCGGTACCGCTGCTGCTCCAGAATGCCTTCCGACGTTTTCTATATGCCTCCGCATACAACTACGCCGCCTGCGGAACCGACAAGAGTGATGACATCGCGTACCTCGACCCGCTGCTTTTCCACCTGTTCTCCACGGAAGCCCTTGACTGTGTTTCAACGGGTTGCCAGATGACCAGAGTGGAAAAGACTGAACTGGTATCCACTTTCGCGCCGTCGTATGGACGCCTAAACGTCTGCGCCAGTGCCGATGGACTCGGAGGCAATTGTTCGGTCTGTTTCAAGTGTTGCCGGACGATCCTGACTCTCGAACTCCTGGGCAAAGTCGATCTCTACCGCGACGTATTCGACTTGCGCAAGTTCGCTGCCGTTCGCGGCGCCTACATCAGAGGCCTGTTTCGGTCGCACGCGGGCTCCCTGGAGGATGAGGTGGGAGCCCTGGCAGTCGCCCGTCAAAGCCACTGGTGGACACCCTTGCTTCGCCTACGCAGGGCCATGCCGGGACTCTAGGTAGAGCTATCGCCCAATTCTCGGCGACGCACGCAAAACAACCTGATGAGCGCCAATCAACTTCGAACGACGCAGGCGTGGCGACTGACCAAGCGCCTCCTTGCGGATCCGATCCGACGATCCTACGCGAGGGCAACGCGCGGTGGCCGCATTCCCATTGCCTGGCTTAACGTACGCAACTGGGGTGATGCGCTGAACCCGGCGCTTGTCGAACTACTGGCTGGACGACCGGCCCAGCTTCTCCAAGGCTACTTCTACGACCGCTTCCTCGTCGTCGGCAGCATCCTGGGTACGGCAGACTCCCACGCCCAAGTCTGGGGAAGTGGCTTCATTCGCGAGGGCGAGCAGGTCCTCGATGCACCCCGCGCGATTCATGCGGTCCGGGGCCCACTCACTCGCGGCCAATTGCTAAAAGCCGGAATTCCATGCCCCGAAATCTACGGTGACCCTGCCCTGCTGCTGCCACACTTCTTCAATCCGGAAGTCCCAATCACCCACGACGTCGGACTGATACCCCATGTCGTTGACAAGCAGAACAGCTGGATAGAAGAACATCGAAACACGCCCGGCGTCCGCGTCATCGATGTCGAGGGCGACATCTGGGATTTCGTACGCGCCGTGAAATCCTGCCGAGCGGTCTTGTCCAGCTCCCTGCACGGGCTGATCTGCGCGGACGCGTATGGCATACCGAATGCCTGGATTCAGCTCTCAAACGGGCTGATCGGTGGCGAATTCAAGTTCCGCGACTATCGCCTTTCCATAGGCGATGGTGAGCCCTCAGCTTTGACGGCCGCATATGGCCCATCGCCGCTTGAGCTGTCCCTCAAGACACAGCGTCGCACGCTTAGAATCGACTTGGAACTTCTGCTCAAATCATGTCCCTTCCTGGCCGACCGGCGGGCCAATCACGCCGCGCATAGTCTGCCATCGCGCAGCCAGACGAAAGCCTTATTCGTAAACCCTTCTGGAGAAATCTATGGCTCGGAGTAGGCGATGCTGGCTCTACAAAAGGCGCCGCATTCACGTCAGTAGTTGCCTGTCCCGGAAGCGGAACGCTGGCGCTGCTGTAGCCGTGCGCCGCGATGGCATTTCGCTGCGCGACGTGGATTTTGTGCCCACCATTCCGCCGCAAATCCCCTCTGGCATCTTTCGCTGTTCCCGGCGCCTGATCCTCCTGCTGCGGTCCGGAAACCTCCTGACGTCGTCATCATCAACCTCGACGGCAATACGCCTTCGTCACGTTAGCCGCCCCATGGCGCTCCATACCACTGGCCAGATTTTGTCGATTCGAGCCTGCGCCGCCTGGCTCGATGGATTGACCGTTGCGCTGGCGGCATGCAGACGCCGTGATTTGCCCTCCATTGCCGTTCGAGAACAACTCCGACAATGTTCCCGTTAGTTAGCCACTCCAGTGCACCAGATTTACGACTCCTGCGTGGATCCGCTGGCAACCGCCGCCGATATCACGGAATTCCAGCGGTAGATTCAACCTAACCGCAAGTAGTCGGATGCGTGGGGCGCCTGCATCCCGACAAGCGCGTCGAAACCGTGATACGCGCAATTCCCGCAAATCCAGAAGGCATATCCCCGGATGCACACCTTTCTCTAGTCATCGGAGGCGCAGGATCACTCCCATGAAGCACGCCATGAGGCGGAACTACGGGCGTTGTCCGGGACCAACTGAATATCGAACTTCCGTGACCTTTACTGCCGTCTGCTACGATCCCAGCTTCCAGCGCCTACGCGCGGATGGACGTGGCGGCAGCGCCGAAGCCAGCGTCATTGAGTCCTTTGGGATGGTCCCGCCGAGGCCCGGCGACAGGGAAGCGGCCGCACAGCTGCTTCAGATATCGGGCGGGCCGCCGGGTAAATCTCCTTGGCCTCCGGGGCGGCCTTCTGGCCCCGGTAGATGACGACACTGCTCGCGTCGCAGGCTTCCCGACTGCTACTGACTGATCCGCCGCCCACTGATGGGCACGAGGGGCGCGGCCTGGGTCAACAGGAACTGCACCTAAAGGCGTCCACAACGCTTGTTCGGCGTACTCAGCTTGCCATCGCCAGACACAAACCATGAATGACCAATCGCCCGGCGCCACTTCCACGCGTAGGCGAGACTCCCCGCATCGCGCCGGTCAGTTGCCAACCTGACAACGGGTGGATCGGCACAGTCAGCCAATATGCGGCGGAAGCACCGGAACCGCATTCCAGGCTGGATTCATCACACTGCTATCACTACGCCTGCCGCCCTCCGATTACACGGACGCACGACTGGCGTTCACGGCGTGTCATGCAGGGGCCTGGGAGACGCTGATGCGGCAGTCGCGTTCCTGCACTGGCTCGAACGTACTGGTTCGACGTGATTGCACTGCCAACCACGTCCCGCAATCGAATCAGCATTTTCCCTATCTTCCGGCTGTCTGCACTCGTAATTTGCATTCACGATACCGGACAAAGTCACAAGGCAGTAGCGCTGCGCAACGCACGCTTTGCGAATGGCGTCATTACGGTAGCCAGGCATATCGACAGCCCTTAAACCAGAACTTGAGCGCATAAACTTCCGGCAGCAACATTGGCACCGTCCAATGGGCCGCATACCCGCCTGCAAACCCACGCGCACTCTACGCAGCGCATGAGATGCGACTCTTTATATGGAAGCATGGATCCATTCAAAGGCATCCTCGATACCGCCCACATAATGAATCGGCGGTAATGCCAACTCTGGCGTCCCCAGCCATACCTGGACGATTGCTGGCGGCCATAGCGAGCCACTTGCCAAGCGCCTGCAGAAGTTCGGGACGAATCTGGTCGTTACGTGGACTGGCTGGGTGGACCACGACCGCCAGCGATCTGGCAGCAGCAAGTGACGTTGGTCATGCCATCCCGCAAGGAAGCATTTGGTACGGTCACACCGAAGCCAGCGGTAATGGGCTGCATTCCAATTGCCCATGACATTGCATCTGGAAGCCGCGATCATCGAACATGAAAGGAGTTATCTTTTGGTCCCACTAGGGATGTTTCTGACGGCAGCAACTACCTCAAACGGACTCCGCGATTTCTCGCCGAGCCAGCGGCACCCATGTCCCTCGCCGCGGATAAGCGCGCGCGCGAACGGTATTCAGCGCCGAGAGGATGGCACTTGAGACGTCGCCTACTTACTGCGCGTTATCGACAGAGCATCGACCAACTGGCCGAGCGGGTACGGACAACTGCCCACGGCGTCACCGTGGCGGCACGACAACCGAGAGCCGCTCTTACCAACGTTCTACCAGACCACTCCGCGAATGGATTCGAACACGACTATCGGAGGCTCGCCGCACCTTGCCACTGGCTGCTAAACAGGTGGGTGAGTAGATCAACACGAATCCAACTCTCACAACATGCCGCATTCAAGCAACGACCGCATCTCGATATGCAGATGCCATCGCTGCCGCAACCACCCTGACCATGCTCGCCGCGCCACCACGCGCCCTTTCTCCCCCATCGCCTTGCGCTGGTCGTCACTCAAGGTCATTGCCGACCGCAACGCCGCGCCCAAAGGCGCGACCCCTTGCTCGATCCACCAGCCACATCCGCCGGTCTCAAGCGCTCTCCAGGGAGCAGCACGCGTGGTAATAACGGGAACGCCGTACGCCAACGCCTCCGCTATTACGATCCCGAAGTTCTCAGACGCCGTAGGCAAAACAAAGATGTCCGCTGATCGATACGCCGACGCTTTAGCGGGCCCGGGTGAATCCCCACCGACGAAGTGAACGTCATTCTGCAACCCAAGGTCGACGGCCAGATCTCGCATCTTTCGTAGATATCCGGCCTCATCAGGTCCGGCGACGATCAACTTCCACCCGACTCCGGCTCCATTCAGACCACGCACGCAACAGCTGTTGAAACACCCTTGACGGGGTGAAGTCTTGACAGGAACAAGACCTCGCGCAGGTCCTTCTTGGCCTGTGCGTGGTCGCCAACTGAGTTGGATTCGTTGTCGATACGGATGCCATGCGGGATAACCACAACGTCCCTTTCAAGGCCCAACCGACGAAGCGACTCCGCCTCCCGCTCGGTACTCGCGACAAGTAGACTCGCCACATTCAAGTCGCGGCGTTGGTAGATCGCCATCGATACGCGCTTGCGCACCGCCTTGTGATTTAGCGCCCAAGGCTCGAGCATACCGTGCGGCTGTATTACCAGCGGAATATTGCGGCGCGCTGCCAACCTTGCCGTCCAATGACACGAGGGCAGCCACAACCCATGCAAGTGGATGACGTCCGGTATCGACCGTGTAACCTCGTTGAGTAGCGCACTGCGCATGGGCCAGCCAGTAGCGCGTGCCCAGGGAGAACCGACGGTTACCTGTATCCGCCTTACTGACCGATCGGTTTGGAGATGCGCCTGACCAGGTCGCGACTGGAACATGACGGCTACATCCAGGCCCCGCTCCCGCGACAATGCGCTGGTCAAGTCGGCGACGGCACGCGAAGTGCCACCAGACCGTGGATCCAGATCAGCGATGACGTGAAGCACTTTGATCTTGGAACTCATGGCAGAGACCCGACACCCCACGGCGGAGCAGGCCGGACTTCGCGCAGCTCAATACTTGCCAAGATTTTGAGCAGATAGTCGGCACCTGCATCTGATCCGAGACAGGCAGCCCACCGAGCGAGCGCTTGCCTCGCGGGGACAGGTGGGCGGCCGCGCTGTACGGCTTCGTTCAGCAGGCTAGTCAATCCGGCGTGGTCGTCGCGCCCGAATACGCCACCGTACCCACTGGCGCGCACCGCGACAGAGGCGCCACAAGCGTCACTGCAGATCGCCGGCACACCAACCATCAGCGACTCGGACACTACAGCGCCCCAACCATCAAAGCGACTGGGAAGCACCAGGCAGTCCGCGCGCGACAACTCCGCAGACACGGCGCTCATTGAAAGTGTTCCGAGCCATTCGACGCGTCCCGGCATTTCCCGCTCTGCCATGGCACGAAGTTCGACCTCCATCGTGCCACTGCCGACGACGACGAGCCGAACTCCCGTGGAACGAATCAACGACAAGGATCGGATCAACAGGTCCGGGCGCTTACGCTCAATCAATTGGCCGACGAACAGAAATCGGTACGGCCCAGCCTCGGGAACCTCATTCCACTCGCTAGCTGCGATAGTCGGAAGGAAGTATGCAAAAGGAAATACGCGCTCGGCCGGCATGCCCCGCGCCACGACCCACGTCGGAGTCCTCTCGCCAATTGCAAGCACACCGCTTAGATGGGACCGCCAGCGCCTGAAAAGCCGCGCGTATTCCAGGCGCCTCAGGATTCCGCGCCAACCCGCGTCCTCGACGGTCTCCATGATGACCCAATGCGGCACGCCACGGCGCGCAAACACATCCTGCGCAACACCTATGAGCCCGTTGCCCCGCAACCCGCCGCAGATCTGGATGGAATCCTGGGGCATCGACTGCGCCAGCGACCTGACCGCTTCGACGCTGTCCGCAATCCTCAGGGCAACACCGGGGAGTTCGGGAACACCCCACCCTTGGCGTCGTCGATCCTCGGATACCTCCTGCTGCGCGACATAGTTGACCTCGCAGCCGCGCCGCGCGAGCGCGACGGCCAGCCCCGCCATGTGCGGGCTGATGATTCCCTGCCAGAACCCTATACTGCGTCGAATGGGAGCCGTCATCGTTGCGTCGCCTGAGAACGAGACTTTAACCGGGATCCGCATCCGATGAGTGCGGAACCGGCGGGT
>JAXMGO010000009.1:0-142999 GCA_046347255.1 Steroidobacteraceae bacterium
GTCCCCGAGTACCCCAAGGAGGTCCACATCGCCTACGAGGGGGCACTGCTGGCGCTGTCCGGACCCCGCAAGCTCCTGGTGCAGACGCGCGACGTCCCGGCGCTGCGCGTCCAGGCCCGCCGCCTGCTACCCGACCAGCTGCAGCATCTGGTGACGCAGACCGGCGGCAACTTCGCACACCCCGAGTTCACGAACTACACCTTCAATGAGACGAACATCACCGAGCGCTTCGAGACGATCGTCCCGCTCCCCTCGCTCCCCGCGGGTGCAACCAACTACCAGACCCTCGACCTCGGCTCCTATCTCAACAAGTCCGGAGCCAGTCGCCAAGGCATCTTCCTACTGACCGTCGAGGCCTACGACCCGGAGACCAAGAGCGTCATCGGTTCTGGTTACGGTGACATCACGACGCGGGATACGCGCCTGGTCGTGGTCACGGACCTGGGACTCATTGCCAAACGATCCGTCGACGGCAGCCAGGACGTGTTCGTCCAGTCGATCCAGACCGGCGAGCCCCTGGCCGACACGACGGTGCAGGTGATAGGCCGCAACGGCGAACCGGTGGTGAGTGCGGTGACCGACGCGGCCGGGCACGCGCACGTCCCGGACCTGCGCACCTACGAGAACGAGCGCGAGCCGATCGTCTACCTGGCCAGCCGCGGCGCCGACAGCTCGTTCCTGCCGATCAGGAGCCACGTGAGCGCCATCGACCTGTCGCGGTTCGACGTCGGCGGCGTCAGCAACAGCGCGCAGCAGGCGGCCCTGAGCGCCTACCTGTTCTCCGATCGCGGCATCTATCGCCCGGGCGATGAGATCCGCGCCGCCGCGATCGTGAAGACGCTGGACTGGCGGCACATCCCGGCCGGCCTGCCGTTGCGCGTGGAGATCACCGATCCGCGCGGGCTGGCGGTCAAGCAGGAACTCATCCACCTCGACGCGGCGGGATTCGAGGAGATCCGCTACCAGACGCGTGAATCGGCGCCGGTGGGCACCTACACCCTGAACGTCTACGCCGTGAAGTCCGACGAACGTCGGGACCTGATCGGCTCGATGACCGTCAGGTCAGGAATTCCTGCCCGACCGGCTGCGCATCCGCACGCACTTCTCGACGGAGCAGGCCGAGGGTTGGACCCCGGAAGCACTGCAGGCCGGTGTCAGCCTCGAGAACCTCTTTGGCACGCCGGCTGCGAACCGCCGCGTCCGCGTCAGCATGCGGCTCTCGCCGGCGGACGTGGCATTCCCCCGTGAAGAAGACCACCGCTGATCCCAGGCCGCCCGCGAAGGGTTCACCGAGGAACTCTCGGACCAGACCACGAGCGACGAGGGCAAGGCCGTTTTCGAACTGAACCTCGGAGCCACCCGGGCTACCTGCGGGGTGGGGCTCGTGGTCAGGGGTTCGAAGCCGATGGCGGCCGCGGCGTCACGGGCGAAGCCACCCAGCTCGTCGAGCACCATTCCTCGTCGGTGGAAGGCCGACGGGCGGCTCGACTTCATCGCCCGCGGCGCCGCGCGCGATCGACCTGCTGGCCGTCGATCCGAAACTCGTTTGCGCGCATCGGCACCGGCCTGAAGCTCCGCCACGTCGAGCGCCGCTTACGTCTCGGTGCTGCTCAAGCGGACAGCGCGTCTTCAAGTCGAGTCGCGGCTCAAGGAGATCCCGATCGACGAGCAGGCGCTGGCGCTGCCGAGGGCGGTGGGGCGACGCTGGCGCTGGAGACCGGCGCGCCCGGCGACTTCAGCTACCTCGTGAGCGATGGGAATGGGCAGATCTACGCCCGCATCGACTCACCCTGGCCGGCGCCGCCAACCGTCGCGCTCGATGGAGAAGAACGCGGAGCCAGATCGCGCTCGACAAGCACGACTACGCTCCGGGCGAGACCATCACGATGCAGATCCAGGCGCCGTACACCGGCGCCGGACTGATCACGATCGAACGCGACCACGTCTATTCCTGGCAATGGTTCAAGACCACGACCACGAGCTCGGTGCAGAAGATCCGCGTTCCGGAGGGACTCGAGGGCAATGGCTACGTGAGCGTCAGCTTCGTCCGTGACCCGTCCTCGGAGGAGATCTACGCATCGCCGCTGTCCTTTGGCGTGCAGCCCTTCTCGATCGCCCTGGATGCGCGGCGCAATCCCATCACGCTGCGGGCTCCGAAGCTCGTCAAGCCGGGCGAGGACATCGCCATCGGCTTCCGCACCGCCCAGCCGGCGCGCCTGGCGCTGTTCGCCGTGGACGAGGGGATCCTGCAGGTGGCGCGCTACCGCACGCCGGACCCGCTCGGCCACTTCTTCCAGAAGCGCGCCCTGGACGTCACGACGCGCCAGATCCTCGATCTGATCCTGCCGGGGTTCCGTCCATCGATGCTTTCCGCTCCGGGCGGCGACCAGGGCGCGCTGCTCGGCGCCAACCTCAACCCCTTCAAGCGCAAGACCGACAAGCCCGTTGCCTGGTGGGCGGGCATCGTCGACGCCGGGGCCCAGGAGCGCACGCTGCACTGGACGGTCCCGGACTACTTCAACGGGAGCCTGCGCATCATGGCGGTGGCCGTCAACGACTCGGCCATCGGCGCCGCCGAGCAGGCCGCGCTGGTCCGCGGTGACTTCGTCCTCACGCCCAACGCGCCGCTCACCGTGACGCCCGGCGACGAGTTCGAGGTGAGCGTGGGCGTCGCCAACAATATCGCCGACTCGGGCTCGGAAGCGGCCGTGGCCGTTGCGCTCCAGGGATCTCCGCAGTTCGAGATCCTCGGGCCGGCGCAGGCGTCGCTCAAGATCGGCGCCCTGCGGGAAGGCTCGGCGCGGTTCCGGGCGCGCACCCGTGACGTGCTGGGTTCGGGAACGCTCACGTTTACGGCGACCCACGGCTCGAGTACCGCGCGGCTCGCCACCACCGTCTCGGTCCGCCCGGCGTCGACCTTCATGACCCAGCTGACGGCGGGCAGCTTCAAGGGTTCGACGCGCATCGCGGTGAACCGCACGCTCTATCCCCAGTTCCGGACGCTCGAAGCGAGCGTCTCGACCCTGCCGCTGGCGCTGGCGCACGGCCTGACCAGCTACCTCGATCACTACCCCTACAGCTGCACGGAACAGCTCGTCAGCCAGGCGATGCCGGCGGTGGTCCTGGCGCGGCGTCCCGAGTTCGGCGAGCTCAAGACCCATGGCAACGGTAGCCTCGCGGGCCTGATCGACGAGCTGCGCGCGCGCCAGAACGGCGACGGCTCGTTCCGCTACTGGGCCGGTGGCGTCGATTCGGTGGACTTCGTGTCCGTCTACGCCCTGCACGTGCTGCTCGAGGCGCGCCAGCGGGGCGAGGCCGTGCCCGACGACCTGCTGGAAAGCGGGAAGGCGTTCCTGCTTCGGCTCGCCCGTCGCGACGGCGACAACCTCGCCGACGAGCGCACCAGCGCCTACGCCCTTTATCTGCTGGCGCGCCAGGGCGTCATCGTCTCGAACGAAGCCGCGGCGCTGCAGCAGCGCCTCGTGACGCACTACCCGAAGCAGTGGTCCTCGGACATCGTCGCGGCGTACCTCGCCGCGACCTATCAGCTGATGCAGCAGGGCTCGCTCGCCTCGCAGACCATCGCCGGGGTCCGCTTCGGCTCCAGCAGTCTCATCGATCGCTGGCACGAGCCGATGTCCGACGACGCCACGCTGCTGTATCTGCTGGCGCGGCACTTCCCCGCGCGGCTGCAGCGCCTGCCGGACACCTTCCTCGATACCCTGGTCGAGCGCGTGCAGCGCGGCGAGTACCAGTCGCTCTCGGCGGCAACGACCATCCTCGCGCTGGACGCCTACGCCACTGCTAGCGAGCACCTGCAGGCGCCCAACCTCGCGATCCAGGCCACGCTGGCCGACAAGTCGAGCCTCGCGTTGCCGCTCCCCGCGGGGCTGTTCCCCAAGGTCGGCTTTGCGCCCGAGACACGCGCGCTGCAGTTCTCGACCGACTCGCCGCTGCGCGCCTACTACCTCGTCAACGAATCCGGCTTCGACCGTCAGCCCACGGGACCGGTCCTGACGAAGGGCCTGGAGGTCATGCGCGAGTTCCTCGATGCGAACGGCAAGGCCGTCCAGAGCGTCAAGCTCGGCGATGAAGTGACCGTGCACCTGCGCTTCCGCGCAATTGGACGCGAGCGCATCGACGATGCCGTGCTGGTCGACCTGCTGCCCGGCGGATTCGACCTGGTGATCCCCGGCGCAGCGCCGGAGGACCAGCGGTTGTACACCTCGACGCCGGAGGCGGAGGGCGACGCGGATGGGCAGGGCGAGGGCCGGGGCGGGTGCCTGTGCCTCTGGCTCGTCACCCGGCCGCCCAACTTCCCGGTGTTCGCCGACCTGCGCGAGGACCGCGTCGTGGTTTACGGCGCGGCGACCAGCGCCGTGCAGGAATTCAGCTATCGGATCAAGGCGACCAACGTCGGCAGCTACGTCGTGCCGGCCGCCTACGGCGAATCGATGTACGACTCCAAGGTGCGTGCCCGCTCTGCCGCCGACCACATCAGCGTCATCCGTCCGTGATCGGGCGACGCACTCGCCGCCTCGTTCTGGTAGTTCTGCTCGTGGTGGCGGGCGCGCTCCTCGTGCGCCTGCTCCCGCATCGCCCGCTGTCGAGCCGTGTCCCGACATCCACGGCCGTCTACGGCGGACAGGGCGAACTGCTGCGCCTCACCCTGGCAGCCGATCAGCAGTATCGCCTCTGGACCCCGCTCGCGCAGGTGAGCCCGGATTACCTGAAGGCCCTGCTGCTGCACGAGGATCGCCACTTCTACTGGCATCCCGGCGTCGATCCCGCGGCGCTGGTGCGGGCGGCCCTCCGTACCGGCAGCGGCGGCGCGCGACAGGGGGGGTCGACGATCACGATGCAGCTCGCGCGCCTGCTCTATCACCTCAACACGCGCAGCGTTCCGGGCAAGCTGGGCCAGATGGCGCTCGCGGCCGGACTCGAACTGCGCTACTCCAAGTCCGAGATCCTCGAGGCCTACGTCAACCTCGCCCCGTTCGGCCGCAACGTGCAGGGCGTCGGGGCCGCAAGCGAAATCTACTTCGCCAAGCCCGCCAACCGCCTGACGTTCGCCGAAGCGCTGGCGCTCGCGGTCATCCCGCAGGCGCCGCGTTCGCGCGGTCCCGACGGAGCCGAATCCGATGCGCTCCGGGCCGCGCGCGCGCGCCTCATCCAGGAGTGGACGCGCGCCTATCAGACTCCCAGGGAGGCGATCGTCGCCGCCTCGCAACCCTTGCGGATCCGGGGACTGGCGCAGGTTCCCTTCGAGGCGCCGCACCTCGTGGACGACGTACTCGCCGCGAACCACGGGCCCTACGCGATCCACACGACGCTCGATGTCCCGCTGCAGCACCAGCTCGAGCGCGCCGTGAGCCAGTACATCGCGACGGTCCGAACCTTGGGCGTCCGCAACGCCACCGCGCTGCTCGTGGACAGCCGTTCCATGGCCGTGAAGGCGCTGGTCGGATCGGCGGACTACTTCGACGCCTCGATCGACGGCCAGGTCAACGGCGTCCAGGGCAAGCGTTCACCCGGATCGACGCTCAAGCCCTTCATCTATGCCCTGGCGATGGACCAGGGGCTCATCCATACCCGGAGCGTGCTGAAGGACGCGCCGACCGCCTTCGGCGTCTATGCGCCGGAGAACTTCGACGGCGGTTTCGTGGGACCGGTCAGCGCGCACGATGCGCTCATCGCCTCGCGCAACGTGCCGGCGGTGACGCTGTCCTCGCGTCTCGCGCAACCGAACCTCTACCAGTTCCTCCGCTCCGCGGGCGTGTCACGCATGGCGAGCGAACAGCACTACGGGCTCGCGCTCGCGCTGGGAGGAGGGGAGGTCACGCTGGAGGAACTCGCCGGCCTGTACGCGATGCTCGCCAACCAGGGGCAGTACGTACCCGTCCACGAACTCGCGGACGCCGCGGTGCCGCCGCCGGTACGCCTGCTCTCGCCCGAGGCGGCGTTCATGGTGCTGAGCATCCTGCGTGACAACCCGCGCCCCGACGGCCTGATCAATGCGCGCCCACAGGTGGCCGGAAGACCGGTACGTCCTGGGGATTCCGCGACGCCTGGACCGCGGGAATCGTCGGGCCCTATGTCCTCATCGTCTGGGTGGGCAACTTCGATGGCAGCAGCAACCCGGCGCTGGTGGGCGGGCAGATCGCGGCGCCGCTGTTCTTCCGTATCGTCGACTGCCTCCGCGCCTCCGCGCCGCGCCTCGCGGAGCCGGTGCTGCGTCCGCCGCCCGAACTCGCCCGGGTGGAGGTGTGCGCGGCCTCGGGCGATCTTCCCAATGCCGACTGCCCGCATCGCACGTTCGCCTGGTACATGCCTGGCAAGTCGCCGATCCGCGTGAGCACCGTCCATCGGCGCATCGCCATCGACACTCGCACGGGGCAGCGTGCCTGCGCCGACACGCCAGCACGGTTCGTGCGCGACGAGGTGTTCGAGTTCTGGCCTTCGGACATCCAGAAGCTCTTCGCGCAGTCGGGAATGCCGCGTCGCCGGCCGCCCGCGGAGCATTGCCCTGGCGACGCCGTCGCGACGTCGGCCGTGATCCCGGCGATCACCGCGCCGGTGTCCGGGGCGACCTACCAGCTCCGCCAGGCCGGTGCCCAGTCCCTGCAGCTCAATGCGACGGCCGGTCCAGACGTGACCGCCCTGTACTGGTTTGCCGACGGTGCGTTCCTCGGCACGAGCCGTCCCAGCGTCGCCCTGTCCTGGGCCCCGTCGCACACCGGCGAATTCTCCGTGAGCGTCGTCGACGACCATGGTGCCAGTGCAACACGGCGGGTGCGCGTCGCGGCGTTGCCCTGAGGCATGGGCCCGACGAACACCTGGACCGTGCAACGGCAGGTTGTCATGCACGCAGCGATTCGACGTGTTCAGGCGCATTGCCGCGATGCCTCGCGGTCGCCAGCAATTTCCCGCTGAGCCGCCCGGCCCGGACTCCTGACGTTCATCGCAAGGTCGCACTTCGGCCGGGCACTGCGCAAACGACTTGTTTTCAAGCGTTTCCCGGCATGCACTGAATCTTGCACTTGCGTGTGACAGCACGTTGCCCACATGTCAGAATCCCTGACCGGATGCCGTTGGCAGGGGGGCTCGGGTTTCCCTGCCGGCACCACGCCAGCGAAGACGCTTGCCGGCGACCGGTCCGCGCCCGAAGCACCGGCATCCATTGCGGGGGGATCATGAGTCAGGAGCTCAAGCCTGGGTCGCTGAGCTGGCCCAAGGTGGCCGCGCTCGGCGTGGCCATCGCCATTTCCGGCGATTTCGTCGGCTGGAACTACGGGCTGGCGGTCGGCGGCTGGGGCGGCATGATGCTGGCCGCGCTGGCCATGATCGTGCTGTTCTGGTGCCTGACGCAGTGCCTGGCCGAGCTCGCCGCGGCGATGCCGGAGGCCGGCGGCTTCGATCACTACGCGCGGCGCGCGCTGGGGCCCGGGGCAGGCTTCCTCGCCGGGATGGCCGTCGCCATCGCGCTCGCCGTGGGCGCGGGCCTCGCCATGTCCTTCGCCCAGGGCTACACGCAGTCGATGTTCGGCCTCGGCGGCTGGGGCATGAAGCTCGGCCTGCTGGCGATCGTCGTCGGGCTGCAGCTCCGGGGCGCGCACGAGGCGGGCGGCATCACGCTGCTCATCGGCGTGCTGACCGTGCTGGTCCTCGCGGTGCTGCTGCTGTTCCTCGCGCCGCACTTCGATGCCGCCCGGCTGCGCACCGTCGCCGGCGTCGCGGGGCCGACGCTCCTGCCCGGCGGACTGCGCGGGGCCGCCGCCTGCGTGCCGTTCGCGCTGTTCCTGTTCCTCGGCGTCGAGCAGGCCGCGCACGCCGCCACCGAGATGCGCGACATGGCGCGCTCCATCTCCAAGGCGCTGGGCACCTCGATCGCCGTGGCCGCGGTGCTGGGCATCGCCGTGCTGGTGATCGTGACCGGCACCGCCGGCGCCGATCCGCTGGCCGGCTCCGCGGATCCGCTGTTCGCGGCGGTCATGGCCCACGGACAGGAGAAGTCGGCGACGCTCGTCGCGCGCATCGTCGGCGCCGGAGCCCTGGTCGCGATCATCGGCACCTTCTTCTCGCTCGCCTACGCGGGCTTCGCGCCAGGTCTACCACCCGGCGCAGGCGGGCTACCTGCCGGCGGCGCTGCGTCACACCAATCGTCGCGGCGCACCGGACGCGGCGCTGCTCGTGCTGGCCGCCATCGCGATCGTGACGGCCGCCTTCGAGCCGGACGACGCGATGGTGGTGTTCATCTTCCTGATCAGCGTCTCGCACCTGGTCGTGCTGCTCACCTTCATGCGGCTGCGGCGCGCGGCGCCGCAGCTGGCGCGTCCCTACCGCGCACCCGGCGGCGTGGTACTGGCGCTGGTCGCGACGGCGTTGTCGGCCACCGTCATGGTGTCCTGCTACCAGCTGCAGGTGCGCGCGCTCAGCGTCGCCATCGCCGGGCTCGTGCTGCTGTGGCTCTATTTCCTCATCCGCAAGCCGGGAGAACCGCGTGGCCAGTGATCGCCTGAAGGACAAGGTCGCCATCGTCACCGGTGCCGGCCAGGGCATCGGCCGCGGCATCGCGCGGCTGTTCGCCGCCGAAGGGGCGCGCGTGCTGCTCGCCACGCGCACCGCGAAGCATGGCGAGGAGGCGCTGGCGGAGATCCGCGCGGCCGGCGGCGAGGCGCGGCTGCGCGTCGTCGACATCGGCGCGGCGGCGGGCGCCCGCGAGGTCGTGGAGGAGGCGGTCGCGGCCTGGGGCCGGCTCGACGTCGTCGTGCACAACGCGGCCTCGTTCCTCGGCGGGCCAGTGGAGACCTACTCGGAAGCCGATCTCGAGACCGTGCTGGCCGTGAACCTCAAGGCCTGCTTCCGCCTGTCCTCTGCGGCGATTCCGCACCTGCGCCGCCAGCGCCACGGCCGGCTGCTGTTCACCTCCTCGGTGACCGGGCCGCGCGTGGCGATGCCGGGCACTTCGTACTACGCCGCCTCGAAGGGTGGCATGAACGCCTTCATCCGCACGCTGGCGCTCGAGGTGGCGCGCGATCGCATCACCGTCAATGGCGTGGAGCCCGGCTACATCCGTACCGCGGCGATGGAGTTGCTCGCCAACGAGGAGGGGATGAAGCAGATGGCGCGCTACATCCCGGTCGGCTACATCGGCGCGCCGGAGGACATCGCGAACGCCATGCTGTACCTGGCGAGCGACGAGGCGCGCTACGTCACCGGGCAGACGATTTGTGTCGACGGCGGCTCGACGCTGCCAGAGAGTCCGGTGTTCCTCGAGGAACTGGACAACATCAAGGCACTGCAGGGATCGGGGGCCGGCTGATATGGCAACGAAAGACATCCCGCAGAGCCCGCACATCGCCGCGCTGCTGGCGCGGCGCGACCGCCTGCTTGGCCCCGGCACGCCGCTGTTCTACGACCGCCCGCTCCACCTGGTGCGCGGCGAGGGCGTGTGGCTCTGGGACCACGAGGGCCGGCAATACCTCGACGTCTACAACAACGTGCCGAGCGTCGGCCATTGCCACCCGGACGTGGTGGCGGCGCTGGCGCGCCAGGCCGCGGTGCTCAACGTCCACTCGCGCTACCTCGACGAGACGGTGCTCGACTATGCCGAGCACCTGCTCGGCACCTTCGACCCGAGCCTCTCGACGGCGACCTTCACCTGCACCGGGAGCGAAGCCAACGACGTCGCCCTGCAGATGGCGCGGGCCGCGACCGGCGCGACGGGCATCATTTGCACCGACGCGACCTACCATGGCAACACCGCGGCGGTGTCGCAGCTCGCGAGCATCTTCACGCCGGTCGGCGGCTACCAGCCGCATGTGCGGCGCATCCCCGCGCCCGAGAGCTATCGGGCGCTCGGGGGTCTGTCCGGCGGCGCGCTGCGCGATGCGTATGTGGCCAAGGTCGACGAGGCGATCGCTTCGCTCCGTCGCGACGGCTTCGGCGTGGCCGCGATGCTGGTCTGCCCGATCTTCGCCAACGAAGGCCTGCCGGACGTGCCCGCCGGCTTCATGGAGGCCGCCGTGCGCGCGGTGCGCGCCGCCGGTGGCCTCTTCATCGCCGACGAAGTGCAATCGGGCTTCGCCCGCACCGGCGCACACCTGTGGGGCTATCCGCAGACCGGCACCGTGCCGGACATCGTCACGCTCGGCAAGCCCATGGGCAATGGCCATCCCATCGGCGCGGTGATCGCGCGGCGCGAGCACTTGGTCGCGTACCGCGAGCAGTTCACCTACTTCAACACCTTCGGCGGCAACCCGGTGTCGGCCGCCGTGGGGCACGAAGTGCTGCGGGTGATCGAGCGCGAAGGCCTGCTGCAGAACGCGCGCGAGGTGGGGGATTACCTGCGCGAGGGGCTGCGCGGACTGGCGGCGCGGCACGCCGCGATCGGCGACGTGCGCGGCAGCGGCCTCTTCATCGGCGTCGAGCTGGTGGGCGATCGGGCCCGGCGCACGCCGGCGCCGCGCGCGGCGCGCGCCGTGGTCAACGCGCTGCGCGATCGCGGCGTGCTCATCAGCCGCATCGGCGTGCACGACAACGTGCTCAAGCTCCGGCCGCCGCTGGCCTTCCGGCGCGAGCACGCCGACCGCGTGCTCGCCGAGCTGGACGCCGCGCTCGCCGGGCTCGGGGAAATCGCATGAGCGACTTCTACCAGGCCTCCCTCGCGGAGCAGGCGCGGCGGCTGTCCGTGCTGGCGCAGGCGGCGCTCGGGCGCTGGGGTATCGAGCCGCAGCGGCTGGAGCTCATCAAGTACCGCGAGAATGCGGTGTTCAAGGTCAGCGCGGCCGGCGGGCAGCACGCGCTGCGCATCCACCGGGCCGGCTACCACAGCGATGCCGAGCTGCGTTCCGAGCTGCAGTGGATGCAGGCGCTGCTGGCCGATGGCTTCGCGGTGCCGGTGCTGGTGCCGGCCAGGAGCGGCGCGCTGTTCGAGCGCGTGGCAGCCGAGGGCGTGCCCGAGCCGCGCCAGGTCGATCTCTTCCAGTGGTGTTCGGGGACCCCGCTGGGGAGCGTCGAGCAGGGCACGGCCGCCGGCAGCGCGGACCTGCGCCGGACCTTCCACACGATCGGCGTGCTTGCGGCGCGCCTGCACGACCAGGCGACCCGCTGGGTCCCGCCGGCGGGGTTCGTGCGCCACGCCTGGGACGCGGACGGACTCGTGGGCGAGCAGCCGTACTGGGGCCGGTTCTGGGAACTCGCGGCGCTGGGAGAGGGCGAGCGCCGCCTGATCCTGCGTACGCGCGATGCCGCGCGCGTCGATCTCGCGGCGCTGGGCAAGGGGCCGGCCGCGTACGGATTGATCCACGCGGATTTCTGCCCGGAGAACCTGCTGGTCGACGGCGAGCAGGTGCGGTTGCTGGATTTCGACGATGCCGGGTATGGCTGGCACCTGTTCGAGATCGCCACCTCGCTGTACTTCGTGCGTCCGGAACCGCATTTCGCGGAGGTCGAGTCAGCGTTGATCGAAGGCTATCGCACTCGGCGGCCGCTGGACGCGGCGGCGCTGCGGTCGCTGCCGCTGTTCTACGCCGCGCGCGGGCTGACGTACCTCGGCTGGGTGCATACGCGCCAGGAAACCGAGACGGCGCGCGAACTCACGCCGGCGCTGATCGCCCTGGCCTGCGAGGCGGCGGAGCGCTACCTGTCGGCGCGCGAAGGCGGTGGTGCCCGCGTCGGAGCGCCCGGCTCCTAGGCCGGGCAATTTGCCCGCGGCATGAACCGCGCGCCTCCCCGCCGGGCCCGCCGCCCCTTCGAGCACGAATGGTTGCTCGAGCCCTTCGAAAGGCACACCAGCTTCGCCACGCGGCGCATGTTCGGCGGCCTAGGCGTGTACCTCTATGACCGCCTGATGCTGGTGCTGGTCGAGCCGACGCAGAGCGGCCGCTGGCAGTGGCATGGCGTCCTGGTTTGCACCGACCATGCGCAGCACGCATCGATCCGTGCCGAACACCCGCCACTCGCTCCGCACGAGATCCTCGGCAAGTGGCTGTTCCTCGACTCGCGTCATGAGGACTTCGAGCCGACGATGACCGCGATCGTCGCCGCCATGGCGCGCAATGATCCGCGTTTCGGGGTCGTCGCCCGGGCGCGCAAGCCGGCGCCGGCGCGCCCGGCAGGACGCGGCGGCAGGGCCTAGGGCGCACCGGCGCCGGGATGCTATCTTTCCGCTGCGCGGCGCCGGTGGCGTCGCCCGACCAGACGACCCCGGGGGATGGCATGCACGTTTCCAGACCGACGATTCTCGCACTCGGCGCCGTGGCGCTGCTCGCCGCCTGCGGCGGCAAGGCCCCGCCGCCGGCGGCCTCGACACCGCACGCGGCACCCTGCGACCGCACGTGTCTCGAGGGTCTCGTCGACGGCTACGTCGATGCGCTCCTCGCACACGATCCGGCGATGATCCCGGCGGCGCCCGGGGTGCGCTTCGTCGAGAACGGCGTGGAGCTGCCGCTCGGTTCGGCGCTGTGGCGCACGGCGAGCGGCCGCGGCGGCTACCGCCACTACTTCGCCGACGTCGCCGGTGGCCAGGCGGGCTTCATCGGCACGCTGCGCGAGCACGACAAGGGCATCATCTTCGTGCTGCGCCTCGGCGTGCAGGACCGCAGGATCCGCGAGATCGAGCAGCTCGCGATCCGCACCGGCAACGTCGAGGAATACGAGAAGCTCAAGCCCGATCCGCTGTGGACCGAGGCCGTGCCCGAGGCAGCGCGCATTCCGCGCGCGGAGCTCGCCGCGCTCGCCGACCGCTACTACACCGGCATGCAGCGCAACGACCCGAAGGGCGACTACAGCTTCTTCCACAAGGACTGCAACCGCGTCGAGCACGGCCGGCAGACGACCAACATGCCGCCGTCGAACTACGGCCACTCCGACATCGCCAATTTCGTCACCATGGGGTGCGAAGCGCAGTTCCAGACCGGCTTCCTCGGCTTCGTCACCAGGATCCGCGACCGGCGCTACGCGGTGATCGACGAGGAACGCCAGGCGGTGCTGGCCTTCGCCTACTTCGACCACGACGGCAGCATCCGCTCGATCCCGCTCTCGACCGGGCAGACCTTCAAGGTGCCGCCGTACTTCTCATCGCCCCGCACGCTGCCGATCGCCGAGGCATTCAGGATCGCCGACCACAAGCTGCGCCTCGTCGAGGCGACGCTCACCGAATCGCCCTACGGCATGCAGTCCGCCTACGACGCGCGGCCCGCGGCGCCGGCACGCGTCGCCGCGGTCGATCCCTGCGACGCCACCTGCACGCGCACGCTGATCGATGGCCTGCTGGATGCGATGATCGCGCACGATCCCGCGAAGGCGCCGCTCGCGCCCGGCGCGCGCTACACCGAGAACGGCCAGCCGCTCAGCCTGGGCGACGGGCTGTGGCGCACGCTGACCGCGCGCGGCAGCTACAGCGTCTACCTCGCGGCCGAGGCCGGCGGCGACCCTGCGCTGTTCGGCAGCATCGTCGAGACGGACATTCCGGGCATGCTGAGCCTGCGCATCCGCCAGCAGGCCGGCAAGATCACCGAGATCGAGGCGCTCGCCGTGCGCCAGGAGATCCCGATGCTCGGCAAGCTGATCGGCACCGGCACGCTGATGGCACCACCGCAGCTTGCCGACCTGGACGCGAAGCAGTTCCGGCGTCCGCTGCCGGTGCTGGTGGCGCCGGTGCCGCCGGCCGGGCGCCAGCTGTCCGCAAAGCTGCGCGAGGCGGCCTGGGGCTTCGAGCCCGCGCTCTATGGCGAGGCGCTCGCGCTGCCGCTGGCCGATCGCTGCACGGCGCGCGAGAACGGCGTGCCCGCGGTCGACAACGCGCGCATCGCGCCGCTCCCCGGCACCCAGCCGCCGTTCCACCCGTTCCGCCTCGGCTGCCGCGCGCTCATCGCGAGCGGCTTCTACGCCCAGGTCGGCAAGCTGCGCGAGCAGCGCGTGCTGGCCATCGACGCGTCGCAGGGCCTGGTGCTGCTCGCCGACACGATCGATCATCGCGGCGACGTCGCGACGGTGAAGCTGAAGGGCGGCGGGGACTTCCCGGTGCCCGAGGCGTTCCGCCCGCCGAACAGCTACCTGCGCTCGCTGCTCATCAAGGTGCGCGACGGTCGCATCGAGCACGTCGAGACGCTGACGCGCCCCGTTTTCTACGGCATGGACGACGGCTGGGGCGGCTGAGCGGCGCGCTGCATGTCCGCGGCGTAGTGCGCGGCGGCGCGCCATAGCGCGATGCCGGCCAGCACCGGCGTGACGGCCACGATCAGCAGCGAGTAGCGGATCGCGGAATCGCCGTACGCCGCCGCCAGGCGGTCATTGAGCATGCCCACGACCGCGGGACCTGCGACCTGGCCGAACAGCCCAGCGGCCGTCAGCAGCACCGCGATGGCGACCGCGCGCATCCGCACGCGCGCGACGTTCACCGCCGCCGCGTACAGCGGCGCCTGGTGCACGAAGGTGAGCAGGCCGGCGAGCGCGAATCCCGTGAGCCACAGCGGCGTGGTCCCGCCGAGCAGGAACAACAGCTCGGCGGGCCCGACCAGGACGCAGGCGATGGCCGGCAGCCGCATGCGCCACGCCACGTGGCGATCGCCGAGGCGGTCGATCAGCAGGCCGCCCGCCAGGATGCCGATGGCCCCGAATACGCCACGCACCGGGCCGGTCGTCGCGGCGATCTGCGCGATGCCCATGCCATGCACGCGCTGCAGGAACGTCGGACTCCAGGCGCCGGCGGCGAAGGCGTTGGCGCCCATGAACATCGAGGCCAGCACCAGGTACAGGTAGGTGCGCGAGCCGGCGAGGAAACCCAATGTGGCGCCGAAGCGCTCGGGGACCGCCCTGGTCGCCGCCGCCTCCCGGCCGCCGCGCGCGGGCTCGCGGACCGTGAGGACGAACAGCAGCGCCAGCGCGAGTCCCGGGATGCCGGCCACGGTGAACATCGCGCGCCAGCCGTGGTGCTGCGCCACCCAGCCAGCGATAGGGAAGAGCAGCACCAGCGAGACCGAGTTCGCCAGCCCAAACAGCGCCAGCGCCAGCGGCCGGCGTGCGCTGCGGAACAGGTCGGCGATCATCGAGTTCGACGGGGCGATGCCGCAGGCCTCGCCAGCGCCCATCAGGAAGCGCGCGACGGCGAGCTGCCAGATGCTGGCCACGTAGCCGGTGAGGATGGTCATCAGGCTCCAGAAGGCGAAGCCGGCAGCGATGATGTTGCGGCGATTGAAGCGATCGGCCATCCAGGCGATCGGCAGGCCGAGCAGCGTATAGAAGAGGACGAAGGCCAGGCCGGAGACCAGGCCGAGCGCGGTGTCGGAGACCTGCATCTCGCGCTTGATCTGCGGCAGCGCGAGGCCGAGGATCGAACGGTCCAGGTAGTTGAAGACCGAGATCAGGCCGAGGAAGGCGAGCGAGTAGACGGCCGGGCCCGACCAGTCGCGCTGCGCGGGTTGGGTCCCGGACGGATGATCCGCGCTCGCCTGGGCCGCGGCATCCGTCGGCGCGGAACGCGGCGGCCCGGTCATGCGCTCGCCGGCGCGTCGCTCCGCCCGGTGTCGGCGCCCGGCAGGCGGTCGGCCGGACCGAGCGGCCGCTCGCCGCGCACCGTCGTGCGAATGAGGTGCCGCCGCTCGAACTTGAAGTCGTGGATGCCGCGGTGCAGGGAGAAGCGGTTGTCCCACACGATCAGCGTGTCCTTGCGCCATTTCACGCGGCAGTGGTAATGCAGGCGTTGTGACAGCGACTGCAGGTAGTCGAGCAGCGCGCGGCTCTCCTCCGGCGTCCAGCCGACGAAGTGGCGGAAGTAGGCCGTGTTGACGTACAGCGCGCGGCGCCCGGTCCGCGGGTGCAGGCGCACCGCCGGGTGGATGCTCTCGAGCTCGTCGTCGGAGAAACCGTGCGCTTCCCGCAGGCGCAACCGCTGCTCCGGTGGCAGCTTGGCGTTCTTCGCCCAGATGTCGCGGCCCGAGTAGACGATCTTCAACCCGTCGACCAGCGCCTTCAGGCCGCCCGAGAGCTGCTCGTAGACGAGATAGGAATTGCAGAAGGCCGTGTCGCCGCCGAAGCGCGGCACCTCCAGCGCGCGCATGACGATGCACTTCGGCGGGCGCGGCAGGAACGGGCTGTCGGTGTGGAAGTTCTCGAAGGAGGGCACGACGTTCTCGGGCTCGTGCGCCTCGCGCCGCACCTCCTGCATCTCGGGGTCGTCACCGTAGGTCGGCGCCTGCGGCAGTTCGGTGATCTCGCCGAAGTGGCGCGAGAACGCCTTGTGCTGCCGTGGCGTCAGGTCCTGGTCGCGGAATACGATGACCACGAAGTGCTCGAAGGCCCGCATCACCTCGTCGAGCACTTCCGGGCCCAGCGGCTGCCGCAGGTCCACGCCGCTGATCTCGCAGCCGCAGGCGCCGCTGATCGGTTCGACGCCGATGTGGCGGAACCCGGGCATCGGCAGGCCGGCGACGAGCGTGCTCATGCCGTCATTGTGCCCTGCCGTGCCCGGTTCGCCCACCCCGTCAGTGGAACGAGCGCTTGACCGATACCGCCCACTGGCGCGGCGGTGCCGGCTCGCCCAGGACCGTGCGGCTCGAACCCCGGTTGTCGAAGATGCCGAGGTAATAGAGCTTGTTGGTGAGGTTGGTCACTTCGAGCGAAACGTCCCAAAGGTCGGCGGCGTCGCGCCAGGTGAGGCGCGCGTTCATCAGGTTGTAGCCATCGACATGGTTGAACGCGCTGTTGATCGCCGCGGCGTAGAAGTCGGTCTGCCGGCTCCAGTCGAGGCGCGGCGTCAGCGATCCGCCACCGCCCAGTGTCCACTGGTACTGCACGCCGGCGCTGAACTTCCAGTGCGGCGCGAATGGCGACTCCATGCCCGGCTTGATGCCCGCGGTCTGGGCGGCCGTCGAGATGCTGGTGTAGTTGAAGTGCAGGTAGCTGCCCGAGGCGTCGATGCTCAGGTGATCCACCGGCATGAACGTGGCTTCCAGCTCCGCGCCCTTGATGTCGGCCTCCCCGGCGTTCACCGGCATCGCGCAGGGGGTCGCGGCCGGGGCGCCGGGCAGCGGGCAGTTGTTCACCGTCAGCACGATGTCCTTGTACTTGTTGAGGAACACCGCGCCGTTGACCCGCAGGCGCCGCTCGAGCCAGTCGGACTTCAGTCCCAGCTCGTAGGCCGTCAGCGTCTCGGGCTGGAAGGGCTGCTCCTGCTGGATGTAGAACGGGCGCGGATTGACGCCGCCGCCCTTGAAGCCGGTGGCGACCTGCGCGTAGCTCATCAGCCCGTCCATCCAGCGGTACTGCAGCGCGAGGCGATAATCCCACTTGCTGCTGGACGCGGTGCCGGAAGTGCCGTTGAGCGCGGCCACCGCCGGCGCCACGCCGCCGGGATAGGTGTTGCCGGGGACGCCGAGGCGCCCGAAGGTGAAGGTCTTCTCCTGCTTCGTGTAGCGTACGCCGGCGAGCACGTCGAGCTTCGCTGTGGCCTGCCAGTCGGCGTGCGCGAAGCCCGCCTTGGTCGAGGCCGGGATGTAGTCGTTCTCGACGAACGCCATCGACAACAGGTCGACCCGGCCGCCGTAGTGGCTCTTCTGCTTGAAATAGAGGCCACCGACCGTGAAGTCCAGGTTGCCGAACAGCTGGCCGCTCAGCCGCAGCTCCTCGCTCGCCTGGCGGTGCCACACCGAGTTGAGCAGTTGCGTCGCGCCGATCGGCGTGCCGTCCTCGTCGATGCTCCACTTGCCGCTGTAGTAGCGGTAGGCGGAGATCGATTTCAGCGACAGCTTGTCGGTGAAGCGGTAGTCGATGGTCGCGGAATAGCCATAGCCGCTGATGCGGTTCACGGCCGGGATGCTGTAAGGCGCCGTGCCATCGATCGGGCGCGGGTTGTGGTACGTGGAGTAATTGATGTACGGGCTGTGGCTGAACGTGTCCTGCGCCCAGTTGCCAAACGGCGAGTACGAGATGAACGGCGAACCGGTTGCCGTTCCCATGTTCAGCACGCCACCGGCGGCCGCCGCGGTGTCGGGGCGACCGTCAGCGCCAATGGCCAGGTTGGTCCTGCTGCCGCCCGGGGCGGCCGCGCCGGTCACCGGGCTCACGACGCCCGGCGCGGCACCGGCCACCGTCTGCGAGCCGACGTACAGCAGCGTCAGCGGTGCGGCCTCCGAGTTGTCGTTGGTGTAGTCGCCGATCAGGTTCAGCTCCAGCTTCTCCGTCGGCGTGAGGCGCAGCGCCAGGCGCGCGGCGTCATAGGCCTTGCCGCCCTCGGTGCCGAGCACGCAGTTGCTGTCGTTGACGTAAGTGGGTACCTGCGTCGCGCCCGGGTGCGTGCAGCGGTAGTCGTAGCGGGTGACGTAGCCGTCCTGGTGGTGCGATACGCCGGAGACGCGCGCGTACGCCTTGCCGTCCACCAGCGTGAAATCGCCGCCGGCGCGCAGGTCGGTGCGGTGCAGTTCGCCGTACGTGGCCTGCACGAAGCCGCCGCCGTTGCCGTCCGGCCGCTTCGAGAACAGCTTGATCGCGCCGCCGATCGAGTTCTGGCCGGCGAGCGTGCCCTGCGGGCCACGCAGGATTTCGACGCGCTCGAGGTCCAGCAGGTCGAACAGCGAGCCCAGGCTGGTCGAGTAGTACACGTCGTCGACGTACATGCCGACGCCGGGCTCGAGCGCGAAATTGAAGTCGTACTGGCCGACGCCGCGGATGAAGGCCTGCAGCGTCGGGCCGAAGGGCGCGGCGGCGGGCTTGAGCGTGACGTTCGGCGCCTGGTCGGCCACCGCGGCGATGTTCGTCTGGCTGCGCGACTCCAGCATGCTGGCGTCCACCGCGGTGATCGCGACCGGCGTGTCCTGCACCGACTGCTGGCGGAACTGTGCGGTGACCACGACTTCCTCGATGCCGCCGCTGGCTTCGCCGGTGCCCTGCGGCGCCGCCGCAGCGGCCGCGGCCGCTCCCAGGGCCAGCACTCCGAGAACCTGACCGCGCCGCGCCGCGGCGCAACGCTTGCCGATGATCTGCATTGACATGGCACTCCCCTTGGCCTGAACCAGCCATCGCCTCTATTGGGCGCGTGGGGTGATGCTTCGTCCGGTCTCGCCGCGGCGTCAAGGAGTTTTTCAAAAGACGCAAGCACTATTCCGCTTGATGGAATCCGCGGGCCGCAGGCCGCGGGTCGCGGGCGCGACCGCGATGGCGGGCCGCGCCGCGCTACTCGCTCAGGGCGATGATCTTGCTGAGCTCCCCGGCGACGTCCGTGACCATCTTCGACATCGCCGGGGCGCTCTGCCGCTCGAAGCGGCGCGTCGGCATGATGACGCCGACGCAACCGAACAGCCGATGGTCGCGGCCGAAGACCGGCGCCGCCACGCCGGCCAGCTCGAACGCCGGATCGAAATAGACGGCCACGCCGCGGGCGCGGATCTGCTCGAGTTCGGCCCGCAGCGTGGCCCGCTTCGGCAGCGACCGGCCGCTGAGCGGGCCGGAACCGGCGCTGGCGAGAATCGCATCGCGATCCTCGCCGGGCAGCTGTGCCAGGATGGCGCGACCGAGCGACCCCCAGGGCAGGGCCAGTTCGGCACCGGGCTCGAGCACGAACCGCAGCGGGTGCTGGGTCAGCACGATTTCCTGCACGGTCGCCCGGCGCCGCGCCGGATTGTAGACCGCCAGCACCGTGGTCTCGCGCCAGCGCGTCCAGAGACGCTCCAGCAGCGGGCGTGCGGCCGTGCCGACGTCGAATTTCGCGCGCAGCAACCAGGCCATGCGGTACAGCTCGCGGCCCGGGCGATAGCTCTGGCCACGGCCACGCTCCACCATGCCGCTGCGCACCAGCACGCGCAGCAGGCGATGCACCGTGCTCGCCGGGAGACGTACCCGGCCGCCCAGGTCCTTGAGCGAGAACTGCGTGCCACCCTCCGCGATCGCGGTCAGCAGCGCGACCAGGCGGGCACCCGAGCCGCGCGGATTCGGCGAGTCCAAGGTAGTCTCCCGTATTCCGGTGAACCCGTTTCAGTATACGGAAACTAGTCCAGCCACGGAACCAGCAGCTGCGAGTCGTACCTGCCCCCGGTGCGGATCACATGCCGCCCGGAATTGCGCAGGTCGCCATGGCGGGCGAACGGCAGCTGCGGGGGCGACTCCGTGCAGACGTCCGATCCCTGCACGACGACGCGCAGGGTCTCGCCGGCGCGGAACCACGTGGAGGCCGGCCAGATCTCGATCTCCAGTGCCACTGGCTCGCCAGGTGGCAGCGGCAGTTCCCGCGTGTGCGGGTGTACCGGTTGCCACGCCCGCGAGCGCGCGGCGTCCAGCTCGCGATGGCTGGCGCGCAGCCAGCCAAGCGCGACCGGGCCGTCGTCGTGGAACGCGTAGAACGTGAAGCCGACAGGTGCGCCGGTGGCGTCGAGCTTCTGCAGTGCGACGAACACGTCCATGTCGTCCGCGCCGTCGGCCTGCATCCAGAGTCGCAGCTTCGCATGACCGGTGATCTCGCGATCGCGGTCGAAGCGCAGGTCGAAGCAGGCGCGGCCGGCGCAGGCGTCGTAGGCAAGGCTTGCCTCGGCCTCGGGGCACGCGCCGGCGAGCGTGGCGTTCGCCGCGTCCAGCCATAGCGGCCGGTAGCGCGTGGCCCTCGGCGGCCATTCGGTGCCAATGCGCTCGGTCGCGACCCCGGCGCGCTCGCGCACTTCGAGGCGGACGCGTGGCCAGGCGGGCACGACGGTGCGCGCCGCCTGCAGGTAGTGGGCGAAGAACTGCGCGCGGCGCTCGCAGCTCTCGGGGCGATAGTAGTGCGCCCACTTCTTCTGGCCATGCACCTCGAGCCATTTCTCCGCCGAGCCCATGCGCCGGAAGGCCTCGAGCGTGCCGCGCAGGTGCAGTCCCTGGTCCGACCAGCTGGCGACGACATACGCCGGCGTGACGATGGCCTCCAGGTCGATCTCCTTCGAACGCCAGAATGCGTCGATGAGCGGGTGCGCCTGCACGTTGGCGAGCGTGTCCTCGCAGCGCTGCAGCGAATAGCGCGTGCTCTGCGCGGCGCGCGGCAGGAAACCGGTCTCGGGAATGCCGCCGTGCGTGGCGAATTCGCGGTAGAAGTCGGAGAAGCCTTCCCAGGGATTGATGGCCGCCAGCGCCGGCGGGCGCAGCGATGCGGCCAGGTACTGCACGACCGCCAGGTAGGAGACGCCGGTCATGCCGACGCGTCCGTTGGACCACGGCCGCCCGGCCAGCCACTGGATCGCGTCGTGGCAGTCCTCGGCCTCCTGCCGGCCGTGGTGGTGGAAGTCACCCTCGGACAGCCACGCGCCGCGCGGATCGACCACCACGACCGCCACGCCACGGGCGCACCAGAACACCGGGTCGGGTCCCTCGAACGGCGTGAGCTCCGAGAGCCACGCCGGATCGACGCCGGAGTGCGGCCAGAAGACCTTGTTCGAGAGCGCGTGCTTGCCGTAGGGACTCCACGACAGCAGCAGCGGCAGGTCGACCTGCGGCTGGCGTGGCCGGTAGACGTCGGCGTAGATGCGCACGCCATCGCGCATCGGGATCGCGAGGTTGCGCTCGACGCGCAGCCCGTGCGCGTCGAACTCCACGTGCGCCAGCGGCGGGAGCGGTGGCTTGTTGGGCGCGCCGCCCGGATCGCTGCCCGCGCGCATCAGTGGCGCGAATTCCCCGGGATCGCTCATGACGCCCTCGCGCTTGCGCGCCGGCCGGCGCAGCTCGCGCGATTGTGCACGAAACGCCAGCCTGCGCACCGCCTGCGAGCGGCTCGCGATTCGTGTCGGGCGGATTTCTGTGCTACACCTTGCGCCCCAAGCGAGGACGAAGCCATGCCGCATACCGGGAAAACACAGGCAATTCATGAAGAAGCGCGCGACGTGCGCGTCGTCGACGAAGCCGACGTGCTCGTCGTCGGTGGCGGCCCGGCGGGAATCGGCGCGGCGCTCGCGGCGGCGCGCAGCGGCGCGCGCACCATCCTCGTCGAGCGCTACGGGCACCTGGGCGGCATGGCCACGGGTGGCCTCGTGATCCTGCTGCCGCACCTCAGCGACGGCTCGACCCACCAGGACATCATGGGCATCAGCCAGGAGTGGATCGACCGGCTCGACCGCGTCGGTGGCGCGATCCATCCCGACCGGGCGGAAATCGGCTCTTCGTCCGCGGCCAGCATCGAGCGCTGGCGCCACTACTTCTCCTGCGTGGTCAACGACCACATCCGCCAGAGCGTCTACGTCGATCCGGAGCTGCTCAAGTGCGTGCTCAACGACATGATCGAGGAAGCCGGCGTCAGGCTGTACCTGCACTCCTGGGGTTGTCGCGCCGTGACCGAGGGCGGCACGGTGCGCGGCGTCGTGTTCGAGAGCAAGGAAGGCCGGCAGGCCATCCTCGGCAAGGTGACGATCGACGGCACCGGCGACGGCGACGTGATGGCGACGGCCGGGGCCGCCTTCGAGGGCGGCTACGACGTGGAGGACCGCAGCGCCATGCTCGCCGTCGTCTTCCGCCTCGGCAACGTCGACTTCCGCGCCTTCAGCGCCTGGCGCGACGCGCATGCCGAGGAATGGAAGGCGGTGCAGGAGCGCATCTTCGCGCTCGGCAACTTCCGCCTCGCGCCATTCCCGACGCCACGCAACGACGTCATGTGGGTCAACAACTGGGTGCCGGGGCGCAGCTGCCTGGACGTCGGCGACCTGACGTGGACCGAGCTCAACGTCCGCAAGGCGATGCGTGGCACGCAGGCGATCCTCGGCAAGGATGTCCCGGGCTTCCGCGACTGCTTCATCCTCGACACCGCCTCGCAGCTCGGCACGCGCGGCAGCCGGCGGCTCGCGGGCGAGCATCGGCTGACGCTGAAGGAGGTGAGCGAGGCGCAGGCGTTCGACGACGTCATCGCGTTGCTGCCTTCGCTCCGGCCCTCCGGCAGGAACCGCATCCAGGTCCCGTACCGCTCGCTGGTGCCCCGCGAGGTCGAGGGCCTGCTGGTCGCCGGCCGCTGCTTTTCTTCCGACGCGCCTGCCAACAACCTGACGAACCTGATCCCGCATTGCATCGCCACGGGGCAGGCGGCCGGTACGGCCGCCGCGCTCGCACTCGACGCCGGCGTCAGGCTGCGAGACGTCCAGGTCGCGCGGTTGCAGCAGGAACTGCGGCGGCAGGGCGTGCCGCTGCCCTGATGCAGCGGGCCGTCGCCGCAGCGACCTAGGGAACCCGCTGCTCGTGGTGTCCGCCGCTGGTCGGCGTGACCACGCAGCGGTACGGCTCCTCGAGCTGCTGCCCGGTGCGGCGCATGTCCACCGGGCGCTTCTCCCACGGCTGCGCCAGTACTTCCGGATCCTCGACTGTCACCTGCCATGTGAGCTCATCGCCGTGGCGGGTGAAGCGCTCGATCACGCGCAGCTTGTCGCTGTGGAAGTAGCCGTACTCGCCGAACCAGGTCTCCTCGCTCAGGTTGCGGGTCTCGACCACCAGCGAGTCGCCTTCCCAGTGGCCGACCGCATCCCCGTAGAAGGAGGGATCGAGGCGTTCGCGGAAGCCGCGCCCGTCGGTCGGCACGACGCGCCAGGCCATGCCCGACCAGTCGGCATACAGGAACACGAGTTCGCGCGCGGTCTGCACGATCTTGAGCGGCGCGCCGACGCGCGGCAGTCCCGGCTGGCCGCAGGCGACGACGGGGTCGGTATCGCTGCCGTGCTGCCAGAGCTCCTCGGCACGGCGCGCCAGCTCGGGCGTACGGAACTGCGGCAGCGGCTGCGTGCCGCGCAGCGCGGCGGCGGCCTTGCCGGCACCGGTTTCCGACATCTGCTTGAGCGCGACGGCCGCGAGCTCCGGGCTCATCATGGCCGCATTGATCGAGCCGGCGGGTGCCGGTCCGCGCGGACGTGCCAGCGCCGAGGTCGACCCGGTGACGCCTTCCCAGTTGCCAGTGAGGTCGGGGTGGCCGTCGGCGAGCCGCGGCGTCGGGCCAGTGGTGGCCGCGACCGCCAATGCCGGGCAGAGCAGCCAGGCGAGGATGCGCGTGCTCATTGCTGCAGCGTATCGCTGAAGCGGATGAAGGTGCCGTCCGCGAAGGTGATCTGCTGGAAGAAGCCTCGCGGGCTGCCGTCGCGGGACGGATGCAGCTCGATCGTCACCGGATTGCCGACGCCCTTGAGGAAGTCGGCGCGCGCGATGCCGGCGTGGCGGAACCAGTTTGGCGGCGCGCCCTCGATGTTCCAGACCAGCGGCGCGCCCTGCGCGTCCCGCGCCGTGAGCACGAAGCGCACGTGCGGGTTCTCGAAGTGGAACTCGCTCAGCACGCCCTGCACCTGCGTGACATGCATCAGGTCGTAGGCGGCGGCCGAATGGTGGGCCTGCGCCGGCGCGGCGGGCCCGAGCACCAGCAGCGCGATCGCGGCCATTGGACTGAATTGGATGGGACGCATGTTCTTCCTCGTTCTCCGCTGGCCCGGGTTCAGTGTTCCAGTTCCAGGCGATGGACGCGGCCGGGACCCGCATCGGCGCCGAAGCCATGGGTGGCGAGCAGCAGCGCGCGGCCGCCCTCGGCGAGCCGCGCGGTGTCGCAGCCGTCGCAGCCGGCCGCCAGCTCCGTGATCGCGCCCGCGGGCGCCACGCGCAGCACCCGTCCCTCGCTCGGCAGGTAGATCGTGCCGTCCGCGGCGACATCGAAGTCGTCCGGGGCGGCCACGGTGGCGATCTGCTGCAGTTCGCCGCGCGGCGTGCCTGCGGCGTCGACGGCGATGCGGTAGAGCGCGTTGCCCGCGGTGTTGGCGACGTAGACGAAGCCCGCGGCCACCTTCAGCCCGTTCGCACCGGGGAATCGCCCCCCGGGGCCCGCCAGCCGCGCATCGCGCAGCCAGGGCTGCAGGCGCCCGCTGCGCGGCTCGGCGCGCCAGATCGTCGCCGCGGTGGAATCGGCGATGAGCACCGCATCGCCGAGGCGATCCGTGCCGTTGAAGAACGCGCCATCCGGCCCGGCCAGCGTGCGGCGTACGCGGCCGTCGCGATCGAGTTCCAGCAGCACGGCGCCGAGGTGCGCGAAGTCCGCGGCCGTCGGTGCGCGCCGCTCGCGCTGCCACGCCGCGAAATCGGGTTCGCGCCGCTGCGCGGTGACCAGCGCGCCGTCGCCGGCGAGCCGGATGGCCTGCGGCACCGCGTCGAGGCGCGCGAACTCCGACGCCGCGCCCCGCGCATCGATGCGATGGATCGCGCGGGCGGTGGCATCCGTGACGTACAGCGTGCCGTCGACCGCGACGTCGAGGCCTTCGAGGCCGTTGGTCGGCACGCTGGCGAGCGTCTGCAGCGCGGCGGCAACGACCGCCGCCGGCAGCAGCACCCCGGCGAGAACACGCACGCCCAAGGCACGCGCGCTCCATGCGCAGATCCAGCCCGCACCGTGAATCGCCCCTGTTGCGCCCACCGGGCGCCGTCCCTTATAAGAACGTCTGTTCCAATCTACGGGGGCCCTGCGCGTGCGTCAATCTCACCCCGGCGGCGGCCGGCGCATCGCGGTCGCGGCGCTGTTGCTCGTGGCATGGGGGTGCGGCAGCGCCGGTGCCGGTTCCTGCGACCGCGCCTGCCTGCAGGCCACGCTCGATCGCTACCTCGATGCCGTGTTCGCGCATCGGCCCGGGGATGCGCCGCTCGCCGCCGCGCATCGCGCGACGCTGAACGCCGCGCCGCTCGCGGACGGCGCCGGCGTGTGGCAGGCGTTGTTGCGGCGGGGCGCCGTCGGCCGGCAATACGTCGACGTGCGCACGGGCCAGGCCGCGTACTACGGCCTGCTCGAGCAGGCGGATGGCCCGGCCATCGCCTCGGTGCGCGTGCGCGTAGCCGGGCGGCGCATCGTCGAAGCCGAGTGGACTCTGGCCACGGCACGCGACGGTGGCATGTTCTCGGCCGACGGCCTGCTGCAGGATCCGCCGCCGCTGGTCCAGCGCCTGCCGCGCGGCGAGCGCATGTCGCGCGAACGCATGATCGCGGCTGCCGATGCCTACTTCAGTGCGCTGCAGCGGCACGACGGCGCCGATGTACCGCATGTCGCGGGCTGCGAGCGCGTCGAGAACGGCGTGCGCGTCACGCACCGGCCGCGGGGTACCGCGCCGCTGCCGCCGCTGCCCGGCGCCGCGACGCCGGGCGCCACGCCCGGTGCGGCGTCCGGTGCAGCCCCGTCGGCGGCGCAGGAGGAACTCAGCGGTGACTGCGTCGCCGGCTTCGAGGCCTTCGAACACAGCATCGCCGCGACGGTCCATCGCCGCTATCCGCTCGTCGACGAGGAGGCGGGCGTCGTGATGGGCACGACGCTCTTCCACCGGCCGCCCGGATCGACGCTGCGCCGCAACCTGCTCACCGAGTATTTCCACGTGCGCGACGGGCGCATCGCCGCAATCTATGCGGCGATGTACTACCTCGCACCCGACGCGCCCGACTCAACGGGTTGGTAGGACGATGGCACGCGACGACTCCGGATACGAACCCGCGGTGCTGCCGCCGGGCGTCAGCGCGGCGTCCTTCCGCGCCGCGCTCGCCGAGTTCCGCGCGGCCGTGGGCGCGCAGTGGGTGCTGACCACGCCCGAGGACCTCGACCTCTATCGCGATGCGTACTCGCCCTTCTGGGGCGAGGGCGGGGAGCGGCGCGCCAGCGCGGCCGTGGCGCCGGCCAGCGTCGAGGAGGTCCAGGCGGTCATGCGCGCCGCGCACCGCCACGCGATCCCGATCTATCCGATCTCCACGGGAAAGAACCTGGGCTACGGTGGCTCGGCACCGAACCTCTCGGGCAGCGTCGTGCTCGACCTCAAGCGCATGAACCGCATCCTCGAGGTGGACGATCGCCGGCACTTCGCGATCGTCGAGCCGGGCGTCAGCTACTTCGAGATGTACCGCCATCTCAGGGAGCAGCGGCTCGACGTGTGGCTCGACGTTCCCGGCCCCGGCTGGGGCAGCCTCGTCGGCAACGCGCTCGATCATGGCGTCGGCGATACCTGGGGCATCTACCGCAGCCACTTCAGCGCGCACTGCGGCATGGAAGTGGTGCTCGCGGACGGCACGCTGCTGCGCACCGGCATGGGCGCGTTGCCGGGCGCGAAGACCTGGGGCGAGTACCCGCTGGGCTACGGCCCCTCCGTGGACGGCCTGTTCGCGCAGGGCAATTTCGGCGTCGTCACCAAGATGGGGTTCTGGCTGCTGCCGGCGCCGGAGCATTACCTCACCGGCACGATCACCGCGCCGCGGCGCGCCGACATCGTGCCGCTCATCGACCTCGTCAACCGGCTCGAGCACCAGGGCATCGGCGGCGAACCGCTCTATGGCAGCCCGCTCGGCGCCGAATCCGGCCACGCCGACTACCAGGTGCTGACCGCCGGCGGCCGCTTCCCCTCCGACGCGGAACTCGACGCCTTCGCCGCGGCACGCGCCAGGCCCTCCTGGTCGGTGAAGCTGCAGTTCTACGGGCCGCGCGAGGTGGTGCAGGCGCAGTGGGCGGCGGCACGGCGGCTGGCGGCCGCCCGCATCGAGGGCGCCGGCTTCGCCGACGAGCGCGAGGTCGCCCTCCCGATCTCGCCGGCCGAACTCGAGACCGTCGACCCGATCGCCTTCGGCGTGCCCTCGCTACGCACCTTCGCGCTGACCGCGCGCTCGCCCCGCAATCCCCAGGGTTCGGACGGCCACCTGTTCTTCTCGCCCGTCATCCCGAAATCCGGCGAGGCGCTGCTCGAGTTCCAGCGCGTGATGTGGGAGGCCTTCGTCGAGCTCGGCCTGCCGCCGCAGGTCGGCCCGTTCACGACGCCGAATACCTGGATCTTCCACGGCTTCGTCTGCGTGGTCGTGTTCCTCGTGTCGCGCTCCGACCCGGCGCACAACGCCGGCGTGCGCGCCGCGTTCGAGCACCTGATCGGTGTCGCGGCTCGCCGCGGCTGGGGCGAGTACCGCACCGGTCCGGCCTTCCAGGATGCGGTGCGCGCCACCTATTCGTTCAACGACCACGCGCTGCTCCGCTTCCAGGAGAAACTGAAGGACGCGGTGGACCCGAAGGGCATCCTTGCGGCGGGTCGCTACGGGCTGTGGCCGGCGGCGATGCGCGGGAAGCGATCATGAGCGGGGCAGGGGCGGCCACGAGGACGCGAGTCATGGCACGCGCCCGGGCGTGCGCCGCGCTTGCGGTCGTGCTCGGAGCGCTGGCCGCGGAACCCGCGATGGCGGTCGATGCGCCGGTGCCGGCCGGCGCCGCGCTCTACGCCTGGCACTGCCTGCCCTGCCACGCCGCCGGCGCGCAGTACCCCGGCACGCAGGCGTTGCAGACCCGTTACCAGGGGACCCTGCCGCCGGTGCTCACCGAGCGCACGGACCTGAGCGCGGAGCTGGTGCGCGTGGTGCTGCGCCAGGGGATCAACATCATGCCCTTCTACCGGCGCACCGAGCTCAGCGACGCCGAAGTGGGCGCCATCGCCGACTACCTCGCGCGCCCCCGTTAGGTCGTTGCCACCGGCGCGAGTTGCACGCCGTGAGCCGATCGCGCCAGACCGACACTGGAAATCCGCCGGCGGCTGCGTCACCCTAGGTTGCGCCCGGTCCTGAACGAGCCCAAGACACGTCGACCGGGATGGCGCCATCGCAGGGGAGGAAAAATGAGCGAGCGTCTGCTGGACTACACCGGCAAGTCCGTGCTGATCACGGGTGCGGCCACCGGAATCGGCCGCGCGACGGCGCTGGCCTTCGCGCGCCAGGGTGCGAGCGTCGCGATCGGCGACGTCGACGCGCGCGCGCAGGGCGTGGTCGAGGAGATCACGCGTTCCGGCGGCCGTGCCTTCTACCAGCGCACCGACGTGCGCAGGGCCGCGGAGGTCTCGGCGCTGGTCGACGCCGCAGTCGCGCGCCACGGCGGCCTGCACTGTGCCTTCAACAACGCCGGCATCCTGCCGCCGACGCTGCCGCTCGCCGAGATGGCCGACGACACCTTCGACGACATCCTGGCGGTCGACCTGCTCGGCGTGTTTCTCTGCATGAAGTACCAGATCCGCCACATGCTCAAGGCCGGCGGTGGAGCCATCGTCAACACCGCCTCGATCGCCGGGCTGGTCGCCGACCCGGGCATGGCGCCGTACGTCGCGGCCAAGCACGGCGTCATCGGCCTCACCAAGGCGGGCGCGATGGACTACGCGCGCCAGAACATCCGCATCAACGCGCTCGCGCCCGGCTTCGTGCAGTCGCCGATGACGCAACGCTGGATCGACGACCCGGAATTCATGAAGCTGCTGATGGCCAACAGTCCGATCGGCCGCTACGCGAAGCCGGAGGAGATCACCGGCATCGTGCTGTTCCTGTGCTCGGACCTGGCGAGTTTCGCCACCGGCCAGACCTTCATCATCGATGGAGCGCAGACGGCGCACTGACACACGCGTTCGCAGGAAAAGGGGGGGAGCCATGAACGACGCACCGAACCGCTCGCGCGACGCCGCGCGCGGACTGGCCTTCATCACCGTGCTGGCGGCACTCGCGCTGCTGCTCGCGCCAGGGGCCCCGGCGGCACCCGCCGCGGCCGCGCCGTCCGCTGCGCCGGCCGCATCCCCCGCGGCCACCACGCCACCGCTCACGCTCAAGGTGATCACCACCAGCGAGGCGAGCCTGTACGCCAACATGACGCTGGTGATGGGCAAGGGCGAGGCGGCGCTGATCGACGTGCCGTTCACGCGCTCGGACGGCCACCGCCTCGTGGCCGACATCCTCGAGAGCGGCCGCAAGCTCAAGTACGTCTTCATCACGCACGACCACCCCGACCACTTCATGAGCCTGGAGGTGATCGCGGACGCATTCCCGGACGCGCAGCTGATCGCGGCGCCGACGGTGGTCGCCGACATCTGGCGTTCGCTGCCGCTGAAGATCAAGCGCTGGGGCCCCATGCTCGGCGCCAATGGCCCGCATCGCCCGGTGGTGCCGGTCGCCTGGGACAAGCCCGCCTTCCAGATCGAGGGCCAGGACCTGCAGGTGCTCGGGCCGATGCAGGGCGACCACGTGCACGCCACGGCCATCTACGTCCCCGCGCTCAAGGCGCTCATCGCCGGCGACCTCGTGTTCCAGAACATCTATCCGTGGCTCGGCGAGCACACGCCCGAGCGCCGCCAGGACTGGATCGCCGCGCTCGACAGGCTGGGCGCGCTGCAGCCGGCGATCGTCGTCGCCGGCCACCAGTTGCCGGGCGATGCGCAGGATGCCAGCGCGCTGAAGTTCACCCACGACTACATCGTGGCCTTCAATGCCGCGGCGCGGACGTCGAAGACTTCCGATGAGCTGATGGCGAAGATGCGCGCGGCCTTCCCGAAGGCGCAGGACGTGCTCGGCGGCTTCATCCTCGGCAATTCCGCCAAGGTGGGCGTCGGCGAGACGCCGCCCTGGGACGAGTGAGGCGCGACGCGGCGCGGCGGGCGTCGCACCGGGTTCACATCGTCACGACCGCCTTGCCGATCACGGCGCCATCGCGCAGGGCCTCGAGGCCTCGCGGGCGCGTGCCAGCGGCAGGCGGCAGCCGATGCGCGGTTGCAGGCGGCCGCTGGCGACGGCGTCGAGCAGCGCGGCCAGCGTCGCGTGGAACGCCGGCGCGCACTCCGCGACCACGGCGCCCTGTGGCGCACCTTGATGACGAGCGCCTGCTTGAGCAGCACGAGGTTGAGCGGCAGGCTGGGGATGCCGGCCGCGAAGCCGGCGACCACGTAGCGGCCGCCCTTGCGCACGGCGCGCGCCGCCTCGGCGCCGTCGCCACCCAATCGATCCAGCACCACGTCGGCGCCGGCGCCGCAGGCGGATTTCAGTTGCGCGCGAGCGTGCGCCGGGCTTCGGCATCGAGCGGCCCGCGCGGCTGGATCACGCATGCGGCGGCACCGGCCGCCCGCGCGGCGGCGGCCTTCTCCTCGGACGACACCACGGCGACGACGCGTGCGCCGTGCAGGCGACCGACCTGCACGGCGGCCAGCCCGACGCCACCTGCGGCGCCCGGCACCAGCAGCGTCTCGCCGGCGGCCAGCCGCGCGCAGTCCACCAGCCCATGCCACGCCGTGCCGAACGCGAGCGGCAGTACCGCGCGACTCGAACGACAGCGAGGGCGGCAGCGGCAGGGTAGCGCCGCGCGGCGACCACCACCTGCTCGGCGAGCCCGCCCCAGTCGCACACCGCGACGACGCATGCGTGCCGGGCGCGGGTGTCCGTACCGGAGCCGAGCCCTCGATCTTCGCCCGCGACCTCCGCGCCCGGTGCGAACGGCGGCCGCAGCTGGTAGCGGTCCTCGATCAGCAGCAGGTCGGCGTGGTTGAGGCCGCAGGCGGCAATACGGATGCGCACCTGGCCGGGCCCGGGTTGCAGCGCGCCGATGTCCGCGAACCGCAATGCCGTGGGCGGTCCGGCCGCCTCGCTCAACCACGCCTTCATCGCTCGGCGCGGGGGCTCAGGAGGCTTCCGGCGGCGCGCGATAGCCGCCCAGCTCGCGTTCCACCAGCTGGGCGAAGCGCAGCGGCGTGCGGTCCTCGAGATAGGGACCGATCGCCTGCATGCCGACCGGCAGGCCGTCGACACGCCGGCCGGTGGGCAGCGCCGTGGCCGGCAGGTTCGCCAGCGTCGCGACGCCGGGCCACTGCAGGCCCGCGAGGTACGGGACCGGGCGATCGTCCACGCTGATCGTGCGCAGGAACTGCGATGCCGGGCCGGGTCCCGCGACCGTGTGGTCGTGCGCGTAGGCCACCGTCGGCATGATCGGGCACAGCAGCACGTCGTGGCGCTCGAAGAACGCGCGCCAGCGCAGGACCATCTGCGCCTGCTGCTCGAGCAGCTCGCCGAAGCGGCCGTGGCTGGTGCGCAGCGCGCGCGCGATGCGCGCCGGGTACGCGCCGGCGGAGGCGGGCATTCCCGCGGCGATCTGCTCGACGGCCGCGAGCAACGGCTCGGGCATCCCGGCCGACATCACCGCGAACAGCAGCTCCAGGTACAACGCCTCGTACTCCGCCGGATCGAACTCCGGCCGCGCCGCCTCGTCCACCTGCACGCCGATGCGGCGCAGGTCCGCGGCGTAGGACTGCATCGCGGCGAGGCAGCGCGCGTCGACGCTGTAGTGCCGCGCATCGGCCCACAGCGCCACACGGAAGCCGCTCAGCGTGTCGCGCCGGCTCGGCGGCAGGCGGATCGACCAGGCGGTGCGCTCGATCTCGGCCGGCGCCACCAGCAGGTCGAGCGCCAGCTCGAGGTCGCGCGCGCTGCGCGCGATCGGGCCGCCCACCGGGAGCGGCGGCACCACCTGCGCGCCCGGCGGCGGCGGGATGTGGCCGCGCAGCGGCACGATGCCGTAGCTCGGCTTGTGGCCGTAGACGCCGCAGAAGTGCGCCGGGCAGCGGATCGAGCCGCCGATGTCGCTGCCGAGTTCGAAGGGCGTGAACCCCACGGCCACGGCGGCCGCCGCGCCGCCCGAGGAGCCCCCCGGCGTGCGCGCCGGGTCCCAGGGGTTGTTCGACGTGCCGTAGACGTCGTTGTAGCTCTGGTGATCGGAAGCCGCGTACGGCACGTTGGTCTTGGCAAAGGGAATGGCGCCGGCGGCGCGCAGGCGCGCCACCGCATCGGCATCCTGCGCCGGTACGTACTGCGCCAGTTCGGGCATGCCGCAGGCCGCGGGCATGCCCGCCACCGCCCAGACGTCCTTGATCGTCAGTGGCAGCCCGTGCAGGGGCCCGCGGTTGCCGGCCGGCGCATCATCGGCGGCGCGCGCGGCGCGGCGCGCGCCCTCGACATCGCGCGCCACCACGGCGTTCAACCGCGGGTTGAGCCGCTCGATGCGCGCCAGCAGCAGCTCGAGCAGCTCGACGGCGCCGATGCGGCGCTCGCGCAGCAGCTGCAGCTGCTCGGTGGCCGGTTGCAGTTCGATCGACATCAGGGCGCCTCCCTCAAAGGAACTCGAACCACATCCGCCCGTCGGCGCGCGCGCGCACGCGCCCGGCAGTGCGCCCGGTGAAGTGCCCGGGGAAGAACACCACGTCGCGGTCGGCATTGCCGCGCAGCAGGCGCGTGCGCGTGGCGCTGGCCGCGGGCGGGTCCTCGTCGGCGAAGAAGGCCACGTCGGGGCGCACGACCTGCACCGGATGGTGGAAGCAGTCGCCCGAGAAGATCGCACGAGCACCGCCGCGCTGCGCATGGATGCAGTAGTTGCCCGGCGAGTGGCCGCTCGCGTCCTCGAGCCACACGCCGTCGCCGATCTCCAGGTGCACGCGCTCGCTGCCGTCGACGATGTCGGCGAGCCCGGCGTCGAGGATCGGGCGGACGCTGTCGGCGAAGGCCTCGTGGTGCCAGTCGCCTTCCTTCGGCTGGCCGAACTGCTCCACGTCCTTGCGGCCGAAGAGGTAGCGGGCGTTGGGGAAGGTCGGCACCCAGCGCCCGTTGGCCAGGCGCGTGTTCCAGCCGACGTGGTCGCCGTGCAGGTGCGTGCACAGCACCAGGTGGATGTCCTCGGGAGCCAGCCCGACGGCGGCGAGGTTCGCGAGCCACGGGTAGTGCAGTTCGTGCGCGAAGGGCACGCAGCGCTGCTTGTCGTTGCCGACACAGGTGTCGACGAGGATGTTGCGGCCATCGACGCGCAGCACGTAGCTGTGCACGCTCATCTTGAAACCGGCCTGCGCCGGGTCCGGCGCCAGCACGTCGTCCCAGAACCACTCGCGCAGCTCGGCGAGGTCGGTCGCGCCGATCTGCGGCAATGCCATCTGCATCGGGATGACCGCGTCGGACTCGACCACGCGCTCGACGCGCAGCCCGCCGAGCTGTATCGGTTGCATGCCTCGCTCCCCATCCCCGGCCCCCGCCGGAGCGCCGACTACTATAAGTCGATTCGCGCGCGGGCTGCGCCTGCCGGCCTGGGCAATTCGCTGTCCGCCATGCTGGACAATGGCCAGCTCGCCGTCCAGCACGTGGAAGAACCCCGAATGGATCTCGTGGCGATGCAGCGGTGCGCCGCAGCCGTGCGGGACGAGCATCTCGAAGGCCAGGCAATGGCCGCCGGCGTCGGCGGGCGTGATTCGATAGTGGTGCGCGATTCCTCGGATTTCGTGGGTCCGGGCGCTGCCCTTGCGGCGGGCGCGGCGGTATCGGCGCGCATGGGAGCCTCCTCGCGGCTCATGGATGGGTTGGATCGACGGCCACATGCCAGGCGCCGGCGACCGACCCGATCAGTCCCTCCGGCCCTTGATTCATTGTTCGCAAGAACGAACAATAACGGCATGTTGCCGGTCAACGAGCTGGCGGTCTTCGCCACGGTCGTCGACGCCGGCTCGTTCTCCGCCGCGGCGCGCCAGCTGAAGCTCTCCAAGGCCACCGTGAGCGAGCAGGTGGCGCGGCTGGAGAAACGCCTGGGCGCACGCCTGCTCCACCGCACGACGCGACGCCTGTCGCTGACCCAGGCGGGCGAGGCCTGCTACCAGCACAGCGCGCGGCTGGTGGAGGCGGCCGAGTCGGCGGCCCGCGCCGCCCACGGCCTGCACGCCGAGCCGCGTGGCCTGCTGCGGGTCAGCGCGCCGCAGGCCTTCGCGCCGATGCACGTCGCCCCGGCGCTGCCCGCGTTGCTGGCGCAGCATCCGCGGCTCGAGATCGAGCTGCAGGCCAATGCGCGCGTCGTCGACCTGGTGCAGGAGAAGATCGACGTCGCGATCCGCATCGGGTCGCTGCCGGACTCGATGCTGGTCGCGCGCCGCCTCGGGTACGAGCGCCTCATCATCGTGGCAGCGCCCGAGTACCTGCGGCGTCGTGGCACGCCGCAGCGCGCGGCGGACATCGAGCGACACGACGTGGTGCAGTTCGCGCCGTTCGGCTGGGGCGAGTACTGGCTGATCGATGATCCGCAGGGCGAGCGTCGCCGCATGCGCGTGCACCCGCGCCTGGTGTGCGACTCGGGCGAGGCGCTGGTGGCGGCCGTGCGTGCCGGCGCCGGGCTCGTGGCGCTACCGGACTGGATGGTGCCGCAGGAGCTGGCGACCGGCGCGCTGGTGCAGGTGCTGCCTGGTTGGGGGCGCGAGGCCGTGCCGATCCACGCGCTGCACGCGAGCGGCGGCCAGGCCGCCGCCAAGGTGCGGGTATTCATCGATCACCTGGTGCGCGCGTACGGCGGCCAGCCATGGGTGCGATGAGCGGCGCGCCGACCGGCGCTTCGTCGCGGTAATCCCTCCGCGCGCCACCGGCGATTTCCGCGGCGCACTACCCGGATTCGGCACCTTGCGGTCCAGCTGCCGCGGCCGCCACGTCGCGTCAACAGGTGGCGCTTCGTAGCACGGCGCACCAAACCACCACTGGCGGCAACCCGCGCGCGGACCACGCGATCGCGATTACGAAAACTTCATCGCCGCGGTGCGCAGGCCCCGCGCCCGCGCCTCGCATAATCGGCCGCGCCGTGCATGCGGCGCGTGCGTGCCATCGCCGGAGGCGAAGTTGCCATGAATACTGCCCACCGCCAGGGTGTCGTCACCACAGTGCTGCTGGCCGTCGCCGCGCTCGGCTGGATGCCAGCCGCGCGCGCCGTGCCGAGCTTTGCGCGCCAGACGGGCATGGCCTGCGAGGCCTGCCACACGGTCTATCCCGAGCTCACGCACTTCGGGCGCGTCTTCAAGGCCAACGGCTACACGCTCGACAACCTCAGGCAGGTGCGCGGCATCACCGCCACGAAGACCGAGATGCTCGACCTGACAGGCCTGCCGCCGATCTCGCTGATGGTGCAGGTCTCGGAGACCTGGCTGAACAAGGCGGTGCCCGACGGCACCGGCCTCGGCGTCGCGCAGAACGGCACGGTCGCCTTCCCGCAGCAGGTCAGCCTGTTCTACGCCGGCAAGATCGCGCCGCGCGTCGGCGCCTTCATCCAGATGACCTACGGCAACGACACCGGCACCATCGGCATGGACAACGTCGACCTGCGCTATGCCAACAGCATCGTGCTGCCGCAGGAGCAGAGCCTGATCTACGGCGTCTCGCTCAACAACAACCCGACGGTGCAGGACCTGTGGAACAGCACGCCCGCCTTCGGTTTCCCGTACGCGGGCAGCAATGCCAACGTCGGGCCGATCGCCGCGGCGCAGATCGACGGCACGCTCGGGCAGGATGTGGCCGGCCTCACGCTGTACGCCCTGTGGAAGGAGGCGCTGTACGGCGAAGTGGGCCTGTACCGCTCGGCCAAGCAGGGCGCGGCCAATCCGGTCACCGGGGCGGCGGGCCCGCTCGACGGCGCGACCGACAACGTCATCAAGGGCTCGGCGCCGTACTTCCGCCTGGCCTACGAGCAGCAGTGGGGCCGGCACTCGCTCGAGGTGGGCCTCTACGGCGCCGACTTCAAGCTCTTCCCCGGCGGCAGTGCCGATGCCCCGGGCGTGCTCGCCGGCCCGGTGAACGAGTTCCGCGACCTGGCGCAGGACTTCCAGTACCAGTTCCTCGCCGACCAGCACATCTTCACGCTCAACGGCACGCGCATCCACGAATCGATGAAGCTCGATGCCAGCTTCGGCGCCGAGAGCCCGGGTGCCGCGAATGCCCGTGACGACCTGACCACCTGGCGCATCACCGGCACCTACTACCACAAGCGCAAGCTCGGACTCAGCGCGCAGTACTTCTCGACCAGCGGCAGCAGCGACCCGCTGCTCTACGCGGCGGACGCGAGTCCGGTCGGCGTGGTCAGCAGCGCCAGCGGCAGCCCGGACACGCGTGGCTGGATGGGCGAGCTGAACTACGTGCCGTGGCTGAACCTGAAGCTGTCGCTGCAGTACACCGCCTACGACAGGTTCAACGGCGGCACCACCAACTACGACGGATTCGGGCGCAACGCGTCCGACAACGACGCGCTGTACGCGCTGGTGTGGTTTGCCTATTGAGCGGCGTGCGGCGCGCGCGGCGCGCCCGGGACAGGAGCCATGCACATGAAGCCAGTAACAGGATTGCTGCTGGGGTTGACGGGCCTGCTCGGCGCCGCCCAGGCCATCGCCGCCGACGCCGATGCGGTCGCGCAGGCCGACGCCCGGCGCGTCGCCATCACCGTCTGCGCCACCTGCCACGGCGTGCAGGGACGCAACGAGCAGCCGAAGTTCCCGCAACTGGCCGGCCAGCACGCCAACTACCTGGCGACGCAGCTGCGGAATTTCCGCGCCCAGACGCGCGGCGATCCGGATGCGCTGGCGTACATGTGGGGCATGGCGGCCACGCTCGACGACGAGATGGTCGACGCCCTGGCGGCGTACTACAGCGGCCAGCGCGGGCCGCCCGGCGCACGCTCGGAGCCGGCGCTGGTGGCGCGCGGCCGGGAGATCTACGCCAATGGCATCGCCGCCGAGGGCATCCCGCCCTGCGCGAGCTGCCACGGGCCGGCGGCGCTGGGGACCGACGAGTTCCCGCGCCTCGCCGGCCAGCATGCCCAGTACGTGCTCAAGCAGCTGCGTTCCTTCAAGAACAACCTGCGCAACGTCGCGATCATGCATGGCGTCGCCGGCGGGCTGCAGGGCGCGGAGATGGACGCGGTGGCGGCCTACCTGCAGTCGCTGGGTTCCTGAGGTCACGGTGCATTCCATCGCGAGGATTCCGACCATGAAAGCATCCCTGACGGTTGCGCTGGTGCTGGGCCTGGCCGCGACAGCGGCCAACGCCGAGTCGGCGTGGCGCGCGCTGCCGGCGGCGGCGCCGGCGCCGAAGGACAATCCGACCACGCCCGCCAAGGTCGAGCTCGGCCGGCTGCTGTTCCACGATGCGCGCCTGTCCGAATCCGGCACCGTCTCGTGTGCCGGCTGCCACGACATCGCGCACGGCGGCGCGGACCCGCGCGCCCGCAGCCTCGGCGTGCACGGGCAGGCCACGCCGCGCAATGCCCCGACGGTGTTGAACGCCGGCTTCCTCACCTGGCTGGACTGGGACGGCCGCGCCGGCTCGCTCGAGGAGCAGGCGCGGCAGGAACTGCTCGACCCGATCGACATGGGAATGAAGGACCTGGCCTACGTGGCCGAGCGCGTCCGGCGCGTCGCCGGCTACCGCCCGCACTTCGAGCGCGCCTTCGGTGGCGGCGATGTCGTGACGGGCGAGAACATCGTGCGCGCGCTCGCGGCCTACGAGCGCTCGCTGGTGGCGGGGAACACGCCCTACGACCGCTACGTCGGGGGCGACGCCAGCGCGCTCGACGCCCAGCAGCTGCGCGGCATGGAGGAGTTCCGCAAGCTCGACTGCGTGCGCTGCCACCAGGGACCCGCCTTCAACGGCGCCGCGCTCGTGCCCGGCACGCCGTGGACGATGGCGTTCCCGACGCACCGCCTCAGTCCCTTCGTCGCCAGCTACGGCCTGACGCAGGATCCGGGGCGCTACGCCTGGAGCGGCAAGGAGGCGGACCGCCTGCAGTGGCGCGTGCCGACGCTGCGCAACCTGGCGTACACGGCGCCGTACCTGCACAACGGTTCGGTCGATACGCTCGAGAACGCGATCCGGGTGCTGGCGAACACCGAACTCGGCCTGGTGCTCACCGACGGCCAGGTGGCGGACCTCGCCGCGTTCCTGGGGGCGTTGTCGGGGCCGCTGCCGGCCGATGCGAAGGTCGAGCTGCCCCAGTAGCGCGCGCCCCGGTAGCGCCGCACATCCGGGCTATCTGCCGCGCCGCCATGCGCGCGGCCTAGGGATTCCTGCGGATGCGAACGGCGCGATCGTGGCGGACAGTATCCTTGCCCGCATGATGCGCGCCCGGCGTCGGTGAGGACACGTCGATGGATGGCAGCGCAGCAACCGGCGGTGCCGTGGCTTTGTTCCCGCGGGCCACCGTTCCAGCGGCATCGTCGGCCGCGGCGGCGGGGACGTGCCCGCCGCCGCCTCCACCGCCGCTGCGCGGCCAGCCCGATCCACCCACCAGCACCGATCGCCTGCTGCACGCGAGCCTCGGCCATTTCACGCTCGGCCTCGCGCCGACGGCGCTGTGGCTCGCCTATGCGGACTGGGCGCTGCACCTGGCGCTCTCGCCCGGCAAGCGCCAGCAGCTCCTCGAGAAGGGCCTGCGCAAGTCGATCCGGCTGCTGACCGGCGTGCCGCGCATGCTGGCCGGCGCCGACGCCACGCCGTGCATCGAGCCGCTGCCGCAGGACCGGCGCTTCCTCGGGGCGGCGTGGCAGCAGCCACCGTTCAACTTCATCTGGCAGGCCTTCCTGCTGAACCAGCAGTGGTGGCACAGCGCGACCACCGGCATCGGCGGCGTGTCGCCGCACCACGAGCAGGTCGTCGCGTTCACGACGCGCCAGCTGCTCGACCTGGTCTCGCCGGTGAACTTCATCGCGACCAACCCGGAAGTGCTCGCCGCGACGCTGCACGAGTGCGGGCAGAACCTGGCGCGCGGCTGCCTGAACTTCTGGCAGGACTGGGAACGGGCGCTCGGCGGCAAGCCGCCGATCGGCGCCGAGGCCTTCGGGCCAGGGCGGCAGGTCGCGGTGACGCCCGGCAAGGTCGTGTACCGCAACCGCCTCATCGAGCTGATCCAGTACGCGCCGGCGACGGCCGAGGTGCGCGCCGAGCCGGTGCTGGTCGTCCCGGCCTGGATCATGAAGTACTACATCCTCGATCTCTCGCCGGCGAATTCGCTGGTGAAGCACCTGGTCGACCGCGGCCACACCGTGTTCATGATCTCCTGGCACAATCCCGAGGCCGCCGACCGCGAGCTCGGCATGGACGACTACCTGCGCCTCGGCGTGCTCGACGCGCTCGACGCGGTGCAGGCGATCGTGCCGGGGCAGCGCGTCAACGCCGTGGGCTACTGCATCGGCGGCACGCTGCTGGCGATCGCCGCCGCCTGCCTGGCGCGCGAGCGCCGCGACCCGCTGGCCTCGGTCACGCTGTTCGCGGCGCAGACGGACTTCACCGAGGCCGGCGAGCCGATGCTGTTCATCGACGACAGCCAGCTCGACTTCCTCGAGGACATGATGTGGGACCAGGGGTACCTGGACACGCGGCAGATGGCCGGCGCCTTCCAGCTGCTGCGCTCCAACGACCTCATCTGGTCGCGCATGGTGCACGAGTACCTGATGGGCCGGCGCATGCCGCTGACCGACCTGATGGCCTGGAACGCCGACACCACGCGCATGCCCTACCGCATGCACAGCGAGTACCTGCGCCGCCTGTTCCTCGACAACGACCTGTTCGAGGGCCGCTACACGGTCGACGGCCGCCCCGTCGCGCTCAGCGACATCCGCGTGCCGCTGTTCGTCGTCGCGACCGAGGCCGATCACGTCGCTCCCTGGCGCTCGGTCTACAAGCTCAACCTGGTGTGCGACACGGAGCTCAGCTTCGTGCTCGCCAGCGGCGGCCACAACGCCGGCATCGTCAGCGAACCGGGGCGGCCCGGGCGTCACTACCGCATCGCCACGCGCCGCGCCGACGCGCCCTACGTCGATCCGGAGACCTGGTGTGCCACGGCGCGCTACGCCGAGGGCTCCTGGTGGGACGCCTGGCTGGCGTGGTTGCGGCGCGGGCCCGCCGCGCCGGTGGCGCCGCCGGGCATGGGCGCACCGGAGCGTGGTTACCCGGTGCTGGGCGAGGCGCCGGGCCGCTACGTGCACGAACGCTGAGGCGCCGCAGCGGCGGCGCTACACTGCGCCGGACCCGACCGCCGATCCGGAGCGAGCATGAGCGAGACAGCGCGCATCGAGGGCATCGCCGACTTCCGGCGTTACCTCGATCATTTCAACCACCGTCGCTACGCGGAGCAGGTCGCCTACTACGCGCCCGACGTGCGCTACCGCGTCGGCACGCTCACCGTCAACAGCCCGGGCGAGATCGCCGGGTTCTACGCCGACTTCCATGCCCACTGCCGCGAGCACGTCGCACTCGCCGACTTCGCGCTGAGCGGCGACACCATGGCCGCGGTGCTGCCGACGCGCTTCGAGCCGTTCCGCGACTACGCCAGGCACGGCCTGCAGTTCACCGCCGGCCAGGTGGTGGAGATCGTGACCCTCGCGTTCTACCGGCTGCGGGCGGGGCGCATCTGGCGCATCCGCATGGCCCGCTACGGCGGCGGCGTCGCCGACTTCGCCGAGTGAGCCGAGTTCGCCGCCCGGGCGGCGCTCAGCGCAACGCCTGCAGCAGCGCGCCCAGGTCCGCGGGCCGCAGCACGCCGAGCCGGCGGCCGACGATCGCACCACTCCGGTCGATGGCGAGCGTGAACGGCAGGCTGGCGGCCGGGCTGCCCAGGGCACGCAGCAACCCGATGCCATCGCCGCGCGTGACCAGCACGCGATAGGACATCTCGTAGGCCGTGGCGAACTCGCGCACCGCCGCGGGCTCCTCGTCCAGGTCGATGCCGACGACGACGATCCCGGGGTGCTCGCGCTGGATCCGCGCCAGCTCGGGAATCTCGGCGCGGCAGGGCGCGCACCAGCGCGCCCAGAAGTTCACCAGCAGCGGGCGGCCGCGTTCGGCAGCGAGGGTCGCCGGCTCGCCCATGGGCGTGCTGAAGGTCGCCGCGAACAGCGACGCGGCGGTGCCGTCCGGCGTGGCCGCGTCGGCCAGCGGGGCGCCGCCGGGCAGCGGGGCGCCGCCGGGCAGCGCGGCGGCGGCATCGCCGGCGGCCGCCGTGGCCGCGGCGAACAGCGCCGCGGCGGCGCACGGCCAGGCCGCGCGCCCGCGGCTCACTGGGTCGCGGCCGGCGGCTGCATCAGGGCCGCGATGCGCGCCGCGGTGTCGGTGGCCGCCGAATCGTAGGCGAAGCGCGCGATGAACGCGCCATCCGTGCCCAGCAGGTAGAGGCCCGCGGTGTGGTCGACGCTGTAGCCGCCGGCGCCGGCGCCGGCGCCAGCGCCAGGCGCGGCGAACTTGCGGTACTTGACCTGGAAGTGATCGGCGATCGCGTGGGTGAGTTCCGCCGAACCGCTCAGGGCGACGATCCCGTTGTCGAAATAGCTCGTGTACTTGTCGAGCGTACGGGGATCGTCGCGCTCGGGATCGAGCGTGATGAACACCAGCTGCAGCCGCTCGCCCTGCGCGCCGAGGCGCTTGCGGATCTGCACCATGTTGGCGAGCGTCGTCGGGCAGACGTCCGGGCAGGAGGTGTAGCCGAATGTCAGCAGCTGGTAGCGTCCCGCGAAATCCTCGTTGCTCACCATCGCGCCGTGCGTATCGATCATCAGGTAGCGCGGATTGATCGCGCCGTCCTGCGCCGGCTGCGGGGCGGCGTCCGGCGTGTCGCGCAGCGCGGCGGCGTGCTGCTCGACGCGCAGGGCGAACTCGCCCGGCGCCGGGCAGGCCGCCTTCGACTTCAGCTGCGCGCCGAAGGCCTGCTGCGTCGCCTGCTCGAAGGCCGTGCCGTATTCGCTGGTGCGCGGCGCATGGTCGACCATCAGGCGGCGGGCGCGGGCGCTGATCTCGGTGGCGCCGCAGGCGAGCGCCAGGCCGTTGTCGGCGCCGAGCCGCACCACGTCCTCGACGGCCGGCGTGGCGGCCGCGGGCAGCGCGCCGGCCAGCAGCAGCGCGGCCGCGAGCCGCGCGGCCGTCGACGGCGCGGCCGACGGCAGCGGTCCCCGGCCAGCGAAGGATTCGTTGCGGGTCATGCGTGGGTCCTCAGCCGAGCGCCAGCGCGACGCACAGCACCAGGCCGTGCGCGACCGCCGCGAGGATCGTGAGCTTCAGGGCCGGGCGCAGCTCGGCGGGACGCGCCGCGCGCGGCCACAGCACGCGCGCGGCGGCGGCGCTGAAGCCCAGCGGCAGCAGCGCCAGGAGCGCCAGCGGCGGCAGCGCGCCACCGGCGACGCAGCCCAGCACCCACAGCCCGGCCAGCGCCGCCAGGGTGACGTAGCCCCAGCGTGCCTGCGCCGCGCCCAGGCGCACGACCACGGTGCGCTTGCCGGCGCGCGCGTCGGCGCGGGCGTCCGGGAACTGGTTGATGTAGAGCACGTTGGCCACCAGCAGCGCGAAGGCGAGGCCCGCGGCCAGCGGCGCGAAGGCGAAGTGGCCGCGCTGCACCAGGTCCGTGCCGACCACGATCAGCGTCCAGCCGCAGGTGATCGCGATCTCGCCGAGCCCGCGGCTCGCGAGGTGCAGCGGCGGCGCGGAGTACGCCCAGCCGACGACGAGCCCCGCGAGGCCCACGAGGATCAGCTCCGGCGAGCTGTGCGCCGTGAGCCACAGGCCCGCGGGGATCACGCTCGCGAGCAGCAGGTAGCCGAATGCGCCGGTCGCGCGCTCGCTCAGCACGCCGTTCTGGATGAAGCGGCTGCCGCCGGTGAACGGGAACACGCGCTCGGTGTTCGCCGCATCGGTGCCGTTGCGCGAGTCGAAGTAGTCGTTGAGAACGTTGACGCCGGCGTGCGCCACCAGCGCGAACACCAGCGCGACCGCCGCGGCCGGCAGGTCGAGCCGCAGGCCGCTCGCGGCGGCGCTGGCGATGCCGAGCAGGCTCCCGACCAGCGTGACGATCAGGAAGGCCGGGCGCGTGGCGGCGAAATAACGCGCCAGCGGGTTCGGCAGCAGTTCCAGCGACGGTTCCAGTGGCAGGCTCACGCGGTGGTGCTCCTTCGGGGCCGGCGCCGCTTCAGGGCAGGTCGCTGCGGCGGAAGATGAGGTAGCCGATCGCCGCGGCGCCCAGGCCGATCGCGGCCGGATAGGCGAGGGCGAAGACCTTGTAGCCCACCAGCCCGAAATGATCCAGGATCACGTAGGCCGACGGCCCCAGCACGATGAGCTGCGGGTCGAACAGCGCCAATGCGGCGGTGCGGAACACCTGCAGCGGGTTCGCCAGCGCGATGCCGACCGCGACCTCGGGCGCGACCTTGCCCTGGATCATGACGCCGAGCAGGATCAGGTCGAGGAACAGCAACAGCGTCAGCCACAGCAGGAACGCCGCGCCCTGCGCGATGTCGGTGCTGCGCGCCAGCGACGAGAGCAGCATGCCGAGGCCGAGGAAGCACAGGCACATGGCGGCGAGCAGCGCGGTGTAGTAGCCGAAGATCGCCCAGGGCACCTCGATGTGGCGCAGCAGCGCGATCAGCACCGCGGCCAGCATCGCCAGCATCACCGGCAGGAAGATCACCAGGTAGCGCCCGAGGATCTTGCCCCAGAACCAGGCGCCGAGCGACACCGGGAGCGACAGCAGGTACTCGAACACGCCCGCCTCGCGGTCGCCGGCCACCGAGCGCACCGTGGTCAGCAGCACGAAGATCGGCAGGATCGCCATCGTGAGCTGGATGTAGGTGACCAGCAGGCGCGAGAGGCCGATGAAGCCCAGCACGCGCGACTCGGTCAGCCCGAACAGGAACAGCAGCGCGACGATGCCGCCGAACACCAGCGTGTAGAGCTGGAACCAGCGCGCGCGCAGCGATTCGACGATGTCGAGGCGGGCGGTGAGCCACAGTTGTCGCATGATCGGTCAGTAGCCTCGTGTCAGTGCCGCATGCTGCAGCGTGGCAAAGTCCACGCTGCCCGGCGTGGCCGCGGCGCTGGCGCCGTAGCCGTAGCCCATCGGCGAGCCGTGGCCGGGCTGGTAGTACGCGCGCCGCGCGTCCAGCCACTCGATCGCGCCGGCGCGGCTGCCGAGCGCGGCCACCCAGGTGCGCGTGGCCGCCTCCGCGCCCCAGGGCTGCGCGGCGAGCCAGGTCGCGGCGCAGCCGATGTCGTCGAACTTGTACAGCACGGCGCCCGGGCCGCCGCGCACCTCGGCGACGAAGCGCGGATCGGAGAGCAGCATCTGGCAGCGCGTGCACGCATCGCGCCCGAGCATGACCGGCGCCGGGCCGCTGGCGGGCGCGCCGCGGCCGCAGGCTGCCAGCAGCGCGGCCAGCGGCGTCGCCAGCAGCATGCCGGCGGCACCGTGCCGCAGCACCCAGCGCCTGCCGTTCACTGCTCCTCCATCGAGACGCGCTCGATCAGCGCCAGGTAGCGCGACAGCGTCGCGACGAAGCGCAGCCGGTCGGCGCCGTGGATCGTGCCCTCCCAGCTCAGGCCGTCGGCGAGCGGCTGCAGGTTCCACTGCGCCAGCGCGCGCTGCAGCGCCGGCTCGGCGCGCTTGACCGTGACCCGGCAGGCGAGGCGCGCGGTGAGCGCGATGCTGTCGGCGATCTGGTCGTCGAGCACGACCTTGCCGCGGTCGAGTTCCACCACCCGGTTCACCAGCGTCGCGACCTCGTCGAGCCGATGGCTCGAGATCAGCATCGTGGTGCTCTCGGCGCGCTCGGCCAGCAGGTCGAAGAAGATCTTGCGCGCCGCCGGGTCGAGGTTGGCCGCGGGCTCGTCCATCACCAGCACCGAGGCGTCGCGGCCGAGCGCGATGGCGATCAGGATCTTCTGCTTCATGCCGCCGGAGAGGCGCACGAACTGGCGGTCGCGGATCGCGCCGAGGTCGAGCCCGAGGCGGCTGGCGATGCCCTCGATGCGCGCCGGGTCGGAATCGCACAGCGCGGCGGCGAAGCCGATCAGCAGCCCCACCGGCATCTTCAGCGGCGGCGGGAGCTGCGGCACGAAGCCCACCTGCCGGAGCACCGCGGTACGGTCGCGGCGCGGATCGCGCCCGGCGATGCTGACCTCGCCGTCATGGCCGTATTCACCCAGCAGGCAGCGGAACAGCGTGGTCTTGCCGGCGCCGTTCGAACCGATCAGCGCCACGCGCTCGCCGCGCGTCAGGTGCAGGTCGACGCCGTCGAGCACCCGCACGCGCCGGAACGTCTTGGAGAGGTTGCGGCAGCCGATCATCACGCTATCCAGTGCGGGGGCGCGCATCATCACAGCAGTTTCGACAATCCCTTGACGTTGAACCTGAGCGAGCCGGTCGGGCAGGTGTCCACGCACAGGCCGCAGCGGGTGCAGTCCGGGCCGATCGAAACGACCGTGTCCGGCGCGCGACCCTTGATGACGGTGTGCAGCGCGTGCGGCACCAGGCAGACCTTGCGGCAGTCGCCCTCGTGCAGGCACGACTCCAGATTGTACTGCACGCGCAGCGGCGAGAAGATGCCGACCGCGCCGTAGGTGAGGCCGATCGGGCAGGCGTAGCGGCACCAGGCGCGGCGCACGAAAAACACCTCGAACACCAGCAGCGCCAGCACCCACAGCAGCGCCAGCGCCGGGCCGTAGATCAGCGCGCGCGAGACGATGCCGGTCGGCGAGATGGCCTCGTAGACGGTGTAGCCGCTGAAGAACGCCAGCAGCGCGAACACCAGCCACAGCGCGGTGCGCAGCCCGCGGTTGATCTTCTGGTCCGACACCAGCCGCATGGCCGCGAGCTTCAGGTGCAGCTTCTCGGCCAGCTCGGCCAGCAGGTGGTAGGGGCAGACCCACGAGCAGAAGCTGCGGCCGCCGAGCAGCAGCCACAGGCTGGAAATCGTCAGCGTGCCGATCAGGAGGTTCACGATGACGTGCTTGTGCGCCAGCATGACCTGCAGCGCCGAGTTGACGTCGATCATGTGGAAGCCGATGAAGCGCGAGGCCGTCAGCGCACCCTCGAGCAGCTGCACGTCGAAGTGGTAGGAGAGCACGAACAGCAGGTTGACGATCACCAGCGTGGCCCAGCGGCGGTTGCGCCACTTGTGCGAGGTGCGCTTCTCGGCGCGCGCCACGGCGAGCGCCGCCTTGAGGCGTTCGCGGTTGGTGGCGCGCTGCGCCAGGTGCAGCTGCTGCGCGCGCTCGCTGATCGGCGTGTCGCGCGCGGGCTCGCGCCCGAGCATGACCAGCACCTGCTCCAGCAGCCAGGGACGCTTCTTCATCCGGTCCAGACCTCGCGTTGCTGCACCTCGATGCAGGCCGGGTCCACCGGGCAGATCATCTCGCAGACGCCGCAGCCGACGCAGGCTTCGTGCACCACCGGCTGGTGGCGCGGGCTGCCGTCGGGCGCCATCAGCGTCTCCATCGAGATCGCGTCCTTGATCGGGCACTCGCGCACGCACAGGTCGCACTCGGCCAGCTCATAGGGATGCTGGGCGATGGGGATCGGCTTCCAGCGATCGACCGACATGTAGCGCATGCGGCCCTTGAAGCCGGGGCCGCGCGCCTGCCCCTTGAAGCCCTGGCCCTTGGCCGCCAGGCAGCTCTCGGGGCGCACCAGCCGCGCCACGCCCATGCGCTCGGTCAGGTTCAGCGTCGGCTCCGGATCGTGCTCCTTGGCCTTGAGGATCGGCTTGCCCGGGAGCGCGGCGCCGGGCCGCGGCGGCCCGCCGGCCTCGGCGGTCTCGTAGGTCAGCGCGCCGGTGGGACAGGCGAGCACGCACTGCACCGCGTCGCAGGAGAAGTCGCAGGCCTGGCGGCGCGCGTCGATGAGCGGCACGCCGACGCCGAAGCCGTCGACCAGGTCGGCGAGCTTGATGGCCTGCACCGGGCAGACCTGCACGCACTGGCCGCACTTGATGCACGAGGCGAGGAAATCGTGTTCCGGCAGCGCGCCCGGCGGCCGCAGCCGCTGGCGGTTGGCGTAGGCGAGCGGCAGGTAGCCGGACAGCGCCGCGCCGAGCACGCCGCCGGCCAGCAGCACGGTGCGCAGGAAGCGCCGCCGCGCCTGCTGGCGCCGCAGCTCCAGCACCTGCGCCTCGTTCGGCGCGGGCGACTTGCGCTTGGCGCTCACCGGCGCAGCTCCGGGCGCGTGAAGCGCGGGTGCTCGTCGCGCGCCTGCAGCTCGGGGTTGGTGAGCGGCGCCAGCCGCTCGAGGAAGTCGAGCAGCTCCATCACCGGCGTCAGCATGAAGAAGCGCGCCGTCGGGATCTCGATCCAGATGCGGTCGGCATAGGCGTACTCGGCGTGCGGCGTGTCGCCGCTGCCGTCGTGGTCGCGGTCGAACCCCTGGTAGCTGTCGAAGTAGTTGCCGCTCCAGCGGTTGAGGCCGCCCTTGCCGCGGCCCGACTGCACCACGTCGTTGAGGTTGCCCTCGAAGACGTTGTCGCTGAAGTCGTTGCCACCAAGCTCGCTGGTGAAGTGCACGCCGATGCCGTTGAAGGCGAAGCGGTTGCCGTGGAAGCGGACCGAGGAGCCGGGCTGGAACGGCGAGAGGTCCGAGCCCACGCCGACCGCGCAGTAGATGATGTCGTTGTCGGCGATGTCCGAGTCGCTCGACTCCTTGAAGCCGATCGCCATGCCGGCGACGCTGTTGGCGTGCGAGATCAGGTTGTGGCGCACGTTCACGCGCTCGGTGTACATCAGGTACACGCCGACGGTGTTGTCGTAGAAGCGGTTGTCCTCCACCAGGTTGTCGTTGGAGAACATGAAGTGCAGCGAGTAGCGGCTGCGGCGGCTGGTGTTGCCGCGGAACACGTTGCGGTTCGAGTACCAGGCCACCATGTCGCGCGAATCGCTGATGTCGTTGCCCTCGACGCGGTTGTCCATGCTGTACCACAGCCGGATCGCATCGCCGCGCATCGCGACCTCGAGCGGCTTGGAGCTGATGCGGTTGCGGCGCACCTGGTTGCCGTTCGACTGCTTCAGGTCGATGCCGAACAGGCAGTCGTCGATGCGCAGCTCCTCGATCAGGTTGCCGTTGCCGCGCACGTCGAGGCAGGAGTCGTCGGTGTCGTAGGATTCGCCCGAACCGGTGAGATGCAGGCCGCGCAGCGTCACGTGGTCGGCGGCGAGCTCGAACACGGTGCCGCGGCCGCCCGCGTCGATGATTACCCGCCCGCCGCCGTCGATGGTGAGCGGCTTGGCGAGCCGCACCGGCCCGGCGTAGCGCCCCGGCGGCGGGCGCAGCACCGCCCCGGCCGGCGCGGCGTCCACCAGCGCCTGGAAGGCGGGCAGCTGCCAGACGCGCCGGTCGCGCTCGTGCAGCGCGTATTGCGGCTTGGGCCGGTCGACGTCGGTGCGCACGCCGCCGTGGCTGGCCGCCAGCGATGTCGCCGGGTCCGGCCGGTCATCCGCCTCGTCGACGACGATCTGCGCGAGTGCCGCCCCGGCGGCCGCGAGGCCGAGGAGCGCCGCGATGATCGCCGGGCGTGTCGGGCGGATCGGCATGCGCGGCGCCGCCCCTTCAGCGCGTTCCCGCCGCGCGCAGCTGCTGGCGCCGCAGCAGCAGCGCGGGGACCAGGCACAGGAACACCACCAGCAGCAGCGCGTAGCCCCAGTACGGGTAGGAGTAGGTCGAGAACTGCGCCACCTTGCCCTCGCCGAACAGCGTCGGCATGAAGGGCTTGACGGTGAAGGCGCCCCACGGGTGCAGGTTATGGCCGAAGAACCACAGCCAGCCGGCGTAGGTCATCAGGAAGAAGACCGGCAGCAGCGCCGGCACCAGCGCCAGCAGCAGCACGAAGCGGCGCAGCTTCGCCGTGCCCACGAACACCACCAGCATCGCCAGCAGCAGGCCGGCGACGGCGGCGTGCGTCACCGTGCGCACGGTCTCGCCCCAGCGGTGGATCTTCTCCGGCTCGTTGAAGTAGTAGACCGCATCCTTGACGTAGCTCTGCACGTTGGCGGCCAGGTGCCCGAGGACGTACTGGTCGACCAGCAGCCAGGCGGCCACGGCGGTGAATCCCGCCCCGAGTATCCCGAGCCGCAATCCGCGCCGCTCCCCGGGCACCACGAAGGCGGCCAGCATCACCGCGAAGAAGGCGAAGAAGAACTTGGCCAGGTGGCGCTCCACCGGCGCGCCGGTCGAGATCGGGAACATGCCGACGTAGTGGTTGATGGTGTTCATCTCGTGCAGGCAGTCGAGGCCGGCGGCGCCCTCGTTGACGTTGGCGTTGGCGTTGAGCACCGGGTTGTAGCGCTCGACCTCGCCCGACAGGTCCTGCTGCAGCGTCTCGTTGTGGCTGCTGCCCTCGGGCCGCACGCTGCAGCCGTTGTAGACGCCGTTGAAGTGGAAGTGGATGCGGATGCCCTGGGGAAACGCGTCCTTCGGGTAGTTCGGCGCCGTCAGCGATACCCACCAGATCGGCGAGAAGTAGGCGGCGATCATCGCGACCAGCGCGACGCCACAGAGAATGCCAATCAGTCTGTTCGTGGATGCCTGCTCTTGCATACGTGTCTCGCTGCGCGCGTGGTGGAAGGAATGGCGGCCCGGCCGGGCGATCGGCGGGGCGGCCTCCGCGAATCTGGCCCGGCCGGCCGGGGAATGCAACCGCCGGTCAGGGCTTCTTCGGCGGTCCCGCCTTGCACATCGAGCCGGGCATCACCAGGCTCGACTGGAAGGCCGAGATGGCGACCAGCTGGTCGTCATCGTAGTTCTTGATGATCTTGACCATGTCCGGGTTGGCATTGCGGCGCTTGCCGTCGCGGATCGCGGTCATCTGGCGCAGCAGGTACTTGTAGTGCTGCCCGGCGATGACCGGGTAGAACTTGTCCTTGTCGCCCTCGCCGTTGACGCCGTGGCAGTTCTTGCATTCCTTCTCGTACAGGTCGCGGCCGCGCTCGACCTGCACCGCCGCGTCGACGCCTTCGTAGCGGCCGTGGTCGACCGGGATGCACAGCCTGGAGATGTAGGCGGCCACGTCGGCCAGTTCCTGGGGATCGACCAGCGTGATGGCGAACGGGTACATCGTCGGGTTGTCGCGCAGTCCGGCGCGGATGTCGGCCATCTGCTTGATCAGTACCGTGGTGTGCTGCCCGGCGAGCTGCGGGAAGGTGCCGTCCGGGCGGCCGGCGCCCGAGGGCAGGTGGCAGGCGCCGCAGATCTCGTAGCCCTCTTCGCCGCGCGCGGCGTCACCCGCCTTGTGCAGCGCCTCGATCTTCTCCCCTTCCTGGGCGTTCCAGACGTAGTCCTTGGATTCGATGCCGGCCTTGGCCGGGGCCGGTGCCTGCGCCAGCGCGTTGCCCGCGCCCAGCAGTGCCAGCATCAACGGAAGGGTGATCTTCATGTTCGGTGCCTCGACGTCTTACGGTTGCAGTTTGGAAAGGTAGTCGGCCAGTTCCTTGATGTCGGCCTCGGTCACGATGACCATGATGCCGGCCATCGCGGCGGAGTTGCCATTGGCGCGTGCGCCGCTCTTGATGTCGAGCATCTGCCGCTCGATGTACTTGGCATTCTGCCCGGCGATCTTCGGGTACTCGGGCATCAGCGGCGTCCTGGCGTCCTTGCCGTGGCAGGCGGTGCAGGTCTTCTCGACGAACAGCTGCGCGCCATCGGCTCGTGCGACGCCGCTCAGCGCGAGCACCAGCGTGCCGGCGGCCAGGGCGGTGGTCATCCACTTGTGCTGCATTGCGGTTCCTCTTGGTTGCGGTCGTTGCGGTCCGGGTGACCGGGGAGCGGCCATCCGCTCCCCGGTCGCCCTGCGGTCAGCTCCCGAGCCTACTTCGCCACCTTGTGGGCGCCGTGGGTCTCGAGATAGGTCTTGGCGCGCAGACCGAGGTCCGCCGCCTTGACCTGGTACTGGAAGACCTGCTCGGCCCACAGGTTGGCCTGCTCCCAGTCCTTCTTGCCCGCCGCGGCCTCGTGCTTGGCCTTGGCGTCCTTCATCTTGCCGAGCTGGTCGGTGGCATCTTCGACCATCGCTACGACATCCGGGTAGTCCTTGAAGTTCACCGACGTGATGTAGCCGACGACCGAGTCGATCACCGCCTGCGTATCGGCCACCTTCTTCAGGGTCGTCTTGTAGTCGGCCTCGGTGTAGCCCTGGCCGGCGAGCGCGGCCTTCACCGGCTTCCAGCCCTTCGGCTTCACCAGCAGGTAGCCCTGCATCTCCAGGTGCAGCGCCGAGCAGAACTCGGTGCAGTAGTACGGGTACACGCCTTCCTTGTCGGCCTTGAAGCGCACCGACACCGTCTTGCCCGGCTCGATCGAGACGTTCTGGTTGAACGTGGAGATCGCGAAGCCGTGGGTCTCGTCCTCGGCGCGCTCCAGGTTGGTCAGGTAGATCGTCACGTCGTCGCCGACCTCGGCCTCGATGGTCTCGGGCGTGATGTGCGAGCGGATCACGGTGCCGTAGACGTCGAGCTTGTTGCCCTTGCGGACCGTCTTCTCCTCACCGGCGCGCACCATGCCCGGCGAGGGCTTGTCGGTGCGGCTGTCGGTGCCGACCTTGTAGCGCACGCCCGGCTTGAGCTTGCTGGCGGCGATCGCCACCGCGTAGTGCGGCTCGCCCAGGGGGAGCGGCATGTCGTACAGCAGCTGCATCTTGTCGCCGCCGATGTCGATCAGCTGGTGGTTCTGCGGGTGCAGCGGGCCCACCGGCACGAAGCGGTCGATCGCCAGCTTGTTGAGCGCCACCAGGTACTTGCCCGAAGGCGTGGCGGAGTCACCTTCCATCGTCATCAGGTGGCCGATGTTGTAGGTCACGCTGAGCTTGTCGAGCACCTTGCCTTCGCAGTAGTTCCACTTGGCGACCTGCGAATCGACGTACACCGAGGTGTAGGCGATGCAGGGCTTGGAATCGAACTGCGTGTGCAGCGGCCCGAGGCCGATCTGCACCTGCTTCTCCATGGCGTCGGCCATGGCGATCACCGGGATGCCGTACGGGTCCTTCGACTCGAACTTCTTCGCCTTGATGGCGGCCTGGATCTTCTCGAAGCTGAACACCGTGGCGTGCGTGTCGAGCTTGCCCGAGACGATGATGAAGCGGCCGTCCGGCGTCACGTCGGCGCCGTGCGGGCTCTTCGACTCGGGGATCAGGAACAGGATGCCTTCCTTGACGGCCGTGTCGATGGAGAGGACGTTGAAGCCGTTGACCTTGGTGGCCTTGCCGGCCGCGACCAGCTCGGCGGCCTTCTTCCAGTTGATCACGTGCAGGTAGTCGGTGTCCTTGGCCGAGCAGCCGGCCTCGTACGGCGGACGTCCCTTCTCGATGCCGCCGACGTAGCGCTCGGCGCAGAACGAGTTGGTGAACGACCAGCCGTCGGAGGGGCCCTTGCCCGCATCGGACAGGTCCTGCGAGTACGGCGGCAGCTCGACGGCGAAGGACTGCTCGGGCTTGATGCGGCCTTCCTTGCGGTCGAACTTCCAGTAGGTGACGCCGCCGCGGTACTTCTCGTTGTACTCCTCGAGCGGGTAGAACTTCTTGTTCTCCATCGGCGTGGCGTACTGCGCCGCCTCGATGATGTAGTCGGTGTTCGGCGTCACGAAGGCGCCGCCGTGCTCGTTCTTGAACACCGGGTTGGTGACGATCTGCTTGGTCTCGAAGTCACGCAGGTCGACCACCGCGATGCGCGGGTTGGCCTTGTCGTTGATGAACAGGAACTGGCCGTCGTACTTGCCGTCGGTCTCGGAGATCGCCGGGTGGTGCGTATCGCCCCAGGTGATCGTCCGGCCGTCGATCTTGCCGCCGGCGAGCACCTTCTTCGACTCCTCGTCGAAGCCGTAGCCCTGCCAGGGCTCGGGGGTGAACACGCCGATGTACTTCAGGATGCGCATCGACGGGATGCCATAGACGATGACCTGGCCGCTGTGGCCGCCGGAGCTGAAGGCGACGAATTCATCGCGCCCGCCGGTCGGCACGTAGGTCTTGGCCGCGGCCAGCACGTCCTGCTGGCTCAGCCCGCGCGCCTGCATCACGTCCTGCAGCGTGTCGGCCGAGGCATTCAGGGCGAATGCCGACCCCGCCGCGATCAGCGCCGTGAGGGTCTTGTTCGATACTCGACTCATGGATTTCTGCTCCCCTTGGATTGCATGTGGCGCGTACTGCGCCGTACCGGTACGTTCGAGCGGACGGGTGGGTTGGGCCCGTACGCCGACTGCGCCGGAACCTTAAGACCGGTCCGGGCGCTCGTCCTTGATGGAAGTCAACGGCGGCCGGCAATCCGCGGCCGCCAGCCGCACGGCCTGCGGCCGTCACGCGCGGGACTGTGCGTTAGACCCGATTGCCCTAGGTATTGGCCACGAGCCCGCGCACTCTGGCAGACTTCCCGGCACGCGACTCCTCCAGGGGGATCCAAGGCCATGCATCCGTGTTGCAGGTACCTCGCCACCGTGGCCGGCGTGCTGCTGCTGGCCGCCTGCCAGCCGAAGACCGCCGACGAGGCGAGCGGCGGCGGCGACATCGTCATCGGCGCGACGCTGCCGCTCAGCGGCGCGCTGCAGAGCTTCGGCAGCTTCCAGAAGTGGGGCTACGAGCACGCCGTGGCCGAGGTCAACGCCGCCGGCGGCCTGACCGTCGGCGGCGCGCAGCGCCGCGTGCGGCTCGTCATCCGCGACGACAAGACCGACGCCAACGTCGCGGCGTCCAACATCGATACCCTGGTGTCGGCCGACCACGCCGTCGCGCTGCTCGGCTCCTGCACGCCGCCGCTGGTGATCGCCGCTTCGCTGGCGGCCGAGCGCAACGCCACGCCGATCGTCAGCGGTTGCGCGCCGCTGGTCTCGTTCCGCGGCGCGAAGCAGTGGAACTGGGCCTGGGACCTGTTCTTCAACGACCCGGACCTGGCCGCGGCGCCCTTCCGCACGCTCGCCGACCTGAACGTGGTGACCAACAAGCGCATCGCGATCCTGCACGACAACAGCGCCGACGGCGCGGTCGTCGGCGGCAAGCTCTGGCCCGAGCTCGCCGCGCAGCACGGCTACCAGGTGGTCGCCAACGCCGAGTTCCCGGTCGACACCACCGACTTCGGCGCCTCGGTGCAGCTGGCGCGCAAGTCCGGCGCCGACATCGTGATGGTCGATACCGTGACGCCGCAGATGGTCTCGATCCGCAAGCAGATGGCGGCGGCCGGCTTCACGCCGAAGGTGCTGGTGATGGAGAAGGGCGCCGAGCCGGCGCAGTTCGCCGAGGCGGTCGGCGACCTGGCCGACGGCGTCATCGTCGGCGGCTACTGGGACCCGAGCTTCCAGTACGAGGGCGCGGCGACGCTCGGCGCGGCCTTCACCAGCGAGACCGGCCGCAGCGTCAGCCAGCACATCGCCGACAGCTACACCGCGGCGCGCGTGCTGCTCGACGCGATCACCGCGGCCGCGAGCCTCGACAAGGCGAAGATCAACGCCGCCATCGCGGCGACCGACCGCACCTATCCCGTGGGCCCGGTGAAGTTCGGCGAGAACCACGCCGCCGCGCTCGAGATCGCCGAGCTGCAATGGCAGGGCGGATCGCCGCGGGTGGTGTGGCCGGTGGCGCGCAAGACCGCCGACCTGCTGTTCCCGGTGCCGGCCGCGCGCTGAGCTCGCACGGCGGCCGCGCGCGACGATGCACCTGCCCGATGCGCTGACGCTGCTGCAGGCGGCGGTCTCCGGCCTGCTGGTCGGCGCGCTGTTCGCGCTGGCGGCGCTCGGCCTGTCGCTGGTGGTCGGCGTCGTGCGCATCGTCAACCTCATGCACGGCGAGTTGGTGCTGCTCGGCGCCTACGCCGCCTTCGGCCTGGTGCAGGCCACCGGCCTGAACCCGCTGCTGGTCGCGCCGCTGGCGGCGCTGGTGGTCGCGTTGCTGGGCTGGCCGGTCGAGCGCTTCCTGCTGCAGCCGGTCGTGCGCCACGGCGAGGAGGCGCCGCTCCTCACCACCTTCGCGCTGTCGGTGATCATCCAGAACCTGCTGGTGTTCCTGGTGGGCGCCGACACGCGCTCGATCGACAGCGGCCTCGGCGCGCGCCGGCTCGAACTGGGCGGCGTGTCGGTGCCGCTGGTGTACCTGGCCGGTTTCGTGGTGGCGCTGGCGGTGTGCGCGGCGGTGCACCTGCTGATCAGCCGCAGCGCCTTCGGCCGGCGCATCCGCGCCAGCGCCGAGAACCCGCTCGACGCCGCGGTGGTCGGTGTGCCGGTGCGGCGCCTGTACGCGCTGACCTTCATGCTGGCGGCGGGCGTGTCGGGGCTGGGCGGCGCGCTGCTCGCGATGGTGTTCGCGTTCACGCCGAACTCGGGCGTCGAATACCTGCTGACCGGCTTCACGGTCGTGGTGCTCGGCGGCCTCGGCAGCGTCGTCGGCACGCTGGTCGGCGGACTGGCGCTCGGCCTGGTCGAGTCGCTGGCGGCCGCCTTCCTCGGCGATGGCTACCGGCTGTTCGTCGGCCTGGTGGCGTTCCTGGTGTTCCTGGCGCTGCGGCCCCAGGGACTGTTCGGGAGGCGCGCGTGAGCGCGCGGGGCGTGCGTGGCGCGCTGGCGGCGCTGGCGGTGGTCGCGCTGCTGGGCGCCGTGCCGTACCTGTTCGGGCCGTACTGGCAGCAGCTCGGCTATCGCGCGCTGCAGCTGCTCACGCTGGCGATGGCCTGGAACCTGCTCGCCGGCTACACCGGCCAGGTCTCGCTCGGCACCGGCGCCTTCGTCGGCCTGGGCGCCTACGCCTTCGCGCTGCTCGGCAACGCCAGCGGCGCGCCGCTCCCGCTGCTGCTGCTCGGATCGGGCGCGGTCGCCGCGCTGTTCGCGGTGCTGGTCAGCCCCGGGCTGTTCCGGCTGCGCGGGTTGTACTTCACCATCGGGAGCCTCGCGCTCGCCGAGGCGCTGCGCATCCTGATGGTGAACCTCAGCGTGTTCGGCGGCGCCTCCGGCATCGTGCTGCAGCGGAGCACGCCGCCGTTCCACGTGCTGTACTGGCTGGCGCTGCTGGTGGCACTGCTGGCCGCGGCGATCGTCGCCGGCGTGCTGCGCTCGCCGGCCTCGCTCGCGCTGCGCGCGGTGCGCGACGACGAGGACGTGGCGCGGCAGATGGGCGTGCGCAGCTTCCGCGTCAAGCTCGCGACCTTCGCGCTCGCGGCCTTCCTCACCGGCGTCGCCGGCGGCCTGCAGGCGCTCAAGCTCGGCGCGATCGAGCCCTACGGCGCCTTCGGCCTCGCCTGGACGATCGATACGGTGGCGGTCGTGATCATCGGCGGCATCGCCACGCGCGGCGGGCCGGTGGTCGGCACGCTCCTGTACGTGGCGCTCGGCGAGCTGCTGCGCGACCTGCCCGAACTGCACAACGCCATCGGCGGCGTGTTCCTGCTGCTGGTGATCCGGCTCGCGCCGCAGGGGCTGTGGGGGCTGCTGCGCGCGCGGCTGGCGGGGCGCGCGGCGCCGCAGGAGGCGCGCGGTGGCTGAGGTCGCGGCGCTGCAGGTGCGCGCGCTCAGCCGCCACTTCGGCGGCGTGGCCGCGGTCGATGGCGTCGACCTCGAGGTGCGGCGCGGCGAGACGCTCGGCGTCATCGGGCCCAATGGCGCCGGCAAGAGCACCTTCATCAACCTGATCAGCGGTGCGCTGGCGCCGAGCGGCGGCAGCATCCTGCTGTTCGGCGAGGACGTCACGCGGCTGCCGGCCGAGGAGCGCACGCGCCGCGGCGTCGGCCGCACGCACCAGATCCCGCGTCCCTTCGGCCGCATGAGCGTGCGCGAGAACCTGGCGCTGGCGGCGCGCCACGCGCGCGGCGCGCGCGATGCCGGCGCGGTGCGCGAGCGTTGCGATCGCATCCTCGAGCGCACCGGGCTCGCCGACGTGGCCGACCGGCCGGCCGGCGGCCTGCCGCTGCTGCGGCGCAAGCGGCTGGAGCTGGCGCGCGCGCTGGCGCTGCAGCCGCGGCTGCTGCTGCTCGACGAGATCGGCGCCGGGCTGATCGAGAGCGAGACGCGCGCGCTGATCGAGCTGGTGCAGTCGATCCGCGCCGAGGTCGAGGCGATCGTGCTGATCGAGCACGTCATGGACGTGATCACCGCCTGCTGCGAGCGCACCGCGGTGCTGGCCGCTGGCCGGCTGCTGCTGGCGGGCGCGACGCGCGCGGTGCTGGCCGACCCGCAGGTCGCGGCGGTGTACCTCGGCACCAGCGAGGGCGCCGAGCGGCGACGGCGATGCGGCGCGGCGCCGGCCGTCGCGGTGCCGGCACCGGCGGCCGCGGCCGGTCGCACCGACACCGGCGGCGGCGCCGCTGCTCGCGGTGCGCGGCGCCGTGGTGAACTACGGCGGCGTGCGCGCGCTGCGCGGCGTCGACCTCGAGGTGCGCGGCGGCGAGGCGGTCGCGCTGCTCGGCGCCAACGGTGCCGGCAAGACGACGCTCGCGCGGGCCATCAGCGGCGCGGTGCCGCTCGCCGGCGGCGAGATCCGCTTCGACGGCCGGCCGCTCGCCGGCCTCGCGCCCGAGCGCATCACCGCGCTCGGCGTCGGCCACTGCATGGAAGGCCGGCGCATCTTCGCCAGCCTGAGCGTCGAGGAGAACCTGCTGCTGGCCGTGCCGCCCTCGGCGCGCGCCCAGGCCGCCGCGCGCCTCGAATCCGTCTACGAAGTATTCCCGGCGCTGATCGCCCACCGCCACAAGAGCGGCACCGCGATGTCCGGCGGCCAGCAGCAGATGCTGGCGATCGGCCGCGCGCTGATGTCGGCGCCGCGGCTGCTGATCCTCGACGAGGTGTCGCTCGGCCTCGCGCCGATCGCCGTCGGCCAGTTGTACGAGTCGCTGGCGCGCATCCGCGCGACCGGCGTCGCGATGCTGGTCGTCGAGCAGAACATCCACCGCGGCCTGCAGCTCGCCGACCGCGCCTGCGTGCTGGCGCACGGCGAGGCGCGCCTCACCGGCCGTCCCGACGAGATCCGCGGCTCGCGCGAGCTGCGCGAGCTGTACGTCGGCGAGGACGCCGACGCGGGCCGCGGCCGGGCGGCAGCCGATTCCCGCTAGCGTGAACAGGCCCTGGGAGGCGCGAACATGAACCAGCCCGTGTTGCCGGACGTACGACCCGACCACTTCAGCTTCTCGGTCCCGGACCTCGATCAGGCGATCGCGTTCTGGCGCGACATCTTCGGCTTCGCCGTGGAGCACCGCTTCGAGATCGCCGCGATCCCGGCGCAGGGCGCGTTCATGACGCGCGGCGGGTTCCGGCTGGAGCTCTGGCAGGTGGCAGGCTCCGCGCCGGTGCCCGAGGAACGGCGCGCGCCGAACTCCGACCTCAAGACCCAGGGAACCAAGCACATCGCCTTCACGGTGCCGGACGCGCAGGCCGCGATCGACGCGCTGGTCCGGCGCGGCGTACGCGTCGCCGCCGTGCAGCGCAGCTTCAGCGAGCCGATGCTGCCCGAGGCCGATCCCGCGATGGACGCAGCGCGCAGCAAGCGCCCGGCGGTGGCGGCCTTCATCCAGGACCCGGCCGGGAGCCTGATCGAGATCATCGGCCGGCCGGGCGGCTGAGCCGCCGCGGGCGGCGCGCTGCGCGGCGCGGGCGCTCCGCGCGGGCGCCCGGCGCCGAGGCTCAGCCGCGTTCGCGCAGCAGCGCCTTGACGTGCTCCACCAGCCGCTGGCGCAGGGCCGCGACGCGCGGCTCGGTCCAGCCGCTGTAGAAGCCGGCGCCGCTGGCGATGCCGCGCGCGCCGCTCTCCAGCCGCTGCAGCAGGGCGGGCGAGGGCGCGGTGGCGCGGCTCAGCAGCGGCAGCACCACCTTGTGGATGTCGGCGGTGAGCTCCAGCCCCACGAGGTCGGCGTTCTCGAGCGGGCCGAGCACCGCGAGCCTGAGGCCGAAGCTGTTCTTGATGATCGCGTCGACGTCCTCGGGCGCGCACACGCCCTCGTCGACCAGCGCCATGGCCTCGCGCCACAGCGCGTGCTGCAGGCGGTTGCCCGGCACGACGTCGCGGCGCACGTGCACCGGCTGCTTGCCGATGCCGCGCAGGATCTCCATCGTGCGGGTCACCGCGGCGACGTCGCTGCGCGGGCCCTGGATCACCTCGACCAGCGGGATCAGCTCCGGCGGGTTCCAGAAGTGCGTGCCGATGACGCGGCGCGCATTGGCGTCGTCGACGCGCTCGGCGACCGTCGCCACCGGGATCACGGAGGAGTTGGTCGCGAGCACCGTGCCCGCGCCGGTGAGGCGCGCGAGCTCGGCGAAGATCGACTGCTTGAGCGGCGGCTTCTCCGGCGCCGCCTCGATCACCAGCTCGACCCCGGCCACCGCGGGCGCCATCGCCGCCAGCGTCGTGACCGTGCCGGGGGGCGGCGCGCCGGCCGCGCGCGGCTGCGCCGCACGCAACGCCGCGAGGCGCTCGGGCAGCTTGTCGAGCGCCGCCTGGATCGGATCGCTGACGCGCACGTTCCAGCCTGCGGCCGAGAACAGGTGCGCGAGCGCGCCGCCCATCAGGCCGGCGCCGATGACCGCCATTTCGCGCGCCGGGGCGCCGGACGGAGCTGGGTTCACGGCCGTCTCCTCGCGGGGGAAGGGGTGCGGGTCGGCGGCTCAGCCGGCCGGGATGTGGCGGTAGCGCACGTTGCGGCCCTTGCCGTCGACCGAGAGGTCGGCGAACGGGTTGCGCCGCGGGTCGGTGACGGCCTGGTACAGCTTGTAGACCTGTGGCAGGAACACGCCCCAGTTGCCGATCTCCTGGCCGCAATGCGCGGCCCAGACCTTGCCGTCCTCGACCGTCTCCTTCTTGCGCGTGCCGATGCCGGAGGAGCGGCCGATGACGCCGTAGTCGGTCGCCTGCCACTGGTGGATGCGGTAGCCCATGGGCTTGGGGTCCTTGAGGCAGTCCTCGCTGAATCCCAGGCCCGCGGCCACGAACACGTGCTCGTACTGGATGTAGTCGCGGATCTCGGGCTCGATGTCCTCGAGCCGCTCCATGCGGATGTAGATGTTCTGGCGCCGGCCGTCGTCCCAGGTCTGCGGCGCGAGGTGGACCGAACCCACCGGGTTGCCGTGCTTGACCGGCACCGCCCATTCGAGCGGCTCGTGCTGCTCGGGGTGCCAGAGGATGAAGCACTTCTCCATGTTGCTCCAGAACCAGTCGATCATGCGGGCGGTGATGCCGTCATGCTTCCAGTCCAGGTGCGTGCCCATGTGGTCGTGGCTGACGGTGTATTCCATGGTGCTGGCGTCTTCTTTCAGGTGGTGGCGAGGGGGCGCCGGCGGCGGGCCGGCGCGGCGAAATTCCGCATCATGATACGCGAGCGCGGCTGCGCTGGGCAGCCTCGCCCGCCCCGGGCCTGCATCGAACTGTAGACAACGAGTATCGTCTGGCGGTACATTTGGCGGCAGCGGCCGGCCCTGGGGTCTGGTGCTGCGCACCGCAGCGCCCGGGCCTGTTCCGCCCCTTCTTCCAGCCCATCCGGAGCACAACCACATGATCACGGTCCGCGGCATCCCGTTCCAGGAGAACCTCAACAACGACATGGGGCTGGAGTTCTACGACCTCTCGCACCCGTGGGGCCTCGGGCAACCCTGCTGGCCGTATTTCGAGGACGTGAAGATCGAGCGCCTGCACACCATGGCGAAGTCCGGCGTGCTGACCCAGCGCATCACCACGGTGATGCACTCGGGCACGCACATCGACGCGCCGGGCCACGTGGTCGAGGGCACGCCGTTCATGGACGAGGTGCCGCTGCCGCACTTCTTCGGCACCGGCGTCGTCGTCTCGATCCCCAAGGACGAGTGGGGCGTGGTCACGGCCGATGACCTCGAGAAGGCCTCGCCGAAGATCCAGAAGGGCGACATCGTCATCGTCAACACCGGCTGGCACAAGTACTACGGCGACAGCCAGAAGTACTACGGCTATTCGCCGGGCTTCTACAAGGAAGCCGGCGAGTGGTTCGCCGCCAAGGGCGTGAAGATGGTCGGCACCGACACCCAGGCGCTCGACCACCCGCTCGCCACCGCGATCGGCCCGCACGGCCCGGGCTGGCCGAACGGCCTGCTGCCCTTCGTCTGCCAGGACTACAAGAAGCGCACCGGCCGCGACGTGCTGCAGGACTTCCCGGAGTGGGAGCCCTGCCACCGCGCGATCCTCTCCAAGGGCATCTGCGGCTTCGAGAATGTCGGCGGCGAGATCGACAAGGTGACCGGCAAGCGCGTGACCTTCGCGGGCTTCCCGTGGCGCTGGACCAAGGGCGATGGCTGCATCGTGCGCCTGGTCGCGATCGTCGACCCGAGCGGCAAGTACCGCATCGAGACCGGGCGCTGAGCGGCGGCCCGGCAGGCCAAGGCACGCATTACGCAAGGGAGGCTGGTCGATGAGTGATCTGCTGAAAGAGCCGCTGCGCCTCTTCGACGTGCGCGGCAAGGTGGCGGTGGTCACCGGCGCCTCGGGCGCCTTCGGCGCGCTGGCATCGCGCGTGCTGGCCGCGGCCGGCGCCCGCCTGGTGCTCGCGGCCGGCAAGGCCGCCGAGCTCGAGACCGTCGCGAAGGACTGCCGCGCGCTCGGCGCGGAGGTCGCGACGGTGGCGCGCCGGCCGGGCAACGAGGCCGACTGCGAGGCGATCATGCAGGCCGGCGTCGACAAGTTCGGCGGCCTCGACATCCTCGTGGTCGGCTCGGGCCTCAACGACGTCGCCTTCATCGTCGACATGGACCCGGCGCGCTTCGAGAACGTCATGCACGGCAACGTCACCGGCGCCTGGCTGCTGTGCCGCGCCTTCGGCAAGCGGGTGATCCCGCAGGGACGCGGCGGCAAGGTGGTGCTGGTCTCCTCGGCGCGCGGCAAGCTCGGCCACCCGGCCGGCTACACGGCCTACTGCGCCTCCAAGGCCGCCACCGACGGCCTCACCAAGGCGCTCGGCTGCGAGTGGGGCAAGCACGGCATCACGGTCAACGCGATCGCGCCGACCGTGTTCCGCTCGCCGCTCACGGCCTGGATGTTCGAGGACAACGACAAGGCGAAGACCACGCGCACGGGGATGCTGGCGCGCATACCCGTCGGGCGCCTCGGCGAGCCCGAGGACCTGGCGGGGCCGCTGCTGTTCCTCGCCTCGCGCGCTTCCGACTTCTACACCGGCCACATCCTCTACGCGGATGGCGGCTACACGGCGGGTTGAACCATGGCAAAGCCGGGCTCGAACAAGGTCATCATCACCTGCGCCATCACCGGCGCGATCCACACGCCGACGCTGTCGGACGCGCTGCCGTACACGCCGGCCGACATCGCGCAGCAGGCCATCGACGCGGCGCGCGCCGGCGCGGCGATCCTGCACCTGCATGCGCGCAAGCCGGCCGACGGCTCGCCGACCGGCGACCCCGACGTGTTCGCGCAGTTCCTGCCGCAGATCCACGCCGGGTGCGATGCCGTCATCAACCTGACCACCGGCGGGAGCCCGGCGATGACGGTCGAGCAGCGGCTCGCCGGCGCGCTGCGCTTCCGGCCGGAGATGTGCTCGCTGAACATGGGCTCGATGAACTTCTCCTTCCACGGCATGGGTGGGAAGATCGCCGACTGGAAGTTCCCGTGGGAGAAGCGCTACATCGAGGACAGCGAGGAGTTCATCTTCCGCAACACCTTCCGCGACGTGCGCCGCATCTACGAGATCATGTCGGACTACGGCACGCGCTACGAGCACGAGTGCTACGACATCGGCCACCTCTACAACCTGGCGCACTTCCTCGACCGCGGGCTGGCGAAGCCGCCGCTGTTCATCCAGAGCGTGTTCGGCATCCTCGGCGGCATCGGCACCGACCCGGACAACGTGCTGTTCATGCGGCGCACCGCCGACCGGCTGTTCGGCAAGGACTACGTCTGGTCGGTGCTGGCCGCCGGCCGGCACCAGATGCCGCTGATCACGCAGGCGGCGATGCTGGGCGGCAACGTGCGCGTCGGCCTGGAGGACTCGCTGTTCATCGGCCGCGGCAAGCTCGCCGCCAGCAATGCCGAGCAGGTGCTGAAGATCCGTGCGATCCTGGCCGAACTCGGCCTGGAGGTCGCCACGCCGGACGAGGCGCGGCAGATCCTCGCACTCAAGGGCCGCGACAAGGTTAATATCTGAGCACATCATGGCGAAGAAGCCCGGAGCGCGGGACCGGCCGCCCGTCGATCCGGCCCGCAAGCAGAGCATCCAGGTCATATCGCGCGCCGCCAGCGTGCTGCGTGCGCTCGAGGACGAGCCCAAGGGCCTGAGCCTCGGCGAGATCGCGCAGCGCGTCGGCCTGGCGCGCTCGACCGTGCAGCGCATCGTCGACGCGCTGCGCTCGGAGCAGTTCCTGATCGCCGCCTCGCCCACGGCCGGCGTGCGCCTCGGGCCCGCGCTGGTGCGGCTCGCGGCCTCGGCCAGCGTCGAGTTCGACGACATCACGCGGCCGATCATCGCCGCTCTGTCGCAGGCGATCGGCGAGACCGTGGATCTCTCGGTGCTCAAGGGCCGCTCGGCGGTGTTCACCGACCAGATCCAGGGGAGCCACCGGCTGCGCGCCGTCTCGGCCATCGGCGACAGCTTCCCGCTGCACTGCACGGCCAACGGCAAGGCGATCCTCAGCGTGCTGGGCGAGGACAAGCTGCGCGCGCTGCTGCGCGGGCCGCTGCCGCGGCACACCGCGAACACGATCACCCGCCCGGCCGAGCTGCTGCGCGAGATCGAGGAATGCCGGCGCACCGGCATCGCGGTCGACGACGAGGAGCACACCGAGGGCATCTCGGCGCTCGGCACCGGGTTCGTCGATCCGCTGGGGCGGGCCATCGCGCTGTCGATCCCGGTGCCTACCACGCGTTTCCGGCGCATCCGCCCGGAGCTGGCGACGCGCCTGCTCGAGGCGCGTGCGAGAATGCTGGCGGCACTCAATTGACCGGGCCAGGGGAGCGCTCATGAGCGAGAGGACGAGCGGCGGCGAGGCGATCGTCGATGCGCTGCTGCGCAACGGCGTCGACACGGTGTTCGGCATCCCGGGTGTGCAGACCTACGGGCTGTTCGACGCGATGCAGCGGGCCGGCAATCGCCTGCGCGTCATCCATCCGCGCCACGAGCAGGCCACCGCCTACATGGCCTTCGGCTACGCCAAGACCACCGGGCGCGCCGGCGTGTTCTCGGTGGTGCCGGGCCCGGGCGTGCTCAACGCCGGCGCCGCGGTGTGCACCGCCTATGGCGCCAGCACGCCGCTGCTGTGCCTCACCGGCCAGGTGCCGGGCGAATTCATCGGCTCCGGCAAGGGCCACCTGCACGAGCTGCCGGACCAGCTCGCGACCATGCGCTCGATCATGAAGTGGGCGGCGCGCATCGACCATCCGGGCGAGGCGCCGGCGGTGATGGCCGACGCCTTCGCGCAGCTCAACATCGGCCGGCCGCGGCCGGTGGCCGTGGAGATGCCCTGGGACGTGTTCGCCTCGCGCGCGCCGGTGACGCCGATCGAGCCGCCGGCCAGCTACCCGCAGGTGCAGCCCGACCCGGAGCTGATCGCGCAGGCCGCGCGACTGCTCGCCGGGGCGCGCAACCCGATGATCATGGTCGGGAGCGGTGCGCAGCACGCCGCCGCCGAGGTGCTCGAGCTCGCCGAGCTCCTGCAGGCGCCGGTGGTGCCGCTGCGCAGCGGCCGCGGTGTCGTCTCCGACGAGCACCACCTGGGTTTCACCTGTGCCGCGGGGTTCCAGCGCTGGCGCGACACCGACGTGCTGGTCGGCATCGGCTCGCGCCTCGAACTCACCTGGTTCCGCTGGCCGAAGCCGCCGCAGGCGCCGGCACTGATCAACATCGACATCGATCCGACGCAGATGCCACGGCTCAAGCCCGCGGTGCCGGTGGTCGGCGATGCGCGCGTCGCCACGCGCGCACTCAGCGAGGCGCTGCTGCGGGTCGGCAAGCCGCGCGCCTCGCGGCGCGAGGAGTTCACGGCCATCAAGGCGCGCACGCGCGCGGCGATCCAGAAGGTGCAGCCGCACATGGCGTACCTGGACGTCATGCGCGAGGTGCTGCCGCGCGACGGCTTCTTCGTCGAGGAGATCTGCCAGGCCGGCTTCACCTCGATCTTCGGCTTCCCGATCTACCAGCCGCGCACCTTCGTCACCAGCGGCTGCCAGGGAACGCTCGGCTTCGGCTATCCGACCGCGCTCGGCGTCAAGGCGGCGCACCCCGGCAAGGCGGTGCTCTCGGTCAACGGCGACGGCGGCCTGATGTTCGGCATCCAGGAACTCGCTACCGCCGCGCAGCACAAGCTGGGCGTGGTCGCCGTGGTGTTCAACAACAACGCCTTCGGCAACGTGATGCGCGACCAGCAGGAGCGCTTCGGCGGCCGCGTGATCGGCTCGGAGCTGCGCAATCCGGATTTCGTGCGGCTGGCCGAGAGCTGCGGCGTGGCCGGTTACCGGGTGGGCCGGCCCGCCGAGCTGCGTGGCGTGCTGGAGCGCGCCTTCGCCGCCGACGCGCCGGCGCTCATCGAGGTGCCGGTCGACCGCAAGGCGGAAGTCTCGCCGTGGGAGTTCCTGATGCCGCCTGCGATCGCGTAGCGTTCCGGCGCCACGGACGATCCGGGGGCGCAGGCAATCAAGGGCTTAGGCGCGCAACCGACCGGCGGGAGTCCCGGCGCCGGTCCGGCGGCGAGATGCGCTAAGATGCGCCGATTCCGAGAATGAAGCCGCCGAGCCCAGGGAGCCCCCGATGAAACTCGTCACCGCGATCATCAAGCCCTTCAAGCTGGACGAAGTGCGCTCGGCGCTGTCCGAGCTGGGGGTGTCCGGCATGACCGTGACCGAGGTCAAGGGTTTCGGCCGCCAGCGCGGGCACACCGAGCTCTATCGCGGCGCCGAGTACGTGGTCGATTTCGTGCCGAAGACGCGCATCGAGATCGCGGTGCGCAGCGAGCTGCTCGAACAGGTCATCGACGCGATCGTCAAGGCGGCGCGCACCGGCAAGGTCGGCGACGGCAAGATCTTCGTGACCGAGATCGAGCGCGTCGTGCGCATCCGCACCGGCGAGACCGACAACTCCGCGCTGTAGCGCCCCGCGGCGCATCGCTGCGCCTCACTCCCGGCGATAGACGCTGCGCAGCGCGAGTTCGCCGCTCTCCGGGTCCTTGTAGGCCAGCGTCACCACCAGCGCGCCGTTGGCCAGCGCGTAGCGCTGCTCGCGGCGCGCGCCGCTGACGTAGCGCTGCTGCACGACGAACACCGCGCCCGACCAGCCGGCGTCCTGGCGCGCCGCGCCCTCCACGTCGATGCGGCCGACGCGCTGCCCGGGGTAGTAGAGGCGCGCCGGCTCGTCATTGGCCTTGAGGCTGACGGTCCCCGGGGCGAGTTCGACCAGCAGCTTCGCCGGCGGCTGCAGCGTTTCGGCGAGCCGTGCCCGCACGCGGTCGGGCGCTTCCTCGGGTACCGCCGGGAATCCCGGCACGTCCTGCGGGCCCGCAACGGGCACCTCGCCGCCGTCGGCGCCGTATTCGGCGCGATGGCGCCGCGCGCGCAGGCGCTTCTGGTGCCCGGCCAGCATGCGGGCCACGGTGGCGTCGAAATCGCCACTGGCTGCGGTGTCCATCGTCCAGCGTCCCGCCAGCGCGCTGGGCGCCGCGGGTTCGGGCGCGAGGCTCGCGCAGGCCACGGGCAGCAGGGCCGCCAGCAGGGCCGCCAGCAGGGCGGCGCCGGACCGCGGTGGCTGCGTGGACGCGGATCGATGACGCATCCCGGCTCTGACCGCGCGACGGCCGCGAGGTTCGCCGCCGCCCGGCGTCATGGCGCCGGGCTGCTGGAGGCCACGGCCGCACGCAGCGCGCGCAGCTGCGCGAGCACCGTGCGCCGCTGCGCCGGGCCGAGGCGCAGCAGCGTCTTCTGGCCGACCGACAGCGATTGCAGCGCCGGGTCGGCGAACTCGTACATGACCTTCGGCCTCACCAGGCGGATGGGTCCGTTCACCTCCGGTGTCGCCAGCAGGTGGTCGATGACGGCCACCAGGCGGTCGTTGAAATAGCCGTCCGGGTTGCCGAGGTCGCGATAGGCCTGCTGGAACAGCGGGTAGTAGCGCTGGTAGAGCGCGGCGAGCCGGCGCATGTCCAATGCGCCGAGCACGCGCACGTAGGGTTCGTAGCGCTCGGCGTTGCGCGGGCTGAGCGTGGCGCCGTCGTCGGGCCCGAGCGCGAGGAACTCGCCCGCAGGGTGGCGCACCGGGCGCACCTCCATGTCGAGCCGCGCGCGCGGCAGCGCATCGACGCTCGCGACGATGTGCCGCACCAGGTCCTCCGGCCGCAGCAGTGCCGCCAGTGCCTCGCGCCCGGCAAGTTCCTCGAGCCCGGCACGGAGCGGCGCTTCGCTTTCATCGAGCGCCGGCAGCGGCGCTCCCGCGGTCGCGGGGACGGGGTTGGCGATCGGCGCGGCCGCGGCCGGCGGCGGCGGGCTCGCGCCCGGAGGCGGCGCGGTGGGCGCGCCGGGCGGCGGCGGTGCCGGCCGCGTCGCGTAGAAGTAGGCCCCGCCGGCGGCGCCGAGCACGAGGAGCGCTCCGATCCACACCAGGAGTTTTCGTTGCATGGCGGTTCCCACCCAGCTGCCGCAGCGTCGTATCATCTGGCGCCGACGCGATCCGCACAAGGCTGGAGTCCGCATGCGACACTCATACTGGCTGCTCGCCGCGACCGCGCTGCTGCTCGGCGCGTGCAGCGGCAATCCCCGCAAAGTGTCGGCCGCGCCCGACAGCGCCGCGATCGCCGCCGCGATCGCCAGCACGGCGCGGAGCGACGCGGACCGCGCCGAGGACGCCTACCGCCGCCCGCAGGCGGTGCTCGAGGCCGCGCAGCTGCGCCCGGGACAGCGCGTGGTCGACTTCCTCCCGGGCCGCGGCTACTACACCGAGCTCATCGCGCGCGCCGTCGGGCCGCGCGGCGCGACCTTCGCCTGGTTCCCGCCCGAGCAGTCGCGCTTCGCCGATGCGATCGACGCGCGCCTGCAGAACGGCCGCCTGCCCGGCGCGCGCAAGTCCACCGCCCCGCTCGGCGACTTCGCCGCGCAACTGCAGCCGCTCGACGCCGCGCTGCTGATCCTCGTCTACCACGACCTGTACCTGCCGCCGCGCGAGGGCGCCATGGCGCCGCCGCGCTTCGGCACGCCCGCCGAGGTGGTCGCGGCGCTGTATCGCGCCCTGCGCCCCGGCGGAGTCGTGCTGGTCGAGGACCACGTGGCCGCGGCCGGCGCCGATCCGGCGGTCGCGGCCGACACCCTGCATCGCATCGACCCCGCGGTCATCCGCCGCGACTTCGAGGCGGGCGGCTTCCACTTCGACGGCGCCAGCGACGCGCTGCGCAACCCCGCCGACGACATCGGCAGGCCGATGTTCCAGGCCGCCGTGCCCCACATGACCGACCGCGTGCTGCTGCGGTTCCGCAAGCCATGAGCGCCGTCGACCCGCTGCTGGAGCGCTTCCGCGCCTACTGCGACCAGTACATCGGCGTGACGCGCGCGCTCGGCGAGGCCGCGCAGCGCGCGGCGGCCAGCGGCGATCCGGCGCAGCAGGCGCGCAGCTTCCTCGACGCGCTCACGGCCCTGCAGCAGCAGGTGACGGCACTGTGGACCGGCCAGGGCCTGGGTGCGGGGGCGGGCGCCGTGCCCGGCGGCGGGCCGTTCGCGGCCGCGGCTGCCGCCGCCGGCAATCCCTTCGCGGCCTTCAATCCGCTGGCCCCGGGCGGGCCGTTCGCGGCGCCGCTGTTCGCCGCGGCGCCGTTCGCCGCGACGCCCTTGGCCGGCCTGTTCGGTGCCGGCGCCGGGGCCGCGCACCCGTGGGCGGCGTTCTTCCCCGGCCTGGCGGGCAACGCCTTCGCGCCGGCGGCCGCGCCGGCGCTCGGGCCCACGCGCGAGTTCCAGGAGCTGTGCCAGCGCATGGCGCAGCTCGGCGAGCAGGTGCAGCAGGCGCAGCTGCGGCTGCTCGAGCAGTGGAACGGCATCGTGAGCAAGGCGCTGGCGCAGCTCGGCGAGCGCGCCACCGCGCTGCTGGCCGCGGCGCCGACGCCCGAGACGCTGCGCGCGCTCTACGACCAGTGGGTCGACAGCGCCGAGGCGGCCTACGCGCAGGCGGCGCGCGGACCGGCCTTCGCGGCGGCGCAGGCCGATTTCGGCAATGCGCAGAGCCGGCTGCGCGTCGCGCAACGCGAGTACCTGGAGCTCGCGGCGCGCGAATTCGACCTGCCGACGCGTTCGGAACTGAACACCGTGCTGCAGCAGCTGCGCGAGCTCAGGCAGGCGGTGCGCGCGATCGAGGAACGCCTGGCCGGCCCCGGGCCGCAGGGACCGTGAGCGAAGCGGCGCCGCCCGGCGGCGCGGACGAGGCCGCCTGGCGGGCCGAGCTCGAGCGCATGGCGGCGACGCTCGCGACGCTGCGCGGTGCGGCCGGCGCCCGGCCCGGCGGCAGCGAACGCGACGCCGTCCACCGCGAGGACAAGCTGACGCTGTACCGCTACCTGCCGCTGGTGGCGGACGCCGGCCGTCCGCCGCTCCTGATCGTCTACGCGCTGGTGAACCGGCCGACGATGCTGGACCTGCAGCCCGATCGCTCGCTGGTCCGCCGGCTGCTCGAGCGCGGTTTCACCGTCTACCTGCTCGACTGGGGCAGCCCCGACGGCGCCGACCGCCTGCTCGAGCTCGACGACTACATCAATGGCTACCTCGAGCGCTGCGTGCGCCACATCCTGCGCGCACATGGCATCGACTCGCTCGACCTGCTCGGCGTCTGCCAGGGCGGCACCTTCAGCCTGTGCTACGCGGCGCTGCACCCCGCGCGCGTGCGCAACCTCATCACGATGGTGACCCCGGTCGATTTCCACACCCCCGACAACCTGCTGTCCACCTGGGCGCGCGGCCTCGACGTCGACGCGCTGGTCGCGGCCTGGGGCATCGTGCCCGGCGATCTGCTCAACCAGGCCTACCTCGCGCTGCAGCCGTTCCGCCTGGGGCAGCAGAAGTACGTGCACCTGCTCGGTGCAGAGCTGGACGCGGCGCAGGCCGCGAACTTCATGCGCATGGAGAAGTGGATCTTCGACAGCCCGGGGCAGGCGGGCGCGGCGTTCGCGCAGTTCGTGCGCTGGTTCTACCAGGAGAACCGCCTGGTGGCCGGCACGCTCGCGCTCGGCGGGCGCGCGGTCGACCTCGGGGCGGTGCGCATGCCGGTCCTGAACCTCTACGGCACCCAGGACCACATCGTCCCGCCCTCGGCCTCCGAGCCGCTCGGCCGCCACGTCGGTTCGCGCGACTACACGGCCCTGGCGCTCGAGGCCGGCCACATCGGCATGTACGTGAGCGCGCGCGCGCAGCGCGCGGTGGGCGAGGCGATCGATGGATGGCTGCGTGAGCGCAGCCCGGGAGCCTGACCGGCCCTAGCGGGTCGTGATGCGCGCCAGCAGCGCGACCAGGGCTTCCTTGCCGCCCGGTCCGAGGCGCTCGGCGACCTCGGCCTCGTGCTTCTCCTGCACCGCGACGGCCTGGCCCAGCAGCGCCTCGCCGGCGGCCGAGAGGCGCAGCGAGTTGGAGCGGCGGTCCGAGGTGCGCTGGCGGCGCTCCACCAGGCCACGGCGCTCCAGCGAGGCGATCATCGGCGCGAAGTTCGCCGGGTGGATCTCGAGCGCCGCGCAGACGTCGGCCTGGCTGAGGCCCGGGTTGGCCTGGATCACCAGCAGCGTGCCGAACTGGAACGGGCGCAGGTCGAGGTCGGAGATGCGGTCGATGAACTCGGAGAACACCGAGATCTGCGCCTGGCGCAAGCGGTAACCCAGGTAGGCGGGCAGGGGCCCGAGGCTGGCCATGTTGGCGCGCGCCCCGTTGCCGCGCCCGCGCGCCGGCTGCTCGTTGCTCTCGTTCATGGCCGCACCCCCCGCTGGCGCCGACCCAGCTTCAGCTCTTGACGTAGGTCCCCGGGGCGTCCACGCCGGCCGGACAGCCCGCGGCCGCATTGCCCATGGGCGGCGGCGCCACCTGTTCCGGCGCCGAATGCTCCGCCAGCCAGCCGTGCCAGGTCGGCCACCACGAGCCCGCGTGCAGCTCGGCGCCCTCCATGTACTGCTCGGGCGTCGGCGTGCAGGCGGCGTCGCGCCAGCGCGCGATGCGGTGGCGGCGCTTGGGGTTCTGCGGACCCGAGACGATGCCGGCGTTGTGGCCACCGCTGGTGAGCCCGAAGGTGTAGTCGGTCGAGCGCGTCAGGCCGCGCGACTTGTACACCGAGCGCCAGGGCGCGACGTGGTCGGTCTCGGTGCCGAGCACGAACATCGGCAGGCGGAGCGCCGCCAGGTCGATGCGCTCGCCGGCGACGGTGAAACCGCCCTGCGCCAGCTCGTTGCGCAGGTAAAGGCGCGCGAGGTACTCGCTGTGCATGCGCGCCGGCATGCGCGTGCCGTCGGCGTTCCAGGCCATCAGGTCGATCATCGACTCCTTCTGGCCGCGCACGTACTTCTTGATCGCCGGTGCCCAGATCAAGTCGCTCGAGCGCAGCAGCGCGAAGGCCGCGCCCATGCGGTCGCTGGTGAGCACGCCCTGCTCCTGCATGATCGCCTCGAGCATCGCGAGCTGCGCCGGCGTGATGAACACCGACAGCTCGCCCGGCTCGGAGAAGTCCGTCTGGGCCGCGAGCAGCGTCATGCTGCGCAGCGACGTGTCGCCGCGCCCGGCGAGCCGCGCGGCGGCGATCGAGAGCAGCGTGCCGCCGATGCAGTAGCCGACCGCGTGCACGCCGCGCCCGGGCACGATCGAGCGGACCGCGGCCAGCGCCGCCTCGAAGCCGAGGTGCACGTAGTCGTCCATGCCGAGCGCGCGGTCCTCGGCCGTCGGGTTCTTCCACGAGATCATGAAGACCGTGTGGCCCTGGCTCACCAGGTAGCGCACCAGCGAATTGTGCGGCGAGAGGTCCAGGATGTAGTACTTCATGATCCAGGCCGGCAGGATCAGCACCGGCTCGGCGTACACGCCCGGCGTCTGCGGCGAGTACTGGATCAGCTCCATCAGTTCGTTGCGCAGCACCACCTTGCCCGGCGTGATGCCGACCTTCTCGCCGACGCGGAAGGCCTCGGTGCCGGCCGGCGGCTTGCCGTCCGCCTGGCGCTGCGCGTCCTCGAGGAAGGCGCGCAGGCCGCGCGCCAGGTTGGCGCCGGATTCCTGCGCGGTGACCGCGAGCAGCTCCGGGTTGGTGTGCAGGTAGTGCGCCGGGGAGGTCGAATCGAGCACGTGGCGCAGCGCGAATTCCAGGCGCTGGGCGGTCTCGGGCGGCAGGTCACCGGGCTTGCCCAGGGCCTCGCGCGCCCAGGAGGAGAACTGCGTGTGGCCGTGCGCCAGCACGTTGAACGGCCAGTAGTTCCACGAGGGGTGCGCGAACTGCGCCGTGCCGGCCGGCGGCGGGGCGGCTTCGCCCTTCGCGGCCTCGAAGGCGAATTTCCAGAAATCGAGCAGCTTCTGCGCGCCGCTGTGCGCGAGCTCGGCTTGGCGCTTGGGATCCGCCGCGAGCGCGCTCCACCAGTGGTTGAAGGCGTTGGCGTAGTCCTCCGGGGCCAGCCCGCCGGTGACCTTGGCGAGCTGTGCGCGGAAGTTCTGCCCGAGTTCGTCGACCGGTTGGCTCATGCGCGCCACTATACAAAAAACGCCCCGGGGGGAGGGGGGATCCGCCCCGGGGCGTGGCTGGTCCTAGTGAGTGGGGGGACTCGGTTAGGCAGCCTTCTTCGTGACTTCCGCTACTTTGGCGGTGGCTTCACTGAAGAACTGGTTCAGCATCGTCTGCGCCTCGGCAGCGATGGTGCTGAATTCCTGGGCACGCGCGCGCAGCTGCTCGGTCAGCCGGGTGCTGAGCTCGGTCTGCGCGGCAAGCAGATCGTTCGGGGTCTTCGCGGCCACGGCGGCCTTGGCCTGCGCCAGCCCGTACTCGAGATAGTCGCCGGCGATCGCGTACTGGTGGTGCGCGAAGCGATCGAGGGCCTTGAGGCTCTCCGTCTGCGCGCGCAGCAGCGGCGCCAGCGCATTGCGGAAGGACTCGACGTAAGTGCTCGGATCGAAGGTCTTGTCGTTCATGGTTCGTTCTCCTGCTCCAACCGTTTCAAGGGTCCAGCCGTCTCGACACGGGGAGCAATGTAGCCGGAGTTTGTATGCAGTGCAAGAGGAATATTACGTAGCACGGCCGCGAGGGCCGATGCGCCGCCAACTCATTGAATTTACGTATATCCTTGAAGCCGACCGCAGACCTGGAATCCGTTCCTGGCCTGCTGGATGATGCGCTGCTTACAGTCTCAGGCCGCCATCGACCTCGAGCACGCGCCCGGTGAAGAAGTCGTTCTCGAAGATGAAGCGCGCCGCGTGGGCGATCTCGTGCGGCTGCCCCAGGCGCTGCAGCGGCACCGGCTCGAGCATCATCTCGAGCATCTCGGCCTTCATGGTCGCGACCATCGGCGTCGCGACGAAGCCCGGCGCGATCGCGCCGGTGCGGATGTCGTAGCGAGCGAGTTCGCGCGCCCAGACGACCGCGAGTGCGGCCACGCCGGCCTTGGCGGCCGTGTAGTTGCTCTGGCCGGCGTTGCCGGCGCGCGAAATGCTGGAGATGTTGACGATCACGCCGCCGTTGCCGAGGCGGATCATGCGTTCGGCCGCCTCGCGGCCGCAGAGGAACACGCCGGTGAGGTTCACGTCGATCACCGCCTGCCACTGCGCCAGCGTCATCTTGCCGGTGATCGCCCCGTCCTTTGACTTCACCAGCATCGCATCGCGCAGGATCCCGGCGTTGTTGACGATGCCGTCGAGCCGGCCGAAGTCCGCGACGATGCGATCGAAGGTTGCCGCGACCTGCTCCTCGTTGGCGACGTTGCAGCCGTAGGTGCGCGCCTGCACGCCCTGCGCCGCGCAGTTCGCCTGGGTCTCGGCGCAATCGCCCGCCTGCACGTCGATGAGCGCCATGTCGGCGCCGGCGGCGGCCAGTTCCTGGGAAATCGCCTGGCCCAATCCGCGGGCCGCGCCGGTGACGATGACGGTCTTGCCTTTGAGCTTCATTTGCCGGGCTCCTCGCCCTGGGTGGAATCGCTGGCCGGCGGAGCCTCGGGCGCCGGGGCCGCCGCGGGCCGCGGGCTCATCGCGGAGAGCATCGAGGCCTGCATGCGCGCCCACATCTCCATGTTCTGGCGCGTCAGTTCGGCGAGCGGCGCCAGCGGCGACTCGAGCGCCTTGGTCATCTCGGCCTGCACCGCCTGCTGCTGCCGCAGCACGCTGCCGAGCGACTGCTCCAGGTAGCGCGACAGCAGCTCCTGCACCGGATTGCCGTAGAAGCGGATGATGCCCTCGAGCAGCTGGATGCTGAGCACCGGTTGGCCGAACTGCTCCTGGTCGGCGATGATCTGCAGCAGCACCGGGCGCGTGAGATCGTCGCCCGACTTGTCGTCGATCACCTTCACGCGCACGCCCGAGGCCACCAGCTTGCGGATGTCCTCCAGCGTGACGTGGCGACTGTCGGTCGAGTCGTAGAGACGCCGGTTGGCGTATTTGCGGATGACGCGCGGCTCGGGCACTGGCACTTCTTCCCGCCGGAAAAACGCGGCGATCATACCGCCGGACTCTTGCGTTGCACAACACAACGGATGTGCCCGGCTTCTCATCCCGAGCATCCGCTGAACTGTCTTTCACATCAATGCTTAAGGAGCGCAGCCAGCTTGGGGGTTGCCACGGCAGGGGTGGGCGGGTCCTGCGGCGCATACTTATTGCTTGTGCGCCGCACCGGGCGCGCAGGCCCGCCGCGTTTGCGTACGATGCGGCCCATGCCCCAGAGCGAACTCGCCCCGGCCGTCCTGATGGTCCGTCCCGCGGCCTTCGGCTTCAATCCGCAGACCGCGTCCTCCAACCGCTTCCAGCGCGCGGACGGCGGCGCGGATCCCCTGTCGGCCGCTGCCGCTGCCGCTGCCGCCGCCGCGGCGGCGCGGGCCGAGTTCGACGGGCTCGTCGCGGCGCTGCGCTCGGAGGGCATCGCCGCCTGCGTGGTCGAGGACGAGTGCCCGCCGCTGCGTCCCGATGCGGTGTTCCCCAACAACTGGATCAGCTTCCATGCCGACGGGAGCGTAGTGCTCTATCCGATGCAGGCGGCCAACCGCCGGCTGGAGCGCCGCGCTGACGTCGTGCAGCAGGTGAGCGATCGGCTCGGCTTCGCCGTGCGACGCCTCGTCGACCTCACGCACCACGAGCGCGAGGGTCGCTATCTCGAGGGCACGGGGAGCCTGGTGATCGACCACGCGGCGCGCCGCGCCTTCGCCTGCCGCTCCTCGCGCACCGACGCCGGCGTCGCCGCCGAGTGGGCGCGCGCGCTCGATCACGAGCTGGTGCTGTTCGACGCGCAGGCGCCGGACGGCTCGGTGCCGTACCACACCAACGTCGTGCTGTGGATCGGCGCGCGCTGCGCCGGCGTCCATGCCGCGGGCATCGCGCCCGCCGACCGCCCGCGCGTGCTCGCCGCGCTCGCCGAGGGCGGCCGCGAGATCATCGAGCTGGACGCCGCGGCCGTCATCGGCTTCGCCGGCAACATGCTCGAACTCGGGACCTGGGACGAGGCGCTGGGCGATGCGAGCGTGCTGGTGATGTCGGCGCGCGCGCGTGCCGCGCTCGGCCCGGCGACGCTCGGGCGGCTGCGCGCCTGCGCCGACGTGCTGCTCGCCGTGCCGGTGCCGACCATCGAGACGCTGGGCGGCGGGAGCGTACGCTGCATGATGGCCGAGGTGCCGGCGGTGCGCCAGTGAGCGCGGCGGCCGGCGAAGGCCGGGCCGGTGGCGCCACGGGCGGCGGCGTGAGCCTCGCCCAGCGCGTGTTCGAGACGCTGGCCGATGGCGCCTTCCACTCCGGCGCGGCGCTGGCGGCGCGCCTGGGCCTGACGCGCAGCGCGGTGTGGAAGGCGGTCGGGGAGCTGCGCGAGCGCGGCCTCGAAGTGCAGGCGGTGACCAACCGTGGCTACCGCCTGGCCGCGCCGCGCGTGCCGCTGGACGCCGGGCGCATCCTCGCCGCGCTCGCGCCCGCCACCCGCGCCCGCGTGCGCCGCTGCGAGGTCGCGTGGCAGCTCGGCTCGACCAACAGCGAGCTGCTGGCCCGCCCGCCGCCGGAGCCGGGACGCTGCGATGTCCTGCTCGCCGAGTTCCAGAGCGCCGGCCGCGGCCGCCACGCGCGTCGCTGGGTGGCGCCGCCGGGCGGCGCGATCTGCCTGTCGGTGTCCTGGGCCTTCGCCGCGCTGCCGCCGGGGAGCGGTGCGCTCAGCCTCGCGATGGGCGTGGCCGCGCTCGAGGCCCTGGCCACGCTGGGCGAGCTGCCCGTCGGGCTGAAATGGCCCAACGACCTGCTCGCCGGCGCTCGCAAGCTCGGAGGCATGCTGCTCGAGATGCGCTCGGAAGGCGGCGGCCCGGCGCTGCTGGTGTTCGGCATCGGCCTCAACGTCGCGCTCGGGAGCGAGGCGCGCGCCGGCATCGCCGCGCTCGGCCAGGCGGCGACCGACCTCGCCGAACTCGGCGTGGCGCACTGCGACCGCAACGCCCTGGCGGCCGCGCTGGTCGACGCCGCGGTCGGCGCCTTCGAACGCTTCGAGCGCGAGGGATTCGCGGCCTTCATCGAGCGCTGGCAGCGGGCGGACCTGCTGCGCGGCGAATCCGTCAGCCTCACCGGCGCCGGCGGCAACGCGGAGTTCACCGGCCGTGCCGCCGGCGTGGACGCCGACGGTGCGCTGCTGGTGGAGACGCCGAGCGGGCTCAGGCGTTTCAGTTCAGGCGAAGTATCGGTCCGTAGCAGGCCTGATTAGCATGCAAAAAGATACAATTCAGCAACTCCTGCTCGACGCGGGCAATTCGAGGCTCAAGTGGGCGGTGGCGCGGGGCGGGCGCCTGCGGGCCCGCGGGGCGCTGCCCTACGCCCCGCGCGCCGGTTTCGAAGCGGGCCTGCGGCGCCTGGTCCGTCGGGCCTCGGGCTGCGGTCGCGTGCTCGTCGCGAGCGTCGCCGGCGCGGCCGTGGAGCGCGATCTGCGCCGGGCCCTGCGCCGTGCCGGGCTGCCGCCGGCCGAGTTCGTCCGCGTCGGCCGGCGCGCCGCGGGTGTCGTCAATGCCTACGAGGAGCCCTGGCGCCTGGGCGGCGACCGGTGGGTGGCGCTGATCGGCGCGCAGGCGCGCCATCCGGGACGGGCGCTGTGCGTGGCGAGCGTCGGCACGGCCCTGACGCTCGACCTGCTGGGCGCCGATGGCCGGCACCGTGGCGGCGCGATCGCACCCGGACCCGAGCTCATGGTGCGCGCGCTGCTCGACCGGACCGCCGGGATCCGGCGGCGGGCGCGCGGCGGTGCCGGCGCCGGGCGGTCGCTGTACACGCGCGCCACGCGCGCGGCCATCGAGGCCGGTGCGCGCCATGCCTGCGCGGCGCTGATCGAGCGCGCGGTGGACGAGGGTGGGCGGCGGCTGCGGCGGCGTCCGCTGCTGCTGCTCGCCGGTGGCGGCGCGGCGCGGCTCGCGCCGCTCCTGCGCGGACCGCGGCGCCGCGACGATGAGCTCGTGATGCGCGGCCTGCTGGTGCTGGCCGGCGACTGACCGCCGTCCGCCGCGGCGGTCGCGGCTCAGTAGCGGTACGAGAAGCCGATGAGCCCGTGCACCTTGCTGCCGCCGTTGCCGAGCGCGAAGCGTCCGGCGTCGTCGATGTTGATGCACTCGAGCACGGTGATGCGCGCGCCCACCTGGGCGCTGGCGTGCCCCGCGAACTGGCGGCGCAGCCCCAGGTCGATGGTCGTGCGGTGCAGCTCGTCGGTGTAGCTGCTCGATGCGGCCGGCTCCCAGCCCTCCGGCAGCAGCTTCGCGGGGCTGAACTGCAGCGGCAAACGCAGGTTCACCAGGTCGCGCAGCGCGGCCGGCGTCAGGCCGAAGTGCCAGCCGCGCGCGGGCGCGGTGGGCGTCCTGGTGGCACGGCTGGCCGTCGCCGCGGGCGCCGGCGAGGCGAAGCCGCCGGCGGGGGCGGCCTGGGCTGCCGTCAGCGCGACGGCTGCCAGGCAGGTGAGCAGTGATGGGCGGCAGGTTCTCATCGAACTGTCGGACTCTCCGCTGGACCTCGGGGGATCCTGCCAAAGCGTCCGCCGGCCCTTGGGCCTTCCCAGACATAAGCGCGCCCGCCTGCGGCAGCGCGTTAGAATCGTGCGATGCGCGTCATGTTCCTGCTGCTGCTGCTGGCCAATCTTATGTTCTTCGGATGGGCCAACTGGGTCGATCGGCCGGCGGCGCGCGTGCGCGCGGCCAATCCGGTGCCGGCGCTGCAGCTCGCGCCAGGCGCTGCGTCCGGCGGCGCCGCGCCCGCCGCGGCGGCCAGTGCCCCGGCACGCTGCCGGAGCCTCGGGCCGTGGAGCGATGAAGCCGCCGCCAATGCCGCCGGCGCGGTGCTCGGCGGCCGCGGACTCCAGCCTGCCGTGCGGCGCGTCGACAGCAGCGTCGCCGACGGCTACTGGGTCTACATCGCGGCTGCCGACGCCGCCGAACAGCGCCGCGTGCTGCGCCAGCTGGGGCGGGCCGGCGTGCGCGACGCCGCCGTCGTCGGCGAGGAGGCCGGCGGCGGGCGCGTCTCCACCGGCGTTTTCACGGACCAGAAGGGCGCCGAGGAGCGCGCGGCCGCGGTGCGGCGCGCGGGACTCGAGCCGGTGCTCGAGGAGCGCCACAAGAGCGTGAGCGCCTGGTGGCTCGACGTGCCGCTGGCCGCCGGGGTCGCCGAGCCGCGCGCCGACGATGCCGCGCTGGCCGCGGCTGGCGCGGCGCTGCAGTGGAGCGATTGCCCGAAGTGAAACTGGCCGCGCCGATGCGCGGCACGGCGTAGCCGGCTGCTAGCGGGCGGCGTAGGCGTCCATCATCAGGCCGGTGCCGCCGCCGGAAATATGGGCGACGACCGCCGTGCGGCGATGGATCTTGGTGACGGTGCCGAGGTCGATGGCGAAGGCGAGCTCGACCTGCTGGCCCTTGCGCAGCCCGAGCACGTCGGTGCGCACGAACACGCCGGTGGCGCTCAGGTTGACGGCACGGCACAGGTGGCGCTTGCCGCCGGGCATGATGATGTAGACGCTGGTGCGTGCGCGATGCCGTGTGTGTAGTCGACGTTCCATCTTGGCCACGTGCCTTTGCCCCGACGCGGGCGCGCGCTGCGCGCTGCAAATCCAACCCTGTGACAATTATGCCAAGCCCGTCACACTTGCCAACACGAACTCAACTTAATTGCGCGCCACTTTGAGGTCGATGCGCACCGCGATTGGACAATGGTCGGAGAGTTTCAGCCGCCAGGCGTCGCGCGGGGCGTAGCCCAGGCGCCGGAAACTGCCGCTCACGCGCGCCGTCGCCAGCGCCGGGCCGAGGATGATCTGGTCGATGTAGCCGGTCTGCATGCCGCCGCGCACGCAGTTGCTAAACCGTTCTCCCGCCGCGGAATTCACCAGCCGGGCACCCGGCGGATCGCCGTCGTCGATCTCGGCCCAGACGTTGGCCTGCGCACCGCCGGGCGAGCGCGCCGGCCCGCTCTCGGCCAGCAGGTCGCGGTTGAAATCCCCCAGCACGGCGTAGCGCGTACCGATCACCGCCTCGTTATCAATCCATGCCTCGAGCAGCGGCACCTGCCGCGCGAGCAGCACGCAGGCCTCGATGGGCGGCGTGGCGTCCAGCGGCCCGCGGGCGCAGCCGGACTTCAGGTGCACGCCGAGCAGGTGCAGCTCGGCCGCGCTGCCCGGGTACAGCACCAGCGTCGCGCCGCGCCGCACGCGCGCGCCGAGCGCGAGCGGCGCGTAGTCGGCGCCGCAGCGGTGGGCGATGCCGCGGCGGATCGCGAAGCCCGTGTTCTGCACCGCGCGCGCGCCGGTGAAGCAGAACTCATAGCGCGCCGCGGGGAAGACCAGCGCCGCGGCCTCCGGCCCGTCGACCTCCTGCAAGGCGATCACGTCGGCGTCGAGCGCGCGCGCATAGCGGGCGAGGGCGGCGAAATCCGCGCGCCCGCGCTCGAGTTTCGCCGCGACGTCGCAGGGGATCGAGCGCGGCGGGCGCGGCACGCGCGCGGCCGCGGGATCGGGCCGCGTCGCGGGCGTGCAGCGGGACTTGAGGGCGTTGAAGGCCGCCGGCGTCATCAGCCACTCGAGGTTCCAGCTGGCGAGCTTGAGCGTCGCGGGGGCGTCCGCCGTGGCGGCGGCCTGCGCCGCCGTGGCGGCCCAGGCGGCGAGCAGCAGCAGGGCCGGGCGGATGCGCTGTGACATCGGTCGCAAGTTAAGGTAAGTCGCGGGACGCTGCCAAGCCGTCCATCCGCCGGTATCCACCGCCAATCGGCCCGCCATGGCGCGCCTGCGCCGTCCCCCCTAAGGTGGCCGCATGGACAGGTCCCGAACCCGCGGCTTCACGCTGATGGAACTGATGGTGGTGCTGGCGCTCGCCAGCGTCATGGTGGCGCTGGCCGTGCCCAGCATGCGGCAGTTCGCCCGCAACAACCGCCTGACCACCGGCGCCAACGACATGCTGCACGCCTTCAGCCTGGCGCGGACCGAGGCGCTCAAGCGCCAGAGCGGCCGCGTCACCGTCTGCGCCACCACCGACCCGAACGCCGGCGTGGCGACCCTCACCTGCAGCTATGGGGCGATGAGCGGCTGGATCGTCTTCGTCGACGCCAACAACAACGGCCAGTTCGACCGCGCCACCGACGAGGTGCTCGCGCGCGGTTCGGCCAACAGCGCCGTCACGGTCAAGAACGACCACGACGGCATCGTCTGCTTCAACCAGACCGGTTTCCAGCCCGTGGATTGCGGTGGCCAGGCGCCGCTGCAGCACGTGGTGCTCTGCGACCACGAGTGGGGCACCGAGGCCTTGGGCACCGATTCCAGGGCGCGCACCGTCATCGTCACGCCCACCGGGCGGGCACGCGTGTCGCGGCTGCAGGCGGATGTGAGCGTGTCGCTGACCGCGATCGGGGAGTCCTGCCCATGACGCTGCGCAATCCATCGCTGCCCGGCGGGCGCCACCGGCGCATGGCGGGCTTCACCATCATCGAGGTGCTGGTCGCGCTGGTGGTGCTGTCGGTCGGCATGCTGGGCATCGCCGGCCTGTACGTCGTCACGCTCCAGTCGGGCGGCACGGCGATCTACCGCACCCAGGCCGTGAACCTCGCCGCCGACATGGCCGACCGCATCCGCGCCAACCGCAACGCCGGCACCGCCTACGGCGACGGCGCCGCCGGCGCGCTCGCCTGCACCGGCGCCGGCGCCGTGGACTGCAGCCCGGGCGACCTGGCCGCCGACGACGTGCTGCAGTGGAACACCGAGATCGCGGCCGCGCTGCCGAATGGCGCCGGCGACATCGCCGTCGTCGCCGGCACGCCCGCGGTCTACACGATCACGGTGACCTGGTCGGAGCCGGGCCAGACGGAAGATTCGAGCTACACGATGACGGTGGAGACATGAGCGCACGGCGCAGTACCCGGGCCGCGCGCGCGCCGCGCGCCGTCCGCAGCCTCGGCCTCAGCCTGATCGAGCTGCTGGTGGCGCTCGCCATCGGCGCGGTGCTGATCTTCGGCGCGACGCAGGTGTACGTCGACAGCCGCGCCGCCTACGGCGTCAACGAAACGGTCGGCCGGCTGCAGGAATCGGCGCGCTACGCCATGACGATGCTGGAATCCGACGTGCGCATGGCGGGCTACTGGGGCCTGGTGAAGGGCACGGCGGCGATCGACCAGACGAGCTGGGGCCGGGAAGCCGACGCGCGCGCCAGCGTCGTCAACACCACGGCGGCCAACGTCTGCGGCAACAACTTCGCGGTCGACATGACCCAGCCGGTGACCGGCTTCAACAACCGCTACGTGCTCAGCGCCACGCAGGCGGCCGGGTGCGACACGCTCAGCAGCTGGACCACCACGGCCGTGGCCGACGCCGACACGCTGGTGGTGCGCCACGCGGCGGTGGCCGCGACGACCGGCGTCGACGGCGTGCTGCAGGTCTGCAGCAATCGCCAGAATGCCTACCTGATGAGCGACGGCGGCACTGCCAATCCCTGCGCCGACTCCGATCCCGCCACGGCGCTCGCCAGCCGCACGCAGAGCCTCCATGACGTGGTGGTCGATGCCTATTACGTGGACCAGAACTCGGACGAGGCCGCGGGCCTGCCCTCGCTGCGGCGCAAGCGCCTGTGCGTCAACACGGCGACCGTGGCCTGCGGCGGCGTCACCTTCGTGGACGAGGAAGTGATCGCCGGCGTCGAGGACATGCAGGTGCAGTTCGGCGTCGAGACCGACGCCCTGACGTCGCCGGATGCCGTGGCGCAGCGCTACGTCGATCCGGTGTCGGTGCCGGCCGGGGCGCTGATCGTCTCGGTGCGGCTGTGGCTGCTGGTGCGGGCCGACTCGCCGGAGGCGGTTTCATCGACGGGCGCGCCTACACCTACGGGGACAAGGCCGACGCCACGGCGGATGCCGGCGTGCAGGCTTTCCGCCGGCTGCTGGTATCGCGCACGATCAAGCTGCGCAACGCGGTGGGCACATGAAGCGGCGTCGTTCCATGCGTCATGGTTCCGGGGTCGCGGTGCGGCGCCAGCGCGGCGCCGCGCTGATCATCGGCCTGCTGTTGCTGCTGGTGCTGACGCTGCTCGCGGTGTCGGGCATGCGCTCGGCGAGCGAGGAGCTGATCATGGCCGGCAACGAGCAGTACCGGCAGAGCGCCTTCCAGGGCGCCGAGGCCGGCATCGAGCTGGCGATCCGCGATGGCGCCTTCGATGCCTCGTCGACCGTCCAGACCGTCACCGGCACGGTCGGTTCGGTGGACTACACGGCCACGATCACGCCGCAGAACAACGGCGACCCCTACGGCTCGACCCGCGGCAGCAGCAGCGAATCCGCCTCGGCGGTGTTCTACGAGGTCGTGAGCCAGGGCACTTCGAACCGCGGGGCGCAGGTCACGACCTGGCAGGGCCTGTCGCAGCCGGTGCCCACCGCCGGCGGCACGGTCACCGGCAATACGAGCCTCGGCACGAGTTTCTGAAGCCGCGGGCCAACTGGCCCGCCCGGAGAGCAACCGACATGAAACACACTCACTGGATCGCTGGCCTGGTCGTCGCGCTCGGCGCGATCGCGGGCGCCCGCGCCGAACGTGCGCCGAGCCTCATGCTCGAAGGCGCCATCGAGACCTACACCAACGAGGTCACGCTGCCGGGCAGTGCGGGCGGCTCCATCGCGGTGCGGCACTGCGAACGCTGCAACCGGGCGCTGAACACCGACGGCGCGACGCTGTACTACATCGGCTCGCGCCCGGCGACGCTCGCCGAGATGAATGCCTACCTGCGCACCGCGCGGCGCCTGCCGCTCGCGATCTTCTACAACCTGGGCGACGGCAGGGTCAGCCGCGTCGCCGCGGGCAAGTGATGCCGGCCGCCGGAGAACGACAGCCATGAACCACCTCAAAGCCCGATTCCACCCGCTCCTGGCCGGCGCACTGCTGTTGCTGGCGACGGCCACCGCGGCGCGTGCCGACGACACCGAGATCTTCTTCGGCAACACCACGGTGACGACGCCCGCGAACATCATGTTCGTGATGGACACGTCCGGCAGCATGGCCGGGCACGTCAGCGGGCCGGCGGCCTTCGATCCGACGCAAACCTACACCGGTACCTGCAGCAACAGCTACTACTACTTCGCCACGAGCGGCGGCGGCCCGGCCGCCGTCGACTGCTCGAACACGGCGACGCGCATTGCGCGCTCCTCGTTCCAGTGCACGGCTGCCGGCACCGCCCTGGGCAACAGCTCGACCGCCACCGGTTACTACACCGACATGCGGGGTGGCCTGATCCGCTGGGGCAACTACACGACCACGACCACGACGACCTCGACGACCGTCTACACGAGCTCGAGCTGGCCGGGTGGGTGGGGGACGTTCAACAGCACGCAATGCGGCAGGCACGGCGGCACCTGGCTGACCGGGCCCAACCGGTGCTCGGTCACGACCACCACCACGACGACCAACGCCACGCATGCCTGGCAGAACAACCTGCAGGTCTCCGGTGGCACCGATGTCGAGTGCGCCGCCGATCGGCCCGGCGTGGGTACCGACTCGAACTACCCGGACATGCACTCGGACGTGTCGTCCACCGGTGGACGCTACTCGTCGAACTCGGCCGACAGCTGGTGGGCGGTCGTCGGCAACACCGGCGGCAACTACACGGTCTTCAGCGCCAACTACCTGAACTACTACGCCTGGGCGCCCTCGAGCATCCAGACGCGCATGTCCTCGGTGCAGAACGCGGCCACCGGCCTGCTCGGGCTCCTCTCCGGCGTCAACGTCGGCCTGATGACCTACAGCTACGGCGGTTCGGGCGGCATGGTGCGCACTCCGGTCCAGTCGATCGACGCGACCGGCGTGCGCTCGACGCTCGTCGACGAGATCAACCACTTCGTCCCGGCCGGCGATACGCCGCTGTCGGAGACGCTGTTCGAGGCCTACCGCTACTTCTCCGGCGGCAACGTCCTGTTCGGCGGTGACGGCACCAACGGCACCTTCCAGAGCACGCGCTGCACCGCCGCCAGCAGCTTCCTCGATCGCAGCGGCGCCTACATCGGCAGCTGCGACAGCTCGGAGAACTTCCCGAGCGTCGCGAGCTCGCAGAGCCCGGCCGGCACGTACAACAGCCCGGCGGACTACTCCTGCCAGAAGAACTACATCGTCTACCTGACCGACGGCGAGCCGACCAACGACAACGAGGCCGACTCGTACATGAAAGGCTCGACGACGTCGACGCGCATCACGGCCACCAGCCAGGCGGACTGCGAGGCGCAGGGCGGCGTGTGGCGTACCAGCCGGCGCGGCCGCAACACCTGCACCGTGACGACGACCACGGGCGGCCTGCCGAATTTTCAATCGGTGACCGGCGGCTGCGTCGGCACCGCCAGCGGCCGCTGCACCTCGGCCCTGGCCAAGTACATGTACCAGTCCGACCTGCGCGGCGATGTCACCGGAACGCAGAACGTCAAGAGCTACTTCATCGGCTTCGGCAGCGACTTCTTCGACGCGAACACCGGCACGTCGAGCGCCTCGTTCCAGTTCCTGCAGGACGCGGCCACCGCGGGCGGAGGCCTGGCGTTCACGGCCACCGACTATTCGAGCCTGACCTCGGTGTTCAACACCATCATCGCCGACATCGCCCAGGACGTGGACACCTCGTTCTCGGCCCCGTCGGTCGCGGTCAACGCCTTCAACCGCACGCAGACGCTCGATGACCTGTACGTCTCGGTGTTCTCGCCGCAGACCACGATGCACTGGCCGGGCAACCTGAAGAAGTACAAGGTCGTGAACACCGCGGTGAAGGACGCCGACGGCGCCGATGCGGTCAACCCCTCGACCGGCTTCTTCAAGACCGGCTCGCGCAGCTACTGGAGCGCCACGGCCGACGGGCCGGACGTCGTGCTGGGCGGCGCCGCGCACATGCTGCCGGACCCGGCGCGGCGCAACGTCCTGACCTACATCGGCACCAACGCGCCGGGCAGCGGACAGAACCTGACCAGCATCAGCACGGCGATCACCTCGGCGAACGCCACCTCGGTGCTGAACCTGCAGTCCGGCGACCCGACCTACTCCGACCTCATCTCCTGGGCCAAGGGGACGGACGTCAAGCACGAGAACCCGCCCGAGGACACCTCCGGCGTGCGCCACGCGATGGGCGACCCGGTGCACAGCGAGCCGGCCGTGGTGATCTATGGCGGCGCCAGCGGCACGCATGGCTACGACACCGTCGTCTACCTGACGACCAACGACGGCTACCTGCACGCCATCAACGCCACCGCCAACACCGACGGGAGCGATGCCAGCGACAGCGGGCAGGAACTGTGGAGCTTCATCCCGCAGGAGATGCTGCCGGAGCTGCGGCTGCTGTACGCCGACGCCGCGGCCCCGACCAAGCACTACAGCCTCGACGGGCCGGTGCGCGTCCTCAAGTACGACGTCAACGGCGACGGCACCGTCGACTCCGCGCACGGTGACCGCGTGATCCTGTACTTCACCACCGGCCGCAGCACCGCACAGAGCCGCTACTATGCGGTCGACGTCACCGACAAGGCCCACCCGCAGTTCCTCTGGAGCCTGTCGCCGACGGAGCTGCCGGGCCTCGGGCAGACCTGGTCCTCGCCGACGGTGGCGCGCGTCACGGTCGGCGGCGCCTCGCAGAACGGCCAGCACCTGGTGCTGATCTTCGGCGGCGGCTACGACGCGGTCGAGGACGGCTATTCCTACGCCAGCTCCGACACCGTCGGCAACCATCTCTACATGGTGGATGCCAAGACCGGCACGGTGCTGTGGACCGCCGGCCCGACCAACGCCAACAATTTCACGCACACGCGCATGACGCACGCGATCCCGAGCGCGGTCACCGTGCTGGACGTGAACAACGACGGCTTCGCCGACCGCATGTACGTCGGCGACATGGCGGGCCAGCTGTGGCGCTTCGACATCAAGAACGGCAACACCGCGGCGAACCTGGTGACCGGCGGCGTGATCGCCTCGCTCGGCACCAAGGAGGACACGACGCACACGATGGCCAATACGCGGCGCTTCTACGCCGCGCCGGACGTGGCGCTGATCGAGCCCGTGGGCCAGCGCGCGTTCATGAGCATCGCCATCGGCTCGGGTTACCGCGGCCACCCGGTGAACACGGAAGTCGCCGACCGGATGTACTCGATCCGCGACTACAACCCGTTCACGCCCCTGACGCAGACGGTGTACAACGGGCTGCACCTGATCCTCGACAGCGAGGTCACCGACATCACCAGCAACCTGGAGCCGACGATGTCGGACGGCTCCTACGGCTGGAAGCTGCGGCTCACGGCGGCCAGTGGCGAGAAGATCGTGACCTCGGCGCGGACCCTCGCCAACACCGTCTACTTCACTTCCTACTCGCCGGGATCGACGACCACGGTCTCCGGCGATCCGTGTTCGACGCAGCGCACCTCGGGCAACAACCGGGTGTACGCCGTCAGCGTGTTCAACGGCGCACCGGTCAAGGACCGCAACGACGACGGCTCGCTGACGACCTCGGATCGCAGCGCCGACCTGCGGCAGGGCGGCATCGCGCCCGGCATCTCGCTGCTGTTCCCGGCGGAGTCGACCGATGGTGCGAAGCGGGACGTGGTGGTCATGAGCGGACCGGAGCACGTCGACGACTGCCCGAACTGCCGCGCCCTGCTCAAGACCTACTGGTATGATGGCAGCATCGACTAACCGCTGAACGCGCCGGGAGACGCAGCATGTCGCAGGCCACGGTCCATGGTGCATGCCGCCAGCGCGGCGTGACACTGATCGAGCTGCTGATCGTGATCGTCGTGCTGTCGATGCTCAGCACGCTCGCCGTCAGCAGCTACCGGCGCTACGCGTTGCGCGCCAACCGCACGGAGGCGACCACGACGCTGCTGCGCATCCAGGTGGCGCAGGAGAAGTTCTTCCTGCAGAACAACCGCTACGCGGATGGTTCGACCGAGCTGACCGCCGCGCCGCCGGCGGGGCTCGGCATCGGGCTCGGCAGCGGCGATGTGACGCAGGGCGGCGGGTTCTACGCGATCACGCTGGATGCGGCCGATGCCACGCACTACACGGCCACGGCCACGGCGCGCGCCGGCCAGACGCACGACGTGTCCGAGTGCCAGGCCTTCACCATCGACCAGCAGGGTACGCGCACGCCGGCCGAGAGCACCGGCTGCTGGAAGTAGCGGGCGGCCCGGGCGGATCCCGCCGGGCCGGATCACCGGGTCCGAATGCGAAAGGGGCGGCCGTCCGGCGGACGGTCGCCCCTTCTGCCTGGTGGCGCGGGGTCGATCAGTAGACGCGGAACAGGCGGAAGCCGTCGTCCTCGATCTGCAGGCGCGTCGCGTTGAAGCGGCGGTGCAGGCTCCGGGCGCCCGGTCCGAGGCGCAGTCCGATGCTCGACGGCGTGCCGCTCATGAAGGCCGGCACGGCGAGCGTCTTCTCCCCCACGCGCTGGGTCGCGGCTTCGGGTTTGGAAGTCAGTTCGCTCATGTCAGTGCTCCTGCCGTAGGTCGTTAGCCAAATAGTTCGTCTTACGTACGATATAGTACACGACCTTGTATGCAGTGCAAATGAAGATTGTGTGACGCATTCGTGACTTCTGGCGAGTCGCTGCCGGCTGGCCGGACTGCGCGTAACACGTTGATTCGCCAACTGCTCTGGCCCGGCGTGGCCATCACCGACGCACCGCGGCGGTGCGCACCGCTAGAATCGGCGCCCGGCGACGCCAGGAGGCGGGCAGGGCGATGAAGACACGCATCACGGAGCTGCTGGGCATCCGCTACCCGATCGTGCAGGGCGGCATGCAGTGGGTCGGCACCGCGGAGATGGCGGCGGCGGTGTCCAACGCCGGCGGCCTCGGCATCCTCACCGCGCTGACGCAGCCGAGCCCCGAGGCGCTGGCCGCCGAGATCGAGCGTTGCCGGCGCATGACCGTGGCGCCCTTCGGCGTGAACCTGACGATCCTGCCGACCATCACGCCGCCGCCCTACGAACGCTACCTGCAGGTGGTCATCAACTCGGGCGTGAAGATCCTCGAGACCGCCGGCAACAACCCGCAGGAGTTCATCGCGCGCGCCCGGGCCGCCGGCATCCGCCTGATCCACAAGTGCGTGACCGTGCGCCACGCGCTCTCGGCCGAGCGCCATGGCGTCGACATCGTCTCGATCGACGGCTTCGAGTGCGCGGGGCACCCCGGCGAGGACGACATCGGCGGACTGGTGCTGATCCCGCTGGCCGCGCGGGCGCTCAAGATCCCGATCATCGCGTCCGGCGGCATCGCCGACGGCCGCGGGCTCGCGGCCGCGCTGGTGCTCGGGGCCGAGGGCGTCAACATGGGCACGCGCTTCTGCGCCACGCGCGAGGCGCCGATCCACGAGCGCATCAAGCAGGCGCTGGTCAACGCGAGCGAGCGCGACACGCGGCTGATCCTGCGTTCGCTCCACAACACCGCGCGCGTGCTGAAGAACGCGGTGTCGGACCAGGTGGTCGCCGCAGAGTCGCGCGGCGCCACGTTCGAGGACATCCGCCCGCTGGTGGCCGGCAGCCGCGGCCGCGCCGCGCTCGCGGCCGGCGAGCCGGATGGCGGCATCATCACCGCCGGGCAGACCGTCGGCCTGATCACCGACATCCCCAGCTGCGCCGAGCTGGTCGAGCGCATGGTCGCCGAGGCGCGCGCGCGGCTCGCGGCCACCAGCGCCTGCTTCGGGCGCGCCTGAGCCCGCCGGCCCCGCACCGCGCCACGCCCACACCGCCACGCCCATACGCCCACACGCCCACACGCCCACACGCCCACGCCCATCCACCTCACCTGGAGCCAAAGAACATGTATCGCGGCAAGTCGATTCGCGTCCGGATGCTGGCCGACGGCATCGCCGAGCTGTGCTTCGATCGGGAAGGCGAGGCGGTCAACAAGTTCGACTGCGGCACGGTCGAGGAGCTGCGCGCGGCCGGCGCGGTGCTCCGTGCCGCCGCCGGCGTGCGCGGCGTGCTGGTCACGAGCGGCAAGGGCGTGTTCATCGCCGGCGCCGACATCTTCGAGTTCGCCGGCATCTTCGCCCGGCCCGAGCCCGAGGTGCTGGCGCACATCGTGGCGCAGAACGGCGCCTTCACCGGCTTCGACGACCTGCCGGTGCCGAGCGTCGCGGCGATCAACGGCTTCGCGCTCGGCGGCGGGCTGGAGATGGCGCTGGCCTGCGACTACCGCGTCGTGGCGGCGACGGCGCAGGTCGGCCTGCCGGAGGTCACGCTCGGCCTGATGCCGGGCTACGGCGGTACCGTGCGCCTCGCGCGCCTTGCGGGCACCGCCGTCGCGGTGGAATGGATCGTGGACGGCAAGCCGCGCAAGGCCGAGGCCGCGCGGGCCGCGGGCGTGGTCGATGCGGTGGCCGCGCCGGAGGAACTGCGCGCCGCGGCGCTCGCGCTGCTCGGGCGCGTGCTGGCCTCGGGCGAGTGGCGCGCGCGCGCGCGAGCGGCGCCACGGCCCTGCGACGCCGGCGGCGCGGCCGTGGAGGCGGCGCGCGCGAGCCTCGCGCGCACCGCGGCGCTCTATCCGGCCGCGCCGGCGGCGGTGGAACTGCTGGCGCGCTGCGCGCCGCTGGCGCGTGATGCCGCGCTGCGCGAGGAGCATGTCGCCTTCGCGCGCATCGGCCGCAGCCAGGCGGCGGCTTCGATGACGCAGCAGTTCGCCAACGAGCAGTACATCAAGGGGCGCATCAAGGCGCTGGCGAAGATCGCGCGGCCGGTGAAGCGCGCCGGCGTGCTCGGCGCCGGCATCATGGGCGGCGGCATCGCCAGCACCTCGGCGCTGCGCGGCGTGCCCGTGGTCATGAAGGACATCGCCCAGGGCGCGCTCGACCTCGGCATGGGCGAGGCGCGCAAGCAGCTCGACAAGCAGGTCGCCTCCGGCCGCATGACGGCAGAGCAGGCCGGCGCGGTGCTCGCCGGCATCCAGCCGACGCTGGAATTCACGGGCTTCGAGGCCGTGGACGTGGTGGTCGAGGCCGTGGTCGAGAAGGCCGAGGTCAAGCAGGCGGTGCTGGCCGACGTCGAGCGGCGCGTGCGCGCCGACGCCATCGTCGCCACCAACACCTCGTCGATCCCGATCGGCTCGCTGGCCGCCGCGCTCGCGCGGCCGGAGAACTTCCTCGGCATGCACTTCTTCAACCCGGTGCCGGTGATGCCGCTGGTCGAGGTGATCCGCGGCGCGCGCAGCAGCGAGGCCGCGACCGCCACCGTCGTCGGCTACGCCGCCGCGCTCGGCAAGACGCCGATCGTCGTCAGCGACTGCCCGGGGTTCCTCGTCAACCGCATCCTCACCGCCTACCTGCTCGGCCACCTGCGCGCGCTGCACGACGGCGCCGACTACCTGGCGGTGGACGCGGCCATGGAGAAGTTCGGCTGGCCGATGGGCCCGGCCTACCTGCAGGACGTGATCGGCATGGACACGATGCAGCACGTCGTGGAGATCATCGCCGCGGGCTACCCCGACCGCTACCGGCTCGATTTCCCGCTTGCGACCATGCTGCTGGCCGGGCGCCGGCGGCTCGGCCAGAAGAACGGCGTCGGCTTCTACCGCTACGAGACCGACCCGAAGGGCAAGCCGCGCAAGCTCGTCGATCCGGAAACGGCCGCCCTGCTGGCGACGCTGCAGCCGAACGGCACGCGTGCCTTCTCCGAGGCGGAGATCGTCGAGCGGCTGATGCTGCCGATGATCCTCGAGGCGGCGATCTGCCTGGAGCAGGGGGTCGCGGGCTCGGCGGCCGAGATCGACACCGCGCTGCTGCTCGGCCTCGGTTTCCCGCGCTACGCCGGCGGGCCGCTCAAGTACTGCGACTGGCTCGGGGTGGCGCACGTGGTGCAGCGCTGCGACGCCTACGCGGCGCTGAGCCCGCTGTATCGCGCGGGCGCGCGGCTGCGGGCGATGGCCGAGGCCGGCGAGCGCTTCTTCCCGCTGCCGGCCGAACGCTGAGCCCGCTGCCGAAAGGCTCGCCGTTGAGGGGCAGCAGCTCGACCGCCACCGCCGTCGCCTCGCCGCCGCCGATGCACAGCGCGGCGACGCCGCGGCGCCCGCCACGCGCGCGCAGCGCGTGCACCAGCGTCGCGACGATGCGCGCGCCGGTCGCGCCGATCGGATGGCCGAGCGCGCAGGCGCCGCCATTGACGTTGACGCGCGCCGCATCGAGCTCGAGGTCGCGCAGCGCGGCCATCGTCACCGCGGCGAAGGCTTCATTGACCTCGTAGAGATCGACCTCGCCGGCCTGCCAGCCGACGCGGCCGAGCAGCGTGCGCAGCGCGCCGACCGGCGCCGTCGTGAACCACTCCGGCTCCTGCGCGTGGCTCGCATGGCCGACCAGGCGCGCCAGGGGCTTCAGGCCCCGCGCCTGCGCCGTCGCGGCGCGCATCAGCAGCGCCGCCGCGGCGCCGTCGGAGATGGAGGAGGAGCTCGCGGCGGTGACCGTGCCGTCCTTGCGGAACGCGGGCTTGAGCGTCGCGATCTTCGCGATGTCGAGCGTGAAGGGCGTCTCGTCCTTGTCGACGACCGTGTCGCCCTTGCGGCCCTTGACCGTCACCGGGACGACCTCGGCGGCGAAGGCGCCGGACTGCACGGCGGCCTGCGCGCGCCGCACCGACTCGGTGGCGTAGGCATCCTGCTCGGCGCGCGTAAAGCCGTACTTCTGCGCGGTGTTCTCGGCGAACACGCCCATCATCTGGCCGTCCCACGGGCTCTGCAGGCCGTCGTAGAACATGTGGTCGAGGATCTCGCCGTGGCCCATGCGGTAGCCGGCGCGCGCCTTGGGCAGCAGGTACGGGGCGTTGCTCATGGATTCGAGCCCGCCCGCGAGCACGACCTCGACGTCGCCGGCGCGGATCTGGTCGGCGGCCAGCATGATGGCCTTCATCGCCGAGCCGCACATCTTGTTCACCGTGGTCGTGGGCACGCCGTTCGGCACGCCGGCCGCGAGCGCCGCCTGGCGCGCCGGCGCCTGGCCGAGGCCGGCCGGCAGTACGCAGCCCATGATGACTTCCTGCACCTGGTCGGCGGCGACGCCTGCCGCGGCGAGCGTGCCGCGCAACGCGGCGGCGCCGAGCTGCGGCGCGGTGGCGGCGGACAACACGCCCTGGAACGCCCCGATCGGAGTGCGATTCGCGGCGACGATGACGACTTCATGCTGGGACACGGCGGACCTCTGCTGAATCCTGGGGCACAAAAATGTTCGCGCGCGTGGCCGGCGAGCCGGAAGTGCGCGCGCCTCAGCGGCGGGCGCGCCCCGATGCAGCCGGTCGCGGCAGCAGCCCGCGATTGAAGATGCCGACGAAGGCCTCGGCGACTTCGGTCGCGGACATCCCGCGGTTGCCGCGGAACCAGTGTGCGATCCAGTTCAGCGCGCCCGCGATCGCGAACGCGCTCATTTTAGCATCGCAATACGCAATCGAGCCGTCGCGCATGCCGCTTCTAAGTAGACGCCGCAGGCCCTGGTCGATCTCCGACTTGAGCGCGCGGATGCGCGTGCTGGATTCGGGACTCAGGTCCTGGTCCTCGGCACGTACCATGCACCAGCCGTACTCGCCGGCGATCGCGCGGGCGTAGTGCCGCATGACCTCATCGAGCTGCTCGCGCGCCGTGGCGCGCGAGCTGGCCGCGGCGCGCAGCGCAGCACGGATCTGTTCCAGCCCGGCGAGGAAGCACTCGAGCAGCAGCTGCTCCTTGTTGGGCACGTAGTAGTAGATCGTCGGCTTGGTCACCTCGAGGGCCGCGGCGATGTCGTCGATCGAGGTGTTGTGGTAGCCGCGGGCATTGAAGGCCCGCGCCGCCGCGCGGATGACCGCCTCGCGCTTGAGCGCGCGGTCGCGCGGCCGCGTGCGGCGGCCACGCCACGGCGAGGGGCTGGGCGCGGCCGTGGCGTCCGCGGGCCTGGATTCCGTCATGTGACCGTCACCACTCCGTTGCGCAGCGCACAGGACCGGGGAGGCTCGGTTGACAGCCCCGGGGCGGCGCAAACATACTCCGAGGTAGTTAATATACCGGCGAGTAGGATCATGCACAAGGCCGGCCCGGCGCGTCCCCTGCGCTTCGTCTCGGCGGCGTCGCTGTTCGACGGGCACGACGCGGCGATCAACCTGGTGCGGCGCCTGCTGCAGGCGCACGGCGCCGAGGTGGTGCACCTGGGCCACAACCGCAGCGTCGCCGAGCTGGTGCGTGCGGCGGTGCAGGAGGACGCCGACGCCATCGCCGTGTCCTCCTACCAGGGCGGCCACAACGAGTACTTCCGCTACCTCATCGACCAGCTGCGTGAACAGGGCGTGCCGCACGTGCGCGTCGTGGTCGGCGGCGGCGGCACGATCACGCCGGAGGAAATCGCCGCGCTCGAGGCCTACGGCGTCGAGAAGATCTACACGCCCGAGGACGGCCGGCGCCTCGGGCTCGACGGCATGATCGAGGACGTGCTGGCGCGCGTGCGCGCGACGCCGCGGCCGGCGTATCGCCATGTCCCGCCCGACGCCGCCGCGCCCTGGCAGCTCGCCGCCGGCGATCTCGGCGCTGGAGGGCGGCGGCGCGGATGCCGCCGGCGCGGCCGGCGCTGGCGCGGCACGCTGGCGCGGAAACCGCCCGGCTGCGCGCCGCGCTCGCGACGGCGCCGCGCCGCGCGCCGGTGATCGGCCTCACCGGCACCGGCGGCGCCGGCAAGTCGAGCCTCAACGACGAGCTGCTGCAGCGCTTCGTGCGCCACTTCCCCGGGCCGGCGCATCGCCGTCATCGCGATGGACCCGACGCGCCGCCGCTCGGGCGGCGCGCTGCTCGGCGACCGCATCCGCATGAACGCGCTCGCCTCGCCCGACCTCTTCATGCGCTCGCTCGCCACGCGCCGCGAGCACCGCGCCACCAGCGCGGTGCTCGGCGAGGTCGTCGCGCTGATGCAGCTCGCCGGCTTCGACCTCATCGTGGTCGAGACCGCCGGCACCGGGCAGTCGGACTCCGAGATCGCCGACCTGGCCGACGTGCCGGTGTACGTGATGACCGGCGAGTACGGCGCGCCGAGCCAGCTCGAGAAGATCGACATGCTCGACTACGCCGAGTTCGTGGTGCTCAACAAGTTCGAGAAGGGCGGCGCCGAGGATGCCCTGCGCGACGTGCGCAAGCAGTGGCGGCGCAACCATCCCGGCGACGCCCGGCGCGGCGACGCCGAGCTGCCGGTGTACCCGACGATCGCCAGCCGCTTCAACGATCCCGGCGTGAACCGACTGTTCGCCGCGCTGTGCGCGCGGCTCGATGCCTGGGCCGGCGCTGCGGCTGCGGCGGGCGCCGCTGCGATGGGCGCCACTGCGGCCGGTACGGCTGCGCCGCCCGCCTGGCGCGTCGCCGACGCGGGCCCGGTGGAGCTGGGTGCGCCCGAGGCGCTCATTCCCCCGGCGCGCAGCCGCTACCTCGGCGAGATCGCGGCCGGCGGCCGCGCGGCGCGCGCACGCGCGGCCGGGCAGGTCGAGGCGGCGCACCGCGCCTGCGGCCACTACGGCGCCCTGCGCGAGCTGGCCGATCCGCGCTTGCCAGAGCCGCTGCAGCCGTATGCCGTGGCCGCGCGCGCAAATGACCGTGCCCATGACCGCGGCCACGACCGCGCCGACGACCCGGCCGACGCCACGCTGCGCGCGCTGCGCGCCGCCTACGACGCGGCGCTGGCGGCCATCGGCGAGGAAGGCCGGCGCGCACTGGCCGAATGGCCGGACCGCCTGCGTGCGGTGCAGGCGGATCACTACTCCTACCCCGTGCGCGGCCAGGCCGTGACCGGCGAGAACTACAGCACCACGCTGAGCCACAACCGCGTGCCGAAGATCGCCGTGCCCGGCTTCCGCGACTGGGGCGAGACCCTGCGCTTCCTGCTCGCCGAGAACCTCCCCGGGAGCTATCCCTACACCGCCGGAGTCTATCCCTATCGCCGCGAGGCCGAGGAGCCGACGCGCATGTTCGCCGGCGAGGGCGGCCCGGAGCGCACCAACCGCCGCTTCCACCTGCTCGCCGCCGGCCACGCGACCACGCGCCTGTCGACCGCCTTCGATTCCACCACGCTCTACGGCGAGGACCCGGACACGCGCCCGGACATCTACGGCCGCACCGGTAATTCCGGCGTGTCGGTCGCCTCGCTCGACGACATGAAGAAGCTCTACTCGGGCTTCGACCTGTTCGCGCCGACGACCTCGGTGTCGATGACCATCAACGGGCCCGCACCGATCGTACTGGCGATGTTCCTCAATACCGCGATCGACCAGCACGTCGAGCGGCACCTGCGCTCGACGGGCGGCTGGGCAGCGGCCGAGGCACGCATCGCCAACCTGCGCGCCGCGGCGCAGGGGGCGGGCGCCGCCTGGCCGGCGTACGCGGGCGAGCGGCCGCCGGGGCACGACGGCTCGGGCCTCGCGCTGCTCGGCGTGACGGGCGATGAACTGGTGGACGCGCCGACCTACGCGCGGCTCCGGGCCGAGGTGCTCGCGCAGGTGCGTGGCACCGTGCAGGCGGACATCCTCAAGGAGGACCAGGCGCAGAACACCTGCATCTTCTCGACGGAGTTCGGCCTCAGGATGATGGCCGACATCCAGCAGTACTTCATCGCGCAGCAGGTGCGCAACTTCTACTCGGTCTCGGTCTCCGGCTATCACATCGCCGAGGCCGGGGCGAACCCGGTGACCCAGCTCGCGTTCACGCTCGCCAACGGCTTCACGCTGCTCGAGTACTACCTGGCGCGCGGCATGCAGGTCGACGACATCGCGCCGAGCCTGTCGTTCTTCTTCTCCAACGGGATGGACGCGGAGTACGCGGTCATCGGCCGCGTGGCGCGGCGCATCTGGGCGCGCGCGCTGCGCGAGCTGTACCAGGCGGCGCCGCGCAGCCAGATGCTCAAGTACCACATCCAGACCTCGGGCCGCTCGCTGCACGCGCGCGAGATCCAGTTCAACGACATCCGCACGACGCTGCAGGCGCTGTCGGCGCTGTTCGACCACTGCAATTCGCTGCACACCAACGCCTACGACGAGGCGCTGACCACGCCGACCGAGGAGAGCGTGCGGCGCGCGGTCGCCATCCAGCTCATCATCAACCGCGAGCTCGGGCTGAACGCCAACCAGAATCCCTGGCAGGGTTCCTTCCTGGTGGAGTACCTGACCGACATGGTCGAGGAAGCGGTCTACAGGGAATTCGACGCGCTGGCCGCGCGCGGCGGCGTGCTCGGCGCGATGGAGACCCTCTACCAGCGCGGCCGCATCCAGGAGGAGAGCCTGCTGTACGAGCAGCGCAAGCACGACGGCACGCTGCCGATCATCGGCGTCAATACCTTCATGGCCGCCGAGGACGCGGCGGCCGCTCGGCCGCGCACCGCGCTGATCCGTTCGACCGAGGAGGAGAAGCAGGCGCAGGTCGCGAACGTGCGCGCCTTCCAGGCGCGCCATGCGGCGCGCTCGGCCGCGGCGCTCGAGCGGCTGCAGCGGGTGGCGGCGGGCGGCGGCAACGTGTTTGCTGAACTCATGGAGACCGTCAAGGTATGCTCGCTCGGGCAGGTCACCGGCGCGCTGTACCGCGTCGGCGGGCAGTACCGGCGCAACATCTGAACGGCGGCGTCCGCGCTGCGCGCAGTCGCGGCCACGACAATGCGGGGAGCGGGCACATGACGACAGGGGCGGACGAGGCGGTAGTGCTGTGCGAGGTGGCCGACGGCGTCGCCACCGTGACGCTGAACCGGCCGCAGGCGGTCAACGCGCTGAACGAGCCGCTGCGCGTCGGCCTGCGGGACGCGCTGCGGCGCGTGGCGGCGCAGCCCGAGGTGCGCGCCATCGTGCTCGCCGGCGCGGGGCGCGGCTTCAGCGCCGGCGCCGACCTGAAGGAATTCAGCGGCGCCTCGGCCGCGCAGGTCGACACGCAGCTCGCCGACCAGTACCACGCCACGGTGCGCGCGCTCATGGACGCGCCGCAGCCGGTGGTCGCCGCGGTGGAGGGCTTCGTCAGCGGCGTCGCCGGGGCCTTCGTGCTGGCCTCGGACCTCGTCGTGATGAGCGAGGCGGCCTACATGCACCTGCCGTTCCACACGATCGCGCTGATCCCGGACGGCGGCCTGTGCTGGTTCACCGCGCGCGCGCTCGGCCATGCGCGCGCCTTCGAGATGGCGGCGGAGTCGCAGCGCATGCCGGCGGCGCGCTGCCTCGAGCTCGGGCTGGTCAACCGGCTCGTGCCCGCCGGCGGCGCGCTCGCGGCGGCGCGCGAGTGGGCGGCGCGCCTGGCGCGCGGGCCGGCGACCGCCAATGCGGCGCTCAAGCGCATGCTGCGCGCGGCGCCGACCCGCACGCTCGACGAGAGCCTGCGGATGGAACTGCAACTGCAACGCGAGTGCGCCTCCCATCCGGACTTCGCCGAGGGCGTGCGCGCCTTCCTCGAAAAGCGTCCGCCGCGTTTCGGCGGGTGAGCCGCGGCGGCGCCGGCCCCTTCTCCTCGGGTCCCGCGCCGGCTTACCATGCGATGGATGAGCCGGGCCCGCCGGGCCGGGCTCCGCCGCGTACCACCACACCGTTCGGGGGAATGCCCTTGGCCAAGAACAACCGCATCACGCTCTATGACCTGCAGCTGGCCTCGGGCTGCACGATCAGCCCCTTCGTCTGGGCGACGAAGTACGCGCTGGCGCACAAGGGCTTCGACATCGACATCGTGCCGGGCGGCTTCACCGGCATCATGGAGCGCACCGGCGGCCGTTCCGAGCGCCTGCCGGCGATCGTCGACGACGGCGAGTGGGTGCTCGACAGCTGGCTGATCGCGGAATACCTCGACCGCAAGTACCCGGAGCGGCCGACGCTGTGCGGCGATCCGAGCGTGAAGCCGCTGACCCAGTTCATCGAGGGCTGGCTGTGGCGCACGGTGATCACGCCCTGGTTCGGCTGCTACATCAAGGAATACCGCGACCTCTCGCTCCCGCAGGACCACGAGTACGTCACCAGCAGCCGCGAGAAGATGCTCGGTCGCAAGATCGAGGACGTGGTGGTCGGCCGCGAGGACCGGCTGCCGCTGGTGCCGCCGACGCTCGAGCCGTTCCGCCAGCTCTTCCAGGAGAACAAGTGGCTGGGCGGCGACAAGCCGAACTACGCCGACTACCGCGCGCTCGCCGTGTTCCTGTGGACCGCCTCGGTCGCATCGACCCCGCCGCTGACCGAGGACGACCCGCTGCGCGACTGGCTCGACCGCGGCTTCGACCTGTTCGGCGGCCTGGGCCGGCACCGCGGCATGCACACGCTGTTCGGCCTGAAGCTCCGCCCGGGCGATCCGGAGCCGTTCACCAAGGGTCCGGCGATGGGTGGCCTCGCGAGCCGCAACACCGGCCCGGCCTCGACCCGCGCCGAGACCGAGCGGATCACGAAGAAGGACTGACGGGCGGTCCGGCCGGGCGGAGGCCGGGCAGGCCGGCTGACGGCCCCGGGGGCCGGGCCCTGGGGCCGGGCCTGGCAGCGCCGGCCGCCGGTGTAAGATCCGGTGGCAGGCGCGGTGACGGCCGGATACACGGTCGCGCCGCCCCCGGGGGGTCATCATGTCCGTCAGCGGCGCCCAGACCTTTTCGACGTCCGACGTCCCGCCCGCGGTCCGGCTGGATCGCTGGGTGGGTTTCGGCTGCGAGACCCTGGTCCACATGTCGGTCGACCCGGCCGATCGGGCCAGTTTCCGCGCGAGCATCACGCGCGTGCCGGTGGGCCCGCTGGGCATCGCCTGGATGCACACCACGCCGGCGACAGCCCGCATCCTGGCGCGCGGCCCGGGGGCCTGGGCCGCGCCCTCCCGCGACGTGCACCTGCTCGTCGTGCAGGGCCGGGGCTCGAGCCGCATCTCGCTGCGTGGCCGCAGCCCGACGGTGCTGCACTACGGCGACATGATCCTGCGCGATGCCTTCGTGCCCTGGACCACGGAGACGCTCGAGCCCACCTTCCTCGTGATGGTGAAGCTGCCGACCGGGGAACTGCGGCGGCGCGTCGGTGATCCGGCGGAATTGTCCGGGCAGCTCTTCAGCGCGCGTTCCGCGCCGGTGCGCCTCGCCGCCTCGATCATCCTCTCCGTCCAGCAGCTGCTCGAGGACGAGCCCGGCGCCGAAGTGGGCGAATCGGTGGCCGACATCGTGCTCGACGCACTGGCGATGGCGCGCAGCGGCGCCGCCGGCACGGCCGGCGCGGCCACCGCCGGGCCCCAGGTGCCGGCGCGACGACGCGAGGCCTGCGACTTCATCGCGCGCCATCTCGCCGATCCGTCGCTGACCGTCGGCCGGATCGCCGCGGGCGTGGGCCTGAGCACGCGCCAGGTGCAGCGGCTGTTCCTCGAGATCGGCACCACGCCGCGCCGCTACCTGCTCGAGCGCCGGCTGGATGCCGCGGCGCGCATGCTGCGCCGCCCCGGGAGCGGTGAGCCCGAGGCCATCACCGACATCGCCTTCGAGGTCGGCTTCAACGACGCTGCGTATTTCAGCCGCGCCTTCGCCCGCCGTTACGGCCGGCCGCCGCGCGCGTTCCGCGCCGGACGCTGAGGGCTTCGCCGGCGCGGCGTGTCGCGCCACTGCAAGTCCGTGGCGCGCGGCTCCAAGTGTGTGCCGCGGCGGGCTTCTACGATGGGCGCATTCCAACCAGCGGGCGCGCGCCAGCGCGCGATACAGCATCATGAGAGCCAGCACCGATCGCATCCTGACGACGCACGTGGGCGCGCTGCCCGCCTATCCGGGCCTGTGGGGCGAGCAGGGCGTCAATGAAAAGCTGCTGCCGACGGCGGTGGCCGACGTCGTCCGCAGGCAGCGCGCCGCGGGCACCGACATCGTCAACGAGGGCGAGTACACCAAGGCCGGCCACTGGACGCAGTTCGTCAGCGAGCGCCTCGGCGGCTTCGAGCCGGCGGCGGCGGGCGGCAGCCTCGAACTGCTCGCCGACAGCGCGGACTGGAAGGAATTCGGCGCCTTCTACCAGGCGGCCGCCGCGGGCGGCACGCTGTTCGAGTCGACGCGCACGACCGGCGACCAGACACGCAACATGGACTGGGCCTGTACCAGCCCGGTGCGCTACGTCGGCCAGCAGCAGCTCTCGCGCGAGATCGCCTGCCTGAAGGACAACCTCGGCGACGTCGCGGTGGGCGATGCCTTCCTCACCAGCACCGCGCCCGCGAGCCTGGTGCCGGGCCGCGAGAACCGCTACTACAAGAACGAGGAGGAATACGTCTACGCGCTGGCCGAGGCGATGCGCGTCGAGTACGAGGCGATCGTCGCGGCCGGGCTGCTGCTGCAGGTGGACGACGCCTGGCTCGCCGCGCTGTGGGACCGCATCGGCGTGAAGATGGGTCTCGCGGCCTACCAGCGCTGGTGCAACGTGCGCGTCGACGCGCTCAACCACGCGCTGCGCAACATCCCGGCCGACCGCGTGCGCTACCACCTGTGCTGGGGCAGCTGGCACGGCCCGCACGCCTTCGACATCGAAATGCGCCACATGGTCGACCTCATGCTCGCGGTCCGCGCGCAGGCCTACCTGTTCGAGGCCGGCAACGCGCGCCACGAGCACGAACACGTGGTTTGGGAGACGACGCGGCTGCCCGCGGGCAAGATCCTCATCCCCGGCGTCGTCAGCCACGCCACCGACATCATCGAGCACCCCGAGCTCGTCGCGCAGCGCATCCGCAATTTCGTGCGCCACGTGGGTGCCGAGAACGTGATGGCCGGCACCGACTGCGGCTTCGGCGGCCGCTCGCACCCGCAGATCGCCTGGGCGAAGCTCGCGGCGCTGGTGGAAGGCGCCCGGCGCGCGGCCTGAGCTACGCCGCCGACTTGCGCCTCCACAGGATCGCGCTCGCGTGCGCGGCGCCGTCGGACAGCGCCCGGAGCTTGGCCCCCGCCACCTGCTCGTGGCAGCGCCGCCCCCGGCCGCAGTCGGTGCCGGCCATCACGTTCTCGCGCCCACGTGGCGCACGAAATTGCGGATGCGCTGCGCGACGAGCTCGGGGTGCTCGATGATGTCGGTGGCGTGGCTGACGACGCCGGGGATGAGGATCTTGCCCGCGGGCAACGCGTCGTCTCCCAGACGACGTGCTCGTGCTCGTGGCGCGCGTTCGCCGCCTCGAACAGGTAGGCCTGCGCGCGGACCGCGAGCATGAGGTCGACCATGTGCCGCATCTCGATGTCGAAGGCGTGCGGGCCGTGCCAGCTGCCCCAGCACAGGTGGTAGCGGATGCGTTCCTCGGGATGTTGCGCAGCGCGTGGTTGAGCGCCTCGACGCGCAGGCGGCAACGCCGCGGAAGGCCTCCAGGCCCATGCCGAGGCCGACGCGGTCCCACATCGCCGGCAGCCAGGCATCGTCCACCTGCAGCACGAGGCCCGGGCGGCGATCAGCTCGTACTCGATGCGCAGCGCGTCGGCGAAGGCGAACAGGAACTCCTCCTCGCTGCGGTACCAGGCGTTGGTCCAGTAGGGCTCGAGGCTGGAGGGGGCGGTCGCCGTGAGGAAGCCTTCCTCGCCGGGCCGCAGGTTCGCCTGCAGCAGCGCGATCTCGCGCTGCACCGCCACCTGGCCGCGGTAGGCGATCGGCCCGGTGCACACCCAGTGCTGGCGCGATTGCTTCATGTCGTCGCCCGCGCTGTAGAACAGCAGGCCGCGTTCGGCCGCGTAGCGGTAGAAATCCGCGAACACCTCGCGATCGCGGCCCTGGGTGATGACCGGAGGACCCGCGGGCGCGCTCGGCTCGAAACCCGAAGCGCTCGTCCACGTAGGCGAGCCAGTCGCCGCCCTTGGTGTACTCGCCCTCGTTGAGGACGTCGAGCCCGGTCGCGCGCTGCTGCTCGACGACGCCGGCGACTGCCCGTTCGAGCCGCGCCGCGTAGTCGGCCGCGCGCGGATCGAAGGCGGCGAGGCCGGGCAGGCTGCCGACGTGCGTGGTGAGGATGCGTTGCGAGGTGCTGCGCTTCATGGAATCCCCGCGTGGTGGACCGCGGGCAGGTTAGCACGTGAAACGCGCCGCCATGGGCCTCGAGGCGGTGATGCGCGAGCCCTGCCGGCGCTGGTTCGCGGCGAATGTGCAGGTAGAATGGCACGCAACGCCGCGACGATGCCGGCGTGCTGGGGGGAACGCGGGCGATGAGGTCCATCAGTCGCCGGCAGCTGCTGGCAAGCGGCGTGCAGGCCACCGCGGCGCTGGCCGTGGCAGGCGCGCTGGGCCCGGCCGCGGCATCCGCCGCCGGTGCGGGCGGTGCCGCCGGCGCGCCGGAGGCGTTGCCGGAGATCCTGACGTTCGACCCGCGCTTTCCGGTCTCGCGGCTGCGCGCGCGCGCGCTGCCGGGCCGGCCACGGCTGCGGCCGGTCCAGGGGGATCCGACCGCGCTGCTCGCTGGTGACCGAGGCGCGCGCCGGCGGCGTGCGGCGCCTGCAGGGTGTGACCACCGAGTCGATCCCCTTCGCCTGAAGGAATTCGCGGCCGCGGCCGCGGCGTGCGGCTCGAGTGCCGGCGCATGGACCGCGACCTGTTCGCCTGGACGCTGACGCTGGACGCGGCGCCCGCCAGTGCGGCGCATACACCGCCGGGGAGTCTTCGACATGAACCCATTGCTGCCACCGGGCCTCGGCGCCGGCGCCTTCGCCGAAGCGCTCGCGGCCTTCCGCAAGATCGTCGGCGCGGAGCACGTGTACACCGGCGACGACCTGGTGAGCTACGCCGATCCGTACTCGATCATCGCCAACGACTCGCTCCACTCGGCCTCGGCCGCGGTCGCGCCGGCCAGCACCGAGGAGGTGCAGGCGATCGTGCGCGCGGCCAACAAGTACCACGTGCCGCTGTGGCCGGTCTCCGGCGGCAAGAACTTCGGCTACGGCGGCGCCTCGCCGCGCATGGCCGGCACCGTGGTGCTCGACCTCAAGCGCATGAACCGCATCCTCGAGGTGAGCGAGGCCGACGGCTACGCGCTGGTCGAGCCGGGCGTGAGCTACTTCGACCTCTACGCCCACATCCAGGCCAAGGGCTACAAGCTCTGGCTCGACGTGCCGGACCCGGGCTGGGGCAGCGTCATCGGCAACGCGCTCGACCACGGCGTCGGCTACACGCCCTATGGCGACCACTTCGCGATGCAGTGTGGCATGGAAGTCGTGCTGCCGAATGGCGAGCTGGTGCGCACCGGCATGGGCGCGATGCCGGGCAACACCACCTGGCAGCTCTTCAAGTACGGCTTCGGCCCGTACGTCGACGGCATGTTCTCGCAGTCGAACTTCGGCATCGTGACCAAGATGGGCATCTGGCTGATGCCCGAGCCGCCGGGCTACCGCCCGTACATGATCAGCTTCCAGCGCGAGGAGGACCTCGAGCAGGTGGTCGACATCCTGCGGCCGCTGAAGGTCGGCTCGGTAATCCAGAACGCGGCGACGATCCGCAGCCTCCTGCTGGTCGCGGCGATGAACGCCACGCGCAGCCAGTACACCGACAAGCCGGGGCCGCTGCCCGACAGCACGCTGAAGCGGATCATGGCCGAGCAGGACATCGGCATGTGGAACATCTACGGTGCGCTCTACGGCCCGCCGCCGGTGATGGACACGCTGTGGAGCGTGATCCGCGATTCCTTTGCCAAGGTGCCCGGCGCGAGGTTCTACTTCGCCGAGGACCGCAAGCAGCCCGGCGACCTGTTCCACGGCCGCGCCGACGAGATGCGCGGCATCCCGCGCATGAACGAGTTCAGCTTCGTCAACTGGTCGGGCGGCGGCGGCCACATCGGCTTCTCGCCGGTCTCGCCGATCCGCGGCAACGAAGCGATGAAGCAGTACACGATGGTGCGCGACCGGCTGCACGAGTACGGCTTCGACTACCTCAGCATCTTCGCCATCGGCTGGCGTGACCTGCACCACGTGGTCGAGCTGCTGTTCGACCGGCGCGACCCGGCGATCAAGAAGAAGGCCGAGGACGTGTTCCGCGTGCTGGTGCACGAGGCCGCGGCCGCCGGCTACGGCGAGTACCGCACGCACCTCTCGTTCATGGACGACATCGCCAGGACCTACGGCTGGAACGACCACGCGCTGCTCAAGTTGCACCAGACCATCAAGGACGCGCTGGACCCGAACGGCATCCTCGCGCCCGGCAAGTCCGGCATCTGGCCGGCCCGCTACCGCGGGAGCCACACATGAACCGCGCACGATTCCTGATCGCGGGCGCGCTCCTCGCGCTGGGCGCCTCGGCCGGGGCCGCCGATGCAACGGGCGATGCGGCAGCGGCAACGCCAGCCGCCGCGTCCGTGCCTGCAATGCCCGGCAAGGCACTGTTCGACCGCCACTGCTCGTTCTGCCACGCGGCCGGCCCGGGACACGCGGGCACCATGCGGCTCACCGAGGCGCGCGGCGCGGCCAAGGCGCTGCTCGAGGAACGCACCGACCTCGATCCGGCCTACATCAGGCTGGTGGTGCGCCAGGGGCTGGTCGAGATGCCGCCGTGGCGCAAGGTCGAGCTCGACGACGCGGCGCTGCAGCAGATCGCGGCGTACCTGGCGCGGCCGCGCTGAGGGCGGCGCGCTAGGATACGGTGTCGGGCCGGGGAGGGACGCCGTGTTCGTGCGCAACTGCTGGTACGTCATCGCCTGGGAGCACGAGCTTGCCGACGGCGCGCTGCTCGCGCGCCGCGTGCTCGATGAGCCGATCATCGTGTATCGCACCTCGGGCGGCGCCATCGCCGCGCTCGAGGACCGTTGCTGCCACCGCCATGCGCCGCTGTCCGCCGGCCGGCGCGAGGGCGACGACGTGCGCTGCCTGTACCACGGGCTGCGCTTCGACGCCTCCGGCCACTGCGTCGAGATCCCGGGCATCGCCGCGACCGGCGCGAAGCTCCCCGCGAAGCTGCGCGTGCGCAGCTACCCTGTCGCGCTGCACCGCAAGTGGGTGTTCGTGTGGATGGGCGATCCGGCGCTGGCCGACCGCGCCCTGCTGCCCGACAACTACTCCTGCGACCACCCCGACTGGCTCTACCGCCCCGGTTATCTGCATTACGAGACACCGCACGAGCTGATCTGCGACAACCTGCTGGACTTCTCGCACCTGAGCTACGTGCACGAGAAGACGCTCGGCGGCGCGGTGGAGATCGCGCAGTCGCACCCGGTGATCGAGCCGATCCCGTGCGGCGTGCGCGTCACGCGCCACGTGCCGGATGTGCCGCCGCCGCCGTACTACTCGAAGGTGCGTGACTTCGGCGGCGCGCGCGTCAACCGCTGGTTCATCTACGACTTCGTCATGCCGGGCATCCTGCTGATGGAATCCGGCGGCCGCCCGGTCGGCGACGCGCCCGACGACGACCGCCGCGCCGTGCGCCTGCATAGCTGCCAGGCGCTCACGCCCGAGACCGCGACCAGCACGCACTATTTCTTCCAGCAGGCGCATCGCGTCGACGCCGGCGACGCGGCGATCACCCGCGGCATCCACGAGCAGCTGCTGGTCGCGTTCGAGGAAGACCGGCGCATGATCACCGCGCAGTACCGCAACCTCGCGCCCGGCGCCGAGGCGCACATGCAGGTGCTGTGGATGGACGCGGCGCTGGTGCAGTTCCGCAAGCTGCGCGAGCGGCTGATCCGCGAGGAAGCGGGCGGCGGCTGAGCATCCCGCGCAGGCGGTGAGCGTGCAAGGTTGGATGCGACCGAGCTCCACTCGCAAAGTAGGGAAACTGTGCAGCCTTTGGCCGATGCCGCATGGTCCCGGGCGGATGTCCTGCCGAACCGAATAATTGCCGACCATTCCCAACAATTGGTCGCGGCACATGGCGACCCCGGCGCTCCCAAGATTCACTTGTGCAGCTCCGTGATGGCCGGACGTACGACCCTGAAATCGCGCGATTCATGTCGGCAGACCCGACCATGCAGTTCCCGGAGAGTACGCAGGGCTTCAATCGATACACCTACGCTGGAAACGGTCCTGCCTGAAATTTTCGATCCGAGCGGTTGGCTTTTTCAGTTCCTTGTTAAAGATCATTGGATTCATTTTGAATTTCGTCCCCGGGTTCCAGGGTTGGTCACACATCTACTGGAAGATGCTGATCGAGGGATTCCTGTCGGCGGGCGGAAATTTGAAAGGCATAGCCGGGTAATGTTGTAACGGCAGGCCTGGGTGGAAAGCTATCGGCGGCTTTTGGCAAGATCAAGAGCATCCCGCAGATACCATAGCGGAGTGCCGGAAACTTTGTCGCCGGAGTTGCGGTCGGTGTGGCGATGGGGCAAAAACCGGGGCAGCAGTACTCGGTACGGCCCGCGGCATCAACTGAAGGATATCTTCAGGCAAAAATCGCAATAGAGACCGGCATCGCTGACGCAATACGGTGCAAGCATTGCAATGACCAAAACGCCACCTCCAGGTGTTCAGCTTGAGGCGACGGTGTCGACCGCCAACGGTGGCGATTCCGAATGTTCTAGCGAAATGGGGACAGGAAGCGGGAGCTCGCACATACATGGAGAGGCTGGGGAAGTGTCAACTGCCAAGAACACAAAGAACGTGCGCATTGGAAAATCCGTGCTGCACTTTGTGCAGAAGGCCCGAGCTCTTCTGGAGGAGTCCGATATAGTAGTTAAGGTGATGAGCGCCAAATTCTCAAACGTGGCAGAGGATATCTATATAGTTGAAGACAACTCGAATTTGGATTCAGTGCCTGTTAGTCGGCGCGTACAATGACTACTTGGAGAAGCAGGCTCGATGGCAATATCTATATTGGCGTGCGACGTGAGCAATTCATGATCTGAATGTGAACGACGTGGCGTCGCTCCTTGCGCACGAATTGGTGCATGCGTATCAGCATGCCGTGGGGAACGGGCGGGACGTCAACCCGGTCGCGTTCTCGAGCGCCTGCCGCGGCTTCTGGCAGTTCCTCCTGTGCCGCGTGGGCGTCGGCATCGGCGATGCCGGCTTCGCCCCGACGGTGGCTTCGCTCGTCGGCGATCACTTCCCGGCGACGCGGCGTGCGTCCGCCATGACGCTGGTCTGGTACGGCGGACCGGCCGGCGCGTTCCTCGGTGCGGCGCTGGGCGGCTGGATCGCCCACCGCGGCGGCTGGCAGGCGTGGTTCGCGGGCCTGGGCCTGGTGGGCATCGTGGTGGCGCTGCTGGCACTGTTCACGCTGCGCGAGCCGCCGCGCGGGATGTCCGATGCGCTGGCCGCCCCAGTGGAGCCGCCGCCGCCGGTCACGGCGACGTTCCGCTTCCTGGTCGCCAAGCGTTCGATGTGCCACGTACTCGCAGGCGCCGCCCTGGCCTCGATGACCTTGAACGGCCTCGGGCAGTTCTGGGGACGCTTCTTCGTGGCCGTCCATCACACCAACCTCGCCGAGACCGGGCGGGTGATCGGCACGATGGGGGCGGTCGGGATGGTCGCCGGCCTGTCATTGGGTGGATTCGGCGTCGACGTCGCGGGCCGGCGCGATCGGCGCTGGTACGTCTGGGGCCCCGGCATTACGTTGTTGCTGAGCACGCCGCTGCTGTTGCTCGGCATCACGCGCGGCACGATGGCCGAGAGCGTTCCGATCCTGGTCGTAGGCCTCACGCTGCTGTTCGCCCACTTCACGCCGACGCTGGCGATTGCGCAGAACATGGTGGCGGCCAACATGCGCGCGTCCTCGGGCTTCGCGGTTGCCGCGGTGATCAGCATCGTCGGGGCGGGCATCGGGCCGCCGCTGACCGGCTACCTGAGCGATGCCCTGGCCCAGCACGCCTTCGGGGCCGGGGACTACAAGGCGTTGTGCGTGCTGGCGGCCGCGGGGCCGGCGCAGCCCGCAGCGCTGCGCCAGGCCTGCGCGGCGGCCTCGGCCAGCGGCATCCGCAACGCGATCATCGTGATGTCGCTGTTCTGCGGCCTCGGCGGGCTGCACTACCTGCGCGCGGCGCGGACCTATCGTCGCGACAGCGAAATGACGCAGCCCGCAACCGCGGCGTGAGCATCCTGGCGGCGCGCCGCATGTGCGTGGCGCGCAGCGCCGGCAGCGTCAATGCCCGGCAGGCGTGCTGTTCCTGCCGGTCTTCTGGTCGAGCTCGCGCTGGCGCGCGGGACTGATGTAGCCGGTCCCGTCGCGCTCGATGGCGCGCACTTCGGCGCGCAGCTGCTGGTCGGTCTTGCGCTTCGTCGCCGGCTTGCCGGGCGCGTGGTTGTTCGCCTTCGGGTGGGCGGGCTGGGAGTGCTTCTGCAGGATCGAGTTGATGCGCGTGCGCCTGGGCGGCGCACTGTTCCCGGCGGTACCCGCGGCGGTGGCGATCGCGTGGCCGCACAGGGCGAGCGCGACGACGGCCACGATGCGGGCCTTCCAGGCGGGTGTTGACATAACGGGCTCCTGCCGCGGGTGCGACCGTCGGTTCCGGCCATTTCATCCGGAAACGGCCGCGGGAGTCGTTAACCGCGTCCCAGTCCGTCGCGTACGGCCGGGGGCCCTAGCGCGCGTCGCGCGCCAGCGCGACCTTCGAGCGCGTCGGCCGCGCGAGCACGCCGCAGATGAAGGTGCCGGCGCCGATCACGGCGTCGAGGTCGACGCCGGTCTCGATGCCGAGGCCGTGCAGCAGGTAGAGGAGGTCCTCGGTGGCGACGTTGCCGGAGGCGCCGGGCGCGTAAGGGCAGCCGCCGAGGCCGGCCACCGAACTGTCGAAGGTGGCGATGCCGAGCTCGAGCGCGGCGTAGATGTTGGCGAGCGCCTGGCCGCAGGTGTCGTGGAAGTGGACGGCCAGCCGCTCGATGGGAACGAGGCGCGCGGTGGCCTCGATCATCGCGCGGGCGCGGCCGGGCGTGCCGGTTCCGATGGTGTCGGCGAGCGAGATCTCATCGCAGCCCATCTTCCAGAGCTGCTGCGCGATCCCGGCCGTGCGCGCGGGCGCGACGGCGCCCTCGTACGGGCAGTCGATGGCGCAGGAGACGTAGCCGCGCACGCGGATGCCGTGGGCCTTCGCGGCGGCGACCACGGGGCGGAAGCGCTCCAGGCTCTCGGCGATCGAGCAGTGGATGTTCCGCTGCACGAAGCGCTCCGTGGTGGCGCCGAACACGGCGATCTCCCCAACCTTCGCCGCCAGCGCGGCCTCGAAGCCGCGCAGGTGCGGCACCAGCACCGGGTAGCTGACGCCGGCGCGGCGGCGGATCGCTGCCATCACCTGGGCGTTGTCGGCGAGCTGCGGCACGCGCTTGGGCGAGACGAAGGCGGTGGACTCGATCGCCGTCAGGCCGGTTTCGCTCAGGCGGTCGATGAACTGCACCTTGAGCGCGGTCGGCACGGTGCGCGGCTCGTTCTGCAGGCCGTCGCGCGGCCCGACCTCGACGATGCGCACGCGCTTCGGCAGCGTGCTCACGCGCCGCCCTCCGTGGCGGCCGCCTCGAAGTCGACCAGCTCCACGCCCTCGCGCACCGAATCGCCGACGGCGCACTCGATGGCGAGCACGGTGCCGGCGGCCGGCGCGCTGATCGTGTGCTCCATCTTCATCGCCTCCAGCACCACCAGCGGCGCGCCGCGCTCGACCACGGCACCGGCCTGCACGTGCACGGCCACCACCCGTCCGGGCATCGGCGAGGCGAGGCCGGTGTGGCCGCCGCCCGTGCCGCTGCCGCCGCCGCGCGGCAGGTCGCCGCGCTGGAAGACATGATGCGCGCCGTCGAGGAAGACGTCGACGGTAGCGGCGCCGACGTACGCGGCGCACTCGACCTGGCGGCCCTCGAGCGCGAGGCGCATGCGCCCGTGCCCGAGGTGCTCGGCGGCGAGGCCGGCGATGTCGATGACGCGCTCGCCGCCCTCGGCCGCGCCGTGCAGCAGGCGCAGCTGCTGGCGCCGCGCCGCGTTGAGGCGCCAGCCCGTCGTCGCGTTCCAGGGTGAATGCGGGTCGCCGCCGGCCGCGGTGGTGGCAGCGGCGCCATCGGCACGGGTCTGCCACAGCGCCAGCGCGGCCACGCTCCAGGCGGCATCGGGCGGCGCGCCCGCTTCGCCGCCGAGCAGGGCGCGCTCGCGCTCGATGAGCCCGGTGTCGATCTCGCCGCTTCGGTAGTCCGGGCAGGCGACCAGGCGCGCGAGGTAGTCGACGTTGTTCGCGAGGCCGGCGATGCGCCAGGCGCGCAGCGCGCGCTCCAGGCGCGCGACCGCGCGCGGCCGGTCGCGGTCCCAGACGACGAGCTTGGCGATCATCGGGTCGTACCAAGGCGAGATCGCATCGCCCTCGCGCACGCCGGTGTCGATGCGCAGCTCGCGGCCCGTCTCCGGCACGTCCAGGTAGTCGAGCCGGCCGGCCACCGGCAGGAAGTCGCGCGCGGGATCCTCGGCGTAGATGCGTGCCTCGATCGCGTGGCCGTCGAGCGGCACCTGCTCTTGCGTGAGCGGCAGCGGTTCGCCGGCGGCGACGCGCAACTGCCACTCGACCAGGTCGAGCCCGGTGATCATCTCGGTCACCGGATGCTCGACCTGCAGGCGCGTGTTCATCTCGATGAAGTAGAAGCGGCCCTCGGGGTCGAGGATGAACTCGACCGTGCCGGCGCCGACGTAGCCGACCGCGCGCGCGGCGGCGACGCCGGCCGCGACCATCTGCGCGCGCAGCGCCGGCGCGAGCCCGGGCGCCGGCGCTTCCTCCAGCACCTTCTGGTGGCGGCGCTGCACCGAGCAGTCGCGCTCGTGCAGGCCGATGCAGTGCCCGTGCCGGTCGGCGAACACCTGGATCTCGACGTGCCGCGGCCGCTCGATGCAGCTCTCGAGCAGCATGCTCGCATCGCCGAAGCTGGCCTGGGCCTCGCGCCGGCAGGTGGCCAGCGCGGCCGCGAAGTCCGCCGGCGCGTCGACGCGCCGCATGCCCTTGCCGCCACCGCCGGCGCTCGCCTTGATGAGCACCGGGTAGCCGATGCGCGCGGCCTCGCGCGCGAGCGTCGCGTCGTCGGCACCGGCCGCGGCGGTGCCGGCCGACGGGGCGGCAGCACCGGTGGCTCCACCATGGAAGCCCGGCACCAGCGGCACGCCCGAGCGCTCCATCAGCGCGCGTGCCGCGGCCTTCGAGCCCATCGCGCGGATCGCCTCGACCGGCGGACCGATGAACACCAGTCCGGCGGCATCGCAGGCCGCGGCGAACCCGGCGTTCTCGGAGAGGAAACCGTAGCCCGGATGCACGGCCTCGGTCCCGGTGCGCCGCGCGGCCGCGATGATCGCCGCGACGTCGAGGTAGCTCTCCCGCGCGGGCGGCGGGCCGATGCGCACGGCCTCGTCGCAGGCCGCGACGTGCAGCGCCTGCGCGTCGGCGTCGGAGTACACGGCGACGGTGGCGATGCCCAGGCGCCGCGCCGACCGTGCGATGCGGCAGGCGATCTCGCCGCGGTTCGCGATCAGGATCTTCCTGAACACGGCGCCCCTCTACTTCTTCCGCGCCGACGGGTCATCCGGCGGCGCCCAGCGCGGCGGGCGCTTGCCGAAGAAGGCGGCGAGGCCCTCGCGGCCCTCGTCGGACCCGCGCCGCCCGGCGATGCGGCCGGCGGAATCCTCGAGCCAGCCGGCGGGCAACTGCGAGCCGCCGAAGTCGGCGATCAGCCGCTTGGTCTCGCGCAGCGCCTCCGGGCCGCCGCGCAGCAATGCGTCGAGCATGGCGTCCACCGCGGTCGGGAGCGCCTCGGGCGCGTGCACGGCGTGCACCAGGCCGATGCGCAGCGCCTCGGCGGCGTCGAAGCGCTCGGCGCTCAGCATGTAGCGCGACGCCGCGCGCGCGCCGATCGCGCGCAGCACGTGCGGCGAGATGGTCGCGGGCGTGAGGCCGAGCCGCACCTCGGAAAGGCAGAAGCGCGCCGCACTGCTCGCGAGCGCGATGTCGCAGGCGGCGACGAGCCCGAGGCCGCCACCGAAGCAGTCGCCCTGGACCTCGGCGACGACGGGCCTGGGGCAGGCGGCGAGGGTGTCGAGCAGGCGCGCGAGCGCCACGGCGTCGGCGATGTTCTCGGCCTCGCTGGCCGCGCCCATGCGCTGCATGTTGCGCAGGTCGGCACCGGCGCAGAAGGCCGGGCCGCTCGAGGCCAGCAGGACCACGCGCACGGCCGGATCGTCGCCGGCGGCGCGCACGGCCGCGGTGAGCTCGGCGATCAGCGTGGCGTCGAGCGCCTGGCGGGCCTCGGGGCGGTGCAGGCGCAGCACGCGCACGCTGCCGCGCGCTTCGAGGGCGATCGTGCTCGGCAGGGTGGTCACCATCGCGGGCCTCGCGTGCTCGGGCTACATGCGGAACACGCCGAAGCGCGTTGCCGGGATCGGTGCGTTGAGCGCGGCCGAGAGGCCCAGCGCCAGGCACTGGCGCGTATCGATGGGGTCGATGATGCCATCGTCCCACAGCCGGCCGGTGGCGTAGTAGGGATGGCCCTGGGTCTCGTACTGCGCGCGGATCGGTGCCTTGAAGGCCTCCTCGTCCTCACGGCTCCAGCTCGCGCCCCTGGCCTCGAGCGCATCGCGTCGCACGGTGGCGAGCACGCTCGCGGCCTGCTCGCCCCCCATGACGCTGACGCGCGCGTTCGGCCACATCCACAGGAAGCGCGGCGCGTAGGCACGGCCGCACATGCCGTAGTTGCCGGCGCCGAAGCTCCCGCCGGTGATCAGCGTGAGCTTCGGCACCTGGGCGCAGGCGACCGCCGTGACCAGCTTGGCGCCGTGGCGCGCGATGCCCTCGTTCTCGTACTTCTGCCCGACCATGAAGCCGGTGATGTTCTGCAGGAACAGCAGCGGGATGCGCCGCTGGCAGGCGAGCTCGACGAAGTGCGCGCCCTTCTGCGCCGATTCGCTGAAGAGGATGCCGTGGTTCGCGAGGATCGCGACCGGGATGCCGTGGATGCGCGCGAAGCCCGTGACCAGCGTCGTGCCGTAGCGCGCCTTCCATTCGTCGAAGTCGCTGGCGTCGACGATGCGCGCCAGCAGCTCGCGCGGATCGCAGGGCTTGCGGTTGTCGGTCGGGATCAATCCGTGGAGCTGTTCGGCCGGGTAGAGCGGCTCGCGCGGCGCGGCGAGGTCGATGTCCGGGCGCTTGACGGCGTTCAGGCCCGCGACCACGCGGCGCGCGAGCTCGAGCGCGTGGCGGTCGTCGGTCGCGAGGTGGTCGGCGACGCCGGAGAGGCGCGTGTGCACGTCGCCGCCGCCGAGCGCCTCGGCGCTGACCACCTCGCCGGTGGCGGCCTTCACCAGCGGCGGGCCGGCGAGGAAGATGGTGCCCTGGTCCCTGACGATGATGGACTCATCGCTCATCGCCGGCACGTAGGCGCCGCCGGCGGTGCAGGAGCCCATGACCACGGCGATCTGCGGGATGCCGGCGGCGGAGAGCGTCGCCTGGTTGTAGAAGATGCGGCCGAAGTGGTGCTCGTCCGGGAACACCTCGTCCTGCGTCGGCAGGTTGGCGCCGCCCGAATCCACCAGGTAGACGCAGGGCAGGCGGTTGTCGCGCGCGATCGCCTGCGCGCGCAGGTGCTTCTTCACGGTGATCGGGAAGTAGCTGCCGCCCTTGACCGTGGCGTCGTTGCAGACGATGACGCACTCGCGGCCGGCGATGCGGCCGATGCCGGTGATCAGCCCGCCGCCTGGCGCCTCGTCGCCATGCAGGCCGTGGCCGGCGAGCTGCGAGAACTCCAGGAACGGCGCGCCCGGATCGAGCAGCGCCTCGACGCGCTCGCGCGGCAGCAGCTTGCCGCGCCCTGCGTGGCGGCGGCGCGCCTCCTCGCTACCGCCGAGCGCGGTGCGCGCCACGCGCGCGCGCAGGTCGGCGACCAGCGCGCCCATCGCGGCGGCGTTGGCCTGGTACTCGGCGCTGCGCTCGGAAACGGCGGATTCGATGCGGCTCACGGTGGCGCTTGCATTCCGGGCTTTATTGTCTGACAATAGCACAATCTCACAGCCACGGGCAAGCCACCATGCCGGCACTCGACAACTGTGACTTCGATCATGGGCTGGGCGAGACGCTCGACGCCGTGCGCACGCAGGCGCGGCGCTTCGCGCGGGCGCGCATCGCGCCGCGCGCCGAGGCGATCGATCGCGACAACACCTTCCCGCGCGAGCTGTGGCCGGCGCTCGGCGCCGAGGGCCTGTTCGGCATCACGGTGCCGGAGCGCTGGGGCGGCTCGGACCTCGGCTACCTCGCGCACATCGTCGTCATGGAGGAGATCTCGCGCGCCTCGGGCGCGGTCGGGCTCTCCTACGGCGCGCACTCGAACCTGTGCATCAACCAGCTGCGGCTCAACGGCACCGACGCGCAGCGCGACCGCTACCTGCCGCGCCTGGTCTCCGGCGAGCACGTCGGGGCGCTGGCAATGTCCGAGCCGGGCTCGGGGTCGGACGTCGTCTCGATGCAGCTGCGCGCCGACCGGCAGGGCGACGGCTACCGCCTCACCGGCCGCAAGATGTGGATCACCAATGGCCCGGACGCCGACGTGCTGGTGGTGTACGCGCGCACCGACCCGAAGGCGCGCACCCGCGGCCTCACCGCCTTCATCGTCGAGAAGGGCTTCCGCGGCTTCAGCACCGCGCAGAAGCTCGACAAGCTCGGCATGCGCGGCTCGAACACCTGCGAGCTGGTCTTCGAGGATTGCGCGGTGCCGGCTGCGAACGTGCTCGGCGGCGAGGGCAACGGCGCCAAGGTGCTGATGAGCGGCCTCGACTACGAGCGCGCCGTGCTCGCCGGCGGGCCGCTGGGGCTGATGGCCGCGGCGCTCGACGTCGTGCTGCCCTACGTGCACGAGCGCCGCCAGTTCGGCGCCGCCATCGGCACTTTCCAGTTGATGCAGGCCAAGGTCGCCGACATGTACGCCAGCCTCAACGCCGCGCGCTCCTACGTCTACGCCGTCGGCCGCGCCTGCGACGCCGGCCGCTGCACGCGCCAGGACGCCGCCGCCGCGATCCTGTTTGCCGCCGAACGCGCCACGCAGGTGGCGCTCGAGGCAATCCAGGCCCTCGGCGGCAACGGCTACGTCAACGACTACCCCACCGGCCGCCTGCTGCGCGACGCCAAGCTCTACGAGATCGGCGCCGGCACGCAGGAGATCCGCCGCAGCCTCATTGGACGCGAACTCTTCGAGCGCACCGCATGAACGTCGAATTCGCCCCGATCCGCGTCGAACCCGCCTACCGCAAGGTCGCCACCGCGCTGCTCCAGCGCATCACCGACCGGACGCTGAACGCCGGCGAGCGCCTGCCGCCGGAGACCGAGCTCGCGCGCCAGTTCGGCGTCAACCGTTCCACCGTGCGCGAGGCGCTGCGCGAGCTCGAGTCCGGCGGCCTGCTGGTGCGGCGCCGCGGCTCCAAGCGCCTGATGGTCACGCACCCGGACGACAACGTCATCGCCGGCGGCGTGAGCCGCGCGCTGGCGCTGCACGAGGTGAGCGTGCTCGACGTCTGGGAGGCGCTGACGATGATCGAGCCCTCGATCGCCGAGGCCGCCGCCCGTCGCCGCACGGCGGCCGACCTGCAGCGCATCGCGGTGGCCGCCGAGGGCTTCGTGCGCAAGGGCGTCGACACCGTAGCCGCGGTGCAGTTCGCCGCCGAGTTCTTCCGCCGCGTCGGCGGCGCGACGCACAACCGCGTGCTGATGCTGGCGCAGGAGCCGCTGCTGCAGCTGCTCGAGCCCTCGCTCCAGGCCATGATCGACAAGGTGCCGCAGGCGCGTGCCCGCATCGCCGGCGCCCACCGCCACCTCATCGAGGCGATCCGCGGCCGCGACGTCGCGGAAGCGCGCGACTGGATGGCCAAGCACATCCGCGACTTCCGCCGCGGCTACGACTACTGTGGCATCGACATGGCGAGCCCGGTCTAGCGGGCGACGCGCCTCAGGCCAGGAAGCGGCGGATCTCGGCGTCGAAGCGCGGGATGTCCACCAGGAACGCGTCGTGGCCCTCGAGCGAGGGCAGGCGCGCGAAGCGCGTGGCGATGCCGTTCTGGTCGAAGGCCTCGGCGATCGCCGCCTGCTCGTGGATCGGGTAGAGCATGTCGCTCTCCACGCCGATCACCAGCACCTTCTCGAGCGTCGAGCCCTGGAAGGCCGCGCCGTACGAGCCGCCGTGCTCGGCGAGGTCGAAGCGGTCCATCGCCATCGACAGGTACAGGTAGCAGTTGGCGTCGAAGACGCGCGTGAACTTCTCGGCCTGCGACTCGAGGTAACCCTCGACCGCGAAGCGCGGCGCGAACGGGCTCGCCCGCAGCGCGTTGCTGGCGATGCGCTCGCGGCCGAAGCGCTGGCGCCACTCGGCGGCCGAGCGGTAGGTGATCGTGCCGAGCTTGCGCGCGACGCGCAGGCCGCTGCGCGGCGGCTTGTCGGGCTCGTACTGCCCGCCCATCCAGTCCGGGTCGCGCAGGATCGCCTCGCGCTGCACCGAGCGCAGCGCGATCGCGAACGGCGAGGCGGCCGGCGAGCCGGAGATGCTGACCAGGCGCTTCGCGGCCTCGGGGAACTGCGCCGCGAAGGCGAGCACCGTCATGCCGCCGAGCGAGGGCCCCATCACCGTGTCGAGCTTGCGGATGCCGAGCGCCTGCGCGGCTTCCCAGCCGGCGCGCGCGATGTCCTCGACCGTGACCTCGGGGTAGTCGAGCCGGTAGCGCTGGCCGGTCGCCGGGTTGGTCGAGGCGGCGCCGGTCGAGCCGAAGCAGCTGCCGAGCGAGTTCACGCACATGACGTGGTAGCGGCTCGTGTCGATCGCGAGGCCGGGACCGATCATGCGCTGCCACCAGCCCGGGTTCGGGTCGCGCTCGTTCGCCGCGGCGTGCGCCGGCGGCGAGAGCCCGGTGAACAGCAGGATCGCGTTGCTCTTGTCGGCGTTGAGCTTGCCCCAGCTCTCGTAGGCGATGCGCGCGCCGTGCAGCACGCCCCCGCTGTGCAGCGGGAACGGGTCGGGCAGCGCGACGCTCAGCGGCTCGAGTGCCGGCAGTTCCGGGCGCGAGCTGCGCACGCGGGGTTCAGGGCTCCGCGTCCGTGCCATCCGGGATCCCCTCGAACAGGGCGGTGGAGAGGTAGCGTTCGCCGGTGTCGGGCAGCATCGCCACGATCACGGCGCCGGGCTCGGCCTCCCTGGCCACTTTCAGCGCGGCGGCGAACGTGCCACCGGAGGAGATGCCGCAGAAGATGCCCTCCTGCGCTGCCAGCTGGCGCGCGGCGCCGATCGCATCGGCGTCGGCCACCGGCACGATGCGGTCCGGCACGTTGCGGTTCAGCACCGCGGGCACGAAGTCCGGCGTCCAGCCCTGGATCTTGTGCGGCGCAAACGGCTTGCCCGACAGCAGCGCCGCGCCCTCGGGCTCGGTCGCGATGATGCGCACTTCGGGGCGCGCGAGGCGGATGACCTCGCCGGCACCGGTGAGCGTGCCGCCGGTGCCCCAGCCGGTGACGAAGTAGTCGAGCCGCTTGCCGGCGAAGTCGCCGAGGATCTCGGGGCCCGTCGTGCTGCGGTGGTAGGCGGGGTTCGCCGGGTTCTCGAACTGGCGCGCGAGGAACCAGCCGTGCTTCTTCGCGAGTTCCTCGGCCTTGCGCACCATGCCCGTGCCGCGCTCGGCGGCCGGCGTCAGGATCACCTTCGCGCCGAGCATGCGCATGATCTTGCGGCGCTCGATCGAGAAGGTCTCCACCATCGTGGCGACGAAGGGATAGCCCTTGGCCGCGCACACCATGGCGAGCGCGATGCCGGTGTTGCCCGAGGTGGCCTCGACCACCGTCTGGCCCGGCTTGAGCTCGCCGCGCTTCTCGGCGTCCTCGATGATGGCGATGGCCAGGCGGTCCTTGACCGAGGCCAGCGGGTTGAAGAACTCGCACTTCACGTACATCGACACGCCCTTCGGAGCCAGGCGGTTGATGCGGACGATGGGAGTGCGGCCGATGGTCCCCAGGATGTTGTCGTAGATCATGGTTTCACTCTAAACCCCGCCCCGAAGGGCAAGCGATACGGAAACGGCCATTGCCTGATAACTGATTGTTATGATATTTCCTGCCCGGATTATGGATACCCGGGCCCCGGAATGAACTTCCATCAGCTCCAATACGCCGTCGCCATCGCCCGCCACGGGCTCTCCGTGACCCAGGCGGCGACCGCGCTCGGCACCTCCCAGCCCGCCATCAGCCGCGCACTCAAGGCCCTGGAACGCGAACTCGGCTTCGACCTCTTCGTGCGCGAGGGCCGGGCGTTCTCGCGCGTCACCCCGCAGGGCGCCAAGGTGCTCGAGTACGCCGCGCGGGCGCTCGCCGAGATCGAGAGCCTCTCGGCCGTGGCCGCGGACCTCAACCAGGACAGCCGCGGCAACCTCTCGATCGCCACCACGCACACGCAGGCGCGCTACGTGCTGCCGAACGTGGTGCGGAGCTTCCGCGAGCGCTACCCCGAGGTCGAGCTGCACCTGCACCAGGGCACCTCCGAGCAGATCGCCGAGATGGTCTCCGCCGACCGCGTGCAGCTCGCGATCGCCACCGGCTCCGAGGGCCTGTTCCCCGGCATGGTGCTGCTGCCGGTGTACCGCTGGTACCGCCAGGTCATCGTGCCGCGCAACCATCCGCTCGCGAAGCTCGAGAAGGTCTCGCTCAAGGACATCGCCGAGTACCCGCTGATCACCTACGTGTTCAGCTTCACCGGCTCGTCCTCGCTCCACACCGTGTTCGCGCGCGAGGGCAAGGTGCCCAAGGTCGCGATCACCGCGCGCGACTCGGACGTCATCAAGACCTACGTGCGCCTCGGCCTCGGCGTCGGCATCGTCGCCAGCGTCGCCATCGAGCCCGACAAGGACACCGACCTCGCGGTGATCGACGCCTCGAGCCTCTTCCCGATCCACACCACCTGGGTCGGCTTCCGCCGCGGCACCCTGCTGCGCAACTTCGCCTACGACTTCATCCAGCTGTTCGGCCCGCACCTCAACCGCCGCCTGGTCGACCGCGCCATCGAAGCGCGGGATGCGGAGACGGCGGGCGAGCTGTTCAGGAAGATCTCGCTGCCGATACGCTAGGCCGCCGCGGGCGACCCGCCGACGGCAACGCTTGCCGCGCGTATTGACGCGATCGCAGGCCGGTGCTCTATTAGCTTCAAGTGGGAGCGGGGGACCAACTCCCGCTGGCGTGCTTCCGCGGCGAATAACAGCAAGGTGCCGCATGGCTACGGACGGTGAAGCGAACTTCAGCACCTATAGCGGCGCCCAGCTGCTGCTGCGCAATTGCATGACCAAGGTGTTCTGGCTGCAGCTGCAGTACTGGTTGTATGGGGTGCTGCTGGCCCTGGGCCTGGTGTCCCTGCTCGTGCACATGTCGGGTGCGAGCTGGTCCGCGCCAATCGTGAGTCTGCTGTTGCTGGTGATCATGGTCGCGATGTCCTTCGCGGCCTATTGGGCCTACACGAAATGGCTGCTGCACGAACCCATCGGGGAGTTCGCGTTCCGGCTCCTTCGTGTACGGCGGGACGGCAACTGATGTGGCGCGCGACCGTCCGGCGCTGGTGCGAGCGGGCGTTGATGCGCACGGCGCTGCCGCTTTGCGGCATGCTGGCGCTCCATGCCTGCGCGACGCCGGATGCAGCAGGAACCTCGCGTGATTCGTTCAGGCCGATGAGGACCGAGCCGGTCATCGCCTGGGATTGTGATGTCCCCGCGGGAAGCATGTCGCGCCTGGAGTACTCGCTGCGCGCGCCAGCCGTCCGGATAACCGGGACCATCGCGCTGGTCGATATCCGCCCTGACCCGCAGTGGATGCCGTCGGCAACACTGCGGGCCGGATCAGCGGACAACAGGCGGTTTGCCGGTTTCCAGATACGCGCCTCGCCCGATGCGCCGGAATCCCTGGCGATAGTGGCCGTGGTCAGTGACCAGAAGCCGAGTCTCCTGGGCACGGTCCCGCGGAGCGCGGAGCCCCTGCCTGTCAGCCTCGTGCAACTGCCGGACGGCTCCGTGACGATCGGCGTGGGGTCGTTCGAGCGCAGGCTGCAGGGCTACACGGGCGCCAGCACGCTGGTGACGTTTGCATGCTCGAGCGCGGAGTTTGGATTCAAGGGCTTCGTGGTCAGCGGCGGAAGATAGGCCGCGCTACCTGGCTGCACGTTCGATCCTGCGGGCGGCTGGTGGCTTCGGTCATGTCAGGGAGGCTCCATGATCGCGACGGACAGGCACGACGCGCCATTCGCCGCGCGCCTGCTGGCGGCCGGTCGGAGATCCTGCCGTTGGGCTGGATGCGGGATGCTGCTCTCGGTAAGCAATCCCTTCGACGCGCCGCTGAAATTCAAGATGGTGATGATGCCGCTGGAGTCGGAACGATTCGCTGCGACCAGCAGCTGTCCGGCAGTGCCGCATGGCAGCGTGTTCGAGTCGTGGCCTTTCCCGATCTTCCGGGTCCTCCTGACCGAGGGGCGTACGCTCGGACGCAAGGAATCGCTGGTCTGCGAGGAATAGGGCGATGCCGCCAATCTTCGAGTTGCAGCCGGCCCTGGACCATGAGGTGCCCGCAAGGCGGGCACGGCGCCTGGCCGCTGGGCGTGGGCGCTAGTGGCCATGCGGGCGTGGGTGCTGCTTGCGGTCCTGGCGCCCATGGCGCACCAGGCCCTCCACGCAGCCGAGCCCACGCCGCAGCCTCGCGCGTCCAGGCGACAATCACAGATCCTTGCGCGCGCGCTGAACGTTCGGCCGGCCCGGCGCGAGGACCATTTCAGGGATGAGAACCTCCGGGACGAAGAGGTGCGGGAGATTCAAAGTACGTTGCGCAGCCTGTCGCCGGCTTCGATCATCAACATCGGGAGCGTGGTGACGGGATGTCCCTGCGAAGACGGGGGCGAGTGCACCGACCAGGTCTGGGTCGTCCTCGATACCTCGCCGACGGCATACGGCCTCCAGATGTCGAAGATCAAGGACCACTGGAAGCTGGGGCCGGTGCAGCTGTGGTGGATCCGGTATGACACGCTTCGTTCCCAGCGGTCCAGGTACCGCTCGAATGCCTCCTACCGGCAGGCGGAGGACGCGCTGCTGCGCGAATTTCCGCAGGTGGCGCCGCCGCCCTCAGCTGAGGGCCGCTCGGCGCGTCGCCGTTGCCCTGCCGGCGCCGCGGGCCCCACCGGCCCGACGCTGAAGTACACGCCGCCCGAAGGGGTTCAGTGAGCCGGGCTGGATGGACCCGCAGGTCTACGTCGACGGCATGGTGGAGGGGTCGGTCGAGGTCACGGGCTTCAAGCCCTTCCAGGGTGATCGCGCTGCGTTCCAGCAGACGCTGTTCGCCGACCGCATGAGCGAGCGGTTCCGGCGGCCGCAGTTCCAGGGTCCGCCGCGCTTCCAGGTCGCGAAGATCCCCGGGGCGGAAGACGCGGTGATCGCGAGCTTCGGCGCGACGCAGGACTACTACAGCTACGCCCACGCGCGCGTGGTCGTGCTGGCGCAGGGATCGGTCGCGGTGATCGACATCCGTGCCCGCCTGGTCGAGCGCTTCGCGCGAACTGGCCGGCGGTCCAGGAAGATGCTCGACTCCGGTGCGCGTCGTGGACGCGGCGAGCGAGGCGGCGGCGTTGTACTGGCCGCCGCCGTGGCCGGCAAGCCGGCGGGCCCGGCGGCGGGCCCGGCGGCGGGCGCCGCGGCGAGCCGCGTGGCGGGCAGCTACTGATGCCTGCTCGCGCCCGGACGGCCGCGTGCAGCGTGCGTTATCGCAGCTCGCCGAAGACGCCCAATGGCGACATCACGCGCTTCGATTTCGATGCGGCCCGGCGCGAGGCGCCGCAGGACAGCGGCAGCTGGTCGCTCGAGGGCGCGACGCTCACGCTGGTGATGGGCGATGAAACGCTCGTCGCGCAGATCGAAGCGGACGGCGGCCTTTCCCTGCGGGGCACGCCATTCAGCAAGTCGCTCCCGTACCGTTAGTCGCGCGGGCGGGGCTACCGGCGGCTCTGCCTGGAAACCGGAACCGGTCCCGCCTTCGAGGCGGCGCACGCGCTCTATATAAGGAACGGGTTCGAGTGGTGCGGGGCCTTCGGCGACTACACGGCCACGGAGTTCAATGTCTTCATGGCCAGGCCGCTCGAAGGCTTAGAGTAGCGCCCAGGCTTTTCCACCCGTTTCGAGGCATGGCGGAGCGACTGCAGAAAGTGCTCGCCGCGGCCGGTCACGGCTCGCGGCGCGAGATCGAGGGCTGGATCCGCGACGGGCGCGTCACGGTCGACGGCCGCGTCGCGACGCTGGGCGAGCGCGTCGAGCCGGGCGCCGCGGTCTGCCTCGATGGCCGGCGGCTCGAGGCCGCGGCGCCCGTCGCGCGCGAGGTGCTGCTCTACCACAAGCCGCCGGGCGAGGTGACGACGCGCCGCGACCCGCAGGGCCGGCCGACCGTCTTCGATCGGTTGCCCGCGCCGCGCGCGGGGCGCTGGATCGTCATCGGGCGGCTCGACACCAACACGACCGGCCTGCTCGTCTTCACGACCGACGGGGCGCTGGCCCACCGCTGGATGCACCCCTCGGCGGGCATCGAGCGCGAGTATCTCGCGCGCGTCCGCGGGACGCTCTCGCCGGCTGAGCTCGCCGTGCTGCGCCGCGGGGTCGAGCTCGACGACGGGCCGGCCCGGTTCCAGGCGATCGAGCCCCAGGCGGGCTCCGCCGGCCACGGCTGGTACCGGGTGGTGCTCAACGAGGGGCGCAACCGGGAGGTCCGGCGGATGTTCAGCGCCGTGGGGCACGAAGTCAGCCGGCTCAAGCGCCTGCGCTACGGGCCGATCACGCTTCCAGAGGACCTCGGACCGGGGGCCTGGCGCCGGATGGGGGCCGAGGCGGACCGGTTGGTATAATCAGCCCCATGGACAAGGCATCCGGACCTTCTCGCTCCGTCACCCGTACCGCCAGGATGGTGGTTGCGGCGGCGATCTTGTGCCTATCTTCGCCGATCTTCGCGAATGATGAGCTTGTTCGGGTGACAACCAGCTTCGATGTCCGGCACGTCGGTGCGGTGCTCCGGCAGGTCTCGAAGCTCTTTTCGGCTGGGTTCGAGCGTCATCAGGCGGACGAACTCACCCACCAGATCGATGCCTTGAAGGCCGACCAGCCCCGGGTCTGGGACTACCAGGTGCCCTGGCAGGGCGGGACGCGGCCGCTGCGGATCCGGGCGCTCCTGGACGACCTCGGCAACGTGGACCTCGACTTCTCCACGACCCCGGACCTCGCCACCCAGATCCGCCACGGCGTCGACGGCTACCTGAACTCCCGGGGCCTTTGATAATCCCGGAGCCGTTTCGGGGGCGGGACCCCCTGGGGCTCCATCAGCCCGTCGAAAAATAACGCCGACTGGCCCGTTTCCTGCATTGACACCCCGCAGTCGCGAAATCAGAATACGCGGCTCGTTTTTACTTGGGAGGGGTACCCAAGCGGCCAACGGGAGCAGACTGTAAATCTGCCGGCTTATGCCTTCGTAGGTTCGAATCCTACCCCCTCCACCAAGTGGAACCGGGCGCGTTGCGGGGCAAGAGCGGCGAGAGTTGCGGTCGGCTTCGTGAGGGCAATCGGACAGCGGCGTCATTGGCGGGTGTAGTTCAATGGTAGAACCTCAGCCTTCCAAGCTGATGACGTGGGTTCGATTCCCACCACCCGCTCCATGCCGCCGCCGGGTATCCGCTCCGAGTTGGGTTTTGCAAGGACTATCTGCCCACGTAGCTCAGTTGGTAGAGCACGTCCTTGGTAAGGACGAGGTCACCGGTTCAATCCCGGTCGTGGGCTCCAGGAAAAACAATTCAGGGTTTACTGCAAGAGGGACGCTGCCGTGTCGAAAGAAAAGTTCGAGCGCACCAAGCCGCACGTGAACGTGGGGACGATTGGCCATGTCGACCATGGCAAGACGACGCTGACGGCGGCGCTGACGAAGGTGATGGCCGAGACGCACGGCGGCCAGTTCATGGCGTACGACCAGATCGACAAGGCGCCGGAAGAGAAGGCGCGTGGCATCACGATCTCGACGGCGCACGTGGAGTACCAGAGCGCGGCGCGGCACTACGCGCACGTGGACTGCCCGGGGCACGCCGACTACGTGAAGAACATGATCACGGGCGCGGCGCAGATGGACGGCGCGATCCTGGTGGTGTCGGCGGCGGATGGCCCGATGCCGCAGACGCGCGAGCACATTTTGCTCGCGCGCCAGGTGGGCGTGCCCTACATCGTCGTGTACATGAACAAGGCGGACATGGTCGACGACAAGGAGCTCCTGGAGCTCGTCGAGATGGAAGTGCGCGAGCTGCTCTCGACCTACAAGTTCCCCGGGGACAAGACCCCGATCGTGATTGGCTCGGCGCTCAAGGCGCTCGAGGGCGATGCGAGCGACATCGGCGTGAAGTCGGTGGTGAAGCTCGTGGAGGAGATGGACAAGTACATCCCGGTGCCGAAGCGGGACGTGGACAAGCCGTTCCTGATGCCGGTGGAGGACGTGTTCTCCATTTCGGGCCGCGGCACGGTGGTGACGGGTCGCATCGAGCGCGGGATCGTGAAGGTGAACGACGAGGTTGAGATCATCGGCCTCAAGCCCACGACGAAGACGACGTGCACGGGCGTGGAGATGTTCCGCAAGCTGCTCGATGAGGGGCAGGCGGGGGACAACGTCGGCGTGCTGCTGCGCGGCACGAAGCGCGAGGAAGTGGAGCGCGGGCAGGTGCTGGCGAAGCCGGGCAGCATTACGCCGCACACGAACTTCGAGTGCGAGGTGTACGTGCTGACGAAGGAGGAGGGCGGACGACATACGCCGTTCTTCAAGGGGTACCGGCCGCAGTTTTATTTCCGCACGACGGACGTGACGGGGCTGATCGAGCTGCCGGCGGGCGTCGAGATGGTGATGCCGGGCGACAACATCAAGATGACGGTGGAGCTGATTGCGCCGATCGCGATGGAAGAGGGGCTGCGCTTCGCGATCCGCGAGGGCGGCCGCACCGTCGGTGCCGGCGTCGTTTCCAAGATCGTGAAGTAAGGGTCCACAGGCCAGTAGCTCAATTGGCAGAGCGGCGGTCTCCAAAACCGCAGGTTGGGGGTTCGATTCCCTCCTGGCCTGCCATCTCTTGGAAAGCGACGGACGGGCGATGAACGAACAGGTGCAGCAACAGGGCGCCGCCGGGGGCGCCGACAAGGCCCTGCTGGCGGTGGCGGCGATCCTCGTGGTCGCCGGCGTCGCGGCCTACTACGTGCTCGCGGCGCAGCCGGGCTGGGTACGCTGGCTGGCGCTGGTCGCGGGGCTGGTGCTGGCGGCGGCGGTGTTCGGCATTTCGGCGAGCGGTCGCGCCTTCTGGCGCTTCATGCTCGATTCGCGCATCGAGCTGCGCAAGGTCGTGTGGCCGACGCGCCAGGAGACTTTCCAGATGACCGCGGTGGTGTTCGGCTTCCTCGCCGTCGCCGGCCTGTTCTTCTGGGTGCTCGACCTGTTCCTCGCCTGGGCGACCAAGATGCTGACCGGGCAGGGGGGCTGAGCCGTGGCACTGAGATGGTATGTGGTGCACGCGTACTCGAATTTCGAGCACCGCGTCGCGGAGGCCCTGAAGGATCGCATCAAGCGCGATGGCCTCGAGGCGAAGTTCGGCGAGATCCTGGTGCCGACCGAGGAAGTCGTCGAGATGCGCGACGGCCAGAAGCGCCGCAGCGAGCGCAAGTTCTACCCCGGCTACGTGCTGGTGCAGATGGAGATGGACGAGATCACCTGGCACCTGGTGCGCGACGTGCCCAAGGTGCTCGGCTTCATCGGCGGCACCAGCGACAAGCCGGCGCCGATCTCCGAGAAGGAGGCGAACCGCATCCTGCAGCGCGTCGAGGAAGGCGTCGACAAGCCGCGGCCGAAGGTGCTGTTCGAGCCCGGCCAGGTGGTGCGCGTGACGCACGGGCCGTTCAACGATTTCAACGGCGTGGTCGAGAGCGTCAACTACGAGAAGAACCGCCTGCAGGTGGCGGTGCAGATCCTCGGGCGCTCGACGCCGGTGGAGCTGGATTTCTCGCAGGTCGAGAAAGTCTGAATGTTCGCAACCATTGGGGAGCCCAAAAGGCGCTAGCACCCGGGAGAACGATGACACATGGCTAAGAAGGTACAGGGCTACATCAAGCTGCAGGTGCCGGCGGGGTCCGCGAACCCGTCGCCACCCATCGGGCCGGCGCTCGGCCAGCAGGGCGTCAACATCATGGAGTTCTGCAAGCAGTTCAATGCGCAGACCCAGAAGCTCGAGAAGGGGCTGCCGATCCCGGTGGTGATCACCGTGTACTCGGACCGCAGCTTCACCTTCATCATGAAGACGCCGCCGGCGTCGGTGCTGATCCGCAAGGCGATCGGCATCGAGAAGGGCAGCGGCACGCCGAACACCGCCAAGGTGGGCAAGATCAGCCGCAAGCAGCTCGAGGAGATCGCCAAGTCGAAGCAGCCGGACCTGACGGCCGCCGACCTCGATGCCGCGGTGCGCACCATCGCCGGCAGTGCCCGCAGCATGGGCGTCGACGTGGAGGGCACCTGACATGCCAGCCGTAGCCAAGCGTATCCAGGCGTGGAAGGGCAAGCTCACGCCGGGCAAGCAGTATCCGGTCGATGAGGCGCTCGCGCTGGTGAAGGAATTCGCCACCGCCAAGTTCCCCGAGACGGTCGACGTGGCCGTGAACCTCGGCATCGATGCCACCAAGTCCGACCAGCAGGTGCGCGGCTCGACCGTGTTGCCGAACGGCACCGGCAAGACGGTGCGCGTCGCGGTGTTCACCGGCGGCAAGAACCAGGACGTGGCGCGCGCCGCGGGCGCCGACATCGTCGGCCTCGAGGACCTGGCCGAGAAGGTCAAGGCCGGCGAGATCAACTTCGACGTCGTCATCGCGAGCCCGGATGCGATGCGCGTCGTCGGCCAGCTGGGCCAGATCCTCGGCCCCCGCGGCCTGATGCCGAACCCGAAGGTCGGCACCGTGACGCCGGACGTCGCCGCGGCCGTGAAGAACGCCAAGGGCGGCCAGGTGCGCTACCGCGTCGACAAGGCCGGCATCGTGCATTGCACGATCGGCAAGGCGAATTTCGAAGTGCAGGCGCTGAAGGAAAACCTGCAGACGCTGCTCAACGACCTGACGCGCGCCAAGCCGGCGGCGTCCAAGGGCGTGTACATGAAGAGGGTCACCGTCTCCTCGACCATGGGTCCGGGCGTGACGATCGACCAGTCGACCCTGGGCGCCTGATCGGCGCGGAGGGCTGGAGAGTTTGGTGCGGGCGGGTGCCGCCGCGATGCCGGTGGCGCCCGCTTCCATCGAAGACCGCAGGCGGGCCCGTGGGGCCCTCAAAAGACCAGCCTGCGCAGATGGTGAACCGCAAGGACAGGGTTTCCCGACGCCGTCGCCGCTCGCCGCGGGACGGACGTGCTGGCAGCTCTGGCCTTCGAGGTCACCACTCAAGGGTGGGACGCGCGGCGTGGCGCGTCCTGGTAAGTGTGATCTTGGAGGCCAGGAGGTCAATGAATGCCACTTAACCTCGAAGACAAGAAGGCGCTGGTGACCGAGGTGAGCGCGGTGGCGGCGAAAGCCGTTTCCGTGGTCGCCGCCGAGTACCGCGGCCTGACGGTGACGCAGATGACCGATCTGCGTGCCAAGGCGCGTGCCCAGGGCGTGTACATGCGTGTGGTCAAGAACACGCTGGCGCGCAAGGCCGTGGCCGGCACGTCGTTCGAATGCATCGGTCCCGCGCTCAAGGGCCCGCTGGTGCTGGCCTTCTCGAAGGAGGATCCGGGCGCCGCGGCGCGCGTGATCAAGGCTTTCGCGAAGGACAACGACAAGCTGGTCGCGACGCTGGTGTCGCTCGGCGGGCAGCTGCTGCCCGGCAAGGACATCGACAAGGTCGCGAGCCTGCCGACGCGTGAACAGGCGCTGGCGATGCTCATGGGCGTCATGCGGGCGCCGATCCAGAAGCTGGTCGGCACGCTCAACGCCGCCCCGTCGAAGCTGGTGCGCACGCTCGCGGCCGTCCGCGACCAGCGCCAGTCCGCGGGCGCCTGAGCGCTCGGTTAACCAATTCAACGATTCGATCTTTAGGAGACGACGATGGCTGTTGCAAAGGAAGAGATCCTCGAGGCGATCGCGAAGCTGACCCTGGTGGAAGTGGTCGAGCTGATCGCCGACATGGAGAAGAAGTTCGGCGTGACGGCGGCGGCCCCGGTGGCCATGGCCGCGGCTCCGGGCGCGGGCGCTGCCGCCGCGGCCCCGGCCGAGGAGCAGACCGAGTTCACCGTGGTGCTGAAGGAGTACCCGGCGGACAAGAAGGTCACCGTCATCAAGGTGATCCGCGAGATCACCGGCCTCGGGCTGAAGGAAGCCAAGGACCTGGTCGAGGGCGTGCCCGCGACCGTCAAGGAAGGCGTCAACAAGGCCGACTGCGAGGCCATGAAGAAGAAGCTCGAGGAAGCCGGCGCGAAGGTGGAGGTCAAGTAACCTCCCGTGCGCTGCCTGGAAACCTGCTGGTTTCCTGTTCCGCGTGACGTGCGCGCGGGGCGGACCACCCTGACCGGTGGCCCGCCCCGCTGCGCGCGCGTTTGAAGCTCTTTTTAAGGATGGGAACGATGGCTTACTCCTTCACCGAGAAGAAGCGCATCCGCAAGAACTTTGGCAAGCAGCCCGGCATCCTCGAGACGCCGTACCTGCTCGCCATCCAGCTCGATTCGTACCGCAAGTTCCTGCAGGCCGACCTGCCGGAAGAGCGGCGCGAGAGCATCGGGCTGCATGCGGCCTTCAGGAGCGTGTTCCCCATCAGCAGCTACTCCGGCAACGCGGTGCTGGAGTACGTCGCCTACCGGCTCGGCGAGCCGGTGTTCGACGTCAAGGAGTGCCAGCTGCGCGGCCTGACCTACGCGGCGCCGCTGCGGGTCAAGGTGCGCCTGGTGGTCTACGACAAGGAAGCCGCCGGCGCCAAGAAGCCGGTCAAGGACGTGCGCGAGCAGGAGGTCTACCTCGGCGAGCTGCCGCTGATGACCGACAACGGCACCTTCATCGTCAACGGCACCGAGCGCGTCATCGTCTCGCAGCTGCACCGCTCGCCGGGCGTGTTCTTCGACCACGACCGCGGCAAGACCCATTCGTCGGGCAAGCTGCTGTTCAACGCGCGCATCATCCCGTACCGCGGCTCCTGGCTCGACTTCGAGTTCGACCCGAAGGACTGCGTGTTCGCGCGCATCGACCGCCGTCGCAAGCTCCCGGTGACGATCATCCTGCGCGCGCTCGAGATGAGCGAGACGCAGATGCTCGACACCTTCTTCGAGAAGAACACCTTCGAGATCACCGACACCGGTGCGGCGATGAAGCTGGTGCCGCAGCGCCTGCGCGGCGAGACCGCCAGCTTCGAGATCCGCGTCGGCAACCAGGTGATCGTCGAGGAAGGCCGCCGCATCACCGCGCGCCACGTGCGCCAGCTGGAGGAGTCCGGCACCAAGCAGCTGCCGGTGCCGCGCGAATACCTGCACGGCAAGATCCTCGCGCACGACGTCGTCAACACCGACACCGGCGAGATCATCGCCAAGGCCAACGAGGTGCTGACCGCCGCCAGCCTGCAGAAGCTGCTCGAGGCCGGCATCCGCGAGATCAACACGCTGTACGTCAACGACCTGGACCGCGGGCCGTACGTCTCCGACACGCTGCGCATCGACCCGACCAAGACGCGCCTCGAGGCGCTGGTCGAGATCTACCGCATGATGCGCCCGGGCGAGCCGCCGACCAAGGATGCCGCCGAGAACCTGTTCAACAACCTGTTCTTCAACGCCGACCGCTACGACCTCTCGGGCGTCGGCCGCATGAAGTTCAACCGCCGCGTCGGCCGCAAGGGGCTCGAGGGCTCCGGCGTGCTGAACCGCGAGGACATCCTCGACGTCCTCAAGGTGCTGATCGACATCCGCAACGGCAACGGCACGGTCGACGACATCGACCACCTCGGCAACCGGCGCGTGCGCTCGGTCGGCGAGATGGCCGAGAACGCCTTCCGCGTCGGCCTGGTGCGCGTCGAGCGCGCGGTCAAGGAGCGGCTGACGATCGCCGAGTCCGAGCCGCTGATGCCGCAGGAGATGATCAACGCCAAGCCGGTGGCGGCGGCGGTCAAGGAGTTCTTCGGCTCCTCGCAGCTCTCGCAGTTCATGGACCAGAACAACCCGCTGTCCGAGGTCACGCACAAGCGGCGCGTCTCGGCGCTCGGCCCCGGCGGCCTGACGCGCGAGCGGGCCGGCTTCGAGGTGCGCGACGTGCATCCGACGCACTACGGCCGCGTCTGCCCGATCGAGACGCCGGAAGGCCCGAACATCGGCCTGATCAACTCGCTGTCGGTGTACGCGCGCACCAACAACTACGGCTTCCTCGAGACGCCGTACCGGCGCGTCGAGGACGGCCGGGTCACCGACCGCATCGACTTCCTGTCGGCGATCGAGGAAGGCGAGTACGCGATCGCGCAGGCCAACGCGCGCACCGACGCCAGGGGCAAGCTCGCCGACGAGCTGGTCTCGTGCCGCTTCCAGAGCGAGTTCACGCTGATGCCGCGCGAGCGCATCAACTACATGGACGTCTCGCCGAAGCAGATCGTCTCGGTGGCGGCCTCGCTGATCCCGTTCCTCGAGCACGACGACGCCAACCGCGCGCTGATGGGCTCGAACATGCAGCGCCAGGCGGTGCCGACGCTGCGCGCCCAGACGCCGCTGGTCGGCACCGGCATGGAGCGGCCGGTGGCGATCGACTCGGGCGTCACGGTGGTGGCGCGCCGCGGCGGCGTGGTCGATTCGGTCGACGCCTCGCGCATCGTGGTGCGGGTCAACGACGACGAGACCACGGCCAGCGAGCCGGGCGTCGACATCTACAACCTGACCAAGTACACGCGCTCGAACCAGAACACCTGCATCAACCAGCGCCCGCTGGTGAACGCCGGTAACGCGATCGCGCGTGGCGACGTGCTGGCCGACGGCCCGTCGACCGACCTCGGCGAGCTGGCGCTCGGCCAGAACATGCTGGTCGCGTTCATGCCGTGGAACGGCTACAACTTCGAGGACTCGATCCTGATCTCCGAGCGGGTGGTGCAGGAAGACCGCTTCACCACCATCCACATCGAGGAGCTGACCTGCGTCGCGCGCGACACCAAGCTCGGCCCCGAGGAGATCTCGGCCGACATCCCCAACGTCGGTGACGCGGCGCTCGCCAAGCTCGACGAGGCGGGCATCGCCTTCATCGGCGCCGAGGTGCGCGCCGGCGACATCCTGGTCGGCAAGGTCACGCCGAAGGGCGAGACCCAGCTGACGCCGGAGGAGAAGCTGCTGCGCGCGATCTTCGGCGAGAAGGCCAGTGACGTGAAGGACACCTCGCTGCGCGTCCCGCCGGGCATGGACGGCACCGTGATCGACGTGCGCGTGTTCACGCGTGATGGCGTCGAGAAGGACAGCCGCGCCCAGTCGATCGAGAAGGCGGAGATCGAACGCGTCCGCAAGGACTTCAACGACCAGCGCCGCATCCTCGAGGACGACCTGTACGCGCGCGTGCAGGGCATGCTGATCGGCAAGGGTGCCGCCGGCGGCCCGCGCAAGCTCAAGGCCGGCACGCGCATCACCGCCGAGTACCTGGCCGAGGTGCCGCGCGAGGAGTGGTTCCAGATCCGCCTCGAGGACGAGGAGGCCAACAGCCAGCTGGAGGCCGCCGCCGAGCGCGTGCAGGCCCAGCAGAAGGCCTTCGACAAGAAGCTCGACGAGAAGAAGGTCAAGATCACGGCCGGCGACGACCTCGCCCCGGGCGTGCTCAAGATGGTCAAGGTGTACCTGGCGGTGAAGCGCCGCGTGCAGCCCGGCGACAAGATGGCCGGCCGCCACGGCAACAAGGGCGTCATCTCCACCATCGTCCCGGTCGAGGACATGCCGTACCTCGAGGACGGCACGCCGGTCGACGTGGTGCTGAACCCGCTGGGCGTGCCCTCGCGCATGAACGTCGGCCAGGTGCTGGAGACGCACCTGGGCTGGGCGGCCAAGGGCATCGGCCTGAAGATCGGCCGCATGCTCGAGGCGCAGGCGGCGGCCGCCGAGGTGCGCGGCCTGCTCGAGGACGTCTACAACCGCACCGGCGGCCAGTCCGAGGGCATCGACTCGCTGAACGACGCCGACGTGGTGGCGCTGGCGCGCAACCTGACGCGCGGCGTGCCGATGGCGACGCCGGTGTTCGATGGCGCCAGCGAGCAGGACATCAAGGCGCTGCTCAAGCTCGCCGACCTGCCGCTCAACGGCCAGACCTGGCTGTACGACGGCCGCACCGGCGAGCGCTTCGACCGCCAGGTGACGGTCGGCTACATGTACATGCTGAAGCTCAACCACCTGGTCGACGACAAGATGCACGCGCGCTCGACCGGGCCGTACTCGCTGGTCACGCAGCAGCCGCTGGGTGGCAAGGCGCAGTTCGGCGGCCAGCGCTTCGGCGAGATGGAGGTCTGGGCGCTCGAGGCCTACGGCGCGGCCTACACGCTGCAGGAGATGCTCACGGTCAAGTCCGACGACACCATCGGCCGCACGGCGATGTACAAGAACATCGTCGACGGCAACCACGAGATGAAGGCGGGCATGCCCGAGTCGTTCAACGTGCTCGTCAAGGAAATCCGCTCGCTCGGCATCAACGTCGAGCTCGAGCAGGAGTAAGCCATGAAAGACCTACTGAAGCTCTTCAAGCAGCAGGCCCCGGTCGAGCAGTTCGACTCGATCAAGATCGGGCTCGCCTCGCCGGAGATGATCCGCGCCTGGTCGTACGGCGAGGTACGCAAGCCCGAGACCATCAACTACCGCACCTTCAAGCCCGAGCGCGACGGCCTGTTCTGCGCCAAGATCTTCGGGCCGGTGAAGGACTACGAGTGCCTGTGCGGCAAGTACAAGCGCCTCAAGCACCGCGGCGTGGTCTGCGAGAAGTGCGGCGTCGAGGTGACGCAGTCCAAGGTGCGCCGCGAGCGCATGGGCCACATCGAGCTGGCCTCGCCGGTCGCGCACATCTGGTTCCTGAAGTCGCTGCCGTCGCGCATCGGCCTGATGCTCGACATGACGCTGCGCGAGATCGAGCGCGTGCTGTACTTCGAGGCCTTCGTGGTCATCGACCCGGGCATGACGCCGATGCAGCGCGGCCAGCTGCTGACCGACGAGATGTACCTCGAGGCGATCGAGGAGCACGGCGATGAATTCGACGCCCGCATGGGCGCCGAGGCCGTGTTCGAGCTGCTGCGCACCCTCGACCTGAAGGCCGAGGTGATCGCGGTGCGCGAGGAGATGGGCAGCACCACCAGCGAGACCAAGCTCAAGCGCCTTTCCAAGCGCCTGAAGCTCCTCGAGTCGTTCATCGAGTCGGGCAACAAGCCCGAGTGGATGGTGATGACCGTGCTGCCGGTGCTGCCGCCGGACCTGCGCCCGCTGGTGCCGCTGGACGGCGGCCGCTTCGCGACCTCCGACCTCAACGACCTGTACCGCCGCGTCATCAACCGCAACAACCGCCTGCGCCGCCTGCTCGAGCTCTCGGCCCCGGACATCATCGTCCGCAACGAGAAGCGCATGCTGCAGGAAGCGGTCGATGCGCTGCTCGACAACGGCCGCCGCGGCCGGGCGATCACCGGCACCAACCGCCGGCCGCTCAAGTCGCTGGCCGACATGATCAAGGGCAAGCAGGGCCGCTTCCGCCAGAACCTGCTCGGCAAGCGCGTCGACTACTCCGGCCGTTCGGTCATCGTGGTCGGCCCCACGCTCCGCCTGCACCAGTGCGGCCTGCCGAAGAAGATGGCGCTCGAGCTCTTCAAGCCGTTCATCTTCAACAAGCTGCAGCTGCGCGGCGACGCCTCGACGATCAAGGCCGCCAAGCGCCTGGTCGAGCGCGAGGGCCCGGAGGTGTGGGACATCCTCGAGGAGGTCATCCGCGAGCATCCGGTGCTGCTGAACCGCGCGCCGACGCTGCACCGCCTCGGCATCCAGGCCTTCGAGCCGGTGCTGATCGAGGGCAAGGCGATCCAGCTGCACCCGCTGGTCTGCACGGCCTTCAACGCCGACTTCGACGGCGACCAGATGGCGGTGCACGTGCCGCTGTCGCTCGAGGCGCAGCTCGAGGCGCGCGCGCTGATGATGTCGTCGAACAACATCCTCTCGCCCGCCAACGGCGACCCGATCATCGTGCCGTCGCAGGACGTGGTGCTCGGCCTCTACTACCTGACGCGCGAGCGCATCGGCGCGCGCGGCGAGGGCATGGCGTTCTCCGACGTGCAGGAAGTGCACCGCGCCTACGAGGGCCGGACCATCGACCTGCAGGCCAAGGTGCGCGTGCGCCTGGTCGAGTGGCAGAAGGACGCCAGCGGCGAGCTCCACTCGAAGCTGCGCCACCTGCACACGACGGTCGGCCGTGCGCTGCTGTCGGAGATCCTGCCGCGCGGCCTGTCGCTGGACCTGGTGAACCAGGACATGACCAAGAAGGCGATCTCGGCGACCATCAACGCCTGCTATCGCGCGCTCGGCCTGAAGGAGACCGTGATCTTCGCCGACCAGCTGATGTACACCGGTTTCCACTACGCGACGCGCGCCGCGGTGTCCTTCGGCATCGACGACATCGTGATCCCCGACCAGAAGACCAAGCTGGTCGCCTCGGCGGAGCGCGAGGTCAAGGAGATCCAGGACCAGTACTCCTCGGGCCTCGTGACCAACGGCGAGCGCTACAACAAGGTGGTCGACATCTGGTCGCGCGCCAATGACCAGGTCGCCAAGGCGATGATGGAGAAGCTCGGCAGCGAGGAAGCCACCGACCTGAAGGGCCAGGCGCACAAGCAGAAGTCCTTCAACAGCATCTTCATGATGGCCGACTCCGGCGCCCGCGGCAGCGCGGCGCAGATCCGCCAGCTGGCCGGCATGCGCGGCCTGATGGCGAAGCCGGACGGCTCGATCATCGAGACGCCGATCACGGCGAACTTCCGCGAGGGCCTCAACGTCCTGCAGTACTTCATCTCGACGCACGGCGCCCGCAAGGGCCTGGCCGACACCGCGCTGAAGACCGCGAACTCCGGCTACCTGACGCGCCGCCTCGTGGACGTCGCGCAGGACCTGGTGGTCACCGAGGTCGATTGCGGCACGACCCAGGGCCTGTCGATGTCGCCGCTGGTCGAGGGCGGCGACGTGGTCGAGGGCCTGGGCGAGCGCGTGCTCGGCCGCGTGATCGCGGCCGACGTGCAAAAGCCGGGCAAGGACGAGGTGCTGATCGCGGACCGCACGCTGATCGACGAGGGGCTGGTGCGGCTGCTCGAGCGCGAGGGCGTGGACCAGGTGCAGGTGCGCTCCCCGATCACCTGCCAGACGCGCTACGGCGTGTGCGCCAGCTGCTATGGCCGCGACCTGGCGCGCGGCCGCCTGATCGACATCGGCGAGGCGGTGGGTGTCATCGCCGCGCAGTCGATCGGCGAGCCGGGCACGCAGCTGACGATGCGTACCTTCCACATCGGCGGCGCGGCCTCGCGGGCCGCGGCGGCCTCGAGCGTCGAGATCCGCAACAAGGGCACGCTGCGCTTCCACCACATCAAGGCGGTGGAGCACGAGAAGGGCCACCTGGTGGCGGTGTCGCGTTCGGGCGAGATCGGCGTGGTCGACGAGTTCGGCCGCGAGCGCGAGCGCTACAAGATCCCCTACGGCGCGACCATCAACGCGAAGGAAGGCGCCAAGGTGGCGTCCGGCCAGATCGTCGCGACCTGGGATCCGCACACCCACCCGGTCGTCACCGAGGTGGCGGGCTTCATCAAGTTCCAGGACTTCGTCGACGGCCTCACGGTCGCCTCGCAGGTGGACGAGGTCACCGGCCTCTCCAGCACCGTGGTGCTCGATTCCAAGCAGCGCCAGGGCAAGGACCTGCGGCCCACGATCAAGCTGCTGAACGCCAAGGGCAAGGAAGCCACCTTCGCCAACACCACCATCCCCGCGGTCTACACCATGCCGCCGGGCGCGCTGGTGCAGCTCGAGGACGGCGCCAGGGTGTCGGTCGGCGACATCATCGCCCGCATCCCGCAGGAGTCGTCCAAGACCCGCGACATCACCGGCGGCCTGCCGCGCGTCGCGGACCTGTTCGAGGCGCGCAAGCCGAAGGACCCGGCGATCCTCGCCGAGAAGACCGGCACCGTCAGCTTCGGCAAGGAAACCAAGGGCAAGAAGCGCCTGGTCATCACCCACGACGACGGCGAGAAGTACGAGGAGCTGATCCCGAAGTGGCGCCAGCTCAACGTCTTCGAGGGCGAGTCGGTCGAGCGCGGCGAGGTGATCGCCGACGGCGAGCCGAACCCGCACGACATCCTGCGCCTGCAGGGCGTCGAGTCGCTGGCGAACTACCTGGTGCGCGAGATCCAGGACGTCTATCGCCTGCAGGGCGTGAAGATCAACGACAAGCACATCGAGGTGATCATCCGCCAGATGCTGCGCAAGACCGAGGTCGTGTCCTCGGGCGAGACGGCGCTGCTGCGCGGCGAGCAGCTCGACCGCTCGCGCGCGCTCGACATCAATGACCGCACCAAGGGCGAGGGCAAGCAGGCCGCGGTGCTGCAGCCGCTGCTGCTCGGCATCACCAAGGCCTCGCTCGCCACCGAGTCGTTCATCTCCGCGGCCTCCTTCCAGGAGACCACGCGCGTGCTGACCGAAGCCGCGGTGCGCGGCCTGAAGGACGACCTGCGCGGCCTGAAGGAGAACGTCATCGTCGGTCGCCTCATCCCGGCCGGCACGGGCTTCGCCGCCCATGCCCACCGCCGCAAGCGCAGCGACAGCCCGGAGCGCCGCAGCTTCATGGACGTCGGCGGCGCGGTCGGCGAGATGGAAGAGGGTGGCGGCGGCGCGAGCGAAGAGGAGAGTGCCGCGAGCTGATCGCGGGACTCGGAGGCCCGGGCGGCCCTGCGGCGCCCGGGCGGCTTTCCCGCACGCGAGTGGGTAAGTAGGAAATAGAAACCCGCCGCCCGTGGGAAGACGTTGCGATGGCGCCGCGTCGGCGGCGGCGCGGCATGAGCGGACAACGATGGGCGGCTTGGTGCCACGCGCGCGGGAAAACCGCTCGGGCGCCGCAGGGCCGCCCGGGCCTTCGCGCGACGCTGGGGGCGAGGGCTCAATCGGACGCGCCAGCGCTGCAAGCGGCCGCGTGCCGGCTGAGCGGTTTCACCGCGCGCCCGCCACGAAGCCGCCCCCACCGCCGCCGGCCTTCTCTACACCCTCACCGCGTCACTGCCGCTGTTACTCCGGCACCGGGCGGCGGCCTTCTCAAATCCCCAGTTCAATTGAACGCGCGGTGAAAAGCCGCGCAGCCGGCACGCGGCCGCCTGCGCGACCCCCCCTCAGAATGCACTCTTCACCACCCCACCCTCGACGCGAAGTGCCGCCCCTGTGGTGCCCGACGACAGCGGACTCGCGACGAATGCCACCAGCGCCGCGATCTCGTCCGGCTCCTCGAAGCGCCTGATCAGCGAGTTCGGGCGGAAGTGCTCGAAGAAATCCTTCTCGACCTGGGCCCGGCTGCGGCCCTGCGCCTCGGCCTGCGCGAGGTAGCCTTCCATGCCGCGCGATATCGTCGGGCCGGGCAGGATGCTGTTGACGGTGACGTGCGTGCCGGCCATCGCCTCGGCGAGGCCGCGGGCGACGGCGATCTGCGCGGCCTTGGTCATGCCGTAGTGGATGCTCTCGACCGGGATCTGCAGGCCGCTCTCGCTCGAGATGAAGATCACGCGGCCCCAGTCGCGCGCCTTCATCCCCGGCAGGTACTGGCGCGCGAGGCGCACGCCGCTCATGACGTTCACCTGGAAGATCTCGTTCCAGTCCGCGTCGGTGGTCTCGGCGAAGGGCTTCATCGAGTAGACGCCGAGATTGTTCACCAGGATGTCGACCTCGGGGTAGGCCTTCTGCAGCCGCGCAGCCACCTCGGCGCTCGCCATGTCGCCGGCGAAGCCGAGCGCGGTGCGGCCGGTTTCCTGCCTGAGCTTCGCGATCGCGGCGTCGACGCCCTCCTGCGTGCGGCCGTTGACGATCACGCGCGCGCCCTCGCGCAGGAGCGCACGGGCGCAGGCGTAGCCGATGCCGGCGGTGCTGCCGGTGACCAGCGCGGTGCGGCCCTCGAGCTTGAGGTCGAGTGCCGGCGCGCCGGTGGCGCAGGCCAGCGCCAGGCACAGCAGCACGACGCTGCGCAGTCGCGGATGCATCCTCATGGTGGGTTCTCCTGCTCGTTGCTGTTGATCGATGCCGGGTCGCGCAATCCGCGCGTGCGGCGGGCGTCGGCGGCCGCGCCGCGCCCGGCCTCAGCGCCGGCCGCGCGCGGCGCGGATGAACTGGTACGCCTCGGCGGCGCCGTGCCGGCGCTCGAGCGCGGCGCGCTTCTGCTCGTCGGTGGCGTTGCGGTCGAAGGCGAGGCGGTCGAACTCGCTGATGATCGCGTAGTAGGCCGCGTCGATCTCGGCGTCGCTGGCGTTCTGCGCGACACCGAGCAGGGTGTGCCACCCGAGGCTCAGGAACGTGACCGAGAGTTGTCCGCCCGGCGCGGCGCCTGAGCACTGCCCGTCGCAGCACCCGTCGCAGCACCTGACGCGGCACCCGGCGCGGCGCCCGATGGCGGCGCGGCCGGTCGGGCCGCGGGCCTCGCGGGAGCGGAGGGCCCGGTGGGCCGGGCACGATCGACGGGCGGGAACGGCGGCGCGTCGCGGTCCGGCTTCTTGCGGAACAGGAACGAGACCAGCAGCCAGCCGATCACCGCGCAGGCGATGAGGACCAGCCAGTTGCTCATCGGCGCTCCTCGCCGAGGCGCGCCAGCTCGGCATCGAGCGCACGTGCGGCGCCGGAGTCCTCGGCGGTGCGCCGCCGCAGGCGCGCGATGGCCTCGCGCAGCGCGTGGCGTCGCGCCGCCGGGTCCATTCCGGCGAGCGGCAGCTGCTCGAGCGCGCCGCCTCCGAGCGCCGGCCGCGTGCGCGCGAGCAGCGCGCGCGTGAAGTTGCCGGCGCAGGGCAGGCAGATGAGGGCGATCACGGCCGTGCCGAGCACTTCGCGACGCCGAGCCCGAGCGCGCCGCGGGCGCGCAGCGCGAGGGCCGCGGCCACCAGCATCAGCGTCCAGGCCGCGGCGGCCGCAGCCAGGAACCCCGGGTCACTGCCAGCGAGCAGGGCCGCGGGTGCCGCGACGGCGGTGAGCAGCGCGCAGGCCGCCGACAGCCAGCGCAGCGCGGCGACCGCCGCGAGGCGCGCCTGCAGCAGCGCGGCCAGGCCGGCGGGTTCGGGCGCGGCGAGATCGAGCAGCAGGCGGAACTCCGGCCGATGCGGCGTGAACGGGTTGGGCAGGAACGGCCGGCGGCCGCCGAGCTCCAGCCCGGAGCCGAAGGACAGCGCCGCGAGCTGGCCGCCGCGCGTGCGCAGCACGGCTTCGTCGAGGCACAGGAAGTGCATCGAATCGAGCAGGTAGACGACCACGAGGCCCGCGGCGAGCAGCTGCGCCGTGGTCAGTCCGGTCACGTGTCCCGTTCCTTGCGGCCGAACAGGCGGCGGACGAAGCCGGCGACGGCCACCGCGGCCACGACGATCAGCTTCCAGCCGGCGGCGAAGGCCGCCACGATGAACTTCCACAGGCCCTTCAGCAGGCCGGCCTTGGCGGCCGCCGCCGCGCCGCCGCCGATGATCAGGCCCGCGAGGCCGTACTCGGCGACCTTGTCCCCGGGGATCCACTCCGCGTAGGTGTGGCCGGCGTTGAAGGAGTAGCCCTCGAGGGTCGCGTTGAGCGAAGCCGAGGCGTCGGCGAGATCCTCCGGCGCCGCGGCCAGCACCACGGTGGTGACGCCGCGGCGGCCAAGGATCTTGGTGAAGTAGTTGACGCCCTCGCCGTTCGCCGAGCGCAGGCGCGTCGCCCACTCGAGCCGCTTGGTCTGCGCGTTGTACTTCGGTTCCTGGCTCCAGCCGACCACGTGCAGCTCGCCCCAGCCGCGCCGCTTGCGCTCCTCGTTGGCGGCCTCGGTGTTCTCCTGCAGCGCCTTGAGCAGCGCGGGCGCGTCGATCTTCTCGTCGTCCTTGACGTAGCCTTCGTCGTCGAAGGTCAGGAACGCGCTCCAGTGCAGGTCGTCGGGCGCGAACATCACTTCCTTGTCCGTGCCGAGGTTCTCGTTGAGCTCGTTGAACTTCTTCGTGTCGCCGGGGCCGAGGAACACGTAGCCCTCGGGCAGCTTGAGCCTGGAGTTCGCGGTGGCATCGACCGTCGCCGGGCCGCTCACCCAGTGCAGCGCACGCAGCTTCGCGCGGAAGGCCTCGACCTGCGGATCGGCCGCGGCGGTTCCCGCGGCGTCGGCGGCCGATGCGGTCTCGTCGGCCGGCGCGGCTTCGTCGGTGGCCGCGGCCTCCGCGGCGCGCGGCATCGTGCCGGGCAGGAACGTCATGACGAGCAGGGCCGCAATCCATCGCTGCAACATCGGAGTCTCCTGGAACAGTCCGTCGTCGAGTATGGGCGGGCGGGCCGGGCAGGTAAAGCGCACTGCGCCAGGATTCAGCGCCGCGGCGGCGCGCACTCCTTGCCCGCAGTGCCGGCAGGCGCGCGAGGAAGCGGCTCTCCGGGAAGTCGCGCTCGAAGTTCGCCAACAGCCCCACGACCAGCGCGCGGCGGCCATCGGCGCGCGCGCCGCGAGCGCGAGCCGGAACTGCTCGGCATCGCTCGGCATGCGCAGGTGCGGTGCGCGCGGCTGTGCCAGCGCGATCTGCGTCGAGGGCCGCCGCGCTGTTGCCGACCGGCAGCAGGCGCGCCGCGAGCCGCGCAGCCACCAGCGCGAGGCCGCGCTCGTCGTTCCAGCGCGCGCTGCACCAGCGCGCGGGCGTCACGTGCCAGCGCCGTGCTCGTCGATCGGGCGGTCCAGCCGTCGAGCAGTTCGCCGGCGCGCGTAGTTGTGCAGCCGGACAGCGCCATACACCTCCTCGAGGAAGCGGTCCTGGTCGCGGTCGTGTTCGGCGCGGGCCCGCGCGGCGCTGCGCTCCGGGCTGTGGATGGCCTCGAAGCCGAGCTGCAGCCGGCGCAGGTGCACGACGCTGCCGATCAGCGTGAAGAGCGAGTACAGGCAGGCGATGCCGAGGCCCCAGCGCACCACGCCCCAGGCCGGCGCGGTCCACGCCCAATACACCAGCCACGCGTACAGCGCGGCGACGCCCAGCAGCAGCAGGTACCAGGGCCCGAGCGCGATCATCGTGCGCAGCAGCACCGCGGGATTGGCGGCGTCGAATGCGCGGTCGGAGGCGCCGAGCACGCCGATGGAGGCGGGCAGGAGCAGCAGCGTTGCCGCGCCGACCGCCGCGCCGGCCGGCCGCGGCAGCCAGGCGACCAGCAGCGCGACGGCGATGCCGATGCCGAGCTGGATCATCGGCCGCTGCTCGAAGGGACTCACCATGTCCACCGACAGCGGCGGCGGCTCGGCGCGCCCGTTCGCGGCGCTCTCGAGCAGCACGTAAGCGTACTTCGAGGTGAACGAGGCGAGGATCAGCAGGCCCGGCAACCCGAACAGCGAGCCCTCGAGCAGCGCCAGCACGAGCGCGGCGAGCACGATCCACACCAGCACCGTCGGTGAGAGTAGCCAGCCCAGCGCTCGCAGCATGCAGCCTCCGGCGTGTGCGCCCCGTTTCACGCATGATAGCCTTGGGGCGTGCGCCCGCGCCCCGGGGACGCGATGGCGCCGGAGCCGCGCCGCGGTCGCGGCGCCGCGGCGCCGGGTTTCCACCTGCCTTGAGCTTCCGACCGGGAGTCCGACCCATGGGAAAGAAGATCGACGTCGCCGCGCTCGCCCCGGTGGTGGGCACGCTCTATCCGGTGCCCTTCGACCTGCCGTGCCGCCAGCGCGAGCGCCGGCGGCTCGGCGATGCCGCGGGCCTCACGCAGTTCGGCGTGAACCTGCTGCGCCTGCCGCCCGGTGCCTGGTCGAGCCAGCGCCACTGGCACCTGGCGGCGGACGAGCTCGTCTACGTCGTCGAAGGCGAGGTGGTGATGGTCACGAATGCGGGCGAGGAGGTGCTGCGCGCGGGCGACGCCGCTGGCTTCAAGGCCGGCGATGCCGATGGGCACCACCTGCAGAACCGTTCTTCGCGCGATGCGCTCGTGATCGAGATCGGGACGCGCAGCGCCGAGGACGGCGCGCATTACCCCGACATCGACCTGGTGGCGCCGCCGGGCGCGAAGCCCGTGATGTACACGCATCGCGACGGCAAGCCGTATCCGGACAGCCGGCGCGGCGGGTAGATTGAAGTTTTCGGAAGCCTGGATCAGGGAGAGACGCTGATGTACGTGCGCTACGGGATGATGTC